>CAVSHO010000014.1:0-106896 GCA_963727825.1 Ignavibacteriota bacterium | reverse complement strand
TGTCGGCTGCGGCAGGCTGTTGCGCTTCGATCGTGATTTGCCTGAGAGATGCCAATTCTGTCGAATCGGTATTTAACGCCTTGAGTGTTTTTTCCATAAGTATAACATTGGTCAATAAATAAGGCCATTTCTGACGCAGCTACGGATATTTAAGACAAATATTTTTCCCATTTTATTGTAACATCAAACCATTTACTCCGTATCTTTTAATAGTTTTGAAATATAATTCTTTATATCATATTCCAGATAATATAAAAGGGGCGTTATCCGTCTATGACTATGAAAAAGAAAATCATACTCTCTTCCGCTGCAGTCATTGTGCTGGGCGGCGCATCGTTATTTTTCTTCGGCAACAATAAATCTTCCAGCGAAAGTGATTTGCCAAAGATAAAAGTTACAAGAGGAACGATTGTCGATAAAGCATTGGCAGTTGGCACAATCGAACCGGAAAATGAGATTTCTGTAAAGTCGAAAGTTTCTGGAGTGGTTAGCAAAATATTCGTCGATGTTGGTGCATATATAAAAATCGGTGAGCCATTGCTTGAAGTGCGTCCTGATCCAACACCGAGTGAGCTTGCTAATGCCAAACGTCAGGTACAGCTGTGCCAGGTTGATTTAGACAATTTGAAGAAGCAACGTGTCCGTCAGGAAAGCATGATTAAAAACCACCTAATTTCAGATAAGGAATATGAAGATTTCCAAATGCAATATGACGAATCAGAACTTAGGGTGAAAATTGCGACTGAAAATCTTGCCCTGATGGAAAGCGGTAAAATTAAGATTGGAGAAACCGAGATTGAATCTATTGTCAAATCTCCTATTTCTGGATTTGTACTCAACCGAACCATTGAGATTGGCGATCCTGTAACTCCTTTAACTGAGTATCAGGAAGGCACAGTGTTAATGAAGATGGCAAATATGGAACGGTTGCTTTTCAAAGGGACAGTGGATGAAATTGATGTAGGAAAGATGAAAGAAGGAATGGATGTTGAGATAAAAGTGGGTGCATTGCCGAGCGATACGGTCAGAGGCATTCTTCGAAAAATCTGGTTAAAGGCAGAAAAGAAAGATAACTCCACTGTATTCCCAATAGAAATTCTTATTCCCGGTGCAAAGAATGCTGTTCTACGTGCCGGCTATTCAGCAAATGCTAATATCATCATCCAAAAGAAAACCAATGTATTGTCAATTCCTGAGCGGGTAATTACGTTCAGCAATGATTCAGGATTTGTCAACTTGGCGCGAGGGAAAAACAAAGATGAAAAACATTATATCAAAACAGGCTTAAGCGATGCGATTAATATTGAAGTTATTTCCGGTTTAAATGATAGCGACGAAGTATTTGAAAGACCCGTTAAGAAAATTGATTAAGTGAGATTCTTATGGAAACTTTTCGCACAATCCTGTCAGAATTTATTGTCGATTTAAAGGCACAGAAGCTTCGGGCATTTCTAACGATGTTTGGAATTATCTGGGGAACTGTTGCAATAGTTGTGCTCGTTGCGTTTGGTGTCGGATTCAGAAAGCAAACCGTGGCGAGTATGCATGGCATTGGTGAAGGGCTTGCAATCGTTTGGCCTGGGAAAACAACCAAACCCTACGCAGGATATGGGATTGGAAGACAGCTGTCGTTCGTTGAAGAGGATACAAAGCTTGTCGCTGCGCAGGTACCGAATGTCTCGGGCATAAGTCCGGAATATGGTAAAAGGACAGTAACACGTGTCGGAGAAAATATTCTGACGCCGCTTATATCTGGAGTTAATGTAATATACGGTGATATACGAAATATTAATCCGGAAGCAGGCGGAAGATATATTAATACTCTTGATCTTCAAGAAAGGCGTAGGGTCGCCGTGATTGGTGACAAAGTTAAGGAATTTCTCTTTGCAGATCAGAACGCAGTTGGTAAAACGATTTTCATCGGTCTTACACCTTTTACGGTTATCGGAGTTATGCAAAAGAAAACACAGCCCTCGTCTTATAATAGCAGGGATCAAGATCGAATCTTTATTCCTCTTACGACGTTTGAATCTGTTTATGGCTCAGTATATTTAAATAATATTATTTATCAAGTGAAAGACCCGCGATTGGGTGAAGAGACGGCGAAAGAGGTTCGGGAAGCCCTCAGCAAGAAATATAGATTCGATCCGACTGATCAAAATGCAGTATGGATTTGGGATACCACCGATTTTGACCGGTTAGCATTCTACATGTTTCTCGGCATCAATGTCTTCCTCGGTCTTATCGGTAGCTTTACGCTGGGAGTTGCCGGGCTTGGCGTAGCGAACATCATGTTTATCGTTGTGCAGGAACGCATAAAAGAAATTGGGGTAAAGCGCGCCGTTGGTGCAACGAAAATAAATATTCTTTTTCAGTTTTTTTCTGAAACCTTCTTTATTGTATTCACGGGTTCTGCGATCGGTTTCATTATTTCCTACGGTATCATTGCCGGTTTAAACCTCTTGCCGATTAAGGAATATGTGGGAACACCTGTTTTATCTATGGAGGTTGTCATCGTAACAATATGTGTTTTGATTGCTGTAGGTTTGCTCTCTGGGTTGATGCCTGCACGACGGGCGTCCAATCTTGATGTTGTTGAATGTCTGAGAACATAATATTAATGTCTCTTAATTTATAACTCATTATGTTTTTTGAACTATTTAGAGATTTTCTATATGATCTTCGTACGCATCGCACGCGTGCAACATTGACACTCATTGCTATCACGTGGGGAACGATTGCTGTTGTACTGCTTCTATCATTTGGGCGTGGGCTCGGTAATCAGATGATGAAGGGAATGATGAATGCAGGTAATCGTATCATCATTGTATACGGCGGAGAAACAGGGCTTGTCTATCAAGGATTGCCAAAAGGAAGAAGAATTAAATTCGTGGAAGACGACGTTGAATTGATCAAACAGTCAGTGCCTGGAATTGGCCTTATTTCACCTCAATATCATTCGAATGTTACTCTTAGTTACGGAAAGAATAATACGACAACGGAGTGTGAAGGGGTTGATCCTGGCTTTGAAGAAATGCGGCGTATGTATCCGGCGGGCGGCGGACGATTCCTTAATGATGTGGACGTGGAGCAGCAAAGGCGCGTTCTTGTCCTTGGCACCAAGGTTGCGTATGAAATCTTTAAAGATGAAGATCCAATAGGTAAGACCATTATGGTTGATCGCGTTCCGTATACTATGGTAGGCATTATTCAAAAAAAGGTGCAGACAGCAATGAATAACGGGCCTGACACCCGGCGTGCAATTATACCTTATACGACTTTTCACACATCCTATGGATATACGAATGTGAATAGTATTGTCCTCCAGCCATCGGATCCGAGCAGACAGGAAATGATAAAAAATTCTATTTATGAAGTACTTGGCCGTAAATACAAATTTGACACGAAAGATGAGCGCGCTCTTCAAATGTGGGATTTTATTGAAGGAGAAAAGATCATGAATAAAGTAGGTCTTGGCGTTTCAATCTTTCTCTTTTCTATCGGATTCCTCACACTACTCATTGCAGGCGTCGGAGTTGCGAATGTGATGTATGTTGTTGTGAAAGAGCGAACCAGAGAAATTGGCATTAAGATGGCAGTTGGTGCACGACGAAGCTATATTATGGCACAGTTTATTTTTGAATCATTATTGCTTGCTTTTTCGGGAGGTACAATCGGAATTTTGTTTTGTTATGCAATCGTTTCAGTCATGTGGTTGTTCCCCGCAGAAGAAGGTGCCATGCAATTCGTCGGGAGACCTGTTCTTTCCTTTTCACTTATCCTGATCACCGTAGGAATTCTTTCCGCGATTGGCTTTATGGCAGGAGTTTTTCCGGCCCGCAAGGCAGCCAGCGTGGATCCTGTCGAATCGCTTCGTTACGAATGAACTTCGCAATTTAGTCTTCCTTGCTCCAATTCTGCAGGAATTGAATGTAAATGCGTACAATTTTTATCCGCTGTTATTTTAGTAAGGATCGTCACTGCAAATGCAAGAATATTGTAGCTGTGGTTTGTTGATCGGAAATAAAAGCAAACCGCCTATCACTTCTATAAAAGCCAAATGGAATAATATCTATTTGTGATTCGTTTATATATTTAATATTTTTTATAAAATGATAATAAACAGTTATGCCGCTATTTGGTAGGTCTGGAATGCTAATTATACGGATCATAAGTCGGGTGGAATGGATGTTAATTATTAGCATTTCTGCGGGTTATACTCTATACGCACAAGAACCTGGCAAACCGGAAGTGCGCGATACGCTTGTTAAAAAGCCAATTATCAATCAATCTCTCTTACACAGCTTCCAGACTGAAATTACTCCCCCGCCATCACTACGCGACACTCCTGAATATGAATCTATGTCTTTACACCAAGCACTCATGATTCTTCCTTCTTCACTTTCAGGACAATTCCAGCAACAGATTGATCTCATATCGCCATGGAAACAGGAGCTGGCTAAAGAGAATGAACTACACACGCTCAAAACAATTTTGGGAGCTTTTGAAGTTGGTGGGACGACATTTCTTTTATATGAGCACATCAGGAAGTATGGATTGAAGTAGAGAAACTGGCTATTTAGAAAAGTAGGAAATGTATTGTCGATATAATCGAAGTAATACTTCTGTACATCAAGCTAATCTTCTGATAGAAATAAATTTTAGTGGATAATTATTAACTCAAATCTTATCAAATTCTAATCACTATCATTCTATCGGTATTATATTTCAACAGTTTCCATGCCAATTTATCTTGCATCTGCATGCGAAACCATTTAATATATTGCTGAGTTTATTCTTAAGCTGTTGATTTTATAATAAATCATAAAATATCAATGTGAGCCTTATATAGTATCGATATTGGAAATAATCATCCGAAAACTAAAAATAGATGAAAGTATAATATTTTGAAAAAATATTCTTTTCGTGAAATGACAATTGACGATTACAGCCGGATATTAGCTCTCTGGCAGAAGACTCCGGGGTTGGGTTTGAGTGAGGCAGATTCGCGGGAAGGAATACTCGCATTCTTAGAGCGGAATCCAGGATTGTGCTTTGTCTGCGAAGAAGGAGAGCGGCTCATTGGCACAATCCTCTGTGGACATGATGGCCGCCGCGGATATATCTATCATCTCGCTGTTGATGAAACGTACAGGAAGCGTGGAATCGGCAGACAATTGACTCAGCAATCGCTGGATGCACTTCGCCTGCGTGGAATTGCTAAGTGTCATCTCTTTGTCTATCGAGACAATAATGAAGCCGAGCAGTTTTATAATGGATTTGGTTGGCAAAAGCGGACGACGTTAGACATATTTTCGAAAGATATTTAGTATTCTCATGATTTATATATTCTTTGATAAATAATGGATATTGAAAAAGAAATACTTGATGTCCGTTCAAAAGATCAAGTGGAAAAGATTGTTAAATGGATTGGGAAAGATAAAATGCGCTTTCAGCACTTGATGAAATTTTTCCTGCAAGGGGATGAACAGCTGGCAAGGAAATCGGCTTGGATCATAGGTCATTGTGCTGAAAGACATCCGGAGATGGTCTCCCCGTGGCTTAAACCAATGATAAATAGAATGCAAAAAGCAGGAGTCCACGATGCAGTGAAGCGTAATGTTGTTCGCATACTGCAATTTGTAAAGATACCACGCAGATTGCAAGGAATCGTGGCAAACCTTTGTTTCGAGTTAATCTCTTCAATCGACGAGCCAATTGCTGTGAGAACATTTTCAATGACCGTGCTTGCAAATATTGCCCAGGAAGAACCAGAGCTCAAAAAGGAGCTTGAGATTATTGTAAGTCTGATGGTTCCTTATTCAACTCCAGCGTTTCGTGCACGTGCAAAGAAGGTGCTCAAAAATCACAAAATTGAAGAACTTAGTAATTTACCCTATATAGGTTAAACCTTTCAATAGAATAAAGTCTCTAACTATTGGAATAGTATAATTTATGATGTTGAGACTGATATGACGGAAAGCACAATTATTGAATTTACTCTTTTATATATTCAAAACAATTGCAGATCATGCTAAATATTATTAAGGCTTATACAATTGCCATTTAAAATATGTATGAGGTGTAGAATGAAACAAACCTTACTTTTCAGAAATGTTTTGTTACTTATCATTTGTTCCTTAGTTGGAACACAGCTTATTGCACAGAGCACGACACCAACTCAAGGTGTTATTGTATCCACACAATCAATAGCTGTCGTTGGCGTGGAATACCAATTTCAGGTTCCAATGCCAACTAATACAAAAGCTTCTTTCAAACTAACTAAATCACCAGCAGGTATGTCAATTGATTCATTGACGGGACTTGTCAAATGGACTCCAACCGTTAAGGGATATTTCAGTGTAGAAGTCAGGATTACTACGAGTTCGAGTAAATCATCTTCTTATTCATGGACTATTCAGGTTGTGAATTTTCTTGGAACGGTTAATGGTGTAGTTAAAAATGAAAGTAATGAATTGCTCAAAGGGATTCTTATATCGTTGTACAAAAAAACAGATGGATCCGCAGTTACAACTTATACAACTTTGCTTTCTGCATTTACTGATTCGGTTGGTGCCTATAAAATTGTTGTCGCCGATTCTGGAGAATTCTTTATTCAAGCAAGGTCGGGACCTTCGCCTTTAGTAATTTCCCCTATAAATATAAATGGAGACTATATACCAGTCTGGTATATTAATTCACCAACGATGGATGGCGCAACGCCTGTTCTAGTGAAAGATACAACACCAATTGTCGCAAACTTCATACTTAAAAAATATCAACGACCTGTTCCGATGTTAATATCCGGTACAGTCTCTGATTTGAATGGAAAACCGATAACAGGAGCAACTGTTGTTGCTTCACTTATACCTAGCCCTGTATCATCTACCGCTAACGCAGATACGATGTCGTTTCAAGAATCAGGATTTGGATTGTTCTGTGATGTTGGCGGTACAGCAAAAACAGATAGCGCCGGTAGATATAAACTTACGGCTGTGATCGGCAGTCCATATGTTGTTGCATCCTATAAAGCAGGATATATTCTACAATATTACAACGGCAAAAGTAATGTACTCGAGGCTGATAAGCTTACATTGAATAGTGATACCACGGGGATTAATTTTAAATTAAGTGCTCTTCCTGTAGCAACTGCGAAAGTCTCTGGTGCTGTTGTTGATAGCGCAGGAGCGTTTGTAGTAGCACATGTAATTTTGTATCCTGTTATTCCTGTTAGAAGCACAATAGTACTTCCTATTCCGATTGCGAGAACAATTAATACAGATTCACTAGGAATATTTTCTTTTAATGCCGTAGCAAATGGAAGTTACATACTGCAAGTGGTTCCATTTGGCAGATATTTGCCGGCATATTTCAAAGCAAACGATTGTGGCATCTATAATATGAAAGCTGCCGATACCATCGTTGTAAAAGAGAATCAAAATGTGGGAGGTCTTGTTATTTGTGTGAATAATATTATTGCACAAGGTGGTGGTTCAATAAAAGGATCGGTTAGGAATTCAAGTGGTTCTGGATTGTCCGGTGTCATCGTCATAGGCGAGTCTCAGAATTCTTGTTCGTACGATGTTACAGCTGTAGATGGTTCATACGAAATTGTGGATCTTGATCCCGGTGTATATACGGTAATAACCGATAAAGTTGGTTACATTTCAAGCATGTCTACATCTCCTGTTATTGATTATACAACTGGGGAGTTTAGTAGTCCGGCTGATTTTATTATAACGGAACAGACAACGACTTCAGTTGAAACATCGATAACTAATTTGTCGGTAAGTTTTTCGCTCGATAACAATTATCCGAATCCCTTCAATCCATCTACACAGATTAGTTTCACTTTGCCATCTGATGGTAAAGCCACATTGCGCGTTTTCAATATTCTTGGTCAAACTGTGGCAACATTAATTGATGGATACTTGACTGCAGGAAAACATCAGGTAACATTCGAGCCGGGGAATGCTTTATCGAGCGGCATATATTTTTATGAATTGAAGTACAAAGACAAAATAGCGGTTAATAAAATGATCTTAATGAAATAAAAACTTAGATCTTCGCTAGATAATAATTTGGAATTTATTGAAGCCTTGGCAAACGTCGAGGCTTTTTTATAATAATGTATTTGTTGTTTTGTTTAAATCTTTAACAAATGCGAATATTGTTCTTTGTCCTAAAGAATCTTGTCTTAAGGCGTATTTTACTTGAACATCGAACCTATCCTACTTGAGGACACCGAGTTTCCTTAAATCATTGATACGTTCGTAGACTTCTGCTTTCATGAGGATTTTATTTATTGTTGCTTGGTCTAAGTGCGATGGCAGTTCAATAGGTTGATCAGCAAACCAAGCAGCAGTAATTGCAATAATCGCCGATCCATCGGCAAGATTATGAGCATCAACTTTGTCAAAAGTATCACCGGATTTATTATCAATATTCCAATAAGATGTCATATCCACCCATAGATCTAATGTTGGAATGCCTGCAAGAAATAATGATTCCCAATCTGATAATTCTTCAAACGTCACCTCTGACTTCAATCCGTCGCCGCCTAATCCATTCAAGAAAGTAGCGAGAGATTGTAATATTTTTTTCATATCATTGTTACCTCTCATTATCCATCCCTGTGGAGTACCGGCACACAAGCCTGCATTCAAAGCAACAACACAATTGTCCATTTCGGAAGCGTGCTGTTGAACGTAAGAGTTTGATCCCATAAGACCTTGTTCTTCGCCACCCCACAGCACAAACCTGATTGAGCGACGTGGAGCTAAGTTTGATTGGATGATAGCACGTGCGGCTTCCATAACCATCGCACAACCAGAACCGCCGTCTTGCGCTCCAGTACCTTGATCCCAGGAATCAAGGTGTGCTCCGATTAATATCCACTCATCTGGTTTTTCAAGACCATGAATTTCGGCAATAACATTAGCTACCTGTAGAGGTCCGGTTATTTTATTCTCAATTTGAAGTTTGATAGTGACAGCACCATGCTCTAATAGTCTCTCGATTAGTTTTCCATCTTCCATTCCAATCTCTGCAATCGGAAGTGGCTCGAGTTTTCCACCCCAAGTATCATCCCATGTCGAGGTTATATTGTTTTCTACTGAACCTCGAACCAGTATAGCGTGCGCGCCAAGCTCTTTCAAAAGTTTCTTCGAAGCGATATATTTGCTATCTAAGAACCGTTCATTCTGGTAAAAGCTATCACCATTGATAAGAACAATACGGTCTTTGATCTTATCGGCTTGCGATTTGATTTCCTCTTGCGATAAGATATGACGTATGAAAACGACTTCACCCTGGACACCATCTTTTGAAGTCGATGGAGCCCAACCGTATGAATGAACCTGAAGTGGGCGATCCAGAGGAGTAATCATTCGTGCACTAGCAGAAATACGCTCCCAGCCATTCGGTATTGTGAACGGTTCGAGTCTTATGTCTTTAATTCCTGCCTCACGAAATTGTTGAACAGCCCATTCCGATGCTCGATTATATGCGCCGGAACCGGAGATGCGTCCTCCGAAACCATCTGTCAGTCCCTGCAAATAATCAAGTGAATGACCATCAACTAGAATTGAACCTGCAATGCGCTTTGATTCAAGTTGAAACGTATCTTGTTGTGCCAGAGTTAGGTTGAATAGAATAGCGAGGAAGAAAAAAGACTTATTCCATACTTTTATAAGATTTTTCTTCATTATAATCGCTCCCATAAAATTTAATCCTCTAATATTTTTCTTTTTTGATAGAACGGCGTCCTGTAGAAATGTGCAGGTTGATCAATCTTTATCTGCCTCCGCGTGTCGAACCGCTGGTGCGAGTGTTAGAACCGGAACTGGGAGTTGGAGCGCTTGGCGTTGGAGCCGGACTCCAGGAAGTTCTAGGTGGAGTCGTATCAGCCTGGCGAGAATTGTTTTGGTCAGTCGAAGATGATCGCTGATATCCAGACTGACGATGAGGAGAATCCGGAGTTGTCTCTGACCCGGTGCCGTTTGATGTAGACCCTGCCGGAGGAATTGGTTGATATGGATCTGTTGGAGGCGGATAGTATGGATCCGTTGGAGATGGATCGTATGGCTCCAATTGAGGAGGTTGATCTGTAGGAATGGTCGGTGAATTAATTACTGGTTCAGGATTGTCCGAACTGGTTGCTAATTGTGTATAACAACCGCTCCATCCTAAAACACACACAACTACTAAAATTGAAAGCAATAGAAAATGTTTTGTCAAATTCATGTGGTTTCGATATGTTGTACAATAATAAGACGATTTAATGCACTATTTGTTTCTTTTTTGGGTCAAAGTAAACTTTTGCACATTTTGCTCTTTTTATTATCTGCAAAGATATGTAGTCCGATCCTTAATAAAGTTAATAGAATTTAGTGAAAATAATTCTCAATAGATCAACTTTGTATTAAACTTCACAACGACAAAATGCATCTAAAATTTGAAGCCATTAGGTTTAACAAAGAAGGGTTTATATGTCAAGTTGGAAATTTAGAGTGTGTTTAAAAGTAACTTTTTTTTCTTTCTCACTGCTTCAAACTGCCATCATTCCGGGATGTTCCTCAACAAAAGAATTGAACAGCGAATCACTAAGCGGGACATATATTGTTGACGGTCGAGCCGATGAATGGAACGGAAAGAAAATGCTTGATTTAGAAGACGCAGGATTATTAATCGGCATTCAAAACGATGCAAGCAATATGTATGTTTGCCTTATGTCCACCGATAGAGCAACAGCACGTTTGATGACAGCAGCGGGAATGATTGTCTGGATCGAACCAAAAAATGGGAAAAAATTTGGAATTCATTATCCTCTCCAAATAGGCAAGTCTTCAATTACAGAAGGGGCAGTCTCTTCTGGTTATCCTACCGAAATGGAGGTATTGGGACCTGAAAAAGATGCAATAACCCAAAGTTCAACACTAACATCCGAAAACGATTATGGCATCGCTGCTGCATTTCGTGATTCGTCCGGATTTGCTGTTCTTGAACTAAAAATTCCGCGTAAAGCAAAGCAAGAACCCTTTGGAGCTGGAATTGATAATACCTTGAGTATGAATATCGAATCTGGGAAGATCGAAAAGCCTTCAGACAGCAAACATCAAGATGGGAGTATGGGCGGTGGTGGAAGACGAAGGCATGGCGGCGGTAGCACACCCAATGCTGGAACGCCACCAGGAGGAAGTGGTATATCCGGTAATGAAGGAACACAAGGTAGTGATTACACCGGTAGCGGGCGAGGAAATTATGGGGAACGAAGTAGCAGCCAAGGAGCTACGCATAAACCAATTTCTCTCAGTCTTCGTATCCACCTCGCGCAATAAAAAATTAACCGTTGAACATAATCCCTGATCATCGAATACATTTATCGCATCTCGTTAGCCTGTTATGCAGATGGATATGAATCTGTCTACATCCCGGATTTTCATATTTCAGAAACAATGTCTCGAAAGCTTCGTTTATTAAGTGTGCTTTCAAAAATGATTTTCTATTTCAATCGATTCAAATTTTCGTTAAAGGGAAGTCTTTCAGGTAAAATATAATGATCTATCAAATGAAATTATATCTGTTGCTGCTTTTTCTTTTCTTAGGCATGGCATCCGCTGTGGCTCAGGAATCCGATATTTATGGAATTATACACTTTCCCAATGGCGCACCTTCGAGTGGCAATCCCGTTTGGCTTTACAGCCTACCTGATACGACACATTTTTTTGTGCAGCCGACCGATGCACATGGAGGATTTCGCTTCCACGGTAATTGGAAAGGGACGTATCGGTTCGAAGCAATTACAATTGGCTATAAAAAAATCATTCGTGTTATTCGAGCAGTCGGAAAAGATATTGATCTAGGCACAATAAATATGGCCGAAACAACGATTAACCTCAATGCTGTTACAATCGAGGGAAGAGTTCCACTTGCGGCTCAAAATGGTGATACAACGGAATTCAATGCTAATGCATTTAAAACACATCCAGATGCGACAATCGAGGAACTGGTTACCAAGATGCCTGGTATTACGGTCGATAATACAGGAACCGTGCAAACGAATGGTGAAACTGTGCAGCGAGTTTTAATTGACGGAAAACCGTTTTTCGGAGACGATCCGACACTCGCAATTCGTAATCTCCCGGCGGAGATCGTTGAAAAGATACAGGTGTTCGATCAAATGAGTGACCAGGCTCAGTTCACGGGGTTCGACGACGGGCAATATATCAAGACAATGAACGTAATTACTCGAACACGTACGGCGCAATCCAATTTTGGAAAATTTGCTGCAGGGTACGGCGACGACGAACGATATGAATCGAATGGCAGTTTCAATATTTTTAACGGCAATCAACGGTTCACAATTCTCGCTTCATCAAATAATACCAACACGCAAGCATTTTCGATGCAGGATCTCTTCGGCATAATGTCGGGGACAGGCCAGTCACGTAATTATGGAATGGGAGGAGGCAGAAGAGGGCCGAGGAATGCCAGCGGAACTGCTCCGCGTGGAGGTATCTTCACCCCAGGTGGCTCAGCAAGAACGGGTGCGTCAATCATTGGCATGCAACAGGGTATCAATACGACCAGTTTCCTCGGAGCAAATTATTCAGATTCGATCTCGCACGGAATGTTTCTTCAGATGAATTATTTTTTCAATGAGACCAAGAATCAAAATAATCAAGATATCAACCGCCAATACTTGTATTCCAGCGACTCTAGCTCTTTGTACGATCAACAATCGGACATCAATGGCATTAATTATAATCACAGATTTAGTGCACGGTGGGATTATGCAATCGATCGAGCAAACAGTATTACATTCACTCCACAATTTGCTTATCAGGATAATCATGCTTCGAATAATCAAATTGCTATAAACAGTCTTGCGGACGGAACTCCCGTTTCGCAGACGCAGACACAAAACCAAACGATAACAACCGGAAATAATCTTGCGGGTCACCTTACTCTGCGGCATAGATTTGATACCCCGGGACGAACGATCTCTCTTGATATCGGATTCGGCGAAAGTTACAAGGAAAGTTCGACTAATCTTAATGCATTGAGCAGTAGTATGTCAGGAACGCCAGACTCGATTGCTCCGGTCATTCAATATTCGGATGGCACGGCTAGTAATATCTCTCTTGCGCCAAGCCTCATATATACAGAACCACTTGGCGGCAATCATCTTTTAGAAATCAACTATCAACCCACTTTTTCCCACGGAACAGCGGACACACGCACGTACGAATTCGATTCACTTACCCAGCAATATTCTAATTTTCAACCTTCCCTTTCCAACACATACGGAACACGATATTCGACTCAAGCTGGAGGCTTTGGTTATCGTTATAATGACTCAACTATAAATTTTAACATGCACATCGAAGGGCAGCAAGCATATCTTTCTAATGAACAGACTTTTCCGTACTCGGCATCCACCAGGAAAATATTTACAAGCATTTTGCCCGATGTAATGTTCAATTGGAAGTTACCCAACCATGAAAACGTTCGAATCTATTATCAGACATCGACCCGCGCGCCTGCAGTGACGCAATTACAGGATGTAGTGAACAATTCAAATCCACTACTCCTTACTGCCGGAAACTCAAATTTGAAACAATCTTACACGCAAACCTTGCTCTCCCGTTTTTCGATGACAACACCTGAAGAGGGACGAAGCTTTTTCTTTCTGCTCTCTGCAACATTTACAAATGATTATATCGGCAACGAAGTATTTGCGCCGAGTCGGGACACTGTTGTCGATGGAACGAAAGTATCTCCCGGCACACAACTCACGATACCCCAAAACTTCGACGGATACTGGTCGGTACGTTCGTTCACAACATACGGATTTCCTATCGATCTCATCAAAACCAATGTCAATCTGAGTGGCGGTGTCAGTTATACGCAAACTCCCGGCGCGGTCAACTATGCCATGAATATTGCCCATGCGCTCACCTCTACGGCGGGGTGCGTCCTCGGCAGCAATATTAGCCCGAATTTAGACTTTACACTCAGTTATCTTGGAAACTATTCGGTCAGCCGAAATACTCTTCAATCTGGCTTGAATTCCAATTATTATTCCCATACAGCAGGTCTCAGATTCAACTGGATATTTTGGGACGGCGTAGTTTTTCATGATGAAATTAATAATGTGTTGAACAACGGTCAAAGCAACGGGTATAACCAAAATTCTATTCTCTGGAATATGAGCCTTGCAAAAAAGCTTTTTGCTAAACAAGCCGGAGAAATCAAATTGTCTGTTGCCGATCTCCTCGGGCAAAACAAAAGCCTTTCGAGAACAATTGCAAGTTCATACATCGAAGACGATAGCAATGAAGTCCTGAAGAGATATTTAATACTCACATTCACCTATACTGTGCGTTGAGAAGAAAACGAAACAGTTTGTTCTCTTACATTTATTTCATGTATACAGTTACCTACACGTTAAGATAATTCCTGCAGTCAGTAATTATAAGCACTTGATCTTTCATCAGGGAAAGATATCTTGAACTCCCATGGAACTGCATTCAAAGAAAATTCCAAAGCAAGAAAAGGGGATTTTATGATTCAGAAAGAAAAGAAAAATAACCGGACTGCTTCTGTGCCGGAACGTCAAAATTCTGCAAAGAATCTGCTGACGATCAAAATGCCGAAGCCCGCCTGTGATCGTGATTCGTCGGTGTTCAAAGCATTACAGCAAAGAAAAACTCTCCGTGATATAAGCGATAAAAAACTTTCTTTGCAGCACCTTTCAAATCTCCTCTGGGCAGCATATGGTATAAATCGTAAAATAGGTCCATTCGGAATTCCTGGAAGAACCGCTGCATCGGCGAGCAACTCGCAGGAAATTGATCTTTATATTGCCATGCAGGAGGGAATTTACTTGTATAATGCATTTCAGAATAGTCTGATTCCAGTTGTTGTCGGTGATTTTCGTGCACTGGCAATTGGTCCTGGTCAAGCGAATTTTATAGCGAAGGCTCCAATTCAGATTATTTATGTCGTCGATGTAAATAAACTTTCTAAAACATCAGGTTTTCAAGAACCCGGATTGCAGGATCCTGAAATTCAAAAATCATATTACTATGTCGATACAGGTCTCATTGCAGGCAATGTATATTTGTTTGCTGCGGCTCAAGGCTTGGCATCATGGTTCCATAATTGCAATAAACCCAGCCTTACAGAAAAGTTAAGTTTAGATAGTAACCAACGAGTACTCTTTGGCCAAACCATTGGATATCCTGTTAAAAAATAATAGTGGAGATTTCAAATGGAGATTTCAGGAAATATCGTACTAATCACAGGTGGGGCAACAGGAATAGGTTATGCAATGGCCGAAGCTTTCCTGGAAGCGAAGAATCAAGTCATCATTTGCGGCCGAAGGGAAGAAAGACTTCTTGAAGCTCAAAAAAAACATCGGGAGCTTCATGTCAAAGTATGTGATGTAGCTGAAGAAGCGGATCGAGAAGAACTTGTGGAATGGATAACTGCCAACTTCAGCAATTTGAATATTCTCATTAACAATGCTGGAGTGCAAAGAGATATTGATTTTACTAAAGGTATTAATGAATTTCTTGCTGGAGAAAGTGAAATCAAAATCAATTTAGAAGCGCCGATAGTCTTGTCAGGAATGTTTATTCCATATCTAACCGGAAAGAAAGAAGCTGCAATTATTAATATTTCATCAGGATTAGGTTTTGTACCAGCCGCCCGAATGCCGGTATATAGTGCGACTAAAGCCGGATTGCACGCTTTTTCTATTGCGCTTAGGCATCAACTTTTAAAGCTCGGGATCAAAGTATTTGAAGTTGTTCCACCCGCAGTCGATACAGAATTAAATCCAGATGGAAGGGCCAAAAGAGGAAACTTTAAAGCAAATTTAACGCCTGAAGAATTTGTGGCATCCGTAATGAAATACCTCAAGGATGATGTATTTGAAATAGGTTATGGAATGACGGAAAAATCAATCAGAGCTTCTAGAGAAGAATTGGATAAAAGTTTTCAACAGATGAATAGTCGCTGGTAAATCTGTGCATCAAATATTTAGTAGACAGTAAAATAATAGCTATTAGCAGTCACTTCGGTAGTTCAATTCGTTCACCTAAACAAGATTTGTTCATCCAACCTCAACAGCTGCACCGAGAAGGAAATATTCTCACTTATATTTATTATTCAAAAATTAGCGCTGTTTTTGAATTGTCAGTTGAATTGCTTCACTCTACAATCTTTTGTATTTTACTTCTACAATTGTATTCAATGAGTTAAAGATGAAATAAATTAGGCATTATCTGTATGAGGTTGAAGGACAATTTGCCGACATAGGAATAAAAACAACGCCCCCGTAGCTCAGATGGATAGAGCAGCGGTTTCCTAAACCGTTGGTCGGAGGTTCGACTCCTCTCGGGGGTACAGGTAATTATTTGGAATAGTATCTCCTGCTAAAGCGGGATTCACAATGCAAATTAAAAGGTAGCTGTTATCCGTTTGCTAACTTTTGTTACATTGGGGCTAAAACGTTGGTAGTCCCGATGCAGGATGCATCGGAAAACTCCTCTCGGGGGTACAGGTAATTCTTTGGAATAGTATCTCCTGCTAAAGCGGGATTCACAATGCAAATTAAAAGTTAACTGTTATCCGTTTGCTAACTTTTGTTACATTGGTACTAAACCGTTGGTCGTCCCGATGCAGGATGCATCGGGAGAATCCTTTCGGGGGTACAGAAAATTGCCAATTTCGGATTGTAGAAGTGTGATTACGTGCTTAAGGGAATTGACTTTTTCTATATTAAATATGAATACTAAATTAACAAATTTGAAAAATACATTATGAAACTTAGTCAAGCTTTTATCCCGACTCTTAAAGAAATTCCGGCAGATGCAAATATTCCAAGTCATCAATTGATGCTAAGGTCTGGAATGATGCGCCAATTAACGGCAGGAGTTTATTCCTACTTGCCGCTTGGTTTGCGAGCAATCACTATTGCAATGAATATTGTTCGAGAGGAAATGAATGCCATCGGTGGACAGGAATTACTTCTACCTGCATTAAATCCAGAATCGCTTTGGATTCAATCTGGAAGGCGCAATGTACCAAACTTTATTTTCAGCATTAAAGAACGGGAATTAGTACTTGCGCCAACGCATGAGGAGGTTATCGGTTATATTGCAAGCATGCACATTCAATCGTACAAAGATTTACCGCAGATTTGGTACCAGATACAGACAAAATTCAGAAATGAACCGCGACCTCGTTCAGGTGTTCTCCGTGGGCGGCAATTTATTATGAAGGATGCGTATTCGCTGGATCGTTCGTGGGAAGATCTGGATAAAAGCTATGATGCACAAGCTGAAGCATACAAGAAAATATTTACACGGTGCGGAATTAAGTTCTTTATCGTCGGGGCATCCAGCGGTGCAATGGGCGGAACAGGCTCACAGGAATTTATGATCGAATCAGAATCCGGAGAAGACACTACAGCTCTTTGCGCAAAGTGCGGGTATGCTGCGAACTTAGAGGTAGCGACTTCCAACATGCCCAAAGTTAATCGAGTTGAGAACAACGAGCCATTGAAAGAAATTCATACGCCGAATGTAAAGACAATTGACCAGCTTGTAGAGTTCCTAAAGACTGATCAATCCCGCTTCGCAAAATCGCTTGTATATAGGCATAATAGTAAACCACTTCTAATTCTCATGCTGGGAAATGACCAACTCAATGAATCAAAACTTGCTGTTGCATTGGGTAGTAGTGATGCAACACCTATTGGTGCAGAAGAATTGTTGGCGCTTACAGGTGCAGACGGCGGCTCTATTGGACCAGTTAACATAAAAGGATTTAGGATTATTGGTGACAAGCGATTAGAAGGCATGAATGGTCTTATAAGTGGTGCGAATCGGAATGATTATCATCTCGCGAATATAGATTTAGCTCGCGATGCTAAAATTGAAGGTTACTATGACTTGCGATCAATTGAGGCTGGTGAACCTTGCCCCAAATGCTTGGCACCGTTAAAGATATCCAACGCTATTGAGCTTGGACATATCTTCAAGCTTGGTACAAAATACTCCGATGCACTCAACATCACCTATCTTGATGAAAGCGGCAAAGCCCAGCCAGTGATTATGGGCAGCTACGGAATCGGTATGGAACGTATCGTGGCTTGCTATATTGAACAGAATCATGACAAAGATGGTATCATCTGGAACAAAGCCCTGGCACCATACCAAATCCATCTGATTGCTGTTAATATGAATAGCAAAGATGTTGTGGTTGCTGCGGATCGAATTTACACCCAGCTTAATAAACTTGGCGTTGATACACTCTTTGACGACAGGGCAAACATTACTCCAGGATTTAAATTCAAAGATGCAGATTTGCTCGGCATGCCGTTTCAAGTAATTGTAGGCGATAAAGGATTAAAAAATGGTCAGATTGAAATCAAGCGCAGAAGAACAGGTGAACGGATTCTTGTGAAGCTTGAAGATGCTCTTTCAGAAATACAAAAGTTGTTACTATAATAGAGATTTAGAAAAACTCAACCCTCAAAAACAAATTGCAGATAAATCACAAATAAATGATCTTAATTGTTGGTCTTGATATTTGTATTTTGTTTAGGATTAGTAGATTAGAATTTGGAATTTCCCCTTGGTTATAAGCAGTTCCATGCAGTTTGTTCATCTCCATAATCACACACATTACAGCCTTCTTGACGGGGCGGCAACAGTCCAGAGTCTTGTAAGTGCTGCTGTGACAAATAATATGCCGGCAGTGGCGATTACTGATCACGGCGTGCTTTTTGGTGCTATTGAATTTTACAAACGTGCCGATAAAGCAGGTATAAAGCCTATCATTGGCTGTGAAGCGTATATTGTTACCAAAGGAAGCCGGTTTGAAAAGAAAGTAGATACGAATCGATTAAACAAGAGAGAAGGACGTGGTATTTACAACCATATTGTTTTGTTGGCAAAAGATGCAGTCGGATATAAAAATCTAATTCGCCTTTGCACTATTGGACATACGGAAGGATTCTATTTCAAACCTCGAATTGACGTTGAAGTTTTATCGAAATATCATGAAGGAATTATTGCGACATCTGCATGCCAAGCTGGAATCGTCAATGAACAACTTGTGAACGGTGACTATAATGAGGCTATGGAATTTGCGTCGATTTATCGAGATGTATTCGGCGAAGATTTTTATTTGGAAATTCAAAACCATGGCTTGCAGAACGAACAGTCTATCCTTGAAGGTGCGCCTAAGATAGCGCGCGAACTTGGTATAAAATTGGTTGCAACAAACGATTGCCATTATATCCTGCAAGAGCATGCTCTGCCGCATAATATCATGCTCTATATCCCGGAAGCGAGCAGCACAAACACATCTGATTATCTGACGCTTAGGTACAAAACAGATCAACTCTATTTCAAATCATCTGATGAAATGATCGCGTTATTCAAAGATTATCCAGAAGCAATCCAATCTACATTAGAAATTACAGACAAATGCAATCTGCAAATAGAATTAAATAAAAATCATATGCCGGCATTTCCTATTCCGCCGGAAGCAGGCAGTACTGATCTTAATGAATATTTTGAACGACTCGTGCGAGAAAAAATCCCAAAAAGATATGAAACAATCACGCCTGAGATCGAAGAGCGGGTTGTTCATGAAATAAATGTAATAAAGAACATGGGATATGCGGGATATTTTCTCATAGTTCAGGATTTTATAAATGCTGCTCGTTCGATGGATGTTCCTGTCGGTCCGGGCAGAGGAAGCGCAGCAGGGAGCATCGTTTCTTATGCATTAGGAATCACAGATGTCGATCCACTCAAATATGATTTGCTTTTTGAGAGATTTCTTAATCCAGATCGTGTTTCCATGCCTGACATAGATATTGATTTTGCAGATAATAAACGTGAAAAAGTAATTGATTATGTAAAACAAAAGTACGGCGAAAAATCTGTTGCGCAGATTGCCACATTCGGTACAATGTCATCCCGTGCGGCACTTAAGGATGTTGGTAGAGTTCTCGGTATTCAATTATCCGTCATCGATTCTATAACAAAACAAATTCCGGTATTTCAAGGAAAAGTGGCGCGCATTGAAGATGCGTTAAAAAATGTCCCAGATCTAAAATGGGTAAATCAGAGTTCCGATGAAAAAATAAAGCTGTTGATTGATACGGCAAAAGTACTTGAAGGAATGAATCGTAATCTTTCAACCCACGCAGCCGGCGTTGTAATTGCGCCAGGAGACATTAGCGATTATGTGCCGATGTATAAAACTCCACAAACCGATTTAATGACGCAATACAATATGAAGGATCTTGAAGACGCCGGTCTACTCAAGATGGATTTTCTTGGTTTGCGTACGCTGACTGTGATAGATGATGCTCTGAAGATGGTTGAAGAAGGACATGGAATAAAATTGGATTTATCCAAAATTCCAGAAGCGGATCAAAAAACTTTGGAACTATTCACACGGGGACAGACTGTGGCGCTGTTCCAGTTTGAAAGTACTGGCATGCAGGATTATTTACGCAAGCTTAAGCCGACATCTATTCATGATCTCGTTGCCATGAATGCGCTATATCGTCCGGGTCCAATGGAAAACATACCTGACTTTATCGATAGAAAAAATGGCAAGCAGAAAATCTCCTATCTACACGCGAAACTTGAACCAATTCTTCGCGAGACCTATGGAGTAATTGTATATCAAGAACAAGTAATAAGAATTGCCAGTGAGATCGGCGGTCTTAGCCTTTCGCAAGCAGATTTGCTTCGTCGTGCGATGGGAAAAAAAGATAAAGAGTTGATGGCTAAGCAGAAAAAAGAATTTGTAGAGAATGCTGTGGCAAAAAGTATTGAGAGAAAAATTGCCTCAGAAATATTTGATTTGATTGAAAAATTTGCTTCCTACGGTTTCAATAAATCGCACAGCGTTGCGTATTCAGTTTTGGCTTATCAAACGGCGTATCTTAAGGCACACTATCCAGCCGAATATATGGCTGCAACACTTTCCAGCGAAATGGACAACACCGATAAGATAGTAATACTTATTGATGAGTGCAGAAAATTAGGGATTGATGTCCTTCCTCCTGACGTCAACGAAAGCGGTGTTAACTTTGTCGTTACACCAAAGGGAATTCGCTTTGGATTGAGCGCTATTAAGAATGTCGGTACAGGTGCTGTAGAACAAATTGTGAAAGCACGAGGCGAGAAAGGGCGATTCAAAGATATCTTTGATTTCTGCATACGCGTCGATCTGCGTTTGGCAAATAAAAAAACAATTGAAGGACTTATTCAATCAGGAGCTTTTGATTCTCTTCATAATAATCGCGCTCAAATATTTAGTAATGTCGAAGCTGCAATAGCTTATGGGCAGAATCTGCAAGAACAACTTGAAAAAGGACAGTCAAATTTATTCGATCTTGGTGGTGCGAAAGTCACAAATCGGCCCATGTTTCGTAATGTTCCAGATTGGACGGAAACGGAAAAACTTTCGCGTGAGAAAACTGTACTAGGATTTTATGTATCTGGCCATCCTTTGTTGAAATATCGTGATGAGATTGATGGATTATCAACAGCGAAATTGGGCGAAGCAGATTCTATAAAACCAAATTCTACACTCCATGTATGTGGTATTATTTCTGACATTAAAAAGAAAATAGATAAACGAAATAGAACCATGGCGTTTGTTACAATTGAGGATTTTACAGGTAAAGCAGATTGTATTGTGTTCGCTGATGCATTCCAAAAATATGCCGCTCTTCTCCAAGTAGGTTCCATAGTTATGATGATAGGGAAGAATGATGGTAATGAAGAAGCAATTAAAGTCATTGTCAATGAAATTATCGGCATTGATGATGTAAGAAAGAAATACGCAAAAGGTATCATTATCGACTTGAATCTTGATATCATAAAGGAAAAGGATGTGTTCGAATTAGTGAAGCTAATTGAACACAATCAAGGTAAGTGCCAATGTATCTTGAATCTCTCTGGTAGCGGATTAAGCAACAATTCGATATATTTAACTCGCAAGTATACTATTGATCCAAACAGACAATTTACGGATGCGGTTAAAAAGCTTTTTGGGCAGGAGACGGTTCATCTAAAAGGATAGCAAAAAGGAACTACATTTATGAAACCAGTCGAATTGAACGAAAATAATTTTGAACAAGAAGTATTAAAAGCAAATATGCCTGTGCTTGTTGATTTTTGGGCAGTATGGTGCGGTCCCTGTAAAATGATCGCTCCAGTTGTTGATGAGCTTGCAAATGAATACGAAGGCAAATTGAAAATCGGCAAAGTGGACGTTGATAATAATCAACAGATTGCAATGCAATACGGTATCCGCAGCATTCCAACGCTCCTTATTTTTAAAGATGGAAAAGTAGTAGAACAGATTATCGGTGCAGCGCCAAAGAGATCACTTATCGAAAAATTATCGAAACATTTGAATTGAATTTAATAAAATAAAAGCGAGAACAAAGCGCCTTAATGGCAATTCTCGCTTTTTTGTTTTTATAAAACAGAATAAGAGAAGAGGATAGTATTGAGCACATATAAAAAAAGAACTGTTACATGCGGCGAATTAAGAGAAATCCATGTTGGGAAAACAGTGACACTTACCGGATGGGTAGATAAGCGCCGTGATCTTGGCGGATTAATTTTTATCGATCTGCGCGATCGATACGGTAAAACACAAATAGTGTTTTCACCGGAGAGACATGCAGGTGCGCATGAAATTGCAAAATCTTTGCGTTCTGAATATGTTATTTCAGTAACTGGTTTGGTTAATATCCGGCCTAAAGAAACAGAAAATGCGGAGATTGCCACAGGAGAAGTTGAAGTTGATATTAATGAGCTGGAGATTCTAAATAAAGCAGAAACACCGCCATTTGCTCTTGATGATTATGTGGAAATCAACGAAGACCTGCGATTGAAGTATAGGTATCTCGATTTGCGTAGGCCTTCAGTACAAAGCAATTTGATTATGCGGCACCATACTTATCAAGTCGTGAGAAAGTATTTTGATAAAAACGGATTCTTAGAAATCGAAACACCAATTTTAATGAAGAGCACACCAGAAGGGGCGCGCGATTTTCTTGTACCAAGCCGTTTACACAGCGGAAAGTTTTACGCTCTGCCACAGTCCCCTCAGACTTATAAGCAAATTTTGATGGTTTCTGGGTTTGATCGGTATTTTCAAATAGTCAAATGTTTTCGGGATGAAGATCTTCGTGCCGACCGGCAACCAGAATTCACACAAATCGATGTTGAAATGTCATTTGTCGATGAAGAAGATATTCGGAGAATCACTGAAGGTGCTATAGCTGATATTTTTAAGACGATCCTGAATTATGAAGTGCCGTCGTCGTTTCCAATTATAACATATAAAACAGCGATGGAGCGCTACGGAAGTGACAAACCCGATACACGTTTCGGCCTGGAAATCCAAGATTGCTCAGATATAGCAGCGGAATCAGGATTCCGGATTTTCAGTGATGCAGTAAAGAAGGGTGGAATTGTTGCTGGGATTAATGTCCCGAATCTTGCTTCCTACACAAGAAGTCAATTAGATATTTTGACTGATTATGTCAAATCGCTTGGGGCAGGCGGTTTGGTGTATTTGAGAGTAACTGAAGATAAAGTAGAATGTTCTGCAGCAAAATTCATTACGCAGGAAGAGTCAAATGCTATTGCAAAAAAGTTTGATGCAAGGCCGGGAGATCTTATTCTGTTAATTTCTGGTGATTGGAAAAAAGCTTTAACTATTCTTGGAACTCTTCGTCTTGAAATGGCACAACGATTGAATTTAATTCCGGAAGGAAAGTGGAATTTTCTTTGGATAACAGATTTTCCGCTGCTGGAGTATAGCGAAGAAGAAAAAAGATTTATCGCTGTCCATCATCCGTTTACAGCACCGAACCTGGCGGATTTACATTTGCTAGAAAACGATCCGGGCAAAGCGAGAGCACGAGCGTATGATTTAGTGCTGAACGGAAATGAAATTGCTGGTGGAAGTATCCGAATCCATACACAGGAATTACAGAGTAGAATGTTCGGTCTTATGGGCATTTCGTCAGAGGATGCGAAATTAAAATTTGGATTCCTTCTGGATGCATTTAAATATGGCGCGCCGCCGCATGGAGGAATTGCATTTGGACTTGATCGCATGATAATGTTGATGACTGGATGTAAATCTATCCGTGACGTTATTGCATTTCCGAAAACATCGAGCGGCATGTCATTGATGGATGAAGCGCCATCGATAGTGGATAAGAAACAGCTGGATGAATTGCATATCAGATTAAAGTAGAGTTGAACGAGTTGCATCCATATTAGTATTGCGCATGTAGCCAAAGAATGAATAAGGAGAAAACGATTTGAGCTTTCTTGATTTGCGAACAGAATTGGAAGAACTAAGAAAACGTATCGGCGCACTTCGGGGGTATCTTTGACCTCGATAAAAAAGAACAAGAATTAAAGGAATATCAAGCACGTACGGCTTCAGATGGCTTTTGGAATGATAATGTAGCAGCACAGAAAGTTATTCAAGAAATAAATAGTCGAAAAGAATGGCTTGATGCGTGGAATTCACTTGATGCTCTTTACCAAGATACGAAATCATTGATTGAGATGGCCGAAGAAGCGCAAGAAACAGACTTTGAAACAGAAGTAAAAAGAGATATTGAAAAGCTTCGTGCAGATATAGAAAACCTCGAACTTAAAAATATGTTAAGTGGTCCGGATGATGAGAAAAATGCATTTCTTACTATTCATTCTGGCGCCGGAGGCACCGAAGCACAAGATTGGGCGGAAATGCTTTTAAGAATGTATTCCAGATGGTGCGAACGGCATGGACTAAAAATATTTCTTGCTGATATGTTAGAAGGTGAGGGCGCCGGCATTAAGAGCGCCACAATTGAAGTGATTGGTAAGTACGCTTATGGCTATTTGAAGGCAGAAAGTGGAGTGCATCGGCTGGTGCGCATCTCACCATTCGATGCTAATGCGCGCAGACATACTTCTTTCGCATCCGTATTTGTCTATCCTGAAGTTGAAGATGATGTAGAAATCGAAATTAATCCATCTGATTTGAAAATTGATACATATCGTTCTGGCGGCAAGGGCGGACAAAATGTTAATAAAGTTGAGACAGCTGTACGTATAACACATATTCCTTCAGGTGTCATTGTTGCATGTCAGGAGGAGCGTTCGCAATTTCAGAATCGTGAACGTGCGATGAAAATGTTGAAATCCCGCCTCTATCAGATTCGCCGAGAAGAAGAAGAGGCACGGCTCAGTGCAATTGAAAGTACTAAAAAACGAATTGAATGGGGGAGTCAAATCCGATCTTACACTTTTCAACCATATCAACTTGTGAAAGACCACAGAACGGGAACAGAAAATGGAAATGTACAATCCGTAATGGATGGTGAGATCGATGAATTTATCAAAAGCTATCTTCTTCAATCTTCAATAAAATAATAATTACCGGATTCCTCGTGCGCCTACGGCTTAAAAAAAAGGATGTTACAGATTTTATCGCAATTCGACATTTGACTTCGAGGCATAATAGAGGATTTGTATCCTTTATTACATTTATTGCAATTATCGGAGTCACACTTGGAGTTGCCAGTTTAGACATTACGCTTGCAATTCTCGGTGGATTTGAAAAAACAATAAAGGAAAATGTCGTTAGTTTTACAGCGCATATGCAATTGTTTGCTTTTGAAAATGATTTGTTGCCAGATCCAGCTTTGACCATTCAGAAAGTTATTGCGAGATTTCCAGAAGTACTTGAAATGGCGCCTTATCTTTCCCGTGAAGGAATGATTCGATCAAATTCAGATATAGACGGTGTTCTCATCAAGGGAGTTGATCCGACAAATGATATTTCCGCAGCAAAGCGAAGGCTTGTGGAAGGAATATACGATCTTGAAGAGCGGGAAACCGGTGCCCAGCGAGTTATCCTTGGAAGACGTTTATCAGAAAAATTAAATGTACATCTGAACGACCATGTTCTGATGTATGCACTTGGCGGAACATCCCTATCACTTGCTCATACTCGAATAATGCAATTTGAAATCAGTGGTATTTACGAAACGGGGATGGCGGATTATGATGGAAGTGTTATCTATATTAATTTAAGAAATGCGCAGAGGCTGTGTCAGGTCGGAAATACTGTTTCGGGATTTGACATTTTAGTTTCTAACACAGATAGTCTTGCATCGCTTGCACAACAAATTCCTGAGTACTTCGGCTATCCTTATTATGCGCGAACAATGTTTCAGCAATACAGAAATCTATTTGCCTGGGTCGATCTTCAGCGAATTCCAGTATTGATTATTTTAGCGCTTATAATTATTGTTGCTACAGTAAATATTATTGGAACATTATTGATGATGATACTTGGAAAGTCGCGCGAAATCGGAACTTTGATGGCTATTGGTATGCAGCGTAGGAGTATCGTTTTGGTATTTCTAAAACAAGGAATACTTATCGGGATTGTCGGAACAATTCTAGGTAATATCATTGCGTTGGTGCTTTGTTGGCTGGAATTTCGTTATCGTTTCTTTCCGCTCCCATCGGGAATTTATTTTATGACTCATGTGCCGATAGTTCTATCTATTTTCGATTTTATTATTGTAAGTGCTTCTGCAATCTGCATGAGTTTTCTTGCGTCTTGGCTTCCTTCGAGACTTGCAGCAAAGATGGATCCTATAACGCTTATTCGTTTTTCATAATGAAATATGAATATTTTATAGCGTTTCGATATTCATTGAGCAAAAGACATCTGAAATTTGTCTCAATCATATCAGCAATCTCTGTTATAGGTGTTACGATAGGTGTGGCGGCACTTGTTGTCGTGTTATCGGTGTTTAATGGATTTGGAAGTTTAGTATCTTCAATTCTTATAAATTTTGATCCGCATCTTCGAATCGAAAGTACTGTCCCAATGGATTCAATTAATAGCGGGCCGATACTGGAATACATTTCTCACCAGCCACATGTTAAAGCATGCTCGCCTTTTGTAGGTGGAAAGGCACTCATAGTTTCTAAAAATGTAAATCGAGTTGTCAATATCAGAGGACTCGAAACAAGTAAAATCCCGAATGTATCCGGACTTTCGGATAAACTTGTTCTCGGATCAATTGATTTAGATAAAAAACAGAGAGGCGGAATTGTATTGGGTCTTGTTCTCGCAGATAGATTAGGTACCGTAATCGGTGATACAATTTCTATTGTAAGCCCAGCGGGAGCCGAATTAGCGACGATGCAACTTGACTTGCCTGTCATTCGCCGCTTTCGAGTAGTTGGAATTTATGAATCGAACAATAAAGATTATGACGGTTACTATGCTTTCACGAATTTGGCTAGCGCCCAATCTCTTTTTGGTCGTGCAGGGCGAATTGATGGCATAGATATTCGCTTCGATCATATCGATAATGCAGATAATATGAAAGATGAATTAAAGAATAAATACGGGAGTACATTTCGTTATCTAACTTGGTACGATCTACATCGCGAACTATATACTGTAATGCAAATTGAAAGGTGGTGTGCATATATCGTACTCTGTCTTATTATCGCGGTTGCGTCATTCAACTTGCTTGGCTCATTGACGATGACCGTTATTGAGAAACGGCGTGACATTGGAATTTTAAAGTCCATGGGCGCGTCAAACGAAAGTCTAAAAAAAATATTTGCTCTCCAGGGTCTATTTGTCGGTATTGTAGGCACTATAACAGGATCTGTAATTGGATTATTTATTGTGTATCTTCAACAACGGTATCATCTAGTTGCGCTTGATACTACTATTTATATTATCCCGGCTATGCCTGTAGAAGTACATATCTTAGATATTGTGGTTATTGCAGTTGCTGCAATTGGTTTATGCTCACTTGCTTCACGCCTCCCGTCTAAACGAGCGGCAAACCTTGATCCAGTGAAAGCTATACGATGGGAATGACACGTCGCTCTACTCTTCTAACAGGAGAGAATATTTGGAAAGAATATCCGATGGGAAAGAACCTAACTCTTCCTGTTCTCAAAGGTGTTGATATAGAAATTCGGCATGGGGAATTCGTCGTGATTGTAGGCCCGTCTGGTTCAGGCAAGAGTACATTACTTCACATTTTAGGCGGACTCGATCGTCCAACAGACGGAATGGTGAAACTTGGTGAGCAGAATGTGTCTGCACTTACAGAAGAGCAATTGACAAAATTTAGAAATCGTTCGCTGGGTTTCATTTTTCAATTTCACCATCTTCTTCCAGAATTTTCCTCACTAGAAAATGTATGCATGCCCGCTTTGATTGCTGGAAAAACAATTAAGGAAGCGACTCCTAGAGCTCAAATACTTCTGGAACAGGTAGGTCTTTCGGATCGAGCGCATCATAAACCAAACGAACTTTCGGGAGGAGAACAACAGCGAGTCGCTGTCGCGCGCGCGCTTATGAACAATCCAAAGATTGTTCTTGCAGATGAGCCATCGGGTAATCTTGATGAAGAAAATGGCTTGAGTTTGCATCGTTTGCTAGTACATCTATCAGAAGAATTTGGAATGACTTTTGTCGTTGCAACACACAACTTTGATCTTACAAGGCGTGCTCATCGTGTCCTCCGGCTTTCGGAAGGAAAATTGAACGTAGCAAGGCATCAGTAAATATATTTTCGGATCTTGACATTGAAAAGAAATGCTCTAAATTACTTTTAAAATAAATGCAATGGTGAATATCCTGACCATTGCTGGTGTTATGGTCAGGCCCGGCGTTTTTTCATCTGTCGGGTTTTTTCATGATTTATCTTGGAGAATAAAAAATGGTTCGAGTGGAAAAACATACAACTACAAAACAAAAAGTATTCGGTATTGGGCTTCCGTTTACAAAAATAAATTATCAAATTCTTGGCGCAGGGATAATATGTATAATACTTGGCTATATAGCTCTTGCGCAAGATCCATGGAACGGAACAATGCCACTTGTGGTTGCTCCAATTTTGTTAGTAGTGGGTTATTGTATAGTTATACCAACGGGAATTCTCTTTCGCAAAAAAACGAAAACAGAAGATATCGTAAAAACGGCAGAGACAAATTCAGCAAATTCACATTGAATTTCGGCGCTCTATTTCTTATATTATGCTTGTTCGATAACGAACAGTATAAATGCGATTGGCGAATGATTTATGAAATGTGCGAGTGTGTAGCTCAGGGGTAGAGCATCTGCCTTTTAAGCAGAGGGTCGGTGGTTCGAGCCCACCCACGCTCACGTTTCTTTGCCCGGATGGTGGAACTGGCAGACACACCATCTTGAGGGGGTGGCGCCCGTAAGGGCATGCGAGTTCAAGTCTCGCTCCGGGCACTTACAAAAGGGACGGCATTCAGCTGTCCCTTTTTCTTTTGCTTGACTTTATTGCATGTCAAATGCATTCATCGTAATTTGGCATAAACTATGGAAATTCGAGCACATTTATTAGTGAGTGGAATAGTTCAAGGTGTTGGATATCGCTACTTTGTCTTCAATCGGGCAATAAATTTCGGACTTGTTGGGTATGTGAAAAATATATTTTCAGGAGAGGTGGAAATCGAAATCGAAGGAGATCGCTCATTAATTGAAGAATTTATTAAAGAAGTGAAAGTTGGTCCGCGTGTAGCTCATGTAAAAAATTTGAAAATAGAATGGCTTGAATGCATAAAAACTTATAGAAGTTTTGACATACAGTAAATGAGATAATATTTCTTGATGCTGATACAAAAAAGAGAAATAATTCGATTTGGATTGGGTTATGATGTTCACCGTTTAATGCAAGGACGAAAGCTTGTCTTAGGCGGCGTTCACATTCCATCTGATATTGGACTCTTAGGACATTCTGACGCGGATGTTTTGCTCCACGCTATTTGTGACGCACTTCTTGGAGCAGCTGCTTTGGGTGATATCGGAAAACATTTTCCTGATACTAATAAAGAATATCATAATATCTCAAGTCTTAAGCTTCTCAAACGGGTAGGAATAATGATTCAGAAAAGTGGATGGGAGATTAATAATATTGATTCTACTGTAATTCTCGAAAAGCCAAAAATAGCAAAATACGTTGCTGCGATGCGCCAGCGCATTGGAAAAGCACTCAATGTCTCGCCTCAATTAATTTCCATTAAAGCTACTACTCACGAAGGTCTTGGATCCTTTGGTAGGGAAGAAGGTTGTGCAGCTTTTGCAATTGCTTCCATTCTGCAAAAAAAAAATGAGTGAGATATCAAATAATTGTCTATATCCAATATATATTTTCACTTACAACAGAATAATTAAATTATAGTTAAACTAGTGGTCAATTTTCTCAATTCTCTTGATATTACATTATTTCACTTTCTTAATACTTCATTGTGTAATCCGGTATTCGACTTCTTAATGCCGTTCATCACAGATTTGAACAAGCAACGCATCGTTTTGGTCTTCGTTGCTTTAATTCTTCTCTGGATGCTTATTCGTGGAAAACGTCATGTTAGAATAGCGGCAATCCTTCTCATTATTACCATTATTATAAGTGATCAATTAAGCAGTTCTGTGATCAAGTATTTGCTGGTACGTCCACGACCATGTTTTGCACTGCAAAATGTTCATCTACTAGTTAGTTGTGGAAGTGGATTTTCATTTCCGTCTTCGCACGCCGTCAATAATTTTGCAGGCGCTCTTATACTGGCTTTCTTTTTTCCGCGCTGTAAATGGTGGTTCTTTGGACTTGCAGCAATTGTTGCATTTTCGCGCGTGTATGTTGGTGTACATTACCCATCTGATGTGATCGGTGGCGCAGTTATCGGATTATTTTGCGCTGGAATCGTGCTTTTAATCTTTATCGCGTTAGAAGAACTTTGGTATGGCTTTAGACAAAGAAAAGTGTAATAAGAAAGTATTTGATGAAGGATTCAAAATCAAATCAAACTCCTAAACAATTGTGGTTAAATGTAGGTCTTGCAGTTGCTTCTGGAATCCTTCTCGGTTTTTCTTTCCCTCCATCTCCATTCTATTCACTGGCGTATGTTGCATTCATCCCAATGTTTTTTCTTTTCGCTAGATTAGAATCATTCTACCAAATCGTAAAATATTCATATTTATTCCTGCTAATATTTCATTTAATCACAGTGTATTGGACAGGAGGATTTGTTGTTGGAAAAGATATTTGGATGATGACGGCAGGCACTGCAGTCGTTTTTATCCACCCGATATTTTTCTTACCGATAGTCCTGTTTGCATTTGTTGTCAAGAAAAGACTTGGACTTATTCATGGATTAATTGCATTTGCCTTGTTCTGGACTTCGTTTGAGTATCTTCATTCGCTGGGGGAATATTCATTTCCGTGGCTCACAATTGGAAATAGTCAAGCTTATGATCTCAATCGAATCCAAATTGTTGAATATTCCTCTGTATATGGATTAACACTTCTGATCTTTGCATTCAACATTATAGCATTCCTGCTAATAGTGAATCAAGCAAGTGGCAAATGGGAATTTCGATCCAGAAAAGTCCTGTCTTTAGTGTCAGTACTGGTTGTTCTGTATTTTGGGTCTGCTCTTTATGGTACGTATGTTATTGGAAATAAATCAGTGGATTCAGGAAACAAAATATCTATTGGCGTCATTCAGCCAAACTTTGATCCGTGGGATAAATGGGGTGGAAGTTACAGCGATAAATGGGAATCCTATTTTCATCAACTCAATTATTACTTTGATGAGACAAAGCAACTTTCCAAATCCAAACCGGACATTGTATTCTGGCCGGAGACAGCTATTCCATTTCATATACTATTGCCGCGATATTCTCTCTTTCTTTCAGAACTTCTTTCGCTTTCTGATACACTGAGACTTCCAATATTTACTGGACTTCCAACAGCGGAATTTTTCGATTCGTTGCATGCACCCGCAACTGCTGAAAGAATTGGAGCATCAAATTCATATATTGAATCATACAACTCTGCAGTTTTAATTCAACCCAATCGCATAATCGATCAAATTCATAAGAAGTCAATCTTGGTTCCATTTGCAGAACGTATTCCGTACGCCGAAACATTTCGCTGGCTTATCGAACCGTTAAAATGGAATGTGGGCATTTCAAGCTGGGGAAAAGGTGCGGATACTATTGTATATTCATTTCATTTGAAAGATGGTCGTCAAACAAAATTCTCTGGAATGATTTGTTATGAATCTGTCTATCCGAATTATGTAAGAGAATTTGTGAAGCGTGGCGCAAACTTTTTGGTTATTATAACAAATGATAGTTGGTGGGGCAATACATCTGGTGCATATCAGCATGCCGCGTTTGCATCCTTAAGGGCAGTTGAGACGCGCCGCTGGATAGTTCAATGTGCAAATGGCGGAATTTCCATGGTTGTTGATCCTACAGGTAAAAGACAATTAACAACGAATTTGTACACAAATACTAAATTTATTGCAGATATTGGCTTATTATCAGACGAGACATTCTATGTAAAATACGGCGATGTTGTAGCCAAAATTTGTCTTGCAATTTCATCAATGCTGCTTATTACAGTGCTTTTTAAAAATAAATTAAAAAGGAATTAATATGGAAATAATCGATTTGCGAAGTGATACGGTAACCAAACCTTCCCGAGAAATGCGAGAAGCGATGCTTACTGCTGAAGTTGGCGATGATGTGTATGGTGAAGATCCGACAGTAAATTGTTTGCAGGAAAGAGTAGCTGAAATCCTTGGCAAAGAAGCGGCGCTCTTCGTGCCATCTGGAGTGATGGCAAATCAACTTGCTCTTAAAGTGCATACTCAACCGGGTGATGAAGTCATCGTTGAAAGCGAATCGCATATCTTTAACTATGAAACAGCTGGAGCTGCATTTCTTTCCAATGTGCAATTGTGTACAGTCAAAGGAAACAATGGAATCTTAAACGTAGAACAGGTAGCTCAAGCAATCCGTTCAAAGATCTATTACAACCCGAAAACTTCACTTGTCTGTCTTGAAAATACTCACAACAAGGCAGGCGGAACAATTTATCCGCTTGAAGAAATTCAGAAAATACATAACTTGGCGAGAAATAGGAAACTTGCCCTTCATCTTGATGGTGCTCGTCTTTGGAATGCCTCTATTGCAACGGGCATTGCTCCGAAAGAATATGCTCGTTTCTTTGATACTGTCTCGGTTTGTTTTTCAAAAGGGTTGGGAGCTCCGGTTGGCTCCGCTTTAACTGGAACACGCGAGAAAATCGAATCGGCACGAAAATATCGAAAAATATTCGGCGGTGGTATGCGTCAAGTTGGAATTCTTGCAGCTGGAGCATTATTTGCACTTGATCACAATTATGAACGTTTGAAGGAAGATCACGATAAGGCAAAGTGGTTAGCAAAAGAATTAAGCAATCTCCCTGGCATTGATCTTGACTTAAAATCTGTACAAACAAATATTATCATCCTCAATATTAGTGGCAGATCGGAGAGCGCCGAAGAGCTTATCTCCAAATTGAAAGCCAAAGGTGTTCTTATTTCGGAAATGGGTATTTCTACTCTTCGAGCGGTTACACATCTAGATATCAGTAAGGAACAAATTATAATAGCCTCGGAAATGATGAAATCACTTTTTAGAAATTAGAAGGAGAAGAATATGGAAAATAACAATTTGAACCATCAGACTCGAACAGATTATGACGCACAACAAGATCAACAGCTCAGGGGGCTCCTCGCAGCGCAGGATGATGTATGGCGTATATTTCGTGTTATGGCAGAATTTGTTGATGGATTCACCTTGATGGCGAGACAAAAAAATCTCGTTTCTATATTTGGCTCTGCTCGATTAAAACCGGATTCGCGATATTACCAGCTGGCTGTTCAGGTAGCTAAGGAACTCGTCAAGCATGGGTTCAATGTGCTCACAGGCGGTGGTCCAGGTATTATGGAAGCGGCAAATAAAGGAGCACAAGAGCAGAAAGGGGATTCTGTCGGCGTCGCTATAGAGCTGCCGCATGAAGAAGACGCGAATAAGTATATTGATCGCGGTAGATTGCAAACTTTTAGACATTTCTTCGTGCGAAAAGTGATGTTTGTTAAATACGCCCATGGATTTATAGTAATGCCTGGAGGATTTGGTACGTTAGATGAATTCTTTGAAGCAATGACACTTGTTCAGACCCAAAAAACAAAAGCGTTTCCGATTGTCCTTATGGGCTCTGATTACTGGAAAGGCCTTGTCGATTGGATTAAAACAACGGTCGTTCAGGAAAAAATGATTTCTCCCGAAGATATAGATATATTTCATGTTACTGATGATCCGGTCGAGGCGGCTACAATTATTGAGGATTTCTACAAGAAAAATGTAATGATTACTAATTTTTAAATTACTGTAGAGGCAAAACCTATAAACAGCAAATTTTCTTGCTTCTTCAAAAGCCATTGTGTATATTATAAACAGCAGATGTAGATAGCCCGAGGTAGACGGGCTATTTTTTTTGGAATCCTGAATTGATGGATTTACAGCAAAAGATTGAAGAAATAGCGAAACCCTTTCTTAACACAATCGATGCATTCATCGTTGATATTAATATACAGGGTGAGCAGCGAAAAGTATTGCAGCTTTTTGTAGATACTGATTCAGGAATTACGGTTAGTCAATGTACTGAACTGAATCGAAAAATAGGAGAAACGCTTGAACTTCAAAATATTATTCCAAATTCATATATATTGGAAGTGTCTTCTCCTGATTTAACGAAACCGCTTAGGTTGTTAAGGCAATATCGTAAAAATATAGGAAGAAAATTCCTCGTGCATTATCGAAAAGACGTCGGAATTGAAGAGATTAACGGTACGCTTAGTGAAATAGAAGGTGATATTTTAACTTTTATCACTAAAAATGGAGAAACTTGTAAAATTTCCTTTAATGAGATTATTGAATCAATTGAAGAGCTTCCCTGGTAGTCCACAGAATGAATGCTCTGTAGCATGGAGGTAAGATGAATCACGAAATTGTTGAATCATTTGCACAGATGGCTCGCGAAAAAGGCATCGACAAAGATATCCTTATTGGGATTGTGGAAGATATTTTTGGGATGATGGTGAAGAAGAAGTATGGGCCTAATGTAAAATATGATGTTGTCGTCAATATGGATAAAGGTGACATCGAAATTTATCTTGAAAAAGAAGTCGTAGAGGTGGTAGAAGATCCATCAACACAGATTTCTGTTGAAGATGCACAAAAAAAATCTGGAGATAGTTTAGCCACTGGAGAAGAGTTCGTCGAAATCGTTCCATTAGAGGACTTCGGCCGTCGTCTTGTGATAAGTGCAAAACAAAACTTAAATCAGCGTATCAAAGAGATCGAACGCGAGGCGATATTTAATGAATACTCTAATTCAATCGGAGAAATTGTTGTAGGTGAGATTTATCAGATTCGCAAAGGCAAAGGTGAAATTCTTGTCATTCATAATAAGAATGAATTGCTTCTGCCCAGGAATGAACAAATTTACAAAGAACGCTATAAAAAAGGTGATACAATCCGAGCTATCGTGAAAGAAGTTCGCAAAGGAGCAGGTAATCCAACGGTTGTTATATCTCGGACAGATCCTGCCTTTCTTATGAGGTTATTTGAGATTGAAATTCCCGAAGTCTATGATGGTATTATTGAAATTAAGAGAATTGCACGTGAACCGGGAGATAGAGCTAAAGTAGCAGTGCTTTCACACGACGAGCGTATTGATGCCGTCGGAGCATGCGTTGGAATGAAGGGTGTGCGTATTCATGCAATCGTTAGAGAATTGAATAACGAGAATATCGATGTAATTAATTATTCTGAAGATCCTTTAGTGTTTATCCAACGTGCACTTGCACCGGCTAAACTTAAAGAAATTCAGATGGACAAGGAAAATAAAAAAGCAGTGATAAATGTTGCCAACGATCAGGTTTCTCTTGCCATAGGCAAAGGCGGACAGAATGTTCGTTTAGCCTCTAAGTTGACGGGATTTGAGTTGAATGTGCAAAAAGAAGGCGGTGAAGAAGAGGAATACGACATGGATTTATCGGAATTCCGTGAAGAACTTGGCGATGTGCTCTTCCATAAATTCTTTGATGAGAATTATAAATCAGTGCGTGATATCATAAAGACGCCAAAAGAAGATCTGGTTAATACACTTGGGATAGAACCGGAAAAAGTGGACGAGATTATTGCAATGTTGAAGAAGGGCTTTGAAGAAGCAGAAGTAGAAATCGACGAGGAAACGGATACTTTACTTGCAGAGATCGATGGAACAGATAAAGAAGAGAAGACTGAAAAAGAGGAAATTTCCTCAGACTTAAAAGCGCACGAAGAACCAGAAATAATAAAGACAGAAGAAACTAAGCCGGAAGGCGAGTAAAAAAACACTTATTTCGTGTATAACGAAAGAAGATCAGAATGTCTGAACAGAGCTTTAAAAAAATGAAGATCTTCAACCTCGCGAAAGAATTAAATCTTTCAAGCGAAACAATCATTGACTTCCTTAAAAAGAAAGGCTTCGATGTGAAGTCACACATGTCCTCTGTGACCGAGGATATGATGCCTGTTATTATGGGCCATTTTAAGAAAGACAAGGAAGTTGCAGAGAGGCATCAACGTAAAATTCAAGAGTTCCGTTCTACACGGAAGAAGGAAACTCCTGAAAAAACAGAAACAGTTGAGAAAGTTGAAAAGAAAGCCGCAGGAAAAGAAGATATTCCTGTGCAAAAGGAAGCGCAGCAACCCACAATAGAGGAACCATTGATTCATGCTGTGAAAGAAATTCCACAGCCGATAGTAACAGAGACAATCGAAATTTCTGTTAAAGAAATACCTGAACCTGAAAAAGAAGTCGTAACTACAGAAATATCAGCTGAACCGCCATCGCCAGTCGTTGAAACAAAAACCGAGAAACCAAAGGAGAGACTCCAAGCAAAGACAAACCAGCAGGACGGGCAAAAAAGCAATTGCAGACTCCATTGGAAGCTGTTGTTGCGCGTTCGCAGCGCGGATTAACAATCAAAGGAAAGATAGATCTAACGCCTGCTCGAGGTAATCAAAAACCGGATATAGAAGAGAAAAGAAAAAAGAAAAAGAAAAAAGTTCGTGATGAGATTAAGAAAACTAAATCAGCACCAGGCAAATCGGAAGATGAAGAAGAATCAAAATCAAGAAAACGAAAACGAGTTCGACGTGCTGAGGTCAATGAAGATGAAGTGGCAAAAGCAATTCGGGAAACTCTTGCTGAGTCAGGCGACGAGTTGGCGATTGCACGTGCAGCCATAAGACGAAAGAAAAAAGAAAAGAGAGAAGAGGAAGAACAGAAAAAACTCGATCAAATTGAACATGATAAGATGCGCATCAAAGTAACTGAATATGTTACTGTTGGTGAACTTGCCAATCTAATGCAGGTAACTGTAGCTGAAGTCATACAAAAAGTAATGGGTCTTGGCATTATGGTTTCCATCAACCAGCGTTTAGATAAAGATACAATTACTCTAGTTTCTGATGAGTTTGGATTCCAAGTGGATTTTGAAGAAGAGTTTTCATCAGAAGCGCTTTCGGATATTGAAGATGAAGAAGAGACACTTATTCAGCGCGCACCGGTTGTCACGATTATGGGGCACGTCGATCACGGCAAAACATCGTTGCTCGATCATATTAGAAGTGCAAATGTTGTCGCTGGTGAAGCAGGAGGAATAACACAGCATATCGGTGCTTACGAAGTCACAGTTGATAGTAATAAACAGATTACGTTTCTCGATACACCAGGTCACGAGGCATTCACCGCAATGCGTGCCAGAGGCGCACAAGTTACGGATATTGTTGTTTTGGTGGTAGCTGCAGATGATAGTGTAATGCCTCAAACCGTAGAAGCCATAAGTCATGCACAAGCAGCAAACGTTCCGATAATTGTTGCGATTAATAAAATTGATAAAGTAGAAGCTAATCCTGAACGGATAAAACAACAATTGGCCGAACACGGAATTCTGATTGAAGAATACGGGGGAAAGCATCAAGCAGTCGAACTTTCTGCTAAGAAAGGAACCAATATTAATTTGCTCCTCGAAAAAATACTACTAGAAGCAGAGATGTTGAATCTTCGCGCAAACCCAAATAGAGAAGCACGCGGAACTGTTGTAGAAGCTGAATTAGATAAGGGCAAAGGAATTATCGCGACAATTTTAGTACAGAAAGGTACTCTGCGTATTGGCGATTCATTTGTTTGCGGCGTTTGGAGTGGACGCGTAAGAGCCATGTTTGATGAGCGAGGTCAAAGAGTAGAAGCGGCTAAACCATCGCAACCTGTCCAAGTTGTTGGTTTTGACGGTATTCCACAAGCGGGTGATGATCTTGTTGGCATTGAAGACGAACATCAAGCACGTGAAATTAGTTTAACACGCCAGCAATTAAAACGAGAACAAGATTTCCGGCAAAACAGACGAGTGACATTGGATGATATTTCGCAACAAATCAAAGAAGGGCAAGTGCGTGATCTACCGGTTATTGTCAAAGCTGATGTGGATGGTTCAGCAGAAGCTCTTTCGGATTCTTTGATGAGACTCTCGACAGATGAAGTCAAAGTGCAAGTCATCTATAAAGGTGTCGGTGGTATTTCTGAATCAGATGTATTGCTCGCTATGGCATCCAGTGCAGTGATTATTGGATTCCATGTACGTCCGAATCTCAAAGCGCGTCAATTAGCACAACACGAAGATGTTGACATCAGAATCTATAATATCATTTATAATGCTATTAATGATGTGAAGAAAGCTCTGGAAGGTTTATTGGCTCCAACTGTAACAGAGGAAGTTACTGCAACGGTAGATGTTCGAGATGTCTTCAAAATATCTAAAATCGGAACAATTGCTGGTTGCTATGTTAGAGATGGCAAAATTGTACGGAACAATCATGTACGCCTAGTACGTGATGGCATCGAAGTGTTTGACGGAACTATTGCATCGCTGAAACGGTTCAAAGATGATGTAAAAGAAGTCGAACAAGGGTTTGAATGCGGTATTAGTCTTGAAAGCTTCAACGATATCAAGAATGGCGATATTATTGAAGCATATAGAACTGTTGAAACTAAACGCAAATTGGAATAAAGGATAGAATGTGTCTGTTAGATCTGAAAAAGTTGGATCGCTCATCAAAGAGGAATTGGGCTTAATGTTTCAACGTAACTTCAGCATGAACGATTACGGTTTTTTAACTGTAACAGATGTAATAATGAGTCCCGATCTTAAGGTCGCAAAAGTTTATTTAAGTATTTTTGGAGACGAAGAGCAAAAGAAAAAGAGCTTCACCAAATTAGAAGCACAAAAATCATCGATTCGCTCTATGCTCGGCCATGCAGTGCGATTGCGTTTTACACCTGAGATTATCTTTTATTTAGATGAATCCCTGGATAGGGCAATGAAACTTGAGAATATATTTAATAAAATTCATGAGAATGATTCAAAGAAAGAAGAAGAGAAAAATTCGGCTGATGCATGAGTGAAGAGAAATTATTGCAACATGATTTTTCAGTTGAAGGTGTGGTTCTTTTCATCGACAAACCTTTAGATTGGACGTCCTTTGATGTTGTTAAGAAAGTAAGAGTGCTCTTTGATGTGCGGAAAGTGGGACATGCTGGAACTTTAGACCCAAACGCAACCGGTTTATTGATTGTTTGTACAGGCAAGAAAACAAAAACTATTGAGCAATTTGTCGGGCTAGAAAAAGAATATACAGGTACTTGTAAACTTGGAGTGCGCACTCCAAGTTTTGACACGGAAACAGAGCCTCATGAATGGAGGGATTCTTCTACAATAACCGAACGGAAAATAAAAGAGATAGCTCAAAGTTATATCGGCAAGCAACTCCAGTTGCCGCCGATGTACTCCGCAGTAAAATATGGCGGGAAACCGTTATACAAATATGCACGAGCCGGAAAAGCAGTAGAACGTGTTGAGCGAGAAATAAATATTTTAAGCTTTGATATTGTTGATATTCGTGATTTATATATTGATTTTTGTATCGTTTGCTCAAAGGGAACATATATTCGTTCTTTGATTGATGAATTTGGTCTGCGACTTGGATGCGGTGCAACATTGACAGCACTGAGGAGAACACGTATTGGCGATCATCGTATCACTAATGCTATGACAATAGAACAATTGATTGATTGGCGGAATTCGATCTTCAAAAATAATTAGAGCTTTCATGAAATTAGCTCAACAAATTAATGAGATTCCGTTTGACAAGAATTCGACTATTACAGTTGGTACATTTGATGGCGTTCATCTTGCCCATCAAGAAATTATAAAAGAAGTAGTTGCTCTTGCGAAAAAAAGGAATGGTAGAAGTGTAGTGGTGACTTTTGAACCGCATCCGCGAGAAATATTAGCAGATGCCAAGACAAAGGTGCAACTTCTAACAACCTTGCGAGAACGTCAAGAATTATGTGAGATGTTGGGTGTTGATTGGTTTGTTGTGATTGAATTTGACAAAGCGTTTTCAAATCAGAGCTTTCGAGATTTCTATATAACATATCTTATTAATGGCATTGGAATAAGCCTAGTGGTAGAAGGGTATGATCATCACTGGGGAAGAAATCGCGAAGGGACAATTGACTCCTTGATACAGCTGGGGAAAGAATTTGAATTTGATGTTGTAAATATTAAACAATTCACTCTTAACGGTAATCCGATAAGTAGTTCCATAATTCGAGATGCGTTAAACCAAGGAAGGGTACAAAGTGCGGCAAAATTATTGGGCAGGCCATATGCCTTACGGGGGAAAGTTGTCGCAGGTGACGGGAGGGGACGTCTTCTCGGTTATCCAACGGCAAATATTATGCTTGATTCGCAAAAGAAGCTTGTTCCTGATAACGGTATTTATTTTGTGAAGGTCAATGTAGATAAGGACAATTATTTTGGTATGGCGAGTATTGGAGTGCGTCCGACATTTCAACCGTTAGGTAAACGTACTATTGAAGTAAATATTCTTGATTTTGATAAAGATATTTATGAATTAGATATTCAAATCAATTTCCTGCGTAAAATGCGCAATGAATTTAAATTTGATACCGCTGAGCAACTTATTCAGCAAATGCACAAAGACAAAGAATTGAGCAGCGTATTACAGCTTGAATATAAAAATAATTGAATAGAATGATTGCAGTACAATTACAATTTACAAGGAGCTAAAATGCCAATTACAACAGAGCAAAAAAAAGAAATAATAGGAAAATATGGCAAGAATTCTTCAGATACTGGTACTCCTGAAGTGCAAATTGCCATCATAACAGCCACTCTTGACAGTTTGTCCCCGCATCTTGATACATTTAAAAAAGATCATCATGCCCGGCTGGGTTTGCTGAAATTAGTCGGCAAGAGGCGCCGATTGCTAGACTATTTAATGAAAAAAGATATTGCGCGCTATCGAAAGATTATTCAAGAGCTTGATATACGTAAGTAATTAAATGCGCTATAAATGATATCAATTTTTAGTACGCGGTTCTTTAGAAGAAAGAAGCAGGTAACTATGATGGTCACAAAGGAAATACAACTTAACGGAAAAACATTCACACTGGAAACCGGCAGGTTTGCAAAACAAGCACATGGCGCAGTAATGGTTAGATATGGAGACACAATGGTGCTGGCGACAGTAGTGAGCGGATACGAAGCCGTAGAAGGTCAGGATTTTTTCCCATTGCAAGTTGAGTATCGTGAAAAAACGGCAGCTGCAGGGAAAATTCCAGGCGGTTTTTTCAAGCGCGAAGGACGTCCGACTGAAAAAGAAATATTATCCTCTCGATTGATTGACCGTCCTATTAGACCGATGTTTCCCAAGACATATAAAAACGAAACACAAGTTCTTGTCACTGTTTATTCTTCTGATATGGAACATGATGGCGATGTCCTTGGCGCTTGTGCGGCATCAGCAGCTTTGATGGTGTCTGATGTTCCATTTGATGGTCCAATTGCGGAAGTACGAGTAGGTCGTGTTGATGGAAAATATATTGTGAACCCGACATTCAGGGAACTGGATTCAAGCGATTTAGACATCACAGTAGCTGGAACACCTGATTCTATTGTTATGGTTGAAGGTGAATCTGCTGAAGCTTCAGAAAATGATTTGCTTGAAGCATTGCGAATCGGTCATGAAGCAATAAAGAGCATTTGTTCTGTTCAGGTTGAGCTTGCTCAGGAAGTCAATAAGCCGAAAGCGGAATATACTTGTTCCGGAAATTCCATCTGGTATGAAAGATGAAGTTACTGCACTTGCAGAAGCAAAGATGAAACAATTAAGCCGCACAGTGATGACAAAAGAGGAACGATCTGAAAAAACGAATAAAGTGCGTGATGAGATCAAAGCTTCTTTGGCGGAAAAATATCCTGAGAAAGAACCACTTATAGATGAATTACTCCACGATATCGAACGTGATGCAATGCGATCAACTATCCTTAACGATGGTAAACGACTTGATGGACGCGGTTTGACAGATATACGACCGATTACTTGCGAGGTTGGAATTCTCCCGCGTACGCACGGTTCAGCACTTTTTACTCGCGGCGAGACACAAAGTCTTACAAGTGCGACACTTGGGACAAAAATGGATGAACAAGTACTCGAAGGTCTGTTACCCGAAACAACAAAACGTTTTATGCTCCACTATAATTTTCCGCCATTTTCTGTTGGCGAGGTTGGAAGAGTTGGTTCAACTGGACGGCGTGAAATTGGTCACGGAAATCTTGCTGAGCGTTCGCTTAAGAGATTGATTCCGACCGAAGTAGAATTTCCTTATACTATTCGCGTAGTTTCTGATATTCTCGAATCAAACGGTTCATCTTCGATGGCAACGGTTTGTGCAGGTACACTTTCACTTTTTGATGCTGGAGTTCCAATGAAGCGGGCTGTTGCCGGTATTGCAATGGGTTTAGTGAAGGAATCTGATCAGGTTGCCATTCTTAGTGATATTCTTGGAAACGAAGATCATTTAGGTGATATGGATTTCAAAGTTGCCGGCACAAATGTCGGAATTACTGCATTCCAAATGGATATTAAGATCAAAGGTATTTCATTCGAGATTTTTGAGAAAGCTCTTGCTCAAGCGAAAGAAGGACGAATGCATATTCTTGATATAATGGCTACATGCCTTTCAACAGCACGGACTGAAATTTCTCAGTATGCACCGCGTTTGGAAACTATAAAGATCCCGATAGATATGATTGGTTCATTGATTGGGCCTGGCGGTAAAAATATTCGTCAGCTCGTCAAGGATAGCGGTGCAGAAATCAATGTAGAAGATGACGGTACGGTTACAGTTGCAGCGGTAGAAAAAGAATCTGCAGATAAAGCGATGCTCTATATTCGTGGTCTTGCTGAATTGCCGGAAATAGATAAAGTGTATAAAGCAACTGTAAAAAAGATTACAGACTTTGGTGCATTCGTTGAAATTCTTCCGGGAAAAGAAGGACTCGTACACGTTTCCCAATTAAATGTGCAGCGTGTTGAAAAGGTGGACGACTTTGTGAAAGTAGGAGACATTCTTGAAGTTAAATTAATGCACATCGATCCAGATGGGAAAATGAGCCTAAGTCATAAAGCATTGCTGCCTGGTGGAGAAAATGCAGGCGAGGAAATGAAGCGTTCCCGTGAACGCAAAAAATCAGATCATCATGGAGGCAGGGACGACCGGCGTCCGCGTCGTTAACCATTTCCAACTTCAAGGAGCACATATCCTCACATCACAAACAATTTATAAACGGTGTGAGGATTTCTTTTATGAATCTTACGATACCACAGATAAAAGGATTTAAGGGAACTTTACAAGTTCCAGGGGATAAATCCATTTCTCATCGAGCCATTTTGATAGGCGCAATTGCAGACGGTGTATCGGAAATAAGCTCGTGTTCGCACGCTGCAGACCCTCTTAGTACACTTTCATGTATTAAGCAACTTGGAATTCAAATCAACGAGCGTGGAAATTACATTTCATTCTATGGTAAAGGACGCCGCGGATTGCAGAAAGCTTCCGCGCCATTAAACGCGGGCAACTCAGGTACGACTATGCGATTGCTTTCAGGTATTCTTGCTGGACAAAAATTTAATTCAGTTCTTATTGGAGATTCTTCATTATGCCAGCGGCCAATGAAACGTATCATCGATCCGCTTCGACAAATGGGTGCAAATATTTATGGTACTGAAACAAATACTGCGCCACTGTTTATTGAACCAGTTGAACAGCTTCATTCAATTCAATATACCTTGCCTATACCAAGTGCACAAGTCAAATCTGCGTTACTTTTTGCAGGTCTTTTTGCTGACGGTCTGACAACGGTTATTGAAAATTCAAAAACACGCGACCATACTGAACGAATGCTCGGTTTGAGATCAACAACAATAAATGGCTGCAATGTTGTTGAAGTCCAATCAGATATGAAAATTGACGGTAAGAAGTTTTTTGTTCCCGGAGACATGTCAGCAGCAGCGTTTTTCCTTTCCACTGGATTGATTGTGCCGGAATCAAATATCACAATACAAAATGTCGGGCTTAATCCGACACGAAGACGCATTTTGGATATATTCAAAACAATGGGTGGTAATATCCAAGTTGAAAATGAAAGAATCGTCGAAGGTGAACCTATTGGTGATCTTGTTGTCAAATATTCGGAATTGAAAAGTAATATTGATCTACGTGGTGCAGAAGTGGTTGATCTTATAGATGAAATCCCAATTCTCTCGATTACAGCTTTATTTGCAGAGGGCAGTTTTAGCATTCACGATGCGCGAGAACTAAGAACGAAAGAAACTGATCGAATTCATGCTATTGTGAATAATCTGCGTTTATTGGGCTGTGATATAGAAGAATATGAAGATGGATTTGCTTTTGAAGGGAAGAAAAATTACTCAGGCGCATTAATTCCTAGTTATGGTGATCATCGGATTGCAATGTCATTCGGAGTAGCAGGACTTAGAATTCCTAATATTACTATAGAAAATACCGATTGTGCAGATATCTCATTTCCTGGATTTTGGCAGAAACTGGTTTCTTCTAAGAAGGTATAAATATTAATATTTCAAAATGACGAAAATGGTGATGCTATCTCGTTCCCAACATCTTGTTGGGAACAGAAGTGATTGAAGCTCTGCTTCGTAACAAGGAAGATCGGATTGCAATGTCATTCGGAGTAGCAGGGCTTAGAATTCCTAATATTACTATAGAAAATACCGATTGTGCAGATATCTCATTTCCTGGATTTTGGCAGAAACTGGTTTCTTCTAAGAAGGTATAAATATTAATATTTCAAAATGACGAAAATGGTGATGCTATCTCGTTCCCAACATCTTGTTGGGAACAGAAGTGATTGAAGCTCTGCTTCGTAACAAGGAAGAAAGCGGAGCTTTCAGAAGTGGCACTCCCAAGCTGAGCTTGGGAGCGAGGTGATTGAAATTAATTCTTGAGATAGATGGCGATTCCCATGACGGAAGGGAATAGGCCGATCGAATTAGACAGGAGAAACTGGAATCGTTGGGGTTGACAATAATGCGATTTTGGGATTCGGATGTGAAGTGCAATGTTGATGGTATTGTTGAGCAGTTGCGGGAATGGATTGAAGCTCGGATAACACACGCTAAAGGATGAACGTCCCCTCTCCAGAGGGGGACCACAGGGGTGTGTGAAGTCGATTGCTGGAAGATCAAGGACGCAAGAATAAATGACACACCCCTTGCCGTCCCCATCCCTTCGGGAAAATCCCCTCTCAATTCGGTTAATTCTTATATGAAATGGGACTTTATTTGCGGAATTAAATACCGCTATAGAAATATTTTGTATTTTGGCTGGGAGGTTATATATGATCTCAGTAACTACAACCGTAAAGTTTATAAATACTGACGTCTATGATGATTGTATGAGTAAAATCTTACGAGGTATTAAACGTGGAGCTTTTTGGATGGCTGCGGCTTTAGCAATAGCTGCATCTCCATTATATTCTCAAACTATTCATGGTAATATATTTTCTGCTGAGGATTCTAGCGCAGTTAGTGGTGTAAATGTTCAAGCATCGTAGAATGGTAAAGTTGGAAAAGCAACTAGTGATGCTAAAGGAAATTATGAGATGACTCTAGACACTCCTACTGCTGTAGAAAATAAGGCTCCAATATCATATAAATTTGGTGCAGGAGTATTCCCAAACCCTGGACGTGAATCTGTAGTCGGATACAATATTCCCGGAACAACACATGTAACAATACAAGTATACAACATGCTAGGACAAGAAGTAAAAACTATTGTTGATGATGTTCTACATCCAGGCATACATACTGCACGATGGGATGGAAAAAATTCCGGCGGACAAGAAGTCGCTAACGGAGTATACTTCATTAGAATCATGACTCAAAAAGATCTAGTCACACTAAAATATATACACCAAAAAGATGGAGCAGTAAGCAACAATACAAACTTTAGCTTGGATGATATTATAGGGCATGAACAAGTCGGGATAAACGCACTAAAAAATTTAGACAAAACATCAAGTAGTCTGAAAAAAACATCGTCTACTAATTTTATGTCTTTTAGTGATTCGACACAGAACAGGTTTGAAACATATATTGATGATGAATTCGACGGCACAACAACTTATGATCATGCAGCATTTCCGAAGAGAAATCTAGACTATCCATTGGCAACGGATGTAACTACTGAGTTGGATTTATTTCAAATATACTGGCAAACATATATAAATCCAACTATTGAAACATGCCGGACACCGCATTATCCTATGCAATTATTTTTGGATTCTGCTAATTGTCCTGCAGCATGGTGGGCATTTGTTAAGGGTGCTGTGGATTCATGGAATAAGACTGATAAGACTGCAAAATATGTTATTGTAAACCAATCTTATAAGGGGACAGACTTTACAGCAATAGATTTAATCTATGCTAAAGACGATGTAACATCACCAGTGGGTGGACAAGATGGAACAACATATCTCGAAGAGATGTTTGCTGATAATAGGCCTAAGAGGTATATTGTTGGATTAAACACCTCGCATGGCATGGCTGACAGGTACCTGTATGGCTCCTGATGTGTCATGAACTGCAGAGAACTCAATATGCAACTGGTGGAACCTCCTCAAGAAAAGAAGATGTAGGATATGGTTCTGTCACAACAGAGGCGTGGACCATATATTATTCCTGAAGATGAGGCATTCATATCAAGGTGCAACAAGCACATGATACCATTAACAAAATCGAGAAACTATAAAGGCACAAGAAATATAACTAAAAAAATATTATTGTACTATTATATCTCCATACTGATACTCTTATAAGATGATGAAGTAGCAGTATTAGTATTTGTTCCTGCTGGAGTAGATGCGTTCTTGCCGTCAATAACAGTATCAGAACTAGTATAATAAGTATGCTTAAAACCATAAATATCAGTCATCACAAGGTTACCTTCCGAAGGTCAAATTAGATCTGCTGTGACCTTCGGAAGGTTCTAAAGTTGGGTGCGTAAATAGTTATCTTGTTCCCAACATCCCCGCCACAAAGAATGTCGGGCAAGTTGTTGGGAACGGAAGTGGTTGAAGCTCTGCTTCGTAACAAGGAAGAAAGCGGAGCTTTCAGAAGTGGCGTTCCCAAGCCCCGCCAACAAAATGGCGGATAAAGGAGCTCGGGAACGAGGAATACAAGGTTACCTTCCGAAGGTCAAACTAGATCTGCTGAGACCTTCGGAAGGTTCTAAAGTTGGGTGCGTAAATAGTTTATTCAAGACTGATAATCTGGTGCATAAATTTGTCAAGAACAAGTTCACTGCGTAACCATCGTAATAGTTCTAATCCATATTTATTCAAATAATAAATAATATTCATTTCTCGTTCTTGCAAGTTAGAATTTGGAAAGAGACTAATTGACACTTTGTCCAATTGGCGAAATGATATTTCATGCTGACGTACTTGAGCAGCAAGAGTCTTCTCTTTCAAACCGTTAAGTGCGCCCTGCATTCGTACAAGAGTGTTTTCCATTGCAGGGACAAGTGTTGGATCGATTGATTCTAAGCCATCTTTTAGACTAGTTAAACTTTCAGATACAGTTCCAAATGTATTTGAGAATAGTTCTTCAACCTTGAAATCAGAGATGGATGCGGATATTCGCTCCTTGAGAACCTCTATATCAGTGAAAAAATCCTTTGGTTGAAGGCTATATTTATTGATAATCTTTTGAATCTTTTCCTCTACGATAGTTGCACTGCAGCGAGGGTAAATAATAGGTTCAGGTATGTTAAAATTCTCATAAAGCAACTTGAACTGCGCAAAGTAGGCAACTTCAGATGGCCCTGCAACATATGCGAGAGTTGGGAAGAGGTAATCCTGACAGATTGGCCGGAGAACAACATTTGGACTGAAAAGATTCGGATCAGTATTCAGAAATCCAAGCATTTCTTCTTTACTAAAAGTGCGGCGTGTTCCTTTTAAAGAGAATCCATTCTCGTGCGGTTCTATGGCATATCGCCCGCCGTTATGGAATAGGAAAAGATTTACCGCCCTTGGTTTAACTTGAGCTTGATACTGCTTTTCAAGAATCTCACTTTGAGTAATAACAAGACGACATGTGTGCGAGATATTGTTTAATTCTTGTTCAAAGATCGGCTTTAGTATTTTCTTTGTATCAGGATTATGGGGATCGAAAAAAACAAGTCCAGAGTCTTCAAGTAAAACATTGACGAGATGGATAAATGCTCGGCTGAAGGTCATTCCTTTTTGGTAAGCTGTTTCGAATAACTCAAAAACCTTTGGCGAATATTCTGTCGGTAACAAAGCTTGATGAAGATTGCGGAAAAGCATTCCTATTGATTCACTTAGATGAACACCGCCAACTGCACCTAAATTATTCCCACTTGTTTTATCTTCAGATGGATAGCGCAGCTCTTGAAGTTCATTTGAGGCATTGAGAAAAGAGAAAGAACTTACTTCTTCTATATCATGGTCTTCCCCTTCAAGCCAAAATATTGGGACAAAGTTGTATTCAGGATATTGTTGAGAGAGTTGCTCAGTAAGTTTGAGAGTGGTCAATATTTTATACAGGGTATAAAGGGGGCCGGTGAAAAGGCCAACCTGTTGGCCAGTGACAATAGCAACAGTATTATCGCTAAGAAGAAGGTCAATGTTTGCTAATGTCTTAATGCCGCATTGATAATCGCGATTCTGATTTAAAAGAACTTGGGCAAGCGAAGATCGATCAATTTCTCGGTGTGACACCGCATTAATTTGTGATTGCCATAGTTTTTTATCACGAAAATCGCCGATGAAAAAATCTTTAACGAGCGAATAATTGTCAATATAGTCGACAAAAAGGCGGGAAAATCCTGATTCCCCGGATTGTAGTTCGTTGTATGGTATAAAATTCATAGGCATTCTAAAAAAAGTAAAAGTGAAAGAATGATATATCAATTGATTGAAAGAAGAAGTTTTTCCATTAATTCAGAGAATCGCTCCTTCACATTGTTTGCTGTTTCTGTAACTTCTATATGCGAAAGTTTGTTCTTAGAAATACCGGCAGCCAGGTTTGAAATAAGCGAAATTCCAACGGTTTTCATTCCTAAACTGAAGGAAGTATAAATTTCTGGAACAGTTGACATGCCGACTGCATCGACACCGAGGCGCTTAAGCATCTGAATTTCTGATGGCGTTTCATATGATGGACCTTTTAACCAACAGTAAGTACCTTGTTGCATCGGTATTTTAAGTTGGGCTGCGCATTGAAGAACCATTTGTTGCATCTTATGGTCAAAATATTCATTAGGAGCATAAGTCGAGAACCCGTTTTTTTTGTTCTTTGAATGCTGCTGTAGGAAAGTGAGATTTAAGATATCTTTGATAAGCATAAAATCACCCGCAGAGAAACAACTATTCAAACCACCAGCAGCATTTGTAATAACTAGTTTTCTAACACCTATATGATGTGCGATAATTACCGGGAATACGACTCGGTCAATAAATCCAAATTCATAGAAATGAACACGCCCTTGAAAAATGAGAAGAGGTGTCGATTCTGTGGAATCCTTTTGCAAATAACCAAAAATAAGCTTTCCGGCATGACCTTGAACAGACGAAACAGGGTAATTAGGTATTTTAGATGCCGAAATTGAAGAGACTATACTAATATTCTTAGTAAATTCACCTAGCCCAGATCCAAGAATCAGTGCAATCTGAGGTTTGAAATCTGTAACATCGCGAATAAAACCCAACGCATCTTTGATTTTCTTCTTTGTAATCAATTTTTCACTGATCAATGAGCTGCAAATGGATCGTGCTCCGTAGTTCTATTCTTTCGGAGGTTTATGACAATTTCGGCATCTTGCTTCATAAATATCCTTAGCACCAACAATAACAAGTTCGTGTTGCTCACTTTTCCGTTGAGTCCTATCAGCAGGATTTCCACATACTACACAAATTGCTAAGGTTTTGGTGATATATTCTGATATAGCAAGGAGTTGAGGCATTGGTTCGAAAGGATTTCCTCTGTAATCTTGATCGAGTCCAGCAACAATAATTCGCTTTCCTTGATTTGCCAACTGATTACAAACGTCGACTATATTTGATTTAAAAAATTGGCCTTCATCAATTCCAATCACCTGTGCATCACCAACTAAGTCCAAAATTTCATCAGCATCTTCGATTACAAGAGCATTTAATGATTGTTCGCTGTGCGAAACAATATGCTCCGAGCTATATCGCGTATCAATTTTAGGTTTGAAAACAACGACTCTTTGTTTTGCAATTTGTGCCCGCCGAAGACGACGTATGAGTTCTTCAGTTTTACCGCTAAACATACAACCGCAAACTACTTCAATCCAACCGGTATTACGGGGAATATCATGCAATTCAGATGTATCCATAATTATTTCTTCAGTTTAATTGGATGCTTCAAGTTTTTTCCAGAAAATGCAAAGGGCAGAAGAGATTTGAGTTTTAAAATTTTAAGTCGTTCTTTAGAATCTACCATTATAAAATCTATATCGCCAGCTAAGTCAGAGAGAACTTGCCGACAAGCACCGCATGGAGATATAAAACCATGATAATCTGAAGCAATTGCAATAGCCTTGAATTTTAATGCTCCTGATGAAATGGCATTAAAAATTGCAACTCGTTCTGCGCAGATCGTAAGTCCATACGAACTGTTTTCGATATTACATCCCGTAAAAATTGTACCATCCTTTGTGAGAAGCGCTGCACCGACTCTGAATTTAGAAAAAGGAGAATAGGAGTTGAGCTTTGCTTTTTGAGCGGCATTTGCGAGTTCTCTATATTCTCTTTTCATAGATTATGCAATAATTGATTATTGAAAGACAATTGTGAAAAATATATAGAAGATTAGACTGAGAAGCAATTTATGAAAATCATATGATAAACATTATTATAAATTTATTGTGAAGCAGACTTTCGCAATAAAAATCCAGAGGTGCCGATAATTCCTATAATGTTTCGAAATCCTGTAAAAACCACTTTAACTTGTATAAGGAAATAGCACATTTACGTTTTTTCTATATCTTATCAGGTTAGTTTTAGAGCTAAATCGCTCAAATATATGATTCTATGCTAAAAGTGGAAGCACATTGTAATTCAATCCATTAATAATTATATTCGATTGTTAATAGAATCGATCTGTTTATGAAAAGAGATAAAATTAAAAAAGCTGCAATACCAATTGGCATTGTTGCAATCATAGGACTTATTATTTTCTTCCTTTTCAACAATATTCTAATGCCTTTATATGTTCAGAAGGGGAAGACAACGAAGGTTCCCGATGTCATTGGATTATCTCTCGAAGATGCAAAACAAAAAATCAAAGAAGCTGGATTAGATCCTAAAGAAGCAGAATACAAAAATGATAAAAGGTATAAAATCGGTACAATCACGTTACAAAACCCAATTGCTGAATCAGAAGTAAAACGAGATAGAGGAGTATATTTAACTATCAGCGGCGGAGAAGCACTAGTTGATGTTCCAAATTTAAGGGGCAAGTCTGTACGAGAGGCAGCTTTCAATCTTGAAAAATTTAATCTCAAGCTTGGAACAATTTCGTATGAACCTTCAGAAGAAATATTTGCAAACACGATTATTAGCCAAGAAATTCAACCAGGCGTGAAAATAAAAGGTGGCAATAGTATCAATGTCACAGTTAGTCAAGGGCGCTCTACGGATAAACATCCGGTACCGGATGTTTCGTTGAAGACCTTAGATGAAGCCGAGAAAATACTCATCGATAATGGGTTTCAGATTGGGAAAACAACTTATCAGACCAATATAGATATCCTTCCCAACACGATTCTTGAACAAAATCCAAAAGCTGGTGAACTTCTACAGTTGGGTCAAGCCATAGATTTAGTTATTGCACAAAAGACAGACACAAAAAACAAGCTCGAGAATTAATTATATGATTAAAATTGCTACTTCATTGCTTGCCGCAGATTTTACTATTCTTGGAAAACAGGTTGTTGAAGCCGAAAAGGGTGGAGCGGATTTAATTCATCTTGATGTAATGGATGGACATTTTGTTCCTAATATTACATTTGGCCCGCCTCTTGTCAGTGCAGTTCGTGGATGCACAAAACTCCCATTAGATGTGCATCTAATGATTGAGGAGCCAGAAAAATTACTTTCTTCATTTCGTTCTGCCGGCGCAGATATTATAACAGTCCATCAGGAAACTTGTCCACACCTGTATCGAACTATTCAAGCGATAAAAGAAAGCGGCAGCAAAGCTGGGGTAGCGCTTGATCCATCAACTCCGGTGGCTACGATTCAGAATATAATCGATGAAGTCGATTTGATTCTTATTATGACTGTTGAGCCGGGGTTTGGAGGTCAGAGCTTCATTAAAAATTCCCTTAGAAAAATTCATGAAACAAGAGAAATGATTAGCCACTCAAAAAGAGAAATTATGCTTGAAGTTGATGGCGGAATAGACCAAAACACCGCGCGTTCCGTTATTGAAGCAGGCGCCAACGTTCTTGTTGCTGGAACATCTGTATTTAAGGCAAAGTCTATAAAAAAAGCTATTGTTTCTCTACGAACTGCCGCAAAGTAATGACCGCTGCACAATAACATTTATCACTTTTGCATGATTTGCGGAATATTTAAAATAGCTTACTAATATTCTATTAATTATATCTTGCATTTTATTGATAGAAATCTTAACATCTTCAGGTAAATATTGTGAAAGTGTTAATATATTATCGTATAGATCGAATAATGCGTTAGCAAAGAAGGGTGGAGTTTATGATGCTGGATAAAATAGATTGCGAGTTACTTGAAGTTCTCCAGGTTGAAGGGAGAACGAAACGGAACGAATTGGCAGAAAAGGTAGGACTCTCACTTCCGGCTGTAAGTGAGCGAATGCATAAACTTGAAGAGGATGGCATTATTCAAGGATATTACGCAAAACTGAACCATAAACGTCTTGGAAAAGACATTACTGCGTTTGTCATTGTTACGGTAGACTCATCGAAACACTATGAAACTGTTCTTGAACATGTTATGAAAACAGACGATATCCAAGAGTGTCATGCAATAACAGGGAATGGTACGCATCTGTTGAAAGTGCGGACAGAAAACACTGATGGCCTGGAAAAGTTATTATCAAAAATCCAATCATGGCAGGGTGTTTCCAAAACAACAACAAGTCTTGTTCTCTCAAGCCCAAAAGAAACAACAAGGATAAAAATTGCTGCCCAAAAATAGTTATGGATTTATCCTCATTACAATAAAGTTACAAGATTTATTTTCCATCTCGATCTGAAACATTGCTTTTCATTTCCCTTCTTGCTACTTTCACAACCATAAAAGGTGACATGTGGAATTCTATCGTATTACATATACAATCGAAAAACGAATTGGGATTATCTCACTCAATTGGCCGGAAAAACAAAATGCCCTTGATGATCAAATGGTTTCTGAACTGACCCAGGCATTTGTACAAACGCAGAGAGACTCTGTAGTCAAAGCGGTGATATTACGCGCAGAAGGAGATTCATTTTGTTCTGGTTTGGAACATTCCTACCTTGAACGTATTTCTAAATACGATTTTAATCAGAATCTGCAAGACTCGACAGATTTGATGAAACTCTTTCAACAAATATATACATTGCGAAAACCAGTTATTGCTCTTGTTCAGGGAGAAGCAATTGCAGGCGGATGCGGATTGGCAACTATATGTGATTTCGTTATAGCTGCGCGTGAAACAGCAAAGTTTGGATATACTGAAGCGAAGATGGGCCTTATCCCGGCGATCGTTATGATTTATTTAGTAAGACGGATTGGTGAAGGACATGCTCGCGAGCTTGTACTGCAGGGCAATCTAATCGATGCAGAAGAATCGTTTAAGCTCGGGCTTATCAGCAAAGTTGTTCCATCAATCGACTTAGAGAAAATAGGTATGCAGCTGGCGAACGAATTAATCACAAACAACAGTAGTACATCTATGGGATTGATAAAAGAACTTCTCGCGCGTGTCTATGGAATGGAAACGGGTGATGCATTGGATTATGCTTCTCATCTAAACGCGTTGACGCGTATGACAGAGGATTGCAAGAAGGGAATTGACGCTTTTCTCAATTCAAAACCATTAAAATGGTAATTTTTTAGGTGAACAATGAAACAGCTTTCTGAAACCATCCGCAGCATTCCTGATTTTCCGAAGAAGGGAATAGTTTTTCGCGATATCACTACACTTCTAAAAGACGCCGAAGCATTGTGTGATGCCGTTAATATTTTAAGTAAGCGATATAAAAGTTCAAAAATTGATAAGGTTGTATGCATTGAATCTCGCGGATTTATCCTCGGATCTGCATTAGCAGTAAGTTTGGGCGCAGGTTTTGTTCCTATACGAAAAAAAGGAAAACTTCCTGCTGAAGTTATGAGAGAGGAGTACGCTTTGGAGTATGGAACCGATGTAATCGAAATACATAAGGATGCTCTCAAACCCGGAGAACGTATTTTATTACACGATGATTTATTGGCAACAGGCGGAACTATGTGCGCTGCTGTGAGACTTGTTGAGAAACTTCAAGCAAATATTGTCGGCATATCTTTTCTTATCGAGCTTTCATTTCTTCAAGGACGGAAAAACCTTGAAAAGTACGATATTTATTCGCTTGTCCAATATGACAAAGAATAACCCATAATCATTCATTTCATAGATTGGCTGCAAAATTACAAATAGGATCAAATCACTGTAAATAAACTCAGACTTAATATTGTTTGAATAATCTTGGCGAAAAGAATGCACTTTCTCGAAGAACGTAGCATAGAGGTGAGAGAAAAGAAATAATTGGAGGATCTGACAATGAAAACAATTATTGAGCCATTTAAGATCAAATCCATCGAGCCTATCAAGTTCACTACCGAACATCAAAGAGAATGCATTTTACGCAAGGCATATTATAATCCATTCCTGATTCCTGCAGAAGATGTTCTTATTGATTTACTTACAGATAGCGGGACTTCTGCGATGAGTGCGAAACAATGGTCCGGCATGATGGATGGCGATGAGTCGTATGCAGGTTCGAAAAGTTTTTATCGTTTCGAGAAAACTGTCCGCGAACTGACAGGATTTAAATACATTATTCCAACTCATCAAGGACGTGCGGCGGAAAAGATTCTCTTTACAATTGTTGGCGGTAAAGGCAAATGGATCCCGAACAACACTCATTTTGATACTACTCGCGCAAATGTGGAATATTCGGGCGCTGAAGCTGTGGACATACTGAACGAAACAGGAAAACATCCGGATCTCATCGCTGATTTCAAAGGGAATATGGACATTGCAGCATTGAAGAAGATCATTGAGGAAAAGGGAGCTGAGAACATACCGCTATGCATGATGACAGTGACAAATAATTCCGGCGGCGGGCAACCCGTTTCAATGGAAAATATCCGACAAGCAAAAAAAAATCTCCAGAAACATGGAATTCCATTGTTTATTGATGCCTGTCGATTTGCGGAGAACGCTTACTTTATCAAATTACGCGAGAAAGGTTATTCAAAAAAATCGGTGCGTGAGATTGCGCGCGAAATGTTTTCATATGCAGATGGTTGCACGATGAGCGCAAAAAAAGATGCACTCGCGAATATCGGCGGTTTTCTGGCAATGAACGACAATAACCTCGCCATGAAATCGAGGAACCTTCTGATTGTTACTGAGGGATTCCCGACATACGGCGGTTTAGCCGGACGGGATCTGGAAGCTATTTCTCAAGGTCTGGAAGAAATTCTTGATGAGGAATACCTTCGTTATCGAATCCGATCTGTTGAATACCTCGGCGAAAAATTCACAGCGATTGGAATTCCTATCGTTCAGCCGCCTGGCGGACATGCTATCTATATCGATGCAAAGCAGTTCTTATCGCAAATTCCGCCTCATGAATATCCTGGGCAAGCAGTTGTGAGCGAGTTTTTCCGGGTAGGCGGAATACGAAGCGTGGAAATAGGAAGCGTAATGTTTGGTAAATATGATTCACAAACCGGTGCATTTATTTCTCCACCGATGGAGTTGGTTCGGCTTGCTATTCCGCGGCGGGTCTACACACAGAGCCATATGGATTACGTGGTCGAAGTAGCAGAAGAAGTATTTAAGAATCGTAAAAGTCTCAAAGGATTCAAAATCATCGAAGAAGCACCGACACTTCGGCATTTTACTGCAAAATTTAAGCGCTTGACTTGATCAGATTTATTCGGATCATTTAAAAAAGCGTTGCTTCCATAGCACAATCTTCATAACTTCGTTTAGATACATAACTCAAGAAATGCCAAATTCTATGATCAATTGTTCCGTTTGTCAAACAGAAAATGACCAATATGCAACGATCTGCAAAAAATGTGGTGGTTTTTTGCAGAATCGAGTTCCTAATTTGGATTTGTTTGACGTAATATGGAAAATCCTTGAAAGCCCTCGAGATGCTTTTCGGTTGATCATGCGTGCAGATCATAAGAATTATGCATTGTTCCTATATACTTTGACGGGAATTGCAATCACATTCACGGGAATCTCGTATTTCAAACTTGGAGATCGGTTTGATAATATTCTCGTACTCATTTTTTTGACGATCCTGATTGGCATCCCCTTTGGCATTGTACTTTGTCTTATTGCTTCTTCGCTGCATTGGGGTTTATCAAAAATACTGGATAAAAAAGCGTCTTTCCGTAATTCATTAGGCATTACAAGTTACTCGTTAACGCCAATCATTATGTCGTTATTATTTATCTTGCCGATTGAATTATTGACTTTTGGAATGTACTTCTTCACATTCAATCCGCCTCCTATAACTATCAAACCGATGTTATATATATTACTTGTTGGATTTGATATTGCCTTAGCGGTATGGGCATGGATACTTTTAATTATCGGAACGAATGTGGGCAATCAAATCTCTTTATGGAAATCAATTTTGATTAGTTCGGTTGTCTATGGGCTTATTGTGATTGTATTAGTGAATGGCGGCGAATTTGCGCTGAAAATGTTTTAGCGATAATAAGTTTGCAAGATGCAATGACAAGAGAAAAATTTGAAGATGTGGCCGAAAAAGTATTTGAAGGTTTGCCGAGATTATTCGAGGATAAGATTGATAATGTTCACATAACCGTTGAGGATTATCCTTCAGAAGATGTAATGCACCAGACGCATTCAAGCAAGACATCTCTCTTGGGTTTATATCAGGGAATACCCTTAACGCATCGGGGAACATGGTACGGAACGAGCCCGACAATTCCCGATAAGATTTCTTTATATCAAGCTAACATCGAAGCTGTTTGCCGGAACGATGAGGAAGTATCTGAACGTATTAAAGAAGTGCTGCTTCATGAACTGGGGCACTATTTCGGAATGAGCGAGCTGGAAATTCGGAACGCGATGGAAAAATAAATAATTCATTTAATTATATCAAGAAAGAAACCTATGTCTAAAGTCATTTTACAAATTTCATACGAAATAAAACCGGAAATACGAGAAGACTATCTTGCTCTTGCAAGAGAACTAAAAAACCATTTTGCTGGCGTGCAAAAAAAGAATTACACAATCTTCGAGCAAAAAGGAAAAAAGAACTTTTTTGTAGAAGAATTCGTTTGCAATTCAGTAGAAGAATATGAAGCGCTCGAAGATGGAATGACGGAGAGCGGCGAAGAGCTAGTGAATCGCCTTGAAACTTATTTGAAAGAGGGCAAAGCCCGATATGCAACGCTTATTGAAGTTGCGTGATGAATAATGCTGTTGTCTTAGTATAACAAAATTGTCAAAGCGTGTATTTCTGAGATAGGAATTGACAGATATTTTCAAGCATTAAATTGATCGTTTATTAAGGTGTTCATACTTGGCTATTACATTTTTAAGCCTCATTAAGGAAACACTGCGCTAAATATTCCGTTTATAATTAAGAATGTGGTTAATGATTTTTTAAGGCAAGTTAGACAAAAAAATTCGTTGCTATTTCGTTTAATAATGTCATAATCAATGCGATATTTCTCAAAATAAGTATGAAATCTCTATCGATGCAATATCGCCATTTCTTACGTGTCGTTATACCTGCATTGATGTTGATGTTGCTTTTAGGAAGCCTCACAATCAGTGCATTCCACAATCATCATGATTGTGAGAACCAGGATAACTGCGCAATTTGTAACTTCCAGGTTGCAAACTCCATATTGTCATTCGATACGAAAGCATGTTCTGATCTATATAATGAACCTATTCTATTTTCCGTTATCACACTGCCAGAAAGAGTTACGGAACCGTTCCATACAAGTGTTTTTTCTTCTCACGCTCCCCCTCAATTCAGCTAATCTCTTAATAAAATAATTTACCGATTCCACACTTTTTTTGGAGCGGTGGAATTGAGTATCATTTGATACTTCATCCCGAACAGTGATGTTCTTGTCTTTGCTTGTAGTGTCATAAAAAAGATTTAGGAGTTATTATGAAATTGAACAAAACATGCATTTCAGCATTGCTTATGTTATTATTTCTTTGGCCGGGTGAATTGCTTCGGGCGCAATCGAAAGAAGGATCTGCCTTCGATCAGTCCAAATATGTTCCCGATATCGCACTCATTCTCGATGTGTCTGGTGTTGGGCGCGATATGGCAGATCAAAAATATTACTCTTTGACAATTCCCGGTTTCAGCTTTCCGTTTCTGAACCTGCCGAGTTCTTCCGGATTGAATGCTCACCGTGGGTTGAATTTCAATTATGGTGAGATGTCGCTATATTCCGTCGTCGATCCATATTTCGATCTCTTTGCCGTTATCGATCTTGCACCGGAAAGTGCAGGCCTGGAAGAAGCATATTTTACAACAAGGAAACTTCCGTATGGTTTTAAGATAAAGGCAGGAAAGTTTCTCGCGAGTTTTGGCAGGGTCAACGAGCAGCATGAACATTACTGGGACTTTGCCAACCGGCCGCTTATTGCAACAGCGTTATTCGGTGAAGATGGACTGAATGAAATCGGCGCACAGGTTACGTGGGTTGCACCTACATCGTTCTTTCTGGTACTAGGAGGAGAAGTTCTGAACGGCGAAAATCCGCAGAGCTTCGGTACTGTAGGATTCAGCGATCCGAAAGACATTGTTTCCGTCAGTCCCGTCCAGGGACCGAATCTTTATATAGGATTTTTGCGCTCGTCATTCGATATCGATGAGGCTTCGATCCTATTCGGTATTTCCAATGCGCTGGGAACGACAAGAACCGATCAGGGCTTTTCTTCTACAGGAGGCACGGGAGAAGCCATTGATGCCAACACAGATATTATCGGCGGCGATTTGACCATTAAATATTCTCTCGATGCGATCCGTTTTGTTTCACTCCAGGGCGAATATATGTATCGTGTGATGAACGGAACAGAATACACGCGCGATTCATCGAACGTTGTTTTGTCACCGAGTCTGGACAAGCATAATTCCGGTTTTTATGCACAGGTTGCCGCCAAGCTCGATCAACTCTGGGAAATCGGCGTAAGGTGCGATTTGCTGATGCAGAATGATGTATTACTCGGCGGCGTGGATCAACATATGCCGTCAAATCTTCCGCGATATTCTGCAATGATCGAATATAGCCCAACAGAATTCTCACGTCTCCGGCTTCAACTCGATAGAGACTTAAGCCGCTATGTGCAGACATCTGGAGGATGGTCTCAGCAGCCATATACACAAATTATTTTACAGGCAAATTTAACAATCGGCGCTCACGGAGCACATGCATTTTGAAGAAAATAAACATCCTCGTAGTCCTGCACAGCGGGACAAGGTATTTTGTCACTCCCGCGTACGCAGGAGTCTGATGTTCTGGATTCCCGCTTTCGCGGGAATGACGGTATGAACGTTGGAGTATTTAACCCAGTAGAATATAAATTCACATCTCATTATGGAGTATTGTATGAAACTGTTAAAAATTATTCCGCTCTTGTTAGTGTGCATGCAAGCAGCTTTCACGGGGCAATTGCAGGTTGTGGCAACCTACGGTTACATCGGCGATATCACTCAGCGTATCGGCAAAGATCGTGTCGAAGTGATCTCTCTTGCACGGGGAGATTATAATCCGCACATCATCATTCCTAAACCATCCTACATTGCAAAAATGCGTAAAGCAGATCTTCTTATTATCAATGGCGGACAATTAGAGATCGGATGGCTTCCCCAAATTATCAAGCAAGCGAATAACGCCGCCGTGCAGCCGGGGGAGCGGGGATTTCTCGATCTCTCTCAACATGTGCATCTGATCGATGTGCCGACGAGTGTATCCCGTGAACTTGGGGATGTGCATCCCGAAGGGAATCCGCACTTCTTTTTGGATCCTGATAATATTCCGCTTGTTGCGAATGCAATCACTGAACGGTTGAGCGAACTTGATCCCGATAATCAAGCTTTCTATGAAGCCAATAATAAAGAACTGTACGGTCTCTGGCAGCAAAAAATGAAAACGTGGGAAGAGAAGTTAAAACCGTTCAAGGGAGAAAAGGTCGTCGAGTATCACAAGCTCTTCGATTATTTCCTAGATCGATTCGGATTTGTTATCGCCGGCACGATCGAGCCGCTACCAGGAATTCCGCCGACCACAAAGCACATTGCAGAAGTTGAGAAATTAATCCAGCGAGAAGGAATCAAGTTTATACTACAGGATGTGTACAATCCGCAGGATGCTTCGTCGTATTTATCAAAAAAACTTAATGTAAAACTTATTATTATGCCGCATGATGTCGGATCTATAAAAGAGGCTGATAATGTGTTCAGCATGTTTGATGAGATTGTAAGGAGATTGACTAATGGCTGATATACTTCTTTCCGCATTCGTTCTTTCTGTTGTACTGCTCGGCATTCATTCTTTCTTCGGGTTGGAAATCATCAGGAGGGGAATTATTTTTACAGACCTTGCAATAGGACAAATGTCCGCAATTGGAGCTGCGCTTTCGATTCTTTTCTTCGACGGCCTATTTATTTATCCGCTATCACTTGCTTTTGCTTTGCTTGCAGGACTTGCCATTGCAATTGCATCCAAGCGGACCGTATCGCACGAAGCATTCATCGGACTTCTATACGCATTTGGAATTTCAGGTGTGTTTATTATTCTTTCCAAGTCGGCGCATGGAATGGAGATGTTCGATAAACTGATGGCCTCGGATATTCTCTTTACGCCATGGTCAGATATTATCGAAACGGGAATTATTTATTCCCTGCTCGGTTTGTTGCTCGTCTTTGTGTATCCTCGCATGAAAGGATTTTGGAAGGATGCACTCTTCTTCGTATCGTTTGCAGCTACGGTGACCAGTTCCGTGCGATTAGCGGGAGTGCTTATTGTTTTTTCTCTCCTCGTTGCACCTGCATATATTGCACTGAGAATCAATAAAGGGAAATTGCTTCTCACTGCATGGATCATCGGAACGGCTGTAAATTTAGTGTCGATTCTCGTTTCCTACAATCTGGATCTGCCTACAGGATATACGCTTGTGTTTTTTCACGCATTGCTAGCGTTGAGCGTGTCGATTATATTTCCGGTGAAGAAGAAGGAACAAGGGGCAGTGTAGTTGTTCATCTTCCATCCGTCATTCCCACCTGCCTGACAAAGCGAAGCGGCGAGCAGGCGCACGCGGGAATCTTACATATCTTAAACTAAGATGCCCGTTTACACGGGCATGACAAAAAGAGGGGACAGTCTCGACACGATTGGTCGTGTCGGGAAAGGGGTGATTGTTGGTGGTTTGCACTTCGTGCTTAATGCTTTTAATATTAAAACAGATATCAAGAAGATCGCAATGAGCACGAAAATCACACTTATCAACCATGCAACTTTGCTTATTCAGATCGGGGATACTAATATTATCACCGATCCAATTTATGCATGCTCGATAGGATGGATTGCGCCGCGTATGCAAAAAGTCGGTATCCCTTTTAAAGATCTTCCGCAAATCGATATTATCCTTATCTCTCATAATGATTACGACCATCTGAATACACGCACACTCCGCAAACTCCGCAGGCAGCACCAATCGCAAATTATCGTTCCGCTGGGTGATGCTAAGTATGCGTACGATGCTGGTTTTACATCGGTTATCGAAATGAAGGAATGGGAGACTCATGACCACGATCAGCTCCGGATTACATGTGTTCCAGCAAAACATAAAGGTAATCGTACACCTTTCCAGCGTAACAAGCGCTTATGCTGCGGATATGTCATCGAAAGTCCACACAACACAATTTACTTTGCCGGCGATACCGGTTACAGTACACATTTCAAAGAAATTTCATCCCGATTTCTCATCAGTGCGGCTCTTCTTCCTATAGGTGCCTATAAACCGCACAACTGGTTTAAAGATATACATCTCAATCCGCAAACTGCTATCCAGGCTTTCATGGATCTCAAAGCCGACATGTTAATACCAATGCATTGGGGAACATTTAAGATTAGTGATGAACCTCTTCAAGAACCGCCTCTGCTCCTTCAGGAAGAAGCAAAACGAATCGGTATTTCAGATAAAATTCGCATTCTGAAAAACGGCGATGTCGTGCAGCTTTCCGACCGCTAAGAGCGATCGGAAATGTTTGTCATATCTTAATTTCACAGAAAGTGCGGCAATGCATCGCCTGTTTTGTTAGGGAACCGTTGCAAACAAGCAAAGGGTTTCGTAGTTTAAAAAAGCTCCAGTTCTCACAAATCCCTTTATGATTAATCTCAATTTACACAAGAGACGTTCTATTCGGCTGCAGGATTATGATTATTCTCAGCCCGGAGATTATTTTATAACGATGTGTACACAGGGCAAAACATGTTCTTTAGGCAAGATTGTAAATGAAGAAATGTGTTTATCCTCTAATGGAGAAATTGTAAAACGATGTTGGAAAGACATTCCCGGACATTTTCATGATGTCGAATTGGATGCGTTTATAACCATGCCAAATCACTTGCATGGAATTATCGTTATCAATGAACCTGGTAGGGGCGAGGTGACCTCGCCCCTACTACGTAAACCGACATTGGGAAATATGGTGGCATATTTCAAATACCAATCGACGAAATTGATCAACGCAATGAATCGAACACCAGGAGATCGATTCTGGCAGAGAAATTATTACGAGCATATCATACGCGATGACAAAGATCTCGATAATATAAGAGAATATATCGCCAACAATCCTTTCAAATGGCTAATAGAAAAGGAAATTTCCAACAATTTCATGTAGACTTTAACGTGAGGGGAATATAAAGTCATTGCAAACAAGCAAAGGGTTTGGTAGATTAACGGTGGCGGTACCGAAGTCTCATCGTATGATCTTATCAAGAAACGATTAGAATCAAGAAATCTATGGCAAATGATAGGCTTGCTGCGAGGCAACAGATAGAAAAATTAGTTCAATTCTTCGATTCAAATATTTACCAATTAAAATCTCCCTCCTTTAACGAAACTCAAGCACGCCAGCAATTGATTGATCCATTCTTCGAATCATTTGGCTGGGATATGCATAACCGCTTAATGCTGCCATTGTTTCGCCAAGAGGTAGTGCCTGAATCACGAGTGAAATCTAACGTTGGTAAGGAAGTACGAGAACAGGAACCGCTCTTTCCGAAAAAAGAAACTCTCGGTAAAGAATATAAAGAGTACACGTCCATTCTGGATTATATTGCAGAGGACGAATATAAAGCAAGTTCAAAAGAAGCAGTCAAAAAGCCGGATTATCGATTTCGCATTGGCGGGCAAACGAAATTCTTTGTCGAAGCAAAAAAGCCTTCTGTTGATCTTGCGAAAAGCCAATCGGCGATCTTTCAGGTTAAAAGATATGGATTTTCCGGGCGTGTACCGCTTGCCATTCTTACAGATTTCGAAGAGTTCCGCACATTTGATTGCACCCAGCGTCCTTTGTTTGAGAAACCGAAATTAGGCGTAATACACGATTTCGATATAACCTATAAAAACTACTTGGATAGATTCGACCTTTTGTACGATACCTTCTCGCGCGAAGCAGTAGCGGCAGGTTCGCTGGAAGTGCTGACAAAGAAAATGATGCTCAAGCGCACCGGCGACTTTGCGCTCGACCGCGAATTTTTAGAAGACTTGTCCAAGTGGCGTGAAGAGTTAGCGAGAGATATTGCTAAACATCCGAAGAACCGTCGAATTCTGAACGATTACACGCTTAATGAAGCTGTGCAACGCATCCTTGATCGTATTGTGTTCATTCGCGTGTGCGAAGACAGAGAAATCGAAGTTGAAAATACTCTCCTTGCCATTTTGCGAATGTGGAAGGAACGCCGTGGGTTATCGTTGTATTCTCTATTGAATGATTTATTCAAACAGCGGCGGTCGTTGTATAATGGTCTACTCTTTAGTCAACATCAATGCGAAGAACTTGAAGTTGGCGACGAGGTATTGATAAAAATTCTGGAGAATTTGAATTATCCGTTCTCGCCGTATCACTTCAATGAAATCGGTGTCGAGATACTTGGCAGCATTTATGAAAAGTTTTTAGGAAAAACGATTCATCTGACACCAAAGACAACGCGTATTGAGGAAAAGCCGGAGGTTCGAAAAGCTGGTGGAGTTTATTACACACCGCAGTATATTGTAAAGTACATCGTAGATAATACACTTGGGAAATTGTTGTACGAAGAAGATGAAAAACGATCCCCTCTCCTTGTAGGAGAGGGTCAGGGTGAGGTTCCAAAGCAAATGGCGGAACCCTCTGTGGTCCCCCTACAAGGGGGACAGTTTGATCGTCGAACTCTCAAGCTTTCGCCAAAACAGGTATCAAAATTAAAAATAATTGACATCGCTTGCGGAAGTGGATCGTTCCTGCTCGGTGCATTTCAGAAACTGATTGATTATCACATTGAATGGTACACCACGCACCCAGAAGATATTAAAACTGAAAACAATGTGCCGGATGCATACAAAGACACTGGCGGCAATTACCATCTCTCACCGCGCAAGAAACGTGATATTTTGGTGAAGAACATTTACGGCGTAGATATAGATAGGCAGGCGGTAGAAGTGACGCAGATGTCGCTCTACCTGAAAGTGTTAGAAGGCGAGAATGCCGAAACACTCAATCCGCAAATGACGCTTGCACTCAAAGAAGTGTACTTGCCCTCGCTGGCAAATAATATTAAATGCGGCAATTCGCTGATCGGCACGGACTTTACTTCGCAGGGAAATTTATTTGACGAAGATGCCCGGCGCAAAGTAAATCCGTTCGATTGGGAATTAGAGTTTCCGGAAATACTTGGTAAAGGCCGGAATAACGGGAAACCTTTCGAAGGAAACGGCCACCTTCCGAAGGTCAATCCAGATCCGCTGAGACCTTCGGAAGGTTCTCGAGGCTTCGATGTGGTGATTGGGAATCCGCCGTATATACGGAGCCAATTCATCGATAGTACGATTAAAGATTATCTTATCAGGAAATATGAAGCTGCCTCATATCAACCAGATACTTTTGCTTTCTTTATTGAACATGCGACTCGATTGCTTAATGAAGGAGGTAGGCTTGGTTATATCATACCTAATGGTATTTTAACGAATTATTATTATGAACGGTTACGAAGATATATTATCGAGCACACGGCTGCTGAGATAATTGTAAATCTCAAAGAAGGTGTTTTTGAAAATGCAGCAGTTGATACATCAATAATCGTTTTGAGAAGCACAAAAAAGAAAAAGGAACTTCGCGAAAATATGATTGCCATTGGTGAGGTTTCTGCATCGCAATATGAGCGTGTTGATACTCCCCAAAATAGAATTAAGCAATCTGCTATTTATAATCTTTCTGATTGCTCGTTTAATAGCAATCTAGATACAATTGGACTTGAAGTGGCTAAGAAGATAAAAAAAGACTCTAAACCTCTTGAATCATTCTATGATGTAAAAGCAGGAATGAAGGTTCGAAAAGATTTTGTTGAAACCAAGAAGAGAAATAATAATTATCACAAATTTCTTCTTGGAAGTTCAGTAAAACCATTCAGATTGATTTGGGATGGTGAATGGGTGCATTATAATAAAATACTAGAGTCAAAGTTTACAAATCAAGCTTTTCGGGATGAAAGCATCTTCCTTCAGTCAAAAAAGGTATTAGTAAGACAGGTCATGGGTGCAGAAAGAATCTATGCCACGATAGATAACGAAAGATATTATTGTGATCAGACTGTGTACGTGCTGGTTAATAAAGAAAATGAGATAAGAGAAGAATACTTTCTTGGTGTGATATGTTCGAAGGTTTTAGGATATTTCTTTCAAAAGATGATGTCTGACAGGAAAGACACATTTCCAAAAATTAAAGGTGTTCAAATCGAGCAGCTTCCCATCCGCACAATCGATTTTAATAATCCTGCCGAAAAGAAAATGCACGACGATCTCGTGTCGCTCGTGGAGAAAATGTTGGAACTCAACAAGCAATTGCAAAAAGCACATTTTGACAGTGAGAAAGAACCGATCGAGCGCCAAATCGTCGCCACAGATAAAAAGATTGATGATCTGGTATATAAATTATACGGATTGACAGAAAAAGAAATTGCAATTGTGGAAGGAAAATCATCGTAGAGACGTATAATTATACGTCTCTATAAAGCAAAATCATTTCATATATTGTCATACCCACTGACAAGGGTATGACAATAAACAAAGGGGAAAAGATAAAGATTGTGGAGTAAATGATAAAAAAATGGCAGATTCAACTATAGCAACAAGAGATGTTGAAAATTGGATACGGAACGAATTCCTACCCAAAAAGTATGCGCAGGCTTTTGCAAAACGCAAATTAGGCGTACAATCCGGCGGAGAATTTGAATGTGACGCTGTCTCTGAAGACGGAATGATTGTCTGTTTTATTTCAACAAGCCCAAGCAAGACAGCGGACGGAAAACCCGACGCAGATGAGCTTGCAAAGATCCGTAAGGATGCTTTTTGGGCGGGTTCTCTCAGTGAAAAACCGCAGGAAATCGTGTTTGCATTTACAGATAAATCGATGGTCGAGCTTATCAAGCAGGAAAAGGAAAATGGACGCTTCCCAAAGCACATTAAGACACTGCTAGTGAAAATTAAATGAGATGCAGTAATCCTCGTATGGACGTATAATTATTCGTCCCTACAAAAGCAAAAACAATTGCACGTAAAGTCATTCCCTCGAAAGAGGAAATCTTAATATAAATGATGTAAAATAATCGCTTACGTGGGCATGACAAATATGAGAATCGAGATTGCATATTAAATATTATTATTCTTCGTTATTACATTAACTTTATGATTCGATCAGTTGTGCTTATATTAGTGAGATTATTATATGAAAAATAAATACTTCACCTTGACGGTATTTCTAATGTTCTCTTTCGCTCCATTTTTATCATCACAAACATTTCCTTATCAAGACTCTACTTTATCAGTTGATCAACGTGTGGCAGATTTGATCAGCCGAATGACGCTCGACGAAAAAATCGGGCAAATGATGCAAGTCGATCTTGGGAAAGCTCAAAATTATCCATCGGATCTTACTAAATATTTTATTGGTTCGGTACTCAGCGGCGGCGGAAGTGACCCGAGCACAGGAAACTCGGCACTGAGTTGGGCTAATACCTATGATGAAATGCAAAGCTATGCACTAAAAACGCGATTAAAAATTCCGATAATCTACGGAATTGACGCTGTGCATGGACATAATAATGTTACCGGTGCAACGATCTTTCCCCATAACATTGGAATGGGATGCACAAGAAATCCGCAATTGGCTAAAGAAGCAGCGCGAATTACTGCAATAGAGGTTGCCGCAACAGGCATAGATTGGACATTTGGCCCGTGTATAGCTGTTCCACGAGATGAGCGATGGGGCAGAACGTATGAAGGATTTGGCGAAACTCCGGAATTGGCTCAGCTTTTCGGCTCATCGGAAATACGAGGATTCCAGGGAGATTCCTTATCGAACCCAACAAGTATTCTTGCCTGCGCGAAACACTATCTTGGAGATGGGGGAACCACCGGAGGAAAAGATCAAGGAGATACTCAAGGAGATACTGCCACCATAAGAAAACTCTTTCTGCCGGGATATATTTCAGCTATTGATTCGGGTGTAGGAAGTATTATGGTATCGTACAGCAGTATCAATGGGTTGAAGATGCATGGAAGCAAATATTGGATTACAGATGTTCTAAAAAATGAGTTAGGGTTTAAAGGATTCGTTGTCTCAGATTGGGCTGGTATCGATCAGTTATCATCCAATTATACCAATTGTGTTGAACAATCGATCAATGCAGGAATCGATATGGTCATGCTGCCAAATCGATATCTCGATTTTTATAATTCCATGAAAAGTCTTATCAGCAAAGGCAAAATTGATACTGCCCGTGTTGATGATGCTGTTAAAAGAATTCTTTCCATCAAATTCAAGCTCGGTTTGTTCGAAAGGCCTTATACTGATCGATCACTATTACCGCTTGTAGGGTGTACTGCACATCGATCGGTTGCACGTCAGTGTGTTCGTGAATCAATCGTATTATTGAAGAAGAAAGATGGTATTCTGCCGCTTCGAAAAACAAATGCACGAATCCTGGTTGCAGGTTCTAATGCAGCTAATCTCGGAAATCAGTGCGGAGGCTGGACAATTGACTGGCAGGGAAAAAGCGGCGATAGTCTTACTACAGGAACTACAATTCTTCAGGGTATTAAGAACACTGCTGCAAATGCAACGATAGATTATTCAATAACCGGTACATTTACGAATACTTTAGCCGACTATTCTATTGTCGTGATTGGTGAAATGCCATATGCAGAAGGTTACGGAGATAGGAAAGACCTGAGTATCTCCCAAGCCGATGTGGACTTAGTGAAAAAGATGAAAAGCTATGGTGCTCCCGTTGTTGTCGTCATTGTTTCAGGCAGACCTCTTGTTCTAGGAAAAATATTGCACTTTTCAGATGTAATTGTTGCAGCTTGGCTGCCCGGAACGGAAGGTGATGGTGTTGCTGAGGTTCTATTTGGCGATTATCAGCCAAAGGGGAAATTATCACATACATGGCCGAAGAGTATGTCACAGATCCCGATCAATTTTGGCGATGCTAATTATTCTCCTCTCTATGCATACGGATTTGGAATTGATACCTTAGCGGATTCTCCAAAAGGGTCGTCGCCGATATGTTTATCGGCTATTATAACACCGGATGCAAAACATATCGAATTGACATTTAATAAACAGATGCAAGACCCGTCTTCGGAGCAAGCGGCATTTGTTTTAACACGTAACCAACTTACTCTTGCGGCCAAGACAACTCTATCATTAAAACCAAATGACAATACAACAATTCTCATAAGATTAGATTTAATGTATTATTCCAGTGATGATTTAGGTAAAATAGGATATATCTCGGGTACTATTAAATCTGTAGATGGAGGATCGCTTCAATCTTTCGATTCAATAGATGCCTATAACTGGATTAATAGGTGACAATAGAGAAGACGAATCTCATTCAATTCAAAAGTAATTAGTACTAGAAATACCTTAATCCAATCAATCTTATGGCCATTATTACTTGTCAGTTACTAACTCAGGGCCATGTTATATTTCAGATTTATAATATATTTGAAATTGAACATTTTGGATGTTTCACTATATCTTTTCTGAGAATATTGCGTAAACTAATCTGTATGTTTATTCTCTATTGGGTTTAATACCCCGACGATTGCGTCTAATTATAGATTGTCATGCCGAACTTGTTTCGGCATCTAAACTGTAGACCCTGAAACAAGTTCAGGGTGACGCAGTAAATACCCCGCAGCTTGCTGCGGGGATGCTTTATTCCCTCATTTAGAAACCTATACTGGAGAAGGAAAGCAGCGGCGAAATTATGATCAAAATCCAGCAAATCACAAAAAAATACCCGAAAGTCACGGCTCTTGATGCCGTCACATTAGAAGTGCAGCAGCAGGAGTTCTTTGGCCTGTTAGGGCCCAATGGGGCGGGTAAGACCACACTAATGAACTTGCTGGTCGGCTATTTCAATCCCGACGGCGGCACAATCACAATCGATGGCGATAACGTGACTCAGGATACTTTAGAGATTCGAAAAAAAATCGGATTTGTTCCTCAATCCATCGCATTATATGATGAACTTACGGCACAGGAAAACTTAGAAGTATTCGGGCAGTTGTTTGATGTCCAACGAAAGCTTTTAAAGGAGCGTATCGAGGAGCAGCTCAATGCCGTTGAGTTGTACGAAAGGCGCAAAGATAAAGTTAAAACCTTTTCAGGCGGCATGAAACGGCGGCTCAATATGATCGCAAGCTTATTGCACGATCCGAAAGTATTACTATGCGATGAACCAACTGTCGGCGTAGATCCTCAATCACGTAATGCAATTTTTGACTTCCTAACTTCCCTTAATAAACATGGAAAAACGATCATATACACAACACATTATATGGAAGAAGCTGAACGTCTTTGTAGCCGTATCGGTATTATTGATCATGGCAAAATCATTGCATTAGGCACTATAAACAAACTTTTGGAAAAGCTCGCTTACGAAGAAACTATCGCAATCATCAAGAATCCAGCAACCGTAAATAACCAGGCAACGTTTGAGAAATTCGGATCACTACTTGAAGAAGACGACCATTACGAGCTGAAACCGGCTAAGGGATTTCTGCTATCAAAATTTTTTGCAGATATAGAAAAACAAGGAATAAAATATTCCTGGGTTGAGTTGCAGCGTCCAACATTGGAGGCATTATTCCTCCAGCTGACTGGAAGGAGGTTGCGAGATTGAAACAGGTCTATTGGTTATTCAAAACCTCATACCGGATCTTCTGGAAAGACAAAGGTTCCATTGCATTGACCTTTATTGTGCCGATGATTCTAATGACTATTTTCGGAGCAGTTTTTGGCGGATCGGGTTCGGGTCCACAGGGAATACGGCTTGCAGTGTTGAATCAAAGCACGTCTCCCGTAGCGAAAAGTATAGAATCTTCACTTGATACGATAAAAGCATTCTATGTGATTAAATCTTTTAAGACGGATTCCGGAAAGACAGTTGTATTCGATACGCTTTCAATTCAAGAATATGTCCGCACCGGTAAAGCAGCCGCTGCGCTCGTTCTTCCGCCTGATACTTATGCAGATACTTCAGTTGGACTCTATGTCAAATTTTATTTTGACCCGAAGAATGATATGGAGATGCAAACCGTGCGGGGATTAATCCAGCAGGTTGTATTTAGTCAATTTCCTTCGGTCATGGCGCAAAGCGGTCTACGGCAAGCCGAGAGATATTTAGGAATCAAACCCGGAAGTGCATTCAATCGCAATATGGCTTCTCTTATTCATAAATATTTCAAAGTCGATACCAATGTTATTTTGCATCCCAAACTTTCTGATTTTAAGATCGCAGGTAATGATTCCACAAGGGGCAATGCAAGTTTCCTTGATAATATCGTCCGTATTGAAAACCAACAGCTTGTTGGTAAAGAGATGAAGAATCAATGGGCAACGCGGAGTGTAGGCGGGTGGGGCATTATGTTCCTTATGTTCACATTGACAGCTACGTCATCATCGTTGTTTGATGAGCGGAAATCTGGAGTACTTATGCGAATGCTGACCTCTCCGGTTTCGCGGACACACATTCTCTGGAATAAATATATTTTCAATATGTCGCTAGGAATTATTCAATTGCTTTTCATGTTCATTTTTGGGTGGTTGATGTTCCAAGTGGATATATTCTCAAATTTTTTAAATCTGATGATGGTAGTAATCGCTGCATCAGTAGCGTGCACGGCGCTTGGGATGCTGATTGCTGCGTTTTCCCAAACCCGCCAGCAGGCAAATGGATTAGGAACGTTATTGATATTGAGCATGAGCGCGATTGGTGGGGCATGGTTTCCAACTTCATTTATGCCCTCAACAATCCAATTCTTTAGCAAGCTGACAGTTGTTTACTGGGCGATGGAAGGTTTTTTAGAAGTATTGTGGAGAGGCGTAGGATTTATATCCATCCTACCGCATCTTGCAATTTTATTTGGTATTGGCGCATTGCTTAATATGGTCAGCGTACGTCAATTTAGAAAAGGACATATATTCGATTAAGACTATAAGCCATCTTAAAAATGATTTCAAGTCACTCTGAGTCATACTGGCAAATTCGAAGCACAAAGGGTGACAGAATATGCCACGGATAAGACTTAGAACCGCCTACATACCCTCAGCGGGTTGGCAAGCTCAGTCTGACAGCGAACGGTATTTTTAAGATAACTTCTAATCATAGTGACGTATTATAGCTCTTTTATTTTGTAAGATGCTTGTTCGCCGTTATATTTGGCAGGTTTGCCCGTCTTCTTATTGGGCGGGCATCAAATCTCTATGGAGTTGGAAGTGATAAAAATATATAGTAATCTGTATGTAGAGATACACCAAATGCTTAGTAAATATTCAATAGTCCCTGCCACATAAAAACTTAAGATAACACCTCTAGAGAAAATCATTTGTATAAACGAATCAAACAACAGGTATAATAACAAATTGCTCAAAGGAGAAACATCATGAAGATGTATGTTGGTAATCTATCACGCGATATTTCGGAAGACGAAGTGAAACAGGAATTTGCGGTATTTGGGGCAGTTGATTCTGTAGCTCTCATAAAAGACAAATTTACTGGAACATTAAAGGGGTTCGGATTTGTGGAGATGCCGATAAAAACGGAAGCAGAGGCGGCTATTGCCGGATTGAATGATAAAGAAGTGAAGGGACGCAAAATTGTGGTGAATGAAGCTCGTCCGATGGCCGACCGTAAGTCTAACAACCGAGGACGCGGCGGCAACAACGGCGGAGGAAACCGTTCTAAATACTAACAACTTTGTATTTTTTTTATTTCATCTTTTCTGCATTTCCGATGGAGATCCGACGTGAAGATCAGCGGATAAATGCAGTTGGGAAGAGATGCGTGCAATTCAACAAGCCGGCTTCATCTATCCAGGCCTTCCACATAACATGGTGGGCGAGCAAACGGTGAACGCACATAAATGAATAATTAGAAAATGCTGGCGATGTATGAAATCAGAACAACTAAATAATCCACTGCATGGAAAGACATTGGAAACAATCTTGCATCATTTGGAAGATCATTATGGGTGGGAACAAATGGGAGCAAGGATTAAAATCAAATGCTTCAATGACAATCCAAGTATCCAATCGAGCCTGAAATTTTTGCGTAAGACTCCCTGGGCACGCATAAAAGTGGAAAAGCTGTATCTTGAAAGCATAAAGAAATAAATCTCTGAAGAGGTTTGCAATCTAGGCTGCAGATATATTTATTTTTAGAAGTCATCTCAAAAATATATTGTAACAGTCAGACTGAGCTTGTCGAAGTCTGGTCGTAAAGTGTTTAGTCACATTTCGAAAAGCTCAATGTGACTTCAAATCATTTATGAGATAGGTTCTAGTAACAGGAGTAAAGATATGGGTGATTTTGTCCATATTATTTTATCAAATAAATATTACACGATTATTGCGGCATGTATATTAATTGTTATAGTAATTTTTGTTATAAAAAAGGCTATAAAATTATTCATATATGCTTTTATCATACTGATCGCATTTCTGGCATATATTTACTATACAGGTAAGTCAGTCACTTCGACTATCGAGCCAATTCAAAAAGCGGTGAAAAAAGCTGAGCAGATCATCAAATAGAGGAGTATCTTGTCCAGAGAAAAATAATATAAATATATAGAGGGAAAAATGTTACATGGATAATTATTCCCATGACAACGAAAAATCCTATTGTGGATAAATTATGATACCTGTTGGAGTTTGTCCCGATGCAAGGGGGACGGGTAAATCGAAAAAAGAGAGGAATTTATGGAAGAAGAAAAGAACGAAGCGCAGCCTATCCTGAGTGATTACAAAGGAAAACCGATTTTACGAATTCCCACAGTTGATGAACCAAATCCGGATACAACGTGGCATTGGATGTCATTTGGAAAAAACAAGGCGAAAGCTATTGTGAAATATTTTGATGCGATCAAGAAGTTTGCAGAACAATGAAAAGAGATCGTATTCTTCTTAAAGAGAGGTATGGCTACATAGTAAACGGATGTTGATACACATCATTGGCAGATAAGCCATTTATTTTGTATTTTTCTATATAGGTAAATTAAGACACGTAATTCGTCAATATTTCTCACGAACATAGAAAAAACGAAATATCTTTAATTACCTATTAATGAAAGGTAAGAAGGATGGCACTCTCAGAAAAGATTAACGATGATCTTAAAGCCGCAATGAAATCCGGCGACAGCGTTAAGTTGAACACAATTCGATCAATTCGGACAAGAATCATAGAACTTTCTAAGCGCGGTACAGGCTCAAGCATAACCCCAGAAGATGAACTTGCAATTCTGTTGTCTGAGGCAAAGAAGCGGAAGGAAGCAATAGAAATGTATCAAAAAGGGGGCAGGACAGATCTTTCAGACCAGGAACAACGCGAATTAGAAATCATTAACGAATATCTTCCTAAGCAATTGAGTAGAGAAGAAGCAGTGGATATAGTAAAAAAAATAATCATCGAAGTTGGGGCAGTCTCTGCAAAAGATTTCGGAAAGGTAATGCCTGTTGCGATGAAAGAATTAAAAGGCAAGATTGACGGTAAGGCCGTCCATGAAGTAGTCAAACAACAATTAGGAGAATAATGATATGTTAGTGGACATTTTTATCTTTATTCCAGTCCTTACTTGTATTTTGTTTGGATTACGTGACGGTATTATACGGAAAATTGTTGCGATCGTTGTGCTTATCGCTGGTCTTATTTTGGCACAGTTCTATATGCATGATGTTGGCAAATATTTTATTGAGCATGCAGAAGCAAGCCAGGAAAATGCGCCAATATATGGGTTTTTATGTATTTTTCTTGGATTATTTCTTATTCAAGGATTTATTTATCGGATCGTAACTAAAAATTATAAAATTGGTGGAATCACCGATAGAATCGGTGGAATGGTTTTAGGATTTTTTGAGGGAGTTCTTTTTGTTAGCTCACTGCTCTTTATCTTTGCATTGTCTGGTTTTCCTGACATTCAGAACAAGCGTGATTCACAATTTTACAAGTCAGTTGTAAACATCGCTCCACAAATATTGGATTTCACATCGACAGTTGTTTCTGATATGGGTTCGTCTGAATCTTCGGAAAAAGATAAAGAAAAAAAAGTTCACCCTCGGTCCACCGAAACATCAGCAGATCAAAAGAAATAGTACACCCGAATATTGATCAAATAGAAAAATCGCCAGGAAGCAAATTTCATAGTGTCTCAACTGTTAACAAATCTTTCAGCTAACTTCGTTGATGCACTACGCAAGCTGGATTACGACAAAGTAGTTGAACGTATAAGTAAACTTGCGTATTCAGAATCCGGCAGACAAAATGCTCTTCGTCTTACACCTCAAATCGACCGTAAGATAATTGAATTAGAACTTCGTAAAGTTTCAGAAGCTAAAGAACTTCTTATTGCTGAAACTGCAATTCCTTTTGATGGGTTTAAGAACATCACGGTTGCATTAAAGAAGACAACGGTCGAAAACCAAGTTCTTACAGTTGTTGAATTATTAGAAATCGCATCTGTAATTCGAGTTTCACGCTCACTCAAAGTATTTCTTTCAAAGCGAGCTTTACAATATCCAACTATCAGTATCTATCATCAAAATCTCTTTGCAGATAAAATTGTTGAACATCATATTAATGAAGCACTGGATGAACGCGGCTTTGTGAAAGATACCGCGAGTCGAGAATTGCGTGAAATTCGACGTTCTATGATACAGGCAACTGAAGCATTACGGCGGCGGCTTGAATCTATACTTCGGAGTGTAGCCAAACAGGAATTTCTTCAAGACGAAATTGTTACAACACGCGATGGCAGATTTGTAATTCCTATTAAAACTGAATACAAGCACAACGTTCCAGGATTCATACATTCTACTTCATCGAGCGGCGCTACTGTGTTTATTGAACCGGCAGAATCACTGGAGCTCAATAATGCATTACGTGAGCTGCAACTTAGTGAACAGAGAGAAATTCATCGCATACTTGCTGATCTCACAAAACAGGTCGCCGAATTACGTGAACCGCTTGCAGTGAGTTATTCTGCTCTTACAGAACTTGATGTAATCTTCGCACGTGGAAAATATTCGATTGAAGTTTGTGGAAATCCGCCTGTAATTTCTTCGGCACCTTGTATCAAATTATTCAACGCACGGCATCCAATTCTTCTTCAACATCTAAAGAGGGAGAAAACTGTCCCGCTTTCCATAAAACTTGGTGAAGACACGCAAACGCTTATTATCACAGGTCCAAATGCCGGTGGTAAAACTGTTGCAATGAAAACAGTTGGACTTTTAGCTTTATGTGCGCAAACTGGTATCCATATTCCTGCGGATTCGGAATCAGAAATATTCCCATTCCAAAAAATATTTGTCGATATAGGTGACGATCAATCTATCGAGAATGATTTAAGCACTTTTAGCTCACATCTAAATTCTCTGCATAAGATTCTTGAAGAAGCAGATGCATCATCATTGGTATTGATTGATGAAATTGGAGCGGGAACCGATCCGTCTGAAGGAGGTGCGCTGGCAGCGGTGGCACTGCAAGACCTTACTGCTCGAAAGGCAATCACCATAGCTACAACGCATCATGGTATGCTGAAAGTATTTGCCCACGAAACGCCGGGCATGGATAACGCTTCTATGGAGTTTAATCAAGAATCATTATCGCCGACCTATCGTTTCAGAAGCGGGATTCCGGGGAGCAGTTACGCATTCGAGCTTGCTGAGCGCTTAGGTATATCACATGATCTTTTAAATCGAGCGCGCGCTCAGATGGGAAATGAGAAAACTAAGCTTGAATCGCTTATTCTAGAGCTTGAACGACAAGCACAAGAATATCAACGTCAATTGCGACAAACAGCGGAGGAAAAAGAGCATCTAGAATCAATGGTATTGTCATACGAACAGAAGACGACGCAATTAAAACACGAATTAGGGACAATTCGGAAAAAAGCAGTTGAAGAGGCAAAGGAAATCGTTCAGCAAGCACACTTAAAAGTTGAACGTTCGGTAAAAGAAATCCGAGAAAGCGGTGCTCAACGCGAAGTTGTACGCTCTTCACACCAAGTACTTAAAAAACTTGGAGAAGAATTAGAAAAATTCACGAGCGAAGAACAAACAACTCCAGTGAATGCTGAATTGATCGAAAAGGGCGATATCGTTCGAATTCGTGATGGCCATGAAAAGGGAGAAGTATTAGAAATTCACGGAAAACATGCTGTCGTCCTTTGCGGAAATGCCCGACTTCGCATCACTCTGATCGATTTGCATAAGGAACAAAAGGAACAAAAACAATATTCAAGTCTTTCATCTACTGCTCATGCTCCCGAAGCAAAAAATGAAATCGATTTGAGAGGGCTTTTTGGTGATGAAGCCATTGCACAAGTCCAGACTTTCCTCGATAATGCATATGCGGCAGGATTACATCGAGTTGATATTATTCATGGGAAGGGCACAGGGGCACTGCGAAAAAAAATTAGTGAGTTTATAAAAACATACCCTCACGTAAAAGCATTTCGGATGGGTGAGTGGAATGAAGGTGGAATGGGAGTGACAGTTGTTGAATTGAATTGAACCATCATGAAACAGATAGTAAATCACAAAAATAGAATGCTTTAATTTAGTTCCAGTGAACTTGAAAATACTATATAAGGTTATCGTAGAACATGAAAAAAAATAAAAACTTGCCAATAAAAGGTATTGATCCAGAAATTACAATTGAACTTGTAAAAGAGCATGGTCTTTTGGAAGAAGAATATGATCGCATACTAAAAATATTAAGACGCTCACCAACATTTACAGAATTAGGTATTTTTAGCGTTATGTGGAGTGAACATTGCAGCTATAAAAATTCTATTGCGCAATTGAAAACATTACCACGCAAAGGACCTTACTTATTAGTAGAAGCTGGAGAAGAAAATGCGGGACTTGTGGATATAGGTGATGGGCTTGCAGTTGCATTCAAAATTGAAAGCCATAATCATCCTTCAGCTGTAGAGCCTTATCAGGGTGCAGCAACAGGAGTTGGCGGTATTTTACGAGATATTTTTTCAATGGGTGCGCGGCCAATTGCTGTTTTAAATTCCTTAAGATTTGGTCGTTTAAGCGACCCAAGAGTAAGCCATTTGTTTAGAAGGGTTGTAAAAGGTATAGCTGATTATGGAAACAGCTTCGGTGTACCTACAGTAGCAGGAGAAGTCTATTTTGACGATTCATATCAAGATAATCCGTTATTGAATGCTATGGCGGTTGGAATTGTGGAGCACAGCAAAATTTCGAAAGCAATTGCTAAGGGCAAGGAAAATATCGTAATGATAGTTGGTTCAAAGACAGGGAGAGATGGAATTCATGGTGCTACATTTGCTTCAGAAGAAATTTCAGAAAAATCTGAGGCAAAAAAATCTTCCGTTCAGGTTGGAGATCCATTTGCAGGAAAAATATTATTAGAAGCTACTTTGGAAGTTATTGAGAGTGGATTTATTATTGGTGTGCAGGATATGGGGGCAGCTGGAATAACATGCTCAACATCGGAGATGAGTGCAAGAGGTAATTCAGGAATGATAATTGACCTCGAAAAGATTCCGCTACGTGAAAAAGAAATGACTCCCTATGAAATCTTGCTATCAGAATCACAGGAACGAATGTTATTTATCATTAAGAAAGGACACGAAGAAGAGATATCTAACATCTTTAAAAAATGGGATATAGAGGCAGAAATTATCGGGACTGTTGAAGATCAGTCTAATTTAATTATTCGTTTGAATAATGAAATAATAGCAAATCTTCCTGCTGAACCTCTCGTATTAGGCGGAAGTGGGGCACCTGTATATATCAGAGAAACTCGAAAACCAGACTATATCGAACGATGTAGAAAATTTAATTCAAGTTCTTTGGCGGTACCAAAAGATATGAATGAATGCTTGTTTAACTTGCTCGAGCGACCATCTATTGCTAGTAAGAAATGGGTGTATGAACAATATGATTCTATGGTACGAACAAATAGTACTCTGTTAGCAGATGGAGATGCGGCTGTAATTCGTTTAAAAGAATCACATAAAGGGCTTGCACTTAAAACGGATTGTAATGCAAAATTTGTATACTTGAATCCAAGGCGCGGTACACAGATAGCCGTAGCCGAAGCAGCAAGAAACGTCGCATGTGTTGGAGCAAAACCAATTGCAATTACAAATTGTTTAAACTTTGGAAATCCATACGATCCGGAAATATATTGGCAATTCACGGAAGCTATAGCTGGCATGAGAGAGGCATGTACAGTATTCAAAACTCCAGTTACTGGGGGTAATGTTAGTTTTTATAATGAAGGGCCAAATGGGGCAATAATTCCGACTCCAGTAATTGGTATGTTAGGTTTATTAAAAGATATAGGCCGTGTTGTTGGATCGCATTTCAGCCAGGTTGGAGATGTTATAATAGAATTAGGCATAAACAAAGGAGAAATTGGTGGATCCGAATATCTCTCTATGATGTTGAATGAAATTCTTGGAGATGCTCCCGAGATAACATTAGAATATGAAGCGAGACTTCACGACGTTTGCCAGGAGTTGGCAACAAAGAATATTGTGAATTCAATGCACGATATTTCAGATGGAGGGCTCGCGGTAACTCTTATAGAATGCCTGAACAGTGTGAAAGAATTTGGTTGCCAAATAAAATTGAATGAAGCGAACCATATTAGAAAGGACTTTTTATATTTCGGAGAATCTCAATCAAGAGTAGTAATCTCGTGCAATGAAAGCAAGTTAGCACAAATCTTATCAATAGCTAATCAAAACAAGATTGACGCAATTCAGATTGGTAAGGTAACGTGTGATAAAAGGCTGAAGATAGATTCCATCATCGATATTGATGTTGTGGAAGCAATTAACAACTACAATAATTCTATTGAAAAAAGAATGCCTATTGAGCAAAATTAATTAAAATAGAGATTTACAAATCGGAAAGGGAATTGATTATTCTGCATAATATACATTATAGCACAATATTTAATTCTTTGGTACAATAATACTAATAGCATTTGGGATCAAATCGATTTCCACTTCAATAGCCTGTTCTTCAAATATCTCACCATCTCCGTGAATAATGAATGGTTGTTTAGATGAAATCCTAATCATCTTTGAATCCCATATATTTACCATTCTATGATCCCCATGCGTTCCATGAATGATTTTTGGTACTAATGGAATCGCATTCCAAGCTGACATTTTTTTTATCAGGCATATATCCAATTTTGAATCACTTGGATTAGCATCAGGTAATATTTTGAATCCACCTCCCTCATAGATTCCGTTTCCAACGCATATAAGATAAGCTTTTTCTTTTCGTGTCGTACCGTTATCGGAAATAATATATTCATTTGGTGAATACATGCTTAATGCTTTTATAGCTGCAACTATGTATAAAGGCAGTCCACGTAGGTACTTAATTCGTTGCGTCTCTTTTGCAATTTGAGCATCAATTCCGATTCCTAGCGTATTGATAAAGTGTCTGATCTGATTCACAGCGGAAGAATTCTTTATTATTACTCTACCAAGATCTACCGACTTCTTTGTCCCTGATATTATTGTATCAATAGCTAGATTGATTGTTTTGGGGATTCCAATGATCTTATTGAAATCATTCCCTGAGCCGATTGGAAGAATCGCTAATGAAGTAGTGCTCCCATAAATTCCTGATGCTACTTCATTTACTGTCCCGTCGCCTCCAATTGCAATAATGATATCTGAATTCTTGCACATTTGAGTGGAAAGCTCAGTGGCATGCCTCGGACCTTCTGTTTTTTTAATTTGAAATATGATCTTTCGCTTTTTTAAATGCTCAACTAAAGATTTTTCAATATGGAAAGCACGTCCCTTTCCGGCAATCGGATTGAGAACGATTCCTAATTTAGGTAAATCAACCATGAAAATTTTTCTCTGCTATTATGAGACTATATTTTAGTACAGTAAAATTATAATCAACGCTGGAAACAATTTATGAAGGTACTTCTTAACGATTTCGTTATATCTTATGAGTTTAAAATATTTTATGGAAGGTTCTTAAAATAGAAAATTGCAATTGTGGAGGTGCGGGGAGTCGAACCCCGGTCCGAAGAGAAGACCCCTAAGACATCTACGCGCATATCTTGCCTTTAGATCTCGCGAAAGGAAACTCCGGCAAGCTGGATTAACCTTCCGCCAACTCAGGTAACCTGTATCTCAACAGTTTCATTCCTTCTCCCTGAGTACGAAAAGGAACTAGCCCAATATATTCGACGTTCATCTCAAGTCCTATGGGCAGAACCGGAGTGAACGGGTTACCTAATTATATTAGGCAGCCAGTGCGTAATCGTAATTGGCACTTATAGTTTACCGCTTTTTATCGTGGACACGGTGACCACGGCACGCAGTCCTAAGCTTCCTCGCCCCCGTCGAAGCCATTTCACCCCCAACGGATAACTTTTCACTTAGGTGCTATTACAATATAGAAATTGTCATTGGGAAAACCAAATAGAATCCTTCCACACTCTCTTTTCAGCACTTTGTTGAGAGAAATTCTTTAAGCTGTTCAAATGAGTCGAAGAACTCTGTTACGCATCCCAATACCCATCCAGGAATTTTTTCTTTTGGTATTCTTGTAACTAGATACACTGGCTTATTGAAATATCGAGCTATGGTAAGCTCACCTTTCGTTCCAGCTCCACGTTGTGCGCTTTCGTCCCAGTAACAAATGATATAATCAGAACGTGTTGCAATTTCTTTTGAATCCTTGACGACGAACTTTCTTACGATCTTTATATAGTTCTTGATATCTGTTGATTTAAGTAATCTAAAACTCTTATTTGACAATGATTTAGCAAGATATTTCTCACTTTCAATATTAGGATTAAAAACAATATGATTCAAATTTTTACTAAGCCATGAATCTATATCATTTCGCCAATCTATTCCCTCGTTCTTTGCGTACTCCATTCCGCCAGATAGATACGCACGAGCTATTTTATGCTTCATTAATTCTCCATTAAGTATCAATATATTTAGATAGAAGATAGTTCATCTGTATATGAAGTGCAAGAAAATGTTGCTTGGAAGTGCATTGAAATTCGTATAAATTCATTTAACCAAAATATCAACTTTCAATAATGAGGCAAGCATGGAAAAGTATAAGAAACGCTCTTGGGCAGAACCCTATAAAATAAAAGTTGTTGAACCATTGAAGATAACAACACGTGAAGAAAGAAAAAAGGCTCTCGAAGAAGCAGGTTTTAATACGTTTCTTTTAAAATCGGATGATGTCTACATTGATTTGCTTACAGACAGTGGTACAAACGCCATGAGCGACAATCAATGGGCTGGGATGATGCTTGGCGATGAGGCATACGCTGGCAGTAAAAATTTCTATCATCTTGAAGAAGCCGTACAAAAATATTATGGTTACAAATACTTAGTGCCGACTCACCAAGGACGCGGAGCAGAACATATTATCTCAAAAATTCTTATCAAACCCGAAACATTTGTCCCTGGAAATATGTACTTCACAACAACACGTCTTCACCAAGAGCTGGCAGGTGGGAAATTTGTAGATGTGATTATTGATGAAGCTCACGATCCGGCATGCCTCCATCCTTTCAAGGGAAATGTCGATCTTAATAAACTTGATGCTCTTGTGAAGAAAGTTGGTGCAGATAAAATTCCATATATCACTATAGGTGTAACGGTGAATATGGCTGGTGGTCAACCAGTTGAGATGAAAAACTTAAAGGAAGTTCGGGAGTACTGTTTAGCGCATGGCATTCGCGTTGTGCTGGATGCAACGAGAGCGGTTGAAAATGCATACTTTATTAAAGTGCGGGAAAAAGGCTACGAGAATCATTCCATAGCAGAAATTCTTTACGAGATGTGCTCTTATTCTGATGCTTGCACAATGAGTGGAAAAAAAGATTGTCTTACTAATATTGGTGGATTCTTAGCGTTAAATGAATGGGATGTTTTTGAAGAAGCCCGAAATATGGTCGTAGTCTATGAAGGGCTTCATACCTATGGCGGACTTGCTGGGCGTGATATGGAAGCGATGGCGCGTGGTATTGTAGAATCAGTTCAATGGGACCATATTAGAGCACGTATTGGACAGATCGAATATGTTGGTGAAAAGCTAACTGGGATTGGTATTCCAATTGTGCTCCCTATTGGGGGACACGCAGTTTTTCTGGATGCAAAGACTTTTCTTCCACACCTCAAGCAAATCGAATTTCCTGCTCAGACACTAGCAGCTGACCTTTATCTTGAATCAGGAATTCGGACAATGGAACGTGGAATTGTTTCAGCTGGGCGAAATCAAGAAACTGGAGATCATCTCTATCCAAAGCTTGAACTGGTTCGTTTAACCTTTCCACGACGTGTATATACACAGGCACATTGTGATGTAACGGTTGAAGCAGTTAACGAAGTATTTGACAGTAGAAAATCTATAAGAGGATTGAAGATGGTTTATGAGCCAAAATACCTGCGATTTTTTCAGGCGAGATTTGAAAGATTATAATTAATTAGCACGATATTGATCCGGTAATCGCGATCTTCAGATCGCGTAATGGGGTAACCAATTCGTTTAGTCGCAAACTTTAGTTTGCGTGGTCCGTGATGACGAACGCTCCAATCCCGAATGCTAAAGCGTTCGACTACCTTTCTTCCGTTATGGCTATCGGACTGACTAAGCTTCATTGCCATAAAAAATTGCTGTAAAAAATATTTTATTTTCTTTAATTATTAAAACGCCAAGCAAGACCAAACGCTACGAATGAATCCGGCGCAACAGTATTAAGGCCGACACCGACAGAAAAATCGATTTGCATGTCGTCATTGATTAAATAGGCGCAACCCATGTCAGCGCGATAATCGGAAATCGATTTTTCTGTAGAAAATCCATAGCATTCTACGAACAGACTCAACCCTTCCACTATTGTCAACGAAGGTGAAATACTATAAACCAAAGTTGCGTTTGGCTGCTCACCATCCCATTGAAGTCCTAGATTATAACCGAGTGTAAGTTTTTCACTTATTGAGTTTTGCATCAAGAAAAAAAATGAAGGTGCCAAAAACGATGGCCTGAATTCTCTCCTTCCAATATAAGGCAAAGTGATGGCAATATTCACTGCTGATTGAGGAACAATTCCTTTTTCAGGACACATCATGATTTTTGTACCAATGGATACAGGATTGAACCCTTGAAGCGCAGACGATTGAGATCCGCTGTCAGTTCGTGTGCCGGCATATTCGATAACCATACGCAGTTCACAATTTGTCATTAAGCCGATACGTACTAATGACGTATTGTAAAGGTAATTAATCGTTTGAATGGCATTTGCGCTTATGGTTTCTCGAGAGAACCCCGTTTCGAGCTGGATGATCCCTGGAGCAATAACATTGGGTGGATTCGTCTGTCCTGGTCTATCAGGTACAATTGGTTCGGGTCGTTGCGGCTCAGTCTGAATGTTTTGTGAATAGGCACTAACAAATATGCAAAGTGCGGCTACAAGTAAACACAAGTTTTTCATTTATCACTCAAGTGTTGTAGGTCGGATATTGTTTGCTAATTAGACTTAATTTTTAAGGCATTAGACATTTTCTATATCAATTCACAAATAAGTGTCAGATGCCTTTTTTTACAAACCTAATCTTTCCCGATCCACTTTCATAGCCTCAAGGACAAATTTGATATGTTCTTCAAGTGGAAAAGCTAACTCCTTTACGCCTAATTGAATATCCTCTCTGCTTACATTTTTTGCAAAGGACTTATCCTTTAATTTTTTCTTCACTGAGGATACTTCTAAGTCGGCAATTTTATTCGGCCGAATGACAGCAACAGCAGCAATAAAGCCGCAAAGCTCGTCGCAGGCGTAGAGAACTTTTGCCATCAATGCTTCGCGTGGAACACTTGTAAAGCTCGCGTGACTAAGTATTGCGTTTCTTATATCATCAGGATATCCCTTTTCTTTGAGAATCTCAGATCCTTTCGTTGGATGCTCCGGTATTGTCGGATATTTTTCATAATCAAAATCATGCAGTATACCAACAATTGCCCAAGTCTCTTCATCCTCTCCAAATTTTCGTGCATATGCTCGCATGGCGGATTCGACTGCGTACATATGTTTGCGAAGTGCATCGCTTTTCGTGTATTCTTGCATTAGATTCAGCGCGTCGTTGTAAGTCATATATAATCTTTGAATTAGTTTATAATACTTTTAAGTTATTATATAGTTATTATCATTCTCGAGTAAGCTGGAATTCAATTTTTTCATTTGTCATGCCGGACTTGACCTTCCCTTAATCATAAGTGCTACTTTTATCTATGTGTTCCCTGCCTTCGGCAAGCAGGCGGCTCAAAGAGTGCCGGAATGACTATATTGTTGATGATGGACATATATTTGACAATGAACAATTTTCACACAAAGGCTTTCTTGCTTTGCATGTTTTGCGTCCGTGCAATATTAATAAATTGCTGAAACGGTACCATTCTCTCTTTGGCACAAGTTTCATTAAATCTTGCTCAATTTCATCTGGAGCCTCGTTCTTGGTCAATTCAAGTCGATTTGCCAATCGAATTACGTGAGTATCGACCACGATCCCACTCTGAATGCCGTAAGCACCCCCAAGAACACAATTAGCTGTTTTCCTACCTACACCGGGAAGAGATATCAACTCATCCATTGTCTTCGGAACTTGACCATCAAAGTGTTCTACAATTGCTCTACTTGCCTCAATAATATGTTTTGCCTTCATCCTGTAAAAGCCAGTTGATTTGATATCTATCTCTAATTCACTTCTGTTGGCTTCTGCGAAATCATTGACTGAACGATATTTAGCAAATAAACTTGGAGTAATTATATTAACGCGAACATCGGTACATTGCGCTGATAGTATGGTAGAAATAAGTAATTGCAATGGATTAGAAAATTCCAATGCTGTTCTGGCTTGTGGAAATTCTTTTTTAAGTCGAGCAATAATTATGTTTGTTCTAGCTTTCATCGATTCTCAGACAATTTCTTTTACTAGCCAGATTCCTGCTCCAAGTGAATTGGCTATAAGATTTTTCCCTTTAACAAGTTTTTGAGTGACAGCAATAACCATACGCAAAGTTGAACGGTCTTTTGTTCTAACGCGAAGAATATACTCTTCACCTATTCCCAGCCCAAGCTTTTTTTGCCAAACAGTGACGTTTAAATCGTGTACTTCCAAACGAAAAAGCTTCATTGATTCGGTTAATTCACTATGGAATAACTCATATGATTCTTTTCCTTTAGCGAATCTCACTTGAAGCTCAAAATGATCTGTATTGTTTTCAGAATTACCATCTTGAAATAACAGATTATACAACGAGCGGGCAATTACATCGGATCGGTTGATCTTTGTACTATCGGAAGAAGTATAGATACCTATGCGATTGTTGATCATATGTTCAAGAATATCGAGATTAGAACCCCCTTGTATGAAAAACAGAGACTCAAAGACGGCGGAGTTGTTTCTGCCAATTTTAAATCCCTTGTTTTGGAAAAACGACCGTGCTCCAAGTGCTCTCGCTTTTGGAATCTCTACTTGCTGTGCTTCGATGAGAAACCTACCATCATATCCTTCCATCAATCCATAATGTATTTTCGGCAAAAGTTGTTCTGCTGTTTGACTAATTTGATCACTAATGATGTGTTGAATTTCACTCGTATCCGATTCGATTGGCGTGGATAGGAATTGAGATAGATTCCCTCTTGTTGTTTGCACTGTCTTTGCTGTAAAATCTGAAAGATAATTCTGCCATGTCGTTTGAATTTTTTCCGATTCTTCTTTTAATTCTGCTCGAAACCTCAACAATGATTTTACATATTCTTTTGCAGTCACAGTTTTACGTGGCTGATGAAGTACGGAATAAGCAAGAATTGGAATATCCATAGAAAGCACTTCGTATATGCTCATTGTTCTCTCTCCATATTCATTATTTTGAGATAATTGAAAACTTGTTTAATAGTCCAAGTATTTACCACATCTTTTGATTCAAGCCAGCCCTTACGAGCAATTCCAACGCCATATTGAACATCTCCAAGCCCATCAATATTGTGGGCATCCGGATTAATAAAAATTGGAACTCCTTTTTCTTTTGCATGCTTCAGAAACCGCCAATCCAGATCAAGACGCATTGGGTGCGCATTGATTTCAATTGCCTTTCCATAATCAGCAGCCGCTGCGATAACTTCCAGCATCTTTACTGGATACCCTTCACGTTGGAGTAAAAGTCTGCCTGTAGGATGCCCAAGCATTGTTACATATTTATTCTTCAAAGCTTTGATTATCCGCTTTGTTGCTTCGTCTTCAGTCATTTTGAATTTGTTATGAATAGACGCAACAACATAGTCAAATTCTGAAAGTAATCTATCATCGTAATCCATAGAACCGTCAGGAAGAATGTCGCACTCGATTCCTTTAAAGATATGGAAGTTCTTATTTTTTCCGTTTATACGGTCAATATGTTTCATTTGCTCGCGCGCTTTTTCTGGTGTCATACCGCCAGCATACGCTGCAGCTTGACTGTGGTCAGCGAAGCCAATGTATTGCCAGCCAAGACTCTGGGCAGCTTCAATCATTTGATCGAGTGAATTAATACCATCGCTGTCTGTTGTATGACAATGAAATGCTCCACGAATATCGTTAAGTTCGATAAGCTTTGGAATTGAATGCTTTTGTGCAAATTCAATCTCACCTGTATTCTCTCTAAGCTCCGGTGGAATGTAATGAAGTCCTAGAGCTTTGTAGATATCTTCTTCATTATTACAGGTTGGAATTTGTTTCCTTTTTTTTCCCGATTTGGAACCTTCAATTCGGGTAAAGCCGTACTCATTAAGACTTAAACCGAATTTTCGCGCAAGCGACCGCATTTCCACATTATGTTCTTTACTCCCCGTGAAATAATTCAATGCAAACGGATATTCTTGGTCTGATACAATACGGAGATCGCATTGTATTCCATTCTTTAGAATAACAGCAGCTTTTGTGTCGCCGGATGCGACTATAGATTCAACATCTTCCTGTTTCGTAAAGGCCGAAATAATTTCAATTCGTGCTCGATCAGATGCACTTATTAAAATGTCGATATCTCCAATTATTTCTTTGCGCCGCCGAAGACTGCCAGCATAATTGCATTGCTTCACGCTTTTTATTTTTTTCAGTACTGCGATTATCTTCTCTGCGGATTCAAACGCTTGTGGATAGAGGTGCTTGTTGCTGGTGCGCTCAAAATGAGAAATATTTTTAAGAATATTTTCTTCTGTCTTGGCGCCAAAGCCGTCTAATAAACGAAGGTGTTGTTTCTCGCATGCTTCTCGTAATTCTGTGATGGATGTTATTTTTAATTTTTCATAAAGCGTTTTAATTTTTCTTGGACCCAAACCCTGTATGCGAAGCATCTCTAGCAATCCAGATGGAACTTTTGCACGGAGTTCTTCATGCATTTTGGCTTTACCAGTTTGAAGTAATTCTGTAATGGTATCCGCAAGTCCTTGACCAATGCCTTTGATTGATGTAAGCATGCCATTCTGAACAAGTTCATCGAGATTGTCTGTTAATCCACCAACAACTTGCGCGGCATTGTGATAGGCACGCGAACGGAAAGGATTCTCTCCAGTCAATTCAAGAAGAGTTCCAATTTCATCCAATATCTCAATAACACTCTTTTTATCCATCAAGCTGCTTCCATAGTGCCCGAATTCGTTTGTACAGCAGCGTATGCGAGAATATCTTCCTTATATCGGTGTAAACGCTGGACTGCTTGTTCCAGGTCAAGATACTGCATCATTTCCTGGCGCACCTTTGATGCACCGTACAATCCTTTCAGATATCCACTATAGTGTTTCCTGAATTCAATTACACCCTTCCTTTCACCCTTACATTCAGTTGAAAGTAAGAGATGTTCAGTCAGGACGCGGAATCGCTCTTCAATTGTCGGATCAGGAAGAATTGTATTTGTAGCGAGAAAATATTTTGTTTGTTGAAATATCCAAGGATTTTCGATTGCGCCTCGCCCGATCATAACTCCATCGCATCCTGTTTCCTGAAATGCCTGAATGATTTTTTGTGGAGTATCTAATGAGCCATTTGCAATAATTGGAATTGAAACGGCTGATTTAACTTTTGGAATCCAAGAAAAATTCGTCTCGCCCTTATGTGCTTGAGACCGTGTCCGGCAATGAATCGTAAGAGCAGTTGCGCCAGTTTGTTCAACCATTTGAGCAATATCAACAATTTTGATTGATTCAGCATCCCAGCCAAGACGAGTTTTTACTGTCACTGGTAATTTGACAGTCTTTACGACTGCTGAGATGATTCGTTCCATTTTTGGAATATCGCGCAATAATCCGGAACCTGCCCCGCACCCGACAACATTACGCACCCAGCAGCCACAATTGATATCGATTATATCCGGCTGAAGGCTTTCAGCTATGCGCGCCGCACCTTCCATCGAAGACTCTTCCCCACCATAAATTTGAATTCCAAACGGACGTTCTTCTTCACGAAAATCCATTTTCCTTTTTGTCTTTAAGGAATTGCGGACAAGTCCTTCCGAGTTGACAAATTCTGTAAAGACAATATCAGCGCCAAGGTGTTTGCAGACGATACGGAAGGCTTGATCTGTAACGTCTTCCATTGGTGCCAAAAGCAATGGTCTTTCTATGTAAATTGTGCCGATGCGCATAAATATTTCTTAGTCAAATATACAAAAACCACTAAGCAGTTACAATGAAGTTGTACGCGCTTGAATCAATAAGAAAAGGTAGGCATAACCATCTTCAATACAATTTCTTCAAACAACTGGAGTATATCAAAATTACAATGGAACTTTTTACCAGATTTTTCGTTATTATATTATCAAGATTATCTTATGAAAGCACCAATACGAAATAAAATATTCGCGCTTTTCCTTATTCTAAGCCATCTACTAGGCTTCGGGCTTCATTCTATATTTCACAACGACATAATCTTTTACTCAAGTTCACAGCAACAACAGGTATTTCCGCACGAAGATGCTGATCACTGCAAACACATTCCATTATCGGAACATTCTGATTGCCCAATTTGTCTCTCTCATCATAGCGTAACTGCTCCTGATCAAAACTCATTTGATAACGGTCAAATTCAGATTGTCGGTAAGACAGAAATTGTTCCGACAATTCCATCTCTTCAAACCCATCTTTTTGGGTCGTTTTCTCGCCGCGGTCCTCCTTCTTTTCTCGGTTAAATATTTTTTAAAAACATTTTAAGAACAGAATACCGGAAAGCTTTCTTTTCGGAGTTCTCATTAATTCCTATATCGAGGAGAAGGAAATATGCGTATATTTTTTGTACTTACAACATTGCTCGTGCTCTTTAATTTTTCTTTTGCACAAAATTCATCGAACCAAATAGCTTATCATAATTATTTATCGAACCCATCGTCCGAAGCACCAGATAAATCAAATTTAGACCCAAGCGGAACTGAACGCGGCATTCAATGGAAAGTTATCGTCAATGATTCCAGCGGAAATGGACCTATTGAGCTTGCACGTGTCGTACTAAAACGAAATGGGAAATTTATTTCGGAACAAGTTACTACTCCTTCCGGGCAAGCACGATTTCGCGACATCGCATCAGGCAAGTATGTGGTGCAAGCATGGTTTGTCGGTTACAGAACTTTTACAGACACGGTTGTAATCGATAATAAACATACTACATATCAAATATTTCTACGCTCACAAGGAAACTCTGAAGAAGAAGTGGAAGTTGTCGGACAACGGGAGATTGCCGTTACAAGTATCAATCTCAATACAGGCAATCAAGTGTTCGAATCTGAAACATTTCATCCTGCGCCAATTGCTCAGATGACGAATCTGGTACAGGAAAACATTTTGGGAGCAGCACGTGCACCAACGGGCGAAGTACATATTCGAGGACAGCATGGAGAATTCACATACTACGTCGATGGGCTTCCTGTACCGCTTGGTGTATTCGGCGGACTCAATGATGTCGTCGATCAAAAAGTGATCGATCGTGCTACATTTATCACAGGAGGATTTTCGGCGGAGTACGGTGGGCAAAATGCTGCAATCATTGATCTAAAAAATCGGGTTCCAACCGGAGAGTTTCATTTCGATGCATCGACATTTTTTGGAAGTTATTTAGTGTCTGATGCGACGGAAGAATCAGATCGAGTTGGATCGTTTCGCGCTTTGAATTCCAACGGCCAGGCTTTATCCATAAGTGATCACATTAGTGATCTCGGATTTTTTATTTCAGGATCTCGACAGGAAACCGACCGCCGTATCGATCAGCCTGTCGAACAACTGTTTCATGATCAGGGCCAGGATTATTTTCTCTTCGGCAAAGCCGATTATGTTTTGAGTAATGTTGATTATATAACGGCAAATTTAAATTTCGGAAGAACGAACACGCAAATCCCGTTTGATTCTGTGGAGCAAATCGTTAACGATATGCAGACCACGACAAACTCGTTTCAGACTCTTTCCTATTTTCGCACTATCAACTCAGAAGCAGACCATGAAACAAACTTCTTTGCCGGTGTTTATGCGCGCGAAGGCGGATTGATCTACTCTCCGGGCAGTAACGATCCAGCTCTATCTAAATTTGCGGGAGACACGACGCACAGTTATGTGATCGCAGAAGATCGGAGTTTTGCGACATTCGGTATTCGGTCAACATACGACAAGAGGCTTTCTCACGAGTTTATGTACAAAGCTGGTTTTAACCTCAGTGCGACGAGTGGAACAGAAAACTTTACTTCGCATGACTCTGCTGGCAATGTGGGCCCGTCTTTAGTAACTGATTTTACCGGATCGGATTTTGGAATATTTTTGCAAGCAGAATGGCATCCGATGGAATGGACGTCAATCGAATTCGGCACTCGATATGACCAACACATTGCTCCAGATATGCCTCTTCAAAGTCAAGTCAGCCCGCGCATCCGGTGGAATTTTTTAATTGATGAAGACAATACGGCATATTTGTATTATGGACGCATGTTCATGCCGAATAATATCGAAGGGCTAAAATCTATTGCAGTCAATTTCAATGGATCGGATGTTACGCTTGTACCAACGCTGCCGGAACGGGATGACTTTTATGAAGCAGTATTCACGCATCTATTCCCATTCGGTTTGCGCAGTAAGACAGGTGTGTTCTACAAATATGCGACGCCAGGAGTAGACGATCAATCCATCGGGTCGTCTGCAATTAAAACTCCCGTGAACATTGCACAGGTGCGGACAACAGGTATTGAGCTCGGGCTTTCGTACAGCGATCCCGTTATTCCTTTCTCTGGCTATCTTAACACATCAATCATTCACGCTTATGGAACCGGACTTATTAGCGGCGGTTTTCTTCCACTCGATGATGACGGGACTGCAACAGATCTCGATCACGACCAGAGACTATCCGTTGTTGCGGGAATAAATTATCAACCACAGAATTGGTTTGCTAATCTTGTTGCTATTTATGGATCGGGCCTTACGAACGGAAATGCAATCTCGTTTGGAACAGGATTGTTCGATTTTAATCAAGCGGCTCATACGACTCCGTCATGGATTTTCAATATAGGCGGAGGATACACATTCCATTTGGCAGGAAGTGCTTCGCTTGAGCCTTCCATTTATATCACCAATTTACTCGACAACGTACATTTGATTAAAGGCGCATACTTCAGTGCAGCGAGTTTTGAAGAACCGCGCAACGTAGTATTCAAACTGGCTTATCATATTTAAGAAATATTTTTTAATGATTGAAGGGAGAGTGAACTAACAATCTCTCCCTTCATTTAAAATATCCAATAATGGGCGCACGTACGTAAACCGCTTGCAGTTGCTTCTATTCTCAACGCTGTAATATTTATTGGCGAAGGAATTGCTGGCTACAGGGCCGAAAGCATGAGTCTCATAATGGACGCGATCCATAACTTCTCAGATGAACTCGCGCTTGTATGCTTGTATCTTGCTTATGTCCTCACAGTAAAACTTTCCAAAAACCTTCAACGGTTTGCCAATGCTCTTAATTCTGTTGGATTGATTTTCATCAGTGCGCTTCTCATCTTACAGGCAATCCATCGTCTCTTTCATCCTGTTCCAATTCTTGCCCTATTTCCGGCTATTGCGGGTTTGTTTGCAGCTTTAGGCAATTGGAGTGTCGCACGAGTCTTGAAAAATGTTCAGAATCTGAATGCACCAATTCGATTGGCATATATCCACAATCTTAGTGATACCTATGTTTCGTTAATACCGGTTCTCGCTGGAGTTCTTGTTTGGATCATAGGAAAAGCTGAGTTCGATCCATTGATTGGAATTGGTATTGCGTTCTGGTTTATCTGGTCAACTATAAATGAGATTAGAGCAAGCGGCGAGCTGTTGTTGTGGCCTGAAGATGCGGTCTGCAAACATGAGATCGCGGAGGAAGGAATAGTTTGATGTTGTAAGGAATGTTTTTCACACCAACAATCTTTCGCAAATCGTGTGACTCAGAGTTTCAGAAGATCTCTTGCCGTAACTTACCAGCATGCTTCCATCGTATTGTTCAACAGCATGTATTCTGATTTCCAATCCTAAACGGATATCGCGCTTGTTCAGAAATTTCAGGAAATCGTCTGTCGCGTTCTCCACAGCCTTTAACATAACAATCTCACCAGCTTTGCGATTGCTGAGTCTAGACAACTTCTCCTGTTTGTAAAGACCGGTTTTGTCGGGTATAGGCTCGCCGTGTGGATCAATTTTTGGAAAGTTGAGGAGAGTGTCCATTCTTTCAAATAATTCCGGCGCCTGCACATGTTCCAATTGCTCGGCAATTTTATGTACTTCTTCCCAACCAAAGCCCATTTTATCAACAAGAAACATTTCGGTGAGACGATGTCTGCGAATGATGAGGCGCGCTTCCTTCTTTCCTTTTTCGGTGAGGCGTAGAGGCTTGTAAGGTTTGTATTCAACGAGACGCTTTTGAGCAAACTTTCTCATCATGCTTGTGACTGTGGGCATGGTAATCCCCAACTTTTCAGAGAGGTTGGTTACGTTGACTTCTCCCGAGTCTTCAGAAAGGGAAAACATCGCTTTTAAATAATTCTCTTCTACTAGGGAATTCATACACCACAAATATAAAGAGAATAAATGAACTTTTCTCGATTATCTATGGTTCTAAATGTTAGATACATCTAACAATATAATGAGATATTCAAGGACTATAACAAAATATGAGACGAGTAATATTTATTGCTTTTGTTATTTTGAAGTTAAACGTGATTACAACGGCTCAAAACGGTACAATTGTCAACCGTTTGATCGGCGCCGAAAAAACAGAACCAGTCACATCGAATTCGGTGGCTAGAAATTCCACAACTAAAGGTAAAGAGGGCATTGATTTTAGAATAGCCGTTTATGACGCTAAAGAAAAAATCCCCATCGGTCTTGCACGAGTAGTTTTGCAGTGTGGGAAAAAAGTTATTGCACAGGATGCGACCAACACGACAGGACAAGTGTGGTTTCGTGATATTCAACCCGGCTCGTACACGTTGACTGCATGGTTCGTGGGCTATCAAATGTTTTCAGATTCAATTCTGATAAATAAGGATCAAACGCTCTTCACGATAAACCTCCGGGAAAAGGAAAATCAATCTCAAGGTGTTGAAGTAGTCGGCCAGCGTGAACTTGGAGTCTCAAATATAGACTTGAAAACCGGTAATCAAACCTTCGAATCTGAAACCTATCACCCTCCACCGACTGCTCAAATGACAAATCTGATACAGGAAAACGCCATGGGTGCAGCGCGTGCGCCAACAAGTGAAGTACATATTCGAGGACAACACGGTGAATTTACATACTACATCGATGGGATTCCGGTTCCACTTGGTGTATTTGGAGGATTGAATGAAGTTGTCGATCCGAAAGTTATTGATCGCGCAACTTTTATTACCGGAGGATTCCCTGCTGAATATGGCGGGCAGATGTCTGCTATCATCGACCTGAATAATCGTGTGCCGACAGGAACATTTCATCTCGATGCTTCGATGTATGCCGGAAGTTATCTCGTCTTCAATGGAACGAAACCATTCTCTCCTGGAACAGAGGTCGCATCCGGTGCATCATCCACTATCCACAGTGATACGCTTGGCGGACGTGTTGGTCCTTTCCGGGCATTGAACTCAGACGGCCAATCATTATCAATCAGTGATCATATTGATAAGCTTGGCTTCTACATCTCAGCCTCACGGCAAGAGACAGATCACCGCATAGATACACCTGTGCCAAATTTATATCATGACCATGGCTTTGATTATTTCCTCTATGGCAAGTTCGATTATATCCTGAGTGACATCGATTACCTTACGGCAAATTTCAATTTTGGTAGAACCTCCACACAAGTTCCTTATGATCCTAAAGTGCAAATTGCATCTGATGCCCAAGAAACAAGCAACTCCATTCAATCTATTTCTTATTTTCGTGTGCTGAATTCACAAAGCGATCAAGAAGAAAACCTGTTTATCGGAACGTATGTACGTGAAGGGAGCTTAGTCTATACACCCGGTGATATTGATCCGCCGAGTTTCCAATTCATTGGAGATACAACAAATTATAATCTCTTTGAAGATAGAAACTTCACCACGATCGGGATCCGTTCCACACTTGATAAAAGACTTTCTCATCAGTTCTTGTATAAGGTTGGATTCAATATTAGTAGCACAATCGGAACCGAAAATTTCACGTCACGAGATTCTTTACAAAATCCCGGACCATCGATTGTTACACATTTCACTGGTTCTGATTTTGGAATATTCGCAGAGACTGAATGGCATCCACTTGACTGGACTTCGTTTGAGTTAGGTGTTCGTTATGATCAGCACATTGCTCCAGATGTTCCGCTCCAGAATCAAGTTAGCCCTAGATTTCGGTGGAATTTCTTGATTGATGAGAACAGCTCAGCATATGTATATTACGGAAGGCTCTTTATGCCGACGAATATTGAAGGACTTAGATCAATTGCCGAATATGTCAGCAACTCAGTAACCCCAACGTATCCCGAACGCAGCGATTTCTATGAAGCTGTTTATACTCATCGCTTTCCATTAGGTCTGAAATTAAAAACAGCTACTTTCTTCAAGCAAGCCCAACCATTTACAGATGATGCGACAATTGGTAACACCGCCATCAAGACCCCGTTCAACATTGCCACTGTAAGGACAACAGGACTCGAATTGGCACTTTCTTTCAACGATCCGTCAACACCACTCTCTGGCCACTTGAATTCTTCAATCATTCATGCCATTGGCTCAGGCCCTTTGACAGGCGGCTTTTTGCCTCCGAGCAGTGACGGCACAGCAACTGATCTTGATCATGATCAAAGACTTTCCGTTGTGGCTGATGTCAACTATCAGCCGCAAGATTGGTTCATGAATCTTGAAGCGACCTATGGCTCAGGACTTTCTAACGGCCACCCGGAAGATGTTTCCAGCTATAAAACAGGATTATTTGATTTCAATCAGGCAGCGCACACGACGCCATATTGGATACTTAATTGCAGTGCGGGCAGATACATTTCATCTTGCTGATGGAAGTTCCTTCGAATCTTCCATTTATGTTTCAAATTTATTGGATCACATGCATTTGCTTAAAGGCGCCTACACGACGGGAGCAAGCTGGGAAGAACCGCGGAATGTGGTATTTAAGCTGGCTTATCATATTTAAAAACATTTTAAGAATTGAAGAGGAGTGATTATATGTTCACGCCCCTCATTTAAAACATTCAAGTGGGTAGTGACAATAAATCTTGTTATCTTGCAGGGCATAATGAAGGCAGTCAGGCATATATCAATTATTGTAATCCTATTGCTGTATCGGCCAAATGCAGGTGCACAGGAAAATACAAACAGGAAACAATCTGTTCAAACAATTTTGTCAATTCTGAATCCAGATCAAGTCTTGACAACCGGAGTCAGGACAATCAAAAGCGGCACACCCCTGGTAGCTCTTTATCATTCACGCCGGAATAAGATTTCTATCCAATCCAGAGCTTTGATTTCACAAACGCTGCAAGCAACTGAGACTCAAAAGAGTCGGCTCAGCCCTTCCGGTAGATTTAGAATTCATTATGATACAACAGGAGGCGATACTCCTGCACTTTTGAATGTCGATCAAACTCAATCGTTGCCCTATACATACGAGGCATACGTTGATTCGGTCGGAGCGATATTTGATTTTTGTTGGACATTTCAAATTGATTCTCTTGGATATAATCCTCCCGCTCCGCACATTGGACTAAGCGGAAATGCAGAATATGACATTTATATTGAAAATATCGGACCGGATACATTCGGCGAGACATTTTGGGATGATACGACAAGAGTTACTTCGCCTCCGAATACTGCACCGCGCTATTGGACATATACTATTGTTGACAATGATTTCCTTGAATTTCGTACGAAAGGAATAGATGCACTACGTGCGACTGCCGCACATGAATTTCAACATGCAATTCATCTGGGAGGATACGGGTTATGGGCTGACCAGGATGAATTCTTTTTCGAACTTAGTGCTGGTTGGATGGAAGGTGTAACGTTTCCTTCTGTTCATGACTACTTCTACGATGTGGCTGATTATTTTACCGGATTTCGAGACGCAAACGGTTTTTCGCTTCCATTTTTTGATAATACCTCGTATGGATCGGAGAGAGGCATTTGGGGACAATTCATAGCAAAGCATCTAGGCCGCGATATGTTGCGGAAAATTTGGGAGTTCGAAATTAAGGAAGACGTTATGCTAGCTATCAACGATGCTCTGGCAGCAAATGGATATGATATGAATACGGAATATTCTCTTTTTTCGTATTGGAATTATTTTACTGCCGATCGTGCCGATACCATTCTGTATTATCCAGAAGGGAAAAACTATCCACGGTTTACACCAAACTCAGCAACAACTTATATGGGAACTACAACATCACTATCTGGCCAAGCCCACACTCTCTCGACAAGTTTCTATGAATTCAATTTAAGCTCAGATACACTTGCTACAATCGTCACAAATGTTGATATCCCAACTGCGCTTCAATATGACGATACAATTTATTCGTTGCAATTGGATTTTGGAACATCAATCACAAATATGCCAACTCAAGAATTAGCCAATGGATTGAAAATGGGGTTTGGTGTTTCAGATCAAACGAAATGGACAGAACGATACTTGTTGGCGTCCACTAAAACGGATATTCCAAAAACCATTTCAAATGCGTCGCCCAATCCGTTTTTGCTCTCAAAAGCCGTGCGGCTCCAATTGCCAGTGAACAGCGCATCAAACTCTCTGGCGCATGTTTGTTTTTATAGAAGTTCCATGTCGCTGGCATTCTCAGGGAATTATTCCGTTTCTGAATATTCCGGCGAAAATTTTATCTTTGTCCCTTCCACAGATTTACGGTCTTGCCTTTCTTCGGGAATTTATTTCGTTATAGCACGCATCGATAATTCTGATTATCGATGGAAGGTTGCAGTTATTCGGTAAATATTCTCTTCACCCTGCGATTTGTATAACAGTATAGAGCACCGCCATTCCAAGAAGTGTCATGAATGTTGTAAGTGTTTTGGGATGGGCATGATGACTTTCCGGAAGAAGGTCACTCGCGCCAATATAAATAAAACATCCGCAGAAAATACTAAGAACGATGCCTAATGCTCCCTTTGGAATTGAATAGAAGAACGTACTGCAAACACCGAGAACCGGAGCAAGCGCATCTGCAATAAGCCACCGCAGCGCTTGTCTGCGTTCTCCACTGCTTCGTATGATCATTGTTACCGTATTGATACCGTCGGAAAAATCGTGCGTGAGGACTGCAACCGTTACGATGGTTCCTACAGAATTGGATATTTGAAATGCGAGGCCAATAATCACTCCATCCATGAAGCTGTGCAAAGAGAGACTGCCAGCTCCGAGAATGCCTCGGTGCCGGGTATTTTCGCAACCACTCTCGTGGTAAGAGTGCAGAACTATCATCCTTTCCAGAATCATATACACAATAAATCCGATACCGATCATTAGCGATACCCGCGAAATGCCTTGGCTTTCATTTTTTAGTTCGACGGCTTCTGGAAGAAGATCGAAGAACGCAACGCCAATGATTGCTCCCGCACTGAATCCTGTAATTAGGTGCAGTTTGTCTTTAAACCTGAATGCAAATAATCCTCCGAGAAAAGTTGCTATAAACGCAGCAACTCCAATGCCTAGCACAATCATAATTGATCTCCTTTATTTCTTGCAAAAGCTTTAAATAAAGGTAAGCCTTTTTCTATATCTGTTCGAGTGAATACAATTATTTTTAATTGATTCCGAAGTTTCCTCCCGACACTTCCAAATCCATTCTAAAAAGAAAAGGCGACATATAGCTGCCTTTCCTGAAAAATCGAGAAATTAATAACAAACTCACTTCTCATCTTCCTGCTTTTTATTCTCTTCGTCTAACTTGTCCACCTTACTAATGAGTAGCATTTTCATTCCACCTTTTTCGAACACTCGTCCAGTAACTTTGACTTTCTCTGCGACAAATGGAAGCAATAATTCATATGCACCGCTTTGTGCTTTTTTTGTCTGTCCGGCTAAATAGAGCGTTCCTGTTTTATCTTCGAGAATGCTTAAAGGAATTCCTCCTTTGGCGCATATGAGTGCACATTCTTTGTGCGCAAGCCCTTTGCCTGGCCCATTCAAACCGGTGATGTAACATTGCGATTCAACGACTTCGCCAATAATTGTGATTTTTTTTCCATTTTGCTGTGCCAATGCGAATCCGCTGATAATAAAAACAGCTAACACTGCAATAAGTGATTTTTTCATAATTCATTCCTTGTGATAAGTTAATGATTAGTTAGATTGCATAGAAACTTCTATCCAGACTTCGGTATTGTATTGCTTCGCTTAAATGTTCCGGATGAATATCAACACTTCCATCAAGATCAGCAATTGTGCGAGACACTTTGAGAATGCGGTCGTATGCGCGAGCAGAAAGTCCCAGATGGCTCATCGCCATTTTCAACAAATCCGCACCCGTTTGATCTATTTGGCAAAATTCTTTGATTTCTTTTGAATCCATATCAGCATTACTAAATAACCCTTTTCGTCCGTTAAATCTATTTGCTTGCATAGCACGTGCAGCAATTACGCGCTTGCGAATTATACTCGAATTCTCTCCATTTCTCTTTGACGCCAATTCGTTGTATTTAACAGCAGGTACTTCCACATGAATATCAATACGATCCAAAAGTGGTCCGGAGATCTTGCCAATATATTTTTGAATCTGAGCTGGGTTACAAGTGCATTCTGCAATGGAATTTCCATAATTGCCGCAAGGGCATGGGTTCATTGCGCAAACTAACATAAAATTTGCTGGAAAGTCTATTGACATTTTAGAACGGCTAATTGTAACATGACTGTCTTCCAGTGGCTGTCGCATCACTTCAAGAACACTCCGGTCAAATTCCGGCAATTCATCTAAGAATAAAACTCCATGATGTGAAAGCGATATTTCCCCCGGCCGCGGGATCGTACCGCCACCTACTAAAGCTGCATCTGAAATTGTATGATGCGGTGACCTGAAAGGGCGCACAGAAACGAGTGCAGAATTTAGCGGCAGAATTCCTGCCACAGAATGAATCTTGGTTGTTTCCAACGCTTCTTCAAATGTCATAGGTGGGAGAATGGTCGGCAAACGTTTTGCAAGCATCGTCTTTCCAGAACCAGGCGGACCAATGAGCAATATGTTATGCCCGCCGGCAGCAGCCACTTCCATCGCGCGTTTCACACTCTCTTGTCCTTTTACATCGGCAAAATCGACAGTGTAGTGTTGATCTTCAGAAAACACTTCATGCATGTCCACACGAAATGGCTGGAGCAAGCGATGTTCCCCCGCAAAGAATTCAATCGATTCGCGTAAATTCCGCATAGGATAGACTTCTATGCCTTCCACCATTGCAGCTTCTCTCGCATTTTCTTCGGGCAGCAAAATACCGTGCTTCCCTTTCGCTCTCGCTTCTAACGCGATTACCAGAGCACCATGTACCGGGCGCAAAGCGCCATCGAGCGCTAGTTCGCCTAACACAACAAATTTATCTAGTACATCAGATTTAAGTTGATCTGACGCAGTAAGAATACCAAGCGCTACCGGTAAATCGTACGAAGATCCTTCCTTTTTCACATCGGCAGGCGCAAGATTTATAGTCATCTTTCGATTTGGAAATTTAAAATCAGAATTTTTAATTGCAGCTGTGACGCGATGGATACTTTCTTTCACTGCATTATCAGGCAAGCCCACCATGAAAAACTTTGGAGACCCGAGATCAAGATGTGTTTCAACTTCCACCAGATAAGCATCAACTCCAAATGTAGCCGCGCTAAAGATTTGTGAAAACATGATAGTAGGTAGTTCCTTGTTAGAAAGTTAATTGTTTCAAGCCATTTAACATGTGTTAAATAAAGTCTTAGTATCTTTTATCTGTGATTCTGTAAATATTCTAAACGCTCCTTCAATTCCTCCGTTGATTTAAGGAGTCTCTCTTTGCCAAATAAAGCTTCTTCTTGGCTCGAAAATACCAGTAGATACTCGTTGCTCATTACAATGGCTTCCTCCGGACAGACTTCTTCGCAAAATCCGCAGAAAATACATCGTACCATATTGATTTCAAATTTTATCGGATAACGTTCTTTTTCAAGTTCTGTTTCTGCAGCCTGCACTTCAATAGCAAGTGCAGGACATACGCGCGCGCAAAGCCCGCAAGCGACACAGCGTTCGACACCATTTTCAGCAACAAGCACAGGCCTTCCGCGAAATGATGATTCAGGTTTAAAACGTTCCTCTGGAAATTGAGACGTAAACGTAGGTCTAAACATTTGCCTGATCGTCATCCCAAGTCCTTTAAGAATTTCCGGAATATATGTTTTCTGCAAAATGTTGAGATCTTTCTTGCGGATTATTTGACTGTAAGAACTCATATTTTCATTCGTCACTATTGAAGGAATAATATCATTAAACCAGTGATTAAAAAATTCGCTATTGAAATTGGCAGCATTACCTTCCATCCAATCCGCATTAATTGATCATAGCGAAAGCGCGGAATAGTCCATCGTACGATGATAAAAAACACAACGAGCAAAATAACTTTTAAAAGAAAAGTTAATATTTGCAGAAGACTTGTCACAAATGGTGATAAACCTAAATATTCGATATATGGAAGATGCCACCCCCCAAAAAACAATGTAACTGTTACCGCGCTTGATGTAATAACATTTGCGTATTCGGCAAGAAAAAAAAGACCGAACTTCATTCCAGTATATTCTGTGTGATAACCGCCGACTAATTCTGGTTCTGCTTCAGGTAAATCAAATGGAAGACGATTTGTTTCCGCAAACGATGCAATTAAAAACGTAATGAAACCAAGCGGCTGAAGAAAAATATTCCACTTCGGTATAATGCCCCAGAAGTACTCTGTTTGATGGAGAACAATTTGATCAAGGCGAAGTGTGCCACAAATCATTATTACACCGATGATCGATAATCCCATTGATAATTCATAACTGATCAACTGTGCTGATGAACGCAATCCGCCCAACAGCGAATACTTATTATTCGATGACCACCCCGCAAGACTAACACCATAAACACCGATTGAAGTAAGAGCAAGAAGATACAATATTCCAATATCTACATCTGCGATGATAAGTTTTATTTGCCGTCCGAGTAATTCAATTGTATTGCCGAATGGAATAATGGCAAAGGTGCTGAGGGCGACACTAATCGAAACGATTGGTGCAAGATCGTGAATGAAACGGTTTGCCTGCAAAGGGACAATATCTTCTTTCATCATCAGTTTTACCACATCGGCGAACGGTTGAATGATTCCCCCAGGACCAACGCGATTAGGACCGAGTCGATCTTGAATAAATGCGCTGATGCGACGCTCTGCTAGAACAGCCATTGCGGCACCGAAAATCAAAACAAAAAGCATAATAACTGCAATTTTTACAAGAAGAATGAATATTGAGATTAAATCCATTGAATACTCTTATTAAATCGAATATGCTTTTTATACTTTACCCATATTGATGAATTCTTTTTTAAGGTATGCTCCATGAGTTCCAATTTTTGAGTACGATAACCCTTTGAATGCAGGAACACGTTCTGCCATCTCCTTAAATACTTCTTCTGCAGAAGCATACTTCATTTTCACGCCCATTGCAGAAGCGACTGCTGCAATTATCCTCCAAGTCGAACGTGCATCGCGTTTGGTCCCTTTTCCCCAAGAATCATTTCGCGCTGCAAATTTATCCCAACGGCTCATTGCCATTCCATCGGGCGCACGCTCTTGTTCAATCATTGCAACTGCAGGTCGGACACGTTGAACGCGCCCATTGAAATTTGTATACGTTCCATGTTTTTCCGCAAAAGTCGAAGCAGACAGAACAACATCAGCTCGTTTCGTAGTTTCATTCTTTGTTGACGAGTGGACAATCAACATTTCAAGATTTGTTAGAATTTCAGCTATCTTGGAATCTGCTGCGATATTATCTTCAAGTACGTAAAGCACTTTGATAGTGCCGCTTAAAATTCCTTTAAGGATATGATCAATGCCGTCTATTTTATTGTCTGCTACTAAGCCAACGATGGATGCGCCAAGACTATTTGGCGTTTTATCAGCACGGATCAACAAGTCATCTTCACTCCCGAGTTTTATGTGCTTTAAAAAACCCAGGTTCTTATTTCCAATAACCTCTTTGAAAAATCTAGCGAAGATATAGTTGTCTTCATTCGTACAATAGGCAGATCCGATGCCGGCTATTTCATGTTTGCGATATGTGTGTAGCTCTGAAACGACTTTGGAAATTGCTTCATCCCAGCCGACTTCCACATGCACACCGTCTTTTCGGATCAGTGGTCCATTAATACGATTCTCGCTCGAGACGAACTTGAATGAATTCACTCTGCCTTCATCGCACATCCAAGAAGAATTCACATCTTCATTCTCTCTTGGAGTGAGTCGTAAGATTTCGTTGTTGCGTATCCACACATTCGTATTGCATCCTCGAGCACAGCCGATACAAATACTTTCTGTCGAAGACATTTCCCATACACGCGCTTTAAATCGGAAATCACGGCTTGTTAATGCTCCAACAGGACAGATATCAACTACATTCATTGAATAGGGATTGTCTAATTGAGTTCCGGGAAAAGTTGTAAGAATAATATGCGCACCACGCCCAGTGAATGCAAGCACTTTTTGATGAGCAATTTCCTCGGAAAACCTTATACATCGAGAACACAAAATGCATCGCTCAACATCCAGCATTACATTCGGACCAAGTTCTACACGTTTGGGTTTATGGATTTTGTCTTCCTGAAATCGGCTTGAACCAACACTGTAGTTATATGTGTAATCCTGTAACTTACATTCACCTGCTTCATCGCAAATCGGGCAATCCAACGGATGATTAATCAGTAAAAATTCCATGACAGCATTACGAGCTTTTACAACTTTCGCACTCTTTGTCTTGATTACCATGCCCTCTGCAACTTGAGTTGCACAAGCGATCGCCAATTTCGACATTTTCTCAATTTCTACGAGACACATCCTGCAGTTACCAGAGACGGAGAGTTTCGAATGCCAACAGAAATGCGGAATTTCAATTCCATTCTGAAATGCTGCCTGAATGATCGTCAGTTTCGGATCAACTTCTAATTCTTTTCCGTCAATCTTAATCTTTATCATTACGTTACATATCTTTTTATTGCAATATTCTATGCTGATATACTTCGAGTGCTTTCTTGAGTATTATGAGTGACCGCTTAAGATCATCGACCTTCAACATGAACGCTAAACGAACTTCATTCATTCCCTTGCCCTTCGTGGAATAAAATCCTTGTGCTGGTGCTAAAAGGACAGTTTCACGCTCATCTTCATATTCTTCAATAAGCCATTTGCAGAAATGTTCAGAATCTTGAACAGGTAGACCTACAGTGATATAAAATGCTCCCTCTGGTCTGTAAAATGTAACACCAGGAATAGATTTTAACTCTTCACATACTACGTTACGTCGTTTCCTAAATTCTTCAACGATGGGCTGCGTGTACGGCTCCGGATTTTCAAGAAGCGGGACCATAGCTAATTGTTCAATCGTTGCCACTGAAAGCCGTGCTTGACAAAACTTCAATATTGTAGAAATAATTTCCTTGTTGTGACTTGCAAGCACACCGATACGAACGCCGCATACGTTGAATTTTTTTGAACAGCTTTCAAGCACAATTGCGCCATCTCGCATCTGTGGAAAATCCGCAATGCTTATTGCTTTTTTCTCGTACGCAAACTCGCGATATGTTTCGTCGGAGAGAATAAATAATCCATGCTTTGTCGCCACATTGACTAGCCGTTGAATTTCTTCTCGACTATAAATTGTGCCGGTAGGATTAGATGGACTGCAATAAAGGATCCCTCGTGTCCTATTAGTAACAAAGGCTTCTATCTCTTCTTCCGCTGGAAGATGGAAGCCATTTTCTATCGATGTAGAAACAGCTCTGATTTTTACATTCGCGATACCTGCAAAACCATTGTAATTTGCATATGTTGGTTCAAACACTATTATCTCATCATCTGTGTCGCAGACAGCACACATTGCTAAAGTAATTGCTTCGGATCCGCCAGTTGTAACAATAAGTTCACTTTCCTCAAAGAAAATTCCGAAATGATTAAAATATTTTTTCCATGCTGTTAGTGATTCCGGTAAACCGTTGGATGGTGCGTATTCAATTGTCCGACGTGAAATATTATGCACCACTTCAAGCACGGGTAAGGGTGTCGGTAAATCCGGCTGACCGATATTCAAATGGTAGACATGGATTCCCTCCTTCTTGCGGGCATCTGCAATGGCCGCAAGTTTTCCAATAGGAGATCCTTGTACTTCTCGCCCTCTTCGAGAAATTAGAAGTGCAGTTTTTGCGTTATGTGAATCAGATGATTCCATAAAGTTATTTATTGGTGATTATACTATTTTGTCGTAGTCTCGTGTTTGCCATTAGGATGGAAGATAACTGTTGCGAAACGATCTTCATTAAACAATTCTTCCGCTAACTGCTGCACATCTTCCCGTGTTACAGCATCAATTTTATTGATAATCGTGTCAAGTGCGATTAATTCTCCAAAATACAATTCAGAGCTACCTAAACGTATCATTCTGTTGGGTATGTTTTCCATTCCCAGCATCATATTTCCTTTTAACTGTGCTTTTGTGCGTGCAA
>CAVSHO010000013.1:0-72039 GCA_963727825.1 Ignavibacteriota bacterium | reverse complement strand
GCGGCCCGCATCAAAGAGTTGGAGCGACAGCGAGACGAGTGCAGCGAAAACTCGAAGCGGCAAGCAAACCGGTTGTTGCCGCGCCCGCCAAACCCGAAGACTCGGCCCGCATTAAAGAGTTGGAGCGTCAGCGGGACGACCTCCAGCAGAAACTCGAAGCTGCAATCAAGGAGCTGTCGAGCCACAAGAGCCGGGAGGCAGCCGCCCGGGTTGCGGACATGGAGAGCCAGATGACCGCCCTGCGCGCTCGTCTCGATGTCTTGGAAGCCCGCCAGGTGCCGTTCAGTGCGGAGGAATTGGCGCTCTTCGCCAAACCGCAGGCCAAACCCGCTGAGACCGCCTCTGCGCCCGCCAAAAAGTCCGCCCAGGAACCGCCATCCGGCACGGTGGCGCTCGCCGCGGAGCACAACGTTACTTCTCCGCCGGAAAACTGGACAAGGCCGAGGACACCTACGTGCAGGCGCTGCTGCAGGATCGAACGAATGTGTTCACCCTGGCCAACCTCGCTGCCGTGCAACTCGAACGCAACCACCTGGTTGAAGCGGAGATGAACATCCGCCAGGCCCTCACCCTTGCGCCCAATGACGCCTACAGCCTCTCGCTCCTCGGCAACCTGAAATACCGCCAGCAGAAATATGACGAAGCCCTCGATGCGCTCGGCCGGGCCGCCAAACTCGACCCCGAGAACGCGCAGATTCAAAATTACCTGGGCACTACCCTGGCCGAAAAGGGCCTGCGAGGTCCGGCGGAAACCGCCTTCCGCAAAGCTATTGAGTTCGATCCCAAGTATGGCGACGCGCACGTCAATCTCGCCGTCATTTACATCAGCCAGCAACCGCCACTTGAGGAGTTGGCCCGCTGGCATTATCAAAAGGCCCTCGCCGCGGGCCATGCGCCCGACCCTTCCTCGAGAAGAAGCTCGAAATCAGGAAGTAGGGTGCGCCAGACCTTCCACGAACTAACCATCCGCACCCGCGGCCGCGGCCTCTACGAATTCACCAGTGAGGTCGCCGCGTGGGTATCTCAGAACCGTCTCCAGAACGGCTTGCTCACGCTCCACGTTCGCCATACCTCCGCCTCATTGCTGATTCAGGAGAACGCGGACCCCGATGTGCGGCGAGATCTGGAGCAGTTCTTTGCCCGGCTGGTGCCGGATGGCGATCCGATGTTCCTTCATACGGTCGAGGGCGACGATGACATGCCGGCACACATCCGCACCGCCCTTACCTCCGTCAATCTTTCCATCCCGCTCAGCCAGGGCCGGCTCGCGCTCGGCACGTGGCAGGGCCTTTACCTCTGGGAACATCGGCGCGCGTCCCACTCAAGGACCATCTGCCTCCACTTCATCGGAGAGTGACCCGCGTCATGAATAGGCTTTCCAAGCCCTTCCCGCGCTGGCATTTTCGGTGGCACTTGAAACCTATGGCTTTTCCTCAACGGCGTTACGCGTGCCTCGCAATTCTGGCTGCGACCGCGATCTGCGGCTTTGCCTTATCTTGCGGCGCGGCCACGACCAACCATTTCGGGTTTACCGGCCCGGAGATCTTCCCCATCGACCACTCAATCAGCCAACTGCATGTGGCCGACCTCGACGGCGACGGCCTGAACGATCTCATTGTCGTCAACAATGCGCGCTCCAGGATCAACCTCCTTTACAACCAGACCGGCAAGACCAATTTGACGGCCCGCCCAAGTCCGCGCTCAAGCGCGAACTCAATGAGTGCCGCCCGACGCCCGGTTCCGCATTGATTCCATCGCCTCGGAAAAGCGCATCGCCGCCCTCGTGGTGGCCGACCTCAACGGGGACGGACGGCCCGACATTGCGTATTACGGCGAGCCCAAGGAACTGGTGGTGCTTTACAACCAGGGCACCAACGGCTGGAGCGCGCCCAAACGCTGGCCGATCGAGGACGGCCAGCTCTCCGCCAATGCGCTCTGCGCGGGCGATCTGAATGGCGATGGCCGCACCGACCTGGTGCTGCTGGCGGAAAACCACGTTTATTTCCTGGCGCAAAAGGCCGACCACACGCTTGACGAACCGGTCAAGATTCCATTTTCCGGGACCGTCAAATCCGTCCAGGTCGTGGATGTGGATGGCGATGGCCGCAGCGATTTGCTGCTGGTGAATTGGGAGGACCGCAACCCTTTCCGCTTCCGGCTGCAAAAACCGGACGGCCAATTCGGGCCGGAGTTTTATTTCGCCTCGCCGCCCATTCGCTCTTACCTGGCCGATAACCTCGAACCGAACGGAAAGACGCATCTGGCTATGAGGCAGAGACTGAATTTATTATTAAAGCAGCGCGCCATGGTTTTAAAATAGAATTCGTTCCTGTACAAACAATCTATAGCACAGAAAAAAGTTATATGACGCATTGGACAGCGACAATAAATTTTATCAAAGTATTATTCCGGAAATATGAATGAATCGATTTGAAAAAGAACGTGCAGAAATGATTGAGCTGTTGCGTCAGCGAGGTATCAAGGATGAGCAACTATTGAAAGCTATGCAGCAGGTAGAGCGTGAAAAATTTGTTCTGCCGGCGTTCATGAATCGTGCTTATGACGATAGCGCACTGCCGATTGCGCACGGACAGACGATTTCTCAGCCTTATACCGTGGCATTTCAAACCGAGCGATTGCATGTCGGAAAAGATTCAAAGGTGCTAGAGATTGGAACCGGTTCTGGATATCAAGCTGCAGTCCTTGCTGAGATGGGGTGCCGCGTGTTCACTATAGAACGGCATATGGAATTGCATCTTCAAGCGCGAAAGTTGTTAGAGAAATTGGGTTATCATATAGCGGCGCGTTGCGGAGACGGAACTGTGGGATGGAATGAATATGCGCCGTACGACGGTATAGTTGTAACAGCGGCGGCTCCGGAGGTGCCTCAGCCACTGCTTGACCAGCTTGCTGATGGCGGACGGCTTGTTATTCCGGTCGGAGATTTAGAAGGCCAATCAATTCGGGTTGTGGTTCGTACAGGCGATAGGTATGAATCGATGGAGGCGCATGGATTTAAATTCGTTCCGCTTATTGGAAAAAAAGGGTGGAGCGAAAAGTAATAGTCAATATGTATGTAGATTGATTGAATCAGAATATTCCAATGATTAATCATTATGTTCTTGCTATTGTAGGACCAACGGCATCGGGTAAAACTGCGCTATCTATTATTCTTGCTGAAAAGTCAGATGGAGAAATAATCTCGGCGGACTCGCGGCAAATCTATCGGTATCTCGATATCGGCACAGCTAAGCCGACATCGGTGGAGCTTAATCGTGTCACTCATCATTTCATAAATATTCATGATCCAGATCAATATTACAACGCCGGAGAATATGGAGAACAAGCACGTGCAAAGATTGAAGAGCTGCTGGAGCAAAACAAGCAGCCTATTCTAGTAGGTGGTTCCGGTTTGTACGTTCGTGCTGTCATCGATGGATTCTTTGATGGACCCGGAAGAAATTCAGAGATACGCGAACAACTTGAAGCTGAAGCGCATATAGTTGGTTCTGAGGTACTATTTAACCGTCTGAAAATAATCGATCCAATTTCAGCGGCGAAGATGGATGCAACGAAAGTGCGGCGAGTTATTCGCGCACTCGAAATATACTATGCGACCGGAAAACCGATTTCTGATTTACATTTGGTTCAAGAAATAAAAATTCGATTTGAAACAATGCAATTCGGATTGGAGTGGGAGCGAAAAGCGCTTTATCATAGAATTGAACAACGAGTCGATAAGATGATAGAAAACGGATTGATCGAGGAAGTTCGCAGATTGCTCGTTAAAGGATATTCACGCGATGCTAATGCATTGAACACTGTTGGTTACAAAGAAGTATTCGATTTTATCGATGGGAAGATAACGAAAGAAGAAATGATTCGGCTCATCAAACAGAATACACGCCATTTCGCTAAACGGCAATTGACGTGGTTTCGAGCGGACAAACGAATTAAATGGATCCCTGTAAATGATGAAACAAATTGGAGTTCAATTGCAGAACACGTGCAAAAAGAATTCAATTCTACTCTTAAAAACCCATCATCTTCAAATTGATTTTCCAGCATCCGTTTGCTATATTGTGTTGAAAGAGTTTTAATTAGGGCCCCGCCATTGGCGGGATAAACTCTGCCTGGCTAGCGCGTGGCGCTTATGCGCCAAGGTCGGGAGTTCAGAAAATAAAACTGTTTGAGATGTTAATGTAGAAAATGTTCTTGTATCGGGGCGTAGCGTAGCCTGGCTAGCGCGCTTGGTTCGGGACCAAGAGGTCGGGAGTTCAAATCTCCCCGCCCCGACAATGTATTCGACGTATGTGCTTTTCAGCAATAAAACTCTTAGATATTATACCGGCACGACGGATAATATTGAGAATCGATTATGAGAACATAATTCTGGAGAAACAAAATCTATTCGAAATGGTATTCCTTGGAATGTAATCCATATTGAACAATTCGAAACTAGAGCTGAAGCTGTAAGAAAAGAAAAACAAATCAAAGCACGAGGGGCAAAACGTTACTTAGACAATATCAAAAAATTTAGCTAGCGCGTGGCGCCTTCCGCCAAAATGACGACGGACAAGTCGGCGCCAAGGTGGGGAGTTTGGCGAACCCATCACTTCGTGACAAATCTCCCCGCATCGACAATGTAATACTAAATAGCGACGTTCTTTTTCAGTATAAATTTCTATTCATACCTTCCAGTCAGCAAAACTTATGTCATCACACATTGTCGCTATTATTGGCCGTCCAAACGTTGGTAAATCCACGCTCTTCAACCGTATTTTCGGATCACGAGAAGCAATAGTCTTCGATACTCCTGGCGTAACACGCGATCGTCGTTATGCAGAGGCGGAATGGGCGGGCAAGTCCTTTACCATGATTGATACCGGCGGATTTGTTCCGGAATCCAACGATGTGTTTGAAAAAGCAATTCGCGAACAAGCAAACATTGCAATTGAGGAAGCCGATTCTATTGTGTTCGTTGTGGATGCATTGGAAGGTTTAACTCCTCTCGATAAAGAAATTGCAGATGTTTTGCGCCGTTCCAATAAACCAATTCATCTTGTTGTTAATAAAATTGACTCCGCACAGCGTGAAAATGCAATAGCAGAATTCTATTCTCTCGGACTCGGCGAACCGATTGGCATCGCTGCCCTTGGTGGAAGACAAATTGGTGATTTCCTGGATTTGATTACCTCCGATATAAAAAAAGAAACACGAGTTAAAAAGGAAAAACGTCTTCGCCTTGCCGTCATCGGGAAACCAAATGTCGGCAAATCATCGTTAGTCAATGCGCTAATTGGCAATACGCGTCAAGTGGTAACAGATATTCCCGGCACCACGCGCGATCCAATCGATACGATTCTTGAATATCAAGGTGAAGAAATTATTCTTGTCGATACCGCGGGTTTGAGGAAGAAGAGCAAGATTTCTGAAAGCATCGAGTTTTACAGCACACTTCGGACATTGCATGCAATTGAACGCAGCGATGTTGCTGTCATTCTCCTTGATGCTAAGCAGGGAGTTGATAAACAAGATTTACAAATTGTTGATGCAACAATAGAACGCCATAGATCTGCAATTATTGTCGTGAACAAGTGGGATTTGATCGAGAAGGAAACGAACACTGCACGTCAATATGTCCTTGCTATTGAAAAGAATCTTGGTATGTACGATTATCTCCCTGTCATCTTTGTATCCGCGCTTACAAAACAGCGCATTACAAAAGTGATTGATACGGCAAAAGAAGTCCATCTTCAACAATCACGAAGAATATCCACAAGTGCGTTGAATAAATCAATTATGCTGGATATTGTAGGTACGCCGCCGAAGTCATCAACATCGAAAGAAATAAAAATTAAATTTGTGACACAGATTAAAACCAATCCGCCGATGTTTGCTTTTTTTTGTAATTTTCCGAAACTTGTGCAGGAATCGTATAAACGTTTTCTAATGAACAAATTACGCGAGCATTTTGGTTTTGCAGGTGTTCCATTGGGAATCACATTTAAGGAAAAATGAGGCAGCGTATTCTCGTCATAGGAGGACTTGCGGCAGGGCCGGCTGCTGCGAGCAAGGCAAAGCGCACGAATCACGACGCTGAAGTCATTCTGTTCGAGCAAAGCGAAAACATCTCTTCCGGTATTTGCGAAGTTCCGTATTACATCGGCGGAGTTATTGCCGACGTCGAAAAACTTTCCACTCTCACTCCATTGGATTTCGAACGGACGCGCGGCGTGAAAGTTCACACACTGCATCGTGTGGAAGAAATTCAGCCAGTGAAGAAACATATAATTGTACGCGATTTGTGTCATGAAAAGATGCTCACGTATGAATATGATAAGCTGGTTCTTGCAACAGGCTCAAAGGCGAAAACAATTGGAATGGCAGGCGAGAATGCAAGGAATGTATTTCATGTGAAGTCGCTATCGGATGGATTAGCGATCAAACATTTTATCAATGAAGAGAAACCGAAGCGCGCTGTTATTGTAGGTGGTGGTTATGTAGCAGTTGAAATGTGCGAAGCATTCAGAACGCTTGGTTTAGAGACGATACTTCTTCATCGAGATGAATTGCCTATGTCGAAGCTCGAACCCGATACGCGGAAAGTTGTACTCGATGAATTGACAAAGAATTCTATTCAGTTTTATTCGAAACAGACGCTTGAAGCGTTCAAAACAGACGACACTGGGAAAGTTGTAGAAGTTGTGACTAATTCCGGGAGCTATCCAGCGGATTTGATAATACTCGCTATTGGAGTTGAACCAAACGTTGATCTTGCAAAATTTATTCGGTTAAGACTCGGAACCTATGGGGGCATTCTTACGGATCAACATCAAACGACTTCAGTGGATTCTATTTACGCCGCAGGCGATTGTTGTGAAGTAAAAAATCTTGTGAACAATCGCTGGATGTATGCACCGCTTGCGACGTACGCTGCACGACAAGGCCGGGTGGCCGGAGAAAATGCTTCAGGTGGAAATGCAATTTTCAAAGGAGCAATTCGTGCGATTGCAGTGAAAGCATTTGGACTGGAAATTGTATCAGTCGGTTTAAGTTCGAGGGAAGCTGAAGAGTCAGGGTTTAATTCAATTGTTGAACATGTTGTTGGAGATTCAAAAATATCATTCTATCCTGGAAGCGAAAAAGTTCATATCATCGCAATTGCCGATAAGAAAAGTAATCGACTTATCGGAGCAAATATCGTTGGCGGAAATGGAAGCGCTTTGCGTGCAAATATTCTGGGCGTTGCGATTCAACAAAGGATGACGGTTGAAGAAATCTCGAAACTCGATTTATTATATTCTCCGCCTTTTTCACCACTGTGGGATCCAGTCCTTATCGCCATGAATCAGCTTAATAAGAAGATGGATTCCATCAAATAATTTTTTATACAGGAAAGTGACAATGAAGAACTTGACTATTATCGATCATCCTCTCGTAAAACGTGATTTAACCTTGCTTCGTAATAAAAAAACGCCGAGTCACCAATTCCGTGCAATTCTCCACCGAACTGCTAGTCTCATGGCGTATGAAGTATCGCGAGATCTTCAGATGAAAGAAATTGAAGTTCGTACGCCGTTGGAAAAGACTAAAGGAGTTGCTGTTGATCAGCAAATCGTTTTAGTGCCGATTCTTCGTGCAGGGCTTGGATTAGTCGGCGGATTTGTAGAAGTAATGCCGAATGCGCGCGTGGGGCATATCGGACTGTTCAGAGACGAAGAAACACTGAAACCGGTCGATTACTATTTCAAAGTTCCACGTAATCTTGATCGTGCATTAGTTCTTATTCTTGATCCAATGCTGGCGACAGGTGGGAGTGCCGTAGCAGCGATTACATTTTTAAAAGAACGAGGTGCCCGTACAATTCGTCTCGTAAACTTAGTGTCGGCACCCGAAGGCGTTAGACAAGTAAGCAAAGTACATCCTGATGTCGTAATGTATACTTGTGCACTTGACCGTGAGTTGAACAAACGCGGTTACATTCTTCCAGGCCTTGGTGATGCCGGCGACAGAATGTTTGGAACGGAATAAATTGGTTTGAAAAACAAAGCTTTCAATATTGTAATTACAATTATGTTTGCAGCCGCGATTTCCCAAGCACAGTGGAAATTGGAACCTTCGCTTCATTCCCTCGTTGTCAGAGGAATTGATTTTATCTTGAGACAGGAGTATATGCAGGCTGATTCACTATTCCAAGTTGTTGCTAATCGTTATCCTGATAATCCGGTTGGTTATCTTTATCAAGCAGCAGTGCTGCAAGCATACGACATGGATTTCGATGTGCCGATTGAGCAGGATAAATTTGATTCCTTATTGGTGATAGGGAAAAATACCGCAGAAAAAATCTCTTTGCCCTGGCGCGGATACTTTCTTGGTACAGCAGATGGCTATGATGCATATGAACGAGTGCAAAGTGGAGATTGGTTAGGTGGAGTGCGGAAAAGCATGTCATCGGCATCAAAATTAGAAGAAGTAATTGAAAAAGATTCTTCATTTTACGATGCTTATGTTGGCATTGGTGCTTATTATTACTGGAGTTGTCGAAAGACGGAATTCATTCGATGGCTGCCATTCGTTAAAGATAACCGTGGACTTGGAATCAAAATGCTCATTATCGGCGCGGAGCAATCCGAATATAATCGATTTGCCGCAATAAGCGCACTTATTGCAATTTATCTTGATTCTGAAAATTATAGGCAAGCAGAAGAGTGGGCAAAGCGAGGTTTAAATTTTTATCCGGAAAACCGAATATTTTTATGGGGATTTGCCACAGCATTGGATCGGCAGAATCGTTCTGCCGAAGCTGTGCCGGCGTATTCAAGTCTTCTAAAAAATATTGTGCATGTGCATGCGCCAAATCCTTATAATGAAATAGTCTGCCGGTTAAATCTTGTTAAATCAAAAGTTGTTTTGAACGATACAAGCAATGTGCTTTATAATCTAAAAACACTTCTCTCATATGAGACGTGTTCTTTTCCTGCCAATCTCCAATCCCGTGCGAATGCGAAGTTTGAAGAGGCGCGGAAACTGCTTTTACAATTAGAAAATCAGCGGGCAGCATTAAAATAAACTGAAATTTAACTTGATGAGTATTGGCACGAATGTAATTGATGTGGCTTGACATTCGGTAGGGAATCCGTATATTCTTTTGTATTTCAGAGTTCATAATGATAGACAGTATATATCAAAAGAAACTCAACGATCTTCTTGCTATCTGCCGGAAGAATCTGCGTTCGGTCGACGAAGATCTGATCACACGAGCATTCCTTCTGAGTCTTGAAGCGCACAAGAACAATTTACGTGCTTCCGGAGAGCCATATTTTATACATCCATTTGAAGTTGCAATGATTGTTGCAAAGGAAATTGCATTGGATGATGTATCCATTGCGAGTGCACTTTTGCACGACGTAGTGGAAGACACGGATTTCGAGTTGAAAGATATACGCGCAGAATTCGGCGATGCTGTAGCAGATATTGTAGATGGTATCACAAAAATTACAGACATCTTCGAAAGCCATGAAGTAACCCAAGCGGAAAGTTATCGTAAGCTGCTGCTTTCAATGGTAGGTGATATTCGCGTGATGCTTGTGAAATTTGCAGACCGCCTTCATAATATGCGCACGCTTGAGTATCTTCCGCCTGAAAAGCGTCTGCGTCTTGCAAAAGAAACTCTCGACATTTATGCACCGTTCGCGCACCGATTTGGGTTAGCACAAATCAAATGGGAGTTAGAGGATTTATCTTTTAAGCATTTGCACGTCCAGGAATATGAAAAAATATCGCGGCAGCTGCGTTCTAAGCGGCGTGAGCGCGAACATTACATCAATCGGTTTATTCAACCTATCAAAAAGCGGCTCGTTGAAGAAAAATTGAATTATGAAGTTGCCGGCAGGGCGAAACATATTTTCAGCATCTACAATAAAATGCTGAAACGCAACAAACCGTTAGAAGAAATTTATGATCTCTTTGCTGTACGCATCATCATAGATACGAAAGATAACAGCGAATGCTTTATAGCTTATAGCATAGTAACGGAAATATACAAACCAATTCCGGAACGATTTAAAGATTACATTTCAGTTCCTAAGAAAAATGGTTACCAATCAATCCACACAACTGTGATTGGTCCCGATGGCAAAATGGTAGAAGTGCAAATTCGTACGAGGGCGATGCACGAAGTAGCTGAGCGCGGTGTTGCAGCACACTGGATTTACAAAGAGAACAATTCGTCGCTTGATAAGGAACTTGAGGGCTGGATTAACTGGGTTCGCGAAATATTTGAACAGAAAAGCGATGAAACTCCAAAAGAATTGATGGAGAGTTTTAAGCTCAATCTCTATCAAGATGAAATCTATGTTTTCACGCCGAAGGGCGACCTTAAAATAATGCCGCAAAATTCGACTCCGATTGATTTTGCATTTGAAATACATTCGAACGTCGGATATCATTGTATTGGCGCTAAAGTGAATGGACGCATTGTTCCACTTAACACAATATTACGAAGCGGTGATCAGGTTGAGATTATTACCTCGAAGAACCAAACACCAAGTGCTGGATGGGAACAATTTGCGGTAACGCATAAAGCAAAAGCGCATATTCGAAGGTTTATTCGCGAGGAATCCCGGAAGCTTGCCGACGAAGGGAAAGATATTTGGGAGAAAAAGATCAAACGCCGTAAGATAACTATCAGCAAAGAAGAACTCGAAAAATTCATTCATAGTTTAAAATATGGAGATGTCCAAGAATTCTATTTTGCGATAGTCAGCCAAAAAATTGATGTTGACACATTGATAGAGCAATATGTTATTTGGTCAAAACATCTGACTGGAGAAGACGCAGCGCAAACACCGAATTCAGATTCTCTATTTTCAAAGTTTATTAACACAGCGCGCGATCTTACAAGCGGCATTTCCGTTCTTGGTGTGAATGACAATTTTTTACATCAATACGCAAAATGCTGCAATCCGATTCCCGGCGATGCTATTGTCGGTTTTGTGACAACAGGCGAAGGTATTAAGATTCATCGAAAAGATTGCAAAAATGTTCTCACGCTCCGACTTGCAGAAAGCGAGCGCATAGTCGAAGTCGGCTGGCCTTCAGAACACAATGCAGACTTTATTACAGGAATTCACATAGGCGGTGGAGATCGCCCCGGATTACTGAGCGACATCACACATGCTATCTCCACCCACCAAAATACAAATATTCGCTCTGTTAATGTTGATTCACACGGATCTCTTTTTGACGGAAAATTTATCCTTTTTGTAAAAGATACCGAGCATCTTGCGCGCATTATTGAAAAGATCAAAAATATTCCGGGCATCGAGAGCGTAGAACGATTCTCAGGAAAAGGGGATTAGCATCGTGGAGGCAACTAAAACGTACCAGCGCGTTCTTGGAATTGATTACGGCTCGCATCGTGTCGGGTTATCATTGAGTGATCCGCTTGGTATTATTGCTCAACCGATTGAAATGCTGAAAAACGATTCGTCGCTGTTTAGCCATCTTAAACAATTATCTGTCCGCGAAAATGTGAAATTGATTGTAGTCGGCATGCCTTTCAATTTAAAAGGACAATACGCGCAAAAAGCAAATGAAGTGCAAATATTTATTGAGCTTTTAAAAGCGAAACTCGATATTCCGGTTGTAGTATGGGATGAGCGTTTTACGACCACAATCGCACATCAGACAATGCTTGTAATGGGGACGAAGAAAAAAGAAAGGCAGAAGAAAGATGGCCGCATAGACTCTATGGCAGCAGCAATTATTCTGCAAGGATTTTTAGATAATGCAAAACATTCACATTCTATATAACCATGGAAGAAGGAATCCGACAACACAAGTCTCGTTCGATATTCCGCAAATATCCTGCAGTAATGAATTTTGCCCAGCTTATCAAACGCAATCCTCTCAAATCACTATTCATCTCTTTCTTTGTAATTATTATTTTTCAAATTCTACTTTTACCGTATGACAATATTAGACAATTGAAGACGAAAAATGCAGGTGAGACGGCATTTATGCGCGAACAAGCAGCAATTGCAAATAAAGAGAATCGTAAATTCCATAAGATTCAATATTGGATATCACTTCGGGCGATTCCTCAGGATGCAATTGATGCTGTGATTGTTTCGGAAGATGGAACATTCTGGTCGAATAACGGATTCGATTGGTTCGAATTTAGAGAATCAATCGAAAGAAATTTTGAAGAAGGGCGGGCGGCACGAGGCGCAAGTACTATAACACAGCAATTAGTGAAAAATTTATATCTTTCATCATCAAAAAATCCGTTACGAAAATTAAAGGAATGGATTCTGACTTGGTACATGGAAACACAATTAAGCAAATCGCGCATTCTCGAAATCTATTTTAATGTGATTGAATGGGGCGACGGTGTGTATGGCATTGAAGCAGCATCGCACTACTATTTTGATAAATCAACATCGAATTTAAATCGCGAGGAATGTGCAAGGCTTGCGGCGATTATTCCAAGCCCGCGCAAACATCGTGCTGATGTGGATTCAAAGTACGTGTTGCGACGATCCAAACTGATACTTGAACGCATGGATGCGCGTGGAATGTAGATAGATCTAGTTATGAAACTAAATGACTTAAAACTGTTGATCGAAGAAGGCGAAGGTTTCGAATTGGAGTTCAAGCGTAAAGTTTCTACACCTATCAAAGTGGCGAAGACTTTAATGTCGTTTGCAAACACCAAAGGTGGTATAGTGCTCTTCGGAGTCGATGATGATCGGACTATTGTCGGAGTCGGCAGCGAGAAGGAAGAAATGGAAATGATTCGGACGGCGGCAAGTTACTACTGTGATCCTCCGATCGAGCCGCACATTGACACTGTTCCATACAAAGGCAGAGATGTGGTTGTTGTTACTGTGGAAGAAAGCGATCAGAAACCGCATTACCTTAATGTCGATGACGAAGGAAAGAACGGCGGAACACGAGTCTATATTCGTGTGAATGATAAAACCGTTGAAGCAAGCAAAGAAGTGGTACACATACTTCAGGCTGAAAATCCAAACGCTCCGCCATTACGCATAGCAATAGGAGATTCAGAACGGCGTCTCTTTGAATACCTAGACGAAAACGAACGCATTACAATGAAGCAATTTTCAAAACTTGTGAATATCTCCGATCGACGCGCGTCGCGCTCACTCATACAACTTGTACGTGCCGGAGTTCTAAGGATTCATACGAACGAAAAGGAAGACTTTTATACACGAGCATTTTGAATTATTACTAACTCACGTTACGCATGAATTGAAAAACGACAATTGGTCGGTCCCGCCCGCCTGCTACGGGCAGGCAAAGCGGGATTCCCGACATTCCTATAGAATCTGTCAGGACGTAAGGTCTGACAGCACTAATGGTGAAAGGAAATTATCTTCTATTAATTTTTAAAAAGGTTTTATAATTCTGGTCCCGATAGAGCCGGGAGAAGAATATAAATCCCAAATAAGACTCTTTCCTGCCTCCCAGCCGAAGGCACTCAGGCAAGCTCAGCGTAACTTTTTTATTCACTTTCTAGATATACTTAAAAAGGGAAGGTGTATTTAGCAATTTTTCATTATGATAAATACGGACTATCTACGTAACATCAATAAATAATATGAATGTCATAAAAAATCTATTGAAAAAACCGCTTTTAATTTTTTTCCTTACCGTGGTTGCTGTCATAGAATCCATTTGGATCCTAAAATCGGACGGATTTTATTATATCGACGAATTAGCGCATTACCTTTACAGTAGATTTGTGCTTCAGGCGCTGCCTTTAACGGTACAAACCTGGCACAGGCCGATACCGCAATGGCTTTTTGCCCTTCCGGCACAGCTTGGACATACGTTTACAATGTTCTTTGCTGCTGGACTTTTCATTTGCCTTCTCCTAATTACATATAGGATTGCGGTGCTGCATGGAATAAAGCATGCTGAGTGGATCGTTATTCTTGTCGGTCTTCAACCGATCCTCTTTGATCTTTCGTATGCATGCATGACAGAAATGCCAACTGCTTTTATGATTTCGCTCTCATACTACTATCACTTGAAGGGAAAACACGGATGGAGCCTGGCATTAGCTTCTGCAGTAATATTATGCCGGAGTGAAATGTACATTTTTGCAGGTTTGATGTTCATAATTTATACTCACAAACGCGAGTGGAAAATACTACCTCTCTTACTGATAGGACCATTGCTCTGGATTGGATCGACGACGATCATATCAGGAAATATCCTGACATTCTTCAAGGAGTGGAAACATTTTACGGATTTAGGGAAGTTTATTCCCGGTGTCTCTTTAACGCATTATATAGCAAATTTGCAAACAACATTCGGGTTTGCACAACTGATTCTTTTCATTGCAGGTGTCATATTTATAGCACGGGAAAAGAGGAGCGCCGAGTTTGGAATTATTTATGCTGCAATTGCAATGACCATTATCCTTCACACAATTGCCGGAGCAGAGATATTTCATTGGACAGCAAGCATAGGCGAGCTGCGGTATATTGTAGTCGTAGGGCCATTCTTTGGAATTGTGTCAGTGTATGGTTTCTCGGAGATGCTGGAAAGAATAAGACCATCACGCGGAAAATTTGCATTTTCTATTCTCGTCTTCGGTGTGGTCGTATTCAACTGCACATTGACGACTCATCCTCGGCTTTGGGCAAATTATAACAAGGTTGCGATTACTCTAACAAAAGAAATGAGAAATGAATATCCGGATCTGACTGTGCTCAGCAATAATTGTATTGTAGCATATATTATGGATGTATCGCCGGCTGGTGGTGTTCATTATGCGCTGTTCAATAAGGAAACACTTAAGAAGTATCCGGAATGTCTTATCTTTTGGGATCCTTTCTCGTCAAATTCTATTTTCTATCAAACTGAATTGACAAAAGAAATGATGCTGCAGGATACAACAATAAAAGTGCTGAAAAAATTTAATTATTGGAGTGCTGAGTATCTTTTACTGTATAAGCATTAGGAAATGAAATTTCATAAACCGAATGCGGTTGTTTAATTGCGTGTCAATTTCTCTTAGCAGGATTACCTATGAAATTCGTTTATTGGATTTTCTTGGGTTTATAGTCCGGATATAGCTTGTCTATGCATGCTGGACACAGACTATGCGAAAAGTGCACCTCGGTCTTTTCCGTTATGTATTCTTCTACAGCTTCCCAATAACCTCTATCATTACGAATGCTTTTACAATTGGCACAGATAGGGAGTAAGCCACTTAATACTTTAACGTTTTCCAATGCCTCTTTTAATTCTGAATTGAGCCGGCGTAATTCCATGAGGTCTGCAAAACGCGCAGCTGCGATGATCATTGTCCGTTCAATTTCATCTGAACTTGGCGGTTTTAACAGATAAGCCCCAGCACCAGCTTGACTCGCCCGCCTGAACCATTTCCGGATCTTCATGTGATGTGAGCAAAACAACAGGTCGTGGATATTTATCCATTATTTTTCTGGTAGCTTCCAGGCCGTCCATCTTTGGCATCTCTATATCCATGAGCACAACATCCGGAAGCAAGGATTCAGTGAGTTCGATTGCTTGCAGGCCATTGGATGCTTTACCTACGACTTTGTGTCCGATTTTCTCCAATTGGCGTCGTATAAGTTCTCTAACAGACTCCTGATCGTCCACAATCAGGACTCGTAATGATTTCAGTGTTGTCATATTAATTCTCTAAATTTTTTTATTCAGATATGGGATATATTCTCTATCGGTTCGAAGAATATGGTTCTGAAGCCAATTGCTTAAGAATTTCAGTACATCAATTGAAAGCTTATCGTCGTGCCGTTCATAATCGATGATAAATTTATTCACTTTTTGTATCGCATCTTCATGCTCTGCTTTGTGACTGGAAATATTTGGATAGGCGTATATTTTCATTAATGATTCTTCTGCTTTGAAATGATACTGAACATACTGCTGCAATTCCTTCAAAACCGATAGAAGAATACCATCTCCTTCTCCTTTTTTCAATGCATCGTGGAGAGTATTAATGATATGAAAGAATTTTTTGTGGTGTTCGTCAAGCTGCTGATTACCAACCGAAAACGCGTTGTCCCATTCAATAAGAGACATTCATATTTTCCATTTCTAATTAAGAATCTGTTTACTTTGATTTTCATGAAGTTGTCAGAATCTATCGTAATAAATCATACATAAAAATCTCTTAATTTACTCATACTAAACAATCAGAATTTTAACAAACCAATAGCAAATTTTGTCCTTTATTCTAAATAACGCAATACATTTCTATGTTCTTTCTTGCTTTTCCGCGCCCGTGTGCCTATATTTACTGCGATTTGACTGATTGAATTTCATTAAAATTTGGCTCTAATAAAGTAGTTATGCCAATACTGAATAAGCTTATCACGACAGCATTTCCGTTCATCCCAAAAGCAATTGTAGGGCAGGTAGCGAAGCGTTATATCGCCGGAGTTGCATTGTCTGATGGTGTTCGTCTCGTCAAAGAGCTCAATAATAAGACAATGATAGCGACAATGGATTTGTTAGGTGAAGATGTGAAGAATGTCGCTGAAACCGAAGAAGTCAAAAAAGAAATTCTTGAAATTGTCAAATCAATTAAAGAGAATAATCTAAAATCTAATGTTTCTATTAAACCAACTCAACTTGGCTTGAAGATTGATAAAGATCTAGCTTATCGTAATATAAAGACGATTATTGAAGAAGCGAAGAAGTGTGGCAACTTCGTCCGGATCGACATGGAAGATGCCACAACAACCGACGATACACTTGCCATTTATCAACATCTTAAAAAGGATGGGTTGACCAACACAGGTGTTGTCATTCAAGCGTATCTTCATCGGAGCGAAGATGATGTCCGTGCTCTTAGTAAACGAAGGGGCAAACATCCGTTTGTGCAAGGGGATTTACAATGAAAAGCCAGCGATAGCTTATAAAGAACGAAAAGAAATTCAAGACAATTATCTAAAACTTCTGCAAATTATTCTTGAAAGCGGTTGCTATGTCGGCATTGCTACGCACGATGATTATTTGATAAATGGTGCGTATGCAATGATTAATAAAATGGAATTGAAAAAAGAGCAGTATGAATTTCAAATGCTTCTAGGTGTGCGCGAGAAGCGACGCGATCAAATAGTGAAAGATGGACATCGTTTAAGAATCTATGTACCGTTTGGCGAACAGTGGTATGCCTATTCGACACGCCGGTTGCAGGAAAATCCACAAATGGCATGGTATATTACGAAAGCAATTTTTATCCATTGAGGTATCGAGAAACTCAAACACAAGGAGTGACGTATGGCAGATGTTAATAATGGAGTGAGCGGGAAGAAATTTGTTTCGTATGTTCCGTCGAACACGAATATGAAAGAATTTACTATCAGAGCGCTGCTCATAGGATTGGTGATGTGCGTTGTTCTGGGCGCTGCAAATGCATACCTCGGTCTAAAAGCTGGAATGACAATTGCGGCGACATATCCAGCTGCAGTTATTGGTATGGCACTATTAAAAATAATGAAAGGATCAATTCTTGAAGAAAATTTCGCAAGAACAGTTGGCTCCATCGGTGAGTCGGTAGCAGCAGGTGCGATTTTTACTATTCCGGCATTTGTTATTTTGCGTATTTGGAATTTCACGACGCAAAGTATGTTCACGGAATATCTCACCGCCGTAGCATTAATGATTCTTGGCGGTGTGCTCGGAATAATGTTTGTAACGGTTCTTAGGCGTGTGATGGTAGAAGACCAATCTCTACCGTTTCCAGAATCTGTTGCGGCATCGGAAATTCACAAAGCAGGCCAGCGAGGTGCAGATGCAGCGATTTCGCTTTTCAAAGCGATGGGAGTGGGCGCAGTCATTAAACTGATGGATGGTTTGGGAATATTTCATTCATCGAATGATTTTCAAGTTATGGTCGGACGTTTAAAAGAATCTTTTGTGAAACTTGGATTGAAGCTCCGACTCTGAAAAAATTCTTGGCGGCGGTATAACCACAATTTCCGCTCCAGCAGCAACACCAGCTTATATTGGTGTCGGCTATATCATCGGACCCGAACTTGGCGCTTTAAACTTTGCCGGTGGTGTTTTAGCGTGGGGGTTGTTTGTTCCGTTACTTGTTTTCTTCCTCGGTCCACAAATGATTGATAAGTACCTTGTTGCAAGCAATGGAGATTCGCTTGCGGCATGGGCTGCAATTACTGGGCATTTATATCGTTATATTGTTCGTCCAATTGCAGTTGGCGGAATGCTTGTAGGTGCATGCTATACACTATGGAAAATGCGGAAAAATTTGATTCTCGGCATTAAACGCGGTATTGCTGATGTAAGGAAATCTGCAACTGCAGCTGCCGCAACAGAACGCACTCAGAAAGATTTATCATTTAAGGTTGTCATTCTTGGTATCATAATTATTTTTGCTCTGATGATTGGACTCTATTTTTATTTCACGAATATGATTCTTGGTGCAATTCTTGCTGCTGTCGTAATGTTAGTGACTGGATTCTTCTTTGCAGCTGTTTCTGGAAATCTAGTCGGAATGATTGGTTCATCTAATAATCCTATTTCCGGATTAACACTTGCCACAACTGTGGTTGCCGCTTTGACCATGGTTGTTGTTGGTGTCCACGGTAAGGAAGGCGTTGCCGCCGTCCTTGGTGTTGCGGCTGTCGTCTGCGTGTCGTCAGCAGTTGCGGGAGAGATGCTGCAAGATCTTAAAGTTGGTCATATTCTTGGCGGCACTCCATCGAAAATGCAGATTGGAGACATTATTGGAGTCGTGCTTGCCGGACTTGTGATGTTCTTTCCATTGTACATTCTTCACAATTCAGATTTAGCAAGCAATCCGTTAACCGGCGGATTTGGTTCTAGTAATCTTCCGGCACCGCAAGCCGGGCTTATGGCGGCTTTATCACAAGGAATCGTCGGCGGCGAAATGGCCTGGCCGTTGGTTATTGTGGGTATTGCGTTAGGAATTTCGATGATTTTAATAAAAGTAAAAAGCCCGATGTTGTTTTCGGTTGGCATGTATCTTCCACTTGAAACTACATTTGCAATCTTCATCGGTGGTTTGATTCGCGGGTTTGTTGATAAACGTGCATCAAAGCGCGGCTACAACGATGCTCAAAAAGCAAGAGTTGAAAATGCAGGTATCTTATCTGCGTCAGGATTAATCGCCGGTGAAGCATTGATGGGGCTATTCATTGCAACAGTAGTCTTTGTCAAAGATCAAATGGGTGGTAAAGCAGAATTTTGGATAATCGGAGGATTTGAATCAATTGCTTCCTGGTTAGCGATTCCGATCTTTGCAGTGCTTGCATTGTATTTAATTTATGTTCCGCTTTCAAAAGCAGGCAGGGCAGATGAGCCAGCGCCACCGACAGCGATGATGTAGGGAATGAATGAACTTATTATGTGAATTCAATGTTACAAGCTCATTAATTTGGGCTTAGTTCAATAATAATAGTGATTCTCTAAACAAAAAAAGAGGTTGATATGTCGAATTCATTGTCAGATTTGAGGCCAGCATTGGTATGGAAATACTTTGCTGAAATAAGCAAAATTCCACGCGGATCAAAAAACGAAAAGAAAATATCAGCATACGTCGTTGAGACAGCAAAGAAGCTGGGTCTAGAAGTTAAACAGGACAAAGTGCTCAACGTTGTTGTGCGAAAACCGGCATCGAAAGGTCATGAGAATGTTCCTTCAGTGTGCTTACAAGGTCATCTTGACATGGTGTGCGAAAAGAATAAAGACAAAGTTCATAATTTCGAGAAAGATCCGCTTGAACTCATTGTAAAAGACAATTTTTTAATGGCGAATGGAACAACACTCGGGGCAGATAACGGAATTGCCGTTGCAACGAATCTTGCTATTATGGAAGATAAATCGCTTGAACATGGCCCGTTGGAGTTTTTATTCACTGTAGATGAAGAAACTGGATTAACTGGTGCGAACAATTTGCAGCCAGATTTCATTAAGAGCAAGACGCTCATGAATCTTGATTCCGAAGAAGAGGGCGCTATTTATGTCGGCTGCTCCGGTGGTAGAAATTCCATTGGCTCGTGGAATGCTTCATATGAAATTGTTCCGAAAAAATATGCGCCTGCAATTGTGAAAGTAAAAGGATTGAAAGGCGGACATTCAGGATTGGAAATTGATAAGGGGCGCGGCAATTCAATAAAAATATTGAATCGCGTATTATTAGAACTTGACAAGCTCGGTGTGCGAATTTCTTCTTTCAATGGTGGGAACAAAAGCAATGCTATTCCAAGAGAAGCCGAAGCTATGGTGTATATTCCGAATACAAAATTGAATGACGCCAGTGCGGTTGTTTCCCAATACAATTCTATCATTAAAGATGAATTGCCTAACGTGGAATCGGAACTTGCAATTATTTTAGAAGAAGTGAAAGGAAAGTCGAAAGGAAAAGTTCTTAAGAAAGCGTTGCAGAAAAAAATACTTTTGACAATTTCCGCATTACCACATGGCGTAGTGAAGATGAGTGCAGATATTCCAGGATTAGTTGAGACATCAACAAATGTTGCGATTATCTGCACGGACGCAAAGGGCGTAAGCTTAACAACAAGTCAGAGAAGTTCAGTTGCATCGGAAATTGATGAAGTTGTACATTCGGTTGTATCTGTTTTAATACTTGGCGGTGCGGATGTGGAGACAACGGATGGTTATCCTGGGTGGAAACCGAATATGGATTCTTCAATTTTAAAAGTCGCAAAGACAACATATCAGTCGCTTTACAATAAAAAGCCGTACGTTAAAGCAATTCATGCAGGATTAGAATGCGGTATCATTGGCGAGAAATACGCGGGCATGGATATGATCTCTTTTGGTCCAACCCTAGAAGGAGTTCATTCTCCAGATGAAAAGATTCATCTCGATACAGTGGAAAAATTCTGGAATTTCCTATTGGCTATTTTGAAAAATGTGAAATGAAAAAAAAGTAACCAAATATTGGAATTCATTAATTAAAAAGATATCATAATAAGCGCTGCGCGGTTAAAACCGTACAGCGCTTTTAATTTGGGAAAATATTATAAGGAAATAATATGGCCGAAATTGAATCCTTTAAGTTGCCATCGAACTGGTTCCATCCATCTCGACGTCCATATCGATACGCAGTTTTATTTATTGTAAGCCTATTGACGTTCGGAAGCTATTTTGCATACGACAGCGTTGGTGCAATTGCTCCCACACTTATTTCTGCGCTCGGAATAGGCCGCGAATCAATCGGACAAATGTACACGCTCTATAGTATCGCGGCAATTCTTTCTGTATTTATAGGTGGCTTGTTAATTGATAGAATTGGAACACGACGAGCAAGTCTACTTTTTTCGATGCTTGTTACGGTCGGCGCATTGATTGTCGCCATAGCGCCAAACATTTGGATTCTTTACTTTGGCCGTTTTATTTTTGGCTGGGGTTCGGAATCATTGGTAGTCGCACAAAGTGCGATCTTTACTCGTTGGTTTAAAGGAAAGGAATTGGCATTTGCATTTGGAATCGGACTTACGATCAGCCGGCTGGGAACGCTTTTCAGTTTCAACACGGAAGCATTAATTGCAGAATATTTTAAAAATTACAGTGCAGCGTTATGGGCGGCAGTTATTTTCTGTGTTCTGTCGGTGCTGGCGAATACACTTTATATATTTTTAGATCGTCGAGGAGAACGCATACTCAAACTTCAAGAAGAAGGCGGCGGAGATAAAATTGTTCTTGCCGATATCAAGAAATTTCGTTCATCTTATTGGTACGTAACACTTCTCTGCGTTACCTTCTATTCTGCAATATTTCCGTTCACAGCACTTTCCACGGATTTCTTCAATAGTAAATGGGGATTGCCGCTCACAGCAGGATCGGAAGGCGGTTTCTTCACCCAGGTATTTTACAATGTAATTCATATGTTTAGCACGGCAGGCGGTACAACCACAATCATTATATTTGCTTCTATGGTATTTGCTCCATTTTTCGGACAGTTAGTTGATCGTTTTGGTAAACGTGCCACGGTTATGGTCGGCGGTTCAATTCTTATGGTTCCTGCATTTCTAACGATGGCATTCACGATGATTCCACCTGCACTTCCTATGATTGTATTAGGAGCGGCATTTGTTATGGTTCCTGCAGCGATGTGGCCATCGATTCCGCTCATCGTGGAAAAGAATCGTGTCGGTACGGCCTTCGGATTGACAACGACGATTCAAAATATAGGATTAGCATTATTCCCTTGGCTTAATGGATTGCTGCGAGATGCTACGCAAGCATACACAGCAAGCATGGTGATGTTTTCTATGCTCGGCATTTTTGGATTGATCTTTGCTATTCTTCTCTTACGTGCCGACAAACGCGAGGGTGATAAATTAGAAAAAGTGGATATTATTCCTGCAAACTAAAACACCAAAAAAATATATCAGATGCTTGAATCAAATATCACTATTTCGCATTCATTAAAGATTCCATCTGCAGAATTGAAGTTTAAAACAAGTAGGAGCGGAGGCCCTGGGGGGCAGAATGTGAATAAGTTGGAAACCCGGGTTGAAGTGTTATTCGATGTGGCAAATTCACCGACCATTCCAGAACATATTCGCCAGCGTTTGCTAAACAATTTGACTTCGCAACTTGATTCATCGGGTGTGTTGCATATTGTCACGCAGGATACGAGAAGTCAATGGAAGAATAAGCAGCTCCTAGCAGTTGAACGATTATCTACTCTTTTGAAATCAGCACTAATAGTGCATAAAAAACGAATCGCTACCAAGCCGACACACACAGCTCGCGAAATGCGGCTTCGTACAAAAAAATCACGGAGCCAAACCAAGCAAATGCGGAAAGTTGTTGTAGAATAAGAAGGTAATAGTTCCTTTTAGAGAAAATTAAAGATAGAAGAACAGAGTTCCGATGGCCGCAAAACCCGCATATTTCATAAGAAGAAAAGTATGGTGGTGGAATCCATGGATTATTGCTGTTGCTATAGTTTTAATATTTGTCGCTGTACCTATGGTTTGGTGGATTTCGACGTATAACAGCTCAATAGCAGTTCTTATGTTTGTAATCACTTATTTGAGTTTGCTTGTATTTGTTATGTATATGGTCAAACGTTCTTTACTTGATCCACATATGAAGGTTAACGAGGATGAAATAAAAAAGCGGAAGAAGGAAATACTCGATCATCGAACTTATGAAAAAGCACTTGTTCATACTAAGGATTTGTTGATGCTCCAGAAAGGCGAAAAGACTACAGTGTTGGATATTTGGAAACTTGATCCAAGTCTTGATAAACGTCATCCCTTCTTTTCTCAGACAGAGACATGTACTCTTGATCCAATAGCAAAAGAATTGCATATCAGAATACAGATTGGTGAAATGCAATCTGATACTGACCAAGCAATTACATCTGAAAAGGAATTCCTGAGTTCAGTATTTGAGTATCTAAAAATTCTTGGTTCAGATGAACATCTAATTAGCTTAAAACAATTATTTAAGCTTCTTGTTATAGAGATTTATTCATATAAACATTTTTCTCAGCATAGAATGACTCCCTTTCCAATATTCAGTTTGATAGTTACTGCAACCGTTCTCCCGCAACTTGCGTATACTGCAGTAGGTGACATTCGACAGATGAAAATTATAGGTGATGTCCGTTTCTCTGGAGGGAATGAAATCACTCCACACCGTAGCATCGTATCGAATGCAACGCAGACGCTTTAGTAATCAAACAAGAGGTTATGTATGAAAAAGCTCTATCGTTCACAAACGAACAAGAAAATTGCGGGAATTTGTGGCGGCATCGGTGAAATGACAGATACCGATCCGACCATTATTCGGCTTATTGTAATAGTGCTCGGTCTTGCAACCGGTTTTTTTCCATTTTTCATCGCTTATCTAATAGCTTGGTGGATTGTCCCAGTCGCTGGACAAAATTAATTCTTGTCTATTGAAACTTTCTTCCTTGTGTTTGATGTTGTACTATTGAATTTAATAAACTCGAATTTAAAAGGTACAACCATGAAATACACAAATGCAATAGTGCTTGTAGCATTGCTCATGTTCCAGATAATTGTAATAGCACAAACCAAGGAGAAGCAGATGGAAACACAACCAGCGTTGTATTCATTTACAATGAAGACGATTGATGGAAACGAAAAAAAACTATCAGATTACAAGGGAAATGTACTGATGATCGTGAATGTCGCATCAAAATGCGGTCATACCCCGCAGTATAAAGGACTCGAAGCACTTTATGAAAAATATAAAGACCGAGGCTTTATGATTCTCGGTTTTCCCGCAAACAATTTTTTATGGCAGGAGCCTGGTACAGATTCTGAAATAAAACAGTTTTGCTCAACGAAATACGGCGTAACATTCGATATGTTTTCAAAGATAAGTGTGAAAGGGAATGACCAGCATCCGCTTTACCGCTACTTAACTGAGGAATCTTCGGTGCCCGGAGTTGTTAAATGGAATTTCCAAAAATATCTTGTGGATAAGAAAGGGAATGTAATAGATAAGTTTGAACCGGGCACAGAACCAACAGACGTAAAGGTTATTACTGAGATTGAAAAACTTTTAGGGAGCTAATATACTCTGCCTTAAAGAATTTATGACGAAAGGTCAATCAGATTTTGGTTGGCCTTTTTTGTTATGCAGCAATTGGTTGAAACTACTTTAAAAAAGCGGTATGTTAGTACATTATATGGTTTCTATGATCCCATTCTTAAAAGAAAAGCAATTGAAACCGGCATGGGTTTTCGATGCTGGCACATTGATTTGGCGGATATTCTTTACTTCAAATAATCACATTATTGGCGAGACGCGTAATCAAGAAGCGAAATCAACTGGCTTTTTTTGCGTCGATATACATTCCGGAAAACATCTGTGGAAAAATATTAGCTTTGACGAACCCTGGTGGATTGGAATTGAAGCGGTGCATGAGAGATGGATGATTTTGCACGGATATGTCAGACCAGATATGCCGGAACATCGCGGAATTCGTATAATTGATATTGAATCAGGTAAACTTCTTTGGAGAAATGACCATCTTTCATTATGGTTCATCGATAATGAGAAGCTCTATGCGCATAAATATCTCTTTGAAAAACACATCGCTTGCGAATTTGACATCAAAACAGGAACACTATTAAATGAGTACTCCGGTAATCTTGATTTGTTGCAAGAGCTTCATCAAAAAGTGTCAGAAAAAGATTTCGAGCGTCAGCAAGCTGTAATATTTCCCGAAGTGTTTGATGAAAATGGAGCAGTTCCAATTATCAAGACAGCGGTTCAACGAATTACAGAAAGCAAAGCACTCAAAGACTGGATTGAATATCTCTTGCGTTCCGACATACTCATTATAAGTCAATATCGTGAAGCGCAAAATAAATCCGAATCATCATTACTGAATAACATCTTATCGGTTTATGATTTAAAAAGCGAAAAGATACTTCACAATGAAATTATTGCTGAAGATGTAAAGATTCCAAGCATAGACACGTTTATCGTAAAAAACAATTTATTGTTCTTCATCAAGCATCAAACTATGTTAACGGCATTGCAAGTGTGGAAATCATAACAGAACATATTAAAGTGGCGACCCATGGAAATTCGGAAGTTATCAATATTACAGGCCAGGTTGCTGCTGTGCTTCAGAAGCATAGTTTGAAAGAAGGCATTGCAACGGTTTTTGTTGTGGGTTCGACCGCTTCTATCACAACAACTGAATTTGAACAGGGATTAAAGAAAGATATTCCAGTAATGCTGGAACGAATTGCACCAAGCGATGTGCGCTATCATCACGATGATACATGGGGAGACGGAAATGGTCATGCGCATGTTAGGGCATCATTTCTGGGGCCGTCGCTCGTGGTGCCATTTTGCAACGGCGAGGTGCTTCTGGGAACGTGGCAACAAATTGTACTGATAGATTTCGACAACCGAGCACGGAATAGAGACATTGTTGTCCAACTAATGGGAAGATGAGACAATGAAAACTTATCATCTGAAACTTGTCGATGCATTTACGAGAATGAAGTTTGCGGGTAATCCTGCAGGTGTTGTGTTAGACGCCGATGGCCTAACTGATATACAAATGCAGCTTATTGCACGAGAAGTGAATACACCAGAGACAGCATTTATTCTTCCAGCAACAGAAGAGGATGCAAACCTGCGTATTCGATGGTTTTCTCCGCTCTGCGAAGTTCCATTATGTGGTCACGCAACGATAGCAAGTTTTCATGCTCTTGCCGAAGAAGGAATGGAAGGTATGAGTACTAATGGACAGCATTACTTTAAATTACAAACGAAGAGCGGCATTTTACCGATAAGAGTAGAGAAGAATTTTTATGATACAAGCGTTGAATTTGAGCTGCCGCTGCCAAGATTTCAGATTAAAAAGAAAGTCCCGATATCCCTGCTGCATGCTATTGGTCTGTCAATAAAAGAATTGAAGAAGGATATACCAGTCGTTACCGATTTATATTTCTATATTCCCGTGAATCGTATCGCCACGTTAGAAAAAATCAATCCAGATTTTCCGGTATTGGCAAATGGATTAAAGAAAATGAAGGTCAATGGTGTATGCCTGTTTTCTTTAGAGACAAGAGAAAAGAATTCAGCGGTTCATTCGCGATTCTTTGCACCGAACTATGGAATAGACGAAGATCCGGTGACAGGTTCTGCAAATGGCCCATTAGGGTGTTATCTCAAAAAATATGTTTTACCGGCAGGATATCCTGTCGCAAGCCGTGAATTATCGGATGGAAGGTTGGAATTCGTTGGTGAGCAGGGAGATGAAATGAAGAGGATAGGGAGAGTAAAAATTCGTGTGAATTGTGGTAAGAAGGGAATTGAAAACGTTAGTATTGGTGGCGAGGCAGTTACAATCTTGAATGCATTGTTAAAGATTTGATAGATAAAAAGGAAAAGTGGAATGACAATTAAGACAATCGTCTTTGCAAGTATATTGTTAGGCGCACTTGGATTATTCGGATTAAGTTTACGGAGAATGATAAGGTTGATTTCAATTGGCAAGCCTGAGAACCGATTGGATCATCTATCAGAAAGATTTAAAAGGATGATGACTGTGGCATTCGGCCAATCAAAACTTTTCCGAGAACCAATACCGGGTATGATGCATGCATTTATCTTCTGGGGGTTCTTGGTTTTACTGTCATCCATTTTGGAAGCAATCGGTGATGGATTGTCTTCTGGTTTCACATTTCGGTTCATTGGCATTTTCTATCAGCCATTGCAATTCTGTCAGGATTTGTTTGCAGGACTCGTAATGGTGGGAGTTTTTATTGCTTTGTATCGCCGATTTATTCTTCGGCCCAAGCGGTTGCAAGTTGATAGACACGCGCAAATTGATGCAACTGCAATTCTCCTAACCATTTTTCTTATTATGATATGTTTATTAGGACAGAATGCGGTTCGTATCCAAGTTGATGTGAATCCGGGAGGACATTTTCTCTCGGAAGCGCTAATTCCAATTTTGACTGCATCAACTGTATCTATAAATAATATTCTATTTGAAATTTACTGGTGGATGCATATAGTACTCGTGCTTGGATTTTTAAATTATTTGCCATACTCAAAGCATGCACACATACTAACATCTATCCCGAATGTTTTTCTTTCATCATTGAAACCTAAGGGTGCATTGGAGCCAATTGATCTTGAAGCAGAAGGGGTGGAAAAGTTCGGCGCAACAGATATTGATGATTTGACCTGGAAACAATTGCTTGATGGATTTACCTGCACGGAATGCGGCCGTTGTACAGATTCATGCCCTGCGAATATTACAGGAAAAAAGCTTTCTCCAAAAAAGATCATGACAGATATTCGGCATCGTGTTGCAGAAAAAGGGCCATTACTGCTTGAAAGTGATAAAGTTGGTAAAGTTAAGGAAGTGGGAAAAGATCCTTTAGAGAATACGCTGTTGCATCATTATCTCACAGCGGAGGAACTGTTTGCTTGCACGACTTGCATGGCATGTGTACAAGAATGTCCAGTGAATAACGAACACATTCCGGCTATTGTGGAATTGCGCCGGAGTCTAGTTTTGATGGAATCAAATTTCCCGCCGGAGGTTCAGGTTTTGTTTAAAAATCTTGAAACGAATTCTAGCCCGTGGGCATTCCCTGCGTCGGCTCGTGCTGATTGGGCAGAGGGAATTAATATTCCCCAGATGTCGCAGACACAAGATGTGGAAATCCTTTTTTGGGTCGGCTGTGCCGGAGCATTTGATTCACGTTACAAAAAGGTGACACAAGCATTCGCAAAGCTTATGCAGAAAGCAGGAATCAAATTCGCCATTCTTGGAACAGAAGAAAAATGCACCGGTGATTCCGCGCGACGAATTGGAAATGAATATCTTGCTCAAATGCTGATGAAAGAGAACATATCAACTCTCAATGGATATAACGTGAAAAGGATTGTAACAACATGTCCACATTGCTTTAATACGCTGAAGAATGAATATCCTCAATTTGGCGGAAACTATGAAGTCGTTCATCACACCGATTTCTTAATGAATCTCATTAACGAAGGTAAATTGAAGGTAATAAAAGAAGAAGCGGCGAAAGTGACTTTTCATGATTCGTGTTATCTCGGAAGGTACAATGATATTTACGATCAACCACGAGAGATTCTCAATGCACTTCCAGGTTTGAAAATGGTGGAAATGAAACGTTCGAAATCAAAAGGATTCTGCTGCGGCGCTGGTGGCGGCAGAATGTGGATGGAAGAGACCGAGGGCAAGCGCGTCAACGTTGAGCGAATAGAAGAAGCACTTGCGTTAAAACCAGATGTAATCGGAACTGCTTGCCCATTTTGTTTGACAATGTTAGAAGACGGTGTGAAAGATAAAGAGGCGACTGAGATAGTGAAAGTAAAAGATCTTGCGGAGATATTGTTGGATGCTGTCGAATAGAGACGGTTTTTCAATAATCCTAAAAAAATGCCAACGACGAAAATTTTGCAATTCTTTGGAGAACATCCGAGTCCGGATGGTATTAACAGTGCAGTTGCAATGCTTCGTTCAGGAGGGTTAGTTGCGTTCCCCACGGAAACAGTTTATGGTCTAGGTGCTGATGCTTTAAAAGCAGACGCCGTTAAAAAAGTCTTTGAAGCGAAGGGAAGGCCGTCTGATAACCCGCTTATTGTTCATGTTGCATCTCTGGAAATCGCATGGCATTTTATGGCAGAGATTTCAGACAAAGGATTACAACTTGCAAAGCGGTTCTGGCCAGGTCCGCTTACACTTGTAGTTAAACGAAAATCGAATGTTCCGGATATTGTGACCGCTGGTTTGGATACTGTAGCGATTAGAATTCCAAACCATCCGATAACTTTAGAACTATTAAAAAGATTTGAAGGCGGCATTGTTGGACCAAGTGCGAATATTTCCGGGCGTCCAAGTCCAACTTCGGCTGAACATGTGTATCATGATTTAAACGAAAAGATTGATATTATTATGGATGCAGGGCCAACGAAAATTGGCATGGAATCGACAGTTATAGATGTAACAATTAATCCACCTGTAATTTTAAGAATAGGTGGCCTAAGCCGTGAAGATATTGAGAAAGAGATAGGAGAAACTCGCCAGACAAACGCTATAGAAATACTTCGACGTTCGCCGGGAACCAGGCATCGCCACTATGCGCCAAAAGCACGTGTGTTTCTTATTCCCAAAAACGATCGCGAAGCTTTCATAGCACAAATGAACAGAATGAAAGGCGAGGGAAAAATGGTCGGCGCGATTACTTATTCAGAAAATATGAACGTTATCGATGCAACAAAATTCCATCTTATTCTCTCTTCATCTGCTGAAAGCTATGCGAAGAACATTTTTCGAGCGCTTCGTGAATTAGACAACTTAAATGTTGACTGCATGCTTGTGGAAAGTGTTGAGGAGAAAGGAATCGGTGCAGCGATTATGGATCGCCTTATCAAAGCCGCACAGAATACTTAGCATTAATATTCTTTAAAATTAGTGTTAATATGGATTGAAAAATAATTATTTCATTACGAGGAGACTAAATAAATGATTCTTTTAAATACGGAAAAAACAGTTCCCATACCGATTGTTGCCATCTTATTGGGAAGCACTTCTGATGCAGATACGATGGAACCAGCGAGACAGATCCTTAAAGAGTTTGATATCCTGTGCGAAATGAAAGTGCTTTCTGCACACCGCACACTAGAGCATACGATCAATTATGTAAAGGCAGCAAAAGAACGTGGAATTAAAATTATCATTGCTGGAGCAGGCGGAGCAGCGCATTTGCCAGGAATTGTCGCTGCTGCTACGACATTACCGGTAATCGGCATTCCTATCAAATCGAAATCTCTTAATGGAATGGATTCATTGTTATCAATAGTACAGATGCCTGCCGGTATTCCAGTTGCAACAGTCGCTATTGATGGAGCAATGAATGCTGCATTGCTTGCAATAGAAATGCTTGCACTTGTTTATCCAGAGCTTACCATAAAACTCGAATCTTATCGCAAAAAACTCCAGGAGAAGGTTTTAAAGTCTTCAGTATAATTAGAGACAGAATCAAGAATTATTCACAGGATCTTTTTCACATTATCTATGTTAATAGGAAAATTATTTACTATCACATAATTATAAATAGTCTAATAATAAATTACTGGCTGCATTAAAGAAAAAGAAAAATGTCACTTAGTAATAAATGAAGAATAAATATGAAAATTGACAAATATTTGAAAATGCTGCTTCCTCATGACGAAAACTTTTATAATTTATTAGAAGAGTCTGCGCAGAACCTTATAAAAGCAGGTGTGGAATTAAAAACTCTACCTTTATGTAAAACACAAATTCAGCGTGAGGATGCCGCAAGGCGAATTAAAGATATCGAACATGATGGTGATTCGATAACACATAGAATATATTCGGAGCTTAACTCGACATTTGTTACTCCAATTGACAGGGAAGATATTCATGAACTTGCCTCGGCATTGGACGATATCCTTGATCAAATAGATGGATGCGCAAACAGATTCGCACTCTACAAAATAACACGCTTTCCGAAAGCAGTAGGTCAACTCATTGATGTGCTGGTACTTTCGATGGCGGAATTAAAGAATGGAGTTCATCTTCTGCGCAAATTAAATGAAATAGATAATCTCAAGGCATCATTCACGAAAGTGAATGAATACGAAAATCAGGCAGACGGTATTTTCGATAATGCCGTAGCAGATCTATTTGACAAAGAAAAAGATCCGGTGCAGATTATTAAAATAAAAGAAGTATACGTTGGATTGGAAACTGCAACAGATAAATGTGAGGATGCTGCCAATGTTCTTGAAGGTATCCTTATAAAGCACAATTAATGCTATTGAAAAAAATCTAAATAACTTGCTTATACCTTCCAATACAAAATTCTATAATGAATATTGAAAATATTTTAAAAATCAGGTCTGATCGGACCTTTATTTTATGGTAACACTTATTATTATTATTGTTTTTATTGCATTAATTTTTGATTTCCTCAACGGATTTCATGATTCGGCAAATTCGATCGCAACGATTGTATCCACACGCGTGCTTACACCACGAAAAGCGGTTTTGTGGGCGGCTTTTTTTAATTTTCTTGCGGCATTTCTTTTTACCGGTCACAATGTTGCAAGGACAATTGGCAAAGGTCTTGTTACACCAAATTTAGTTAATGAGTACGTTATCTTAGCCGCACTGATAGGTGCGATATCTTGGAACATTATAACTTGGTATTTTGGTATTCCTTCTAGTTCTTCGCATGCATTAATGGGTGGTCTGGGTGGTGCAGCAATTATGCGTGCTGGTTTTGGTTCCATCGTCTGGAACGGCTGGATAAAAACACTGATTTTTATTGTTGTTGCTCCTATGCTTGGGATGGTATTGGGTTTTGGTATGATGATGCTTTTAATGTGGCTATTTCACAAACATCCATCATCAAAAATCAATGGTGTTTTTAGAAAGTTGCAGCTTATTTCTGCGGCTTTCTATAGTCTTGGACATGGTGCAAACGATGCCCAGAAAACGATGGGTATCATAACAATAATGCTTATCAATGCGCAACTTATTCAAACTACAGGCCCGAATGATTTTCCAATTAAATGGTGGGTAATTATTCCATGCTATACCGCTATTTCGATAGGCACGATGTTCGGTGGCTGGCGTATAGTGAAAACGATGGGGCAGAAGGTAACGAAATTAAAACCTGTGGGCGGGTTTTGTGCGGAAACGGCCGGTGCATTCACATTGCTTATTACTGCGTTCAGCGGCATTGCAGTTAGCACTACACATACTATTACCGGTGCAATTATGGGAGTAGGTGCAACCAAACGTATGTCCGCTGTGAAGTGGGGACTTGCCGGAAAAATTATTATTGCGTGGATTATTACAATTCCAGCTTCAGCACTTGTCTCTGCAGGATCCTATTGGATTATTGAACAATTTCTATAGCATGTCAAGAACAAGGTTTCATTTAAGAAGCACCATCTTTCTTTGCATCTGTACACTCCCAGCATTCAAACGGCAAAAATATATTCCACTCGCCATATTTTGAGGACGCCAATCGGTACTCATAGTATCCGGCAAATTGTCTTGTATCTACAAGTGTCTCTACTTCACGTCCGAGAATATCATATATCTTAAGAACAACTTGATTTCGTTCTGGAATCTGGTACGAAATAGTTGTTGAAGAGTTGAATGGATTCGGATAATTTTGCTCCAACAGGTAGGTAGAGGGAGGAAGCTCGTTCTCATCAAGAGAATATTTCAAAATCCATCCCTCAGGATCTAGAAGCACTGCAGATGGTTTGACAGGACACTCGATAGTAAAAGTCTGCAGTTGTGCATTGTTAAATACTGTATATGTTTTATTCACTCCTGCTGCGGTAATTTTAATATCAATAGGCATAGTATAAAATGTTGGAGAAGTTCCAATTGTCGATTGTGTGATGGTTAGTATAATAAAAGAGGAGTCGCCCAAGGAACTCCATTTCCATGAATAACTATAATCCGGAAATCTATCGCCATAAAGCCATTCTTGAAAGAAGAATGCAAGACTTTTTTCCGACACTGTTTCGCATACAGATTGAAAATCCCTGATTGTTGCAGTCGAATATTTGAAAGCTGGATCATTGGCATACGTGTATAGTGAAAGGAAAAAGATGCTATCCCCTAAAACATGCCGAAGCATATGCAATACAACTGACCCTTTCGAATATATTCTAGCTGAATTGAAAAGATTGCTGACACTAGATGTGTCGGCAATTCCAATCGCACCTTGTGACAGCTTTGCCTGATCGATCTGTGTATTCATATAAGTCCAGTACCAATTGATTCCGTACTGCCGTTCACGATAAAGTGCCGAACAGTATTGTGCAAAACCTTCATTTAGCCAGAGATCCGACCATGTGCGGCATGTTATCATATCTCCAAACCATTGATGGGCAAGCTCATGCGAGAGTACATCTTCTTTAAATGATGTAATAGAAGTCATGGTTTGATGTTCCATTGAGCTACCCCCGCTAATTTCCGCGTGGCCATATTTTTCTTTAATAAATGGATACAGTCCAAACATGTTTGAATAAATCGCCAGCATGTTAACCACAAGCGGAAGATTCTGGAGTGCAGTCGAATCATGTTCGGGAAGAACGTAATTCAATATTTCCATAGAATCTGTAGCGGAATATCGGAACCAATTGGAGAATTGAACATAGTTAGTGATCGCAATGGAAATTAGATAGGAAGCGATAGGGTATCGCTCTTTCCAGTGGTAGGTAGATCTTCCATTACCATTGTTGATAACAGAGACAAGAATTCCTTCCGAGCCGACTTTAAAAGTCGAATCGCAAGAAATAATGATATCTGCGGAGTCGGCTTTATCGCTCGGATCATTTTTACAAGGCCACCAGTCTTTCGCTCCATACGGTTCACTGAGTGAGTGGACCCAGGGCACGCCTAAGTGAGAATCGAATACAAAACTTCCAAAACCTGTTGAAAGGGGAATACCTTCATAAAAAACATCAACAGAAAGAATTTGTCCGATTTTATAAGAACGATCGAGTGAAATATCAAACCAATCGATTTTTTGAGTAAATGGCAGGATTTGTCCGTTCACAAGCACAGAATCTATATGCATTTGATTCACAAGGTCAAGGGTAAGTGTATTTACACTGTCTCTGCAGATTCCTGTGATTGTGACATCTCCTTTAATCGAGTTGGATTGAGTAAAAATATCTAATGCGAGACGGTAATACGTTACATCAAACCAGGTGCTTGCTGCTGTTTCTGTTTCCATGAAAGTATGCTGCTGATGTGTAAGAGCCTTTTCATAGAAAAAATTATTTAATGCTTGCTGATGCTCAGAACTATAAATAGATGTTTGTGCATATCCTCCCATATAAATAGTCAATAGCATTGAGAGTAATACTCTAAGATGCATTTTTATGCACTGATAGACTTTCAATTTATAATCCAATGCAAAGGAATGACACATTCTGCCTGATTCTTTTTACAATTTACAGATTTCAAATATCACAGCCAACCCTTGTCTTTATACCATTGGAAAGTTTTATTCATTCCATCATAAATGGATGTTGATGTTTGAAATCCGATGTGCTCATAAATTTTTCGTGTATCACAAACCCAATGTTTTTGCAGAAGGTCACGAGCCTTTTCAATATTTAATACGGCAGGTCTCTCGCCAAAAAAAGACACAAATTGAGCAATGCCTGCCATAGAATATACTAATCCTTTTGGGAGATATATCTGAATTGTCCTTCTATGAATAATGGCAGCGAGATTGTCGATCATAGAAGAGAAAGTAAAAATTGTGGGATCAGCGATATTGTATGTTTCGCCGGAGGTTCTCTCATCTAATGTAGCACGGATAATTCCCTTTGCCAGGTCAGGCGCATAGACCAGGCTAAGTGTTTTTTCAGATGAACCGAGCACAGGCTTCAATCCGAGGTTAACCCATTTGAATATTTCCAAAGTATCCGAATCGCGAGGTCCGAAAACGGCAGGAGGCCGGATAACAACAATTTGCAGTTTTTCCGAATATTGCTTACAGATACGTTCAGCTTCTAACTTTGATTTTGCATACTCAGTGATAGGACGACAATATGCCGTTTCGTCCAACGGGATGCCTGATGGACTAGGTCCTACAGCAGTTAAACTGCTGATATAACAGAATTTCTTCAGATGCTTCAAATGACTTGCAGCTGAAAGAAGATTATTAGTCGTTGTAACATTCCCGGTAAAGAATTCACTTTGGCGTTTGGCCTTAGTAACCCCTGCGATGTGAATTATATATTCTGCATCCTCAATACTTTTTAAAATCGATGCGGAATTCAATAGATCGCATTCAACCAGATCAACAGGCAGGTCCTGAAGCCATCTCAAACTTGTCTGATGCGGACGTATGAGACACCGGACGTGAAATCCTTCCGCAAGCAATTGCTCAACTGTGTGGCTTCCAATAAAACCGGTTCCTCCGGTAACAAGAATAGTGTTAATCGTTTACTCCTCGAAACATAGTGTTCATTGACTTTCTTTTCATATTAAACTATATTCAAAAAAGTGCAAAGAAGCAAAAAATGCTTCTTTTTGTAATCATTTACTATTTTCTAGGAGAATTCATTGGATCTTTTTGAAAAGTGTTGGAATTTTACGCGTGCAGATGAAGTAAAAGCATTAGGCTGTTATCCATATTTTCATGCGATCGAAGAAAGTGAAGGCCCTGTTGTTCAAATAGAAGGTCGTAAAGTGATCATGGCTGGATCTAACAACTACCTCGGATTGACGACGCATCCCAAAGTGAAAGAAGCGGCAATTGCAGCAGTGAAAAAGTACGGCACCGGATGTTCCGGTTCAAGATATTTAACGGGTACACTTGATTTGCATGTCGAATTGGAGCATCGACTTGCGAAGTTTATGGGTAAAGAAGCATGCTTGCTTTTCAGCACTGGATATCAAACAGGACAAGGAATCATTCCGACACTCGTGGGACGCGGTGATTATGTCGTTTCAGATAAAGATAATCACGCCAGTCTTGTTGCCGGTACTCTTGTTGCGGCAGGTATGGCATCCTATGATTCAAAAGAAAGCAACTCTGTGGTTCGATACAAGCATAATGATATGGCACATTTAGAACATGTGCTCTCACAACTGCCAGCCGAATCTGCAAAACTTATAGTGAGTGATGGTGTTTTTAGCACATCTGGCGAAATTGTCAATCTGCCGGATATGGTGAAAGTTGCTCGCAAGCATAATGCACGTGTATTAATTGACGATGCCCACGCTGTTGGTGTAATTGGCAAAGGTGGACGAGGAACGGCAAGCCATTACGGCCTTGAAAAGGAAACCGATCTAACGATGGGAACCTTCAGTAAAACATTTGCATCACTGGGAGGATTTGTTGTTAGTGAATCTAAGGTAATTGATTATCTGAAACACAGCGCGCCAGCTCTAATTTTCAGTGCAAGTCCAACACCTGCATCGGTGGCATCAGTGTTAGCCGTGCTTGATATTCTCGAAGCTGAACCTGAGCGTGTAACTAAATTGATGTCTAATGCTCGTACAATGCGCGCTGGATTAAAAGCATTGGGATATCGTGTAAGCGAACACGATACAGCTGTTGTCTCTGTTATTATTGGCGATACAGAAAAAGTTTTGCTGATGTGGAAAATGCTCTTTGAAGAAGGGGTGTTCGTGAATGCATTCATTCGTCCTGGTGTACCTCCGGGAATGGAAATGCTTCGAACAAGTTATATGGCAACGCACGAGAAAAAGCATCTCGATAGAATTCTAGAAGTGTTTACGAAAGTCGGCAAAAAGTTTGCTGTCATTAGCTAAAATATTGTACGTTTTTAAACAATAGTGGAATACAAGCCGCGGTTGCAACCAAACTGCGGTTTTATTTTGTCCTGTTTTTTTTAGGAGGTTCTAAATGGATGGATTAATAATAAGATCTATTTCTTCAAGACAAGATGTGAATTCATTTATCCGATTTCTCTGGAAGATTTATAAAGATTATCCTGCATGGGTTCCTCCGTTGATGATGGATCGAAAAAAGTTGATGGATCGAGAAAAGAATCCATTTTATAAACACAGCGATGCGGAATTTTATCTCGCCGAACACGAAGGTGAAGTGATTGGCAGAATCGGCGCTATCGTTAATCATAATCACAACAAAGAGCACGACGAAAATATCGGATTCTTTGGTTTTTTTGAATGCATCAATGATCAAACGGTAGCAAATGCGCTTTTCGATAAAGCTAAGGAATATTTATGCGCTCATGGCGTAACGGCCATGCGCGGGCCTTTTAATCCGTCTGTGAATGACGAAATTGGATTACTCATAGAAGGATTCGATCTTAGTCCGACCGTGATGATGACTTACAATCCACCGTATTATGTCGAATTGATTGAAAAATACGGTTTTAGAAAAGTTAAGGATCTTTATGCGTATTTACTGGATCAGAAAAAAGTATATACGGATCGATTTAATAGAGCTCATGAGCTTGTTAAGAAGCGGCATAATCTTACTTTTAGGACCTTTAACAATAAGAAATTCAAAGAAGAAGTTGAGAGAGTGAAAGAGGTATACAATAGAGCATGGGCAAAAAATTGGGGCGCTGTTCCAATGACGAACGAAGAATTCGATGCACTTGCTGCAGATCTGAAGATGATTATTGTTCCGGAACTCGTCATTTTTGCTGAGAAGGACAGTAAGACTATCGGGTTTTCACTGTCACTGCCGGATATTAATATCCCGCTGAAGCATAATAAGAATGGTTACACCCTCCCCGGTCTATATCATCTTCTAACTAAGAAAAAGGAAATCGATTTAGTGCGTGTTATCACCTTAGGAGTTTTACCGGAGTATCTTAGTACAGGAGCAGGCGGTGCATTGTTTTATGAGACTGCTATTAATGCAAAGAAGCTCGGATATGGATATGGCGAAGCGAGTTGGATTCTTGAAGATAACGAACGGATGAATAAATCAGCAGAAGCGATGCAAGGCGTAATTAACAAACGATATCGGATTTATGAATTGAATTTGTAGAATCAATGACAACTGATAACTAAACAAAACAAATCGGGAATAATATGCCAGTTAATAAAGTTGATAAAATATGGATGAATGGAACATTCGTCAATTGGGATGATGCAAAGATTCATGTGCTCTCTCACGTTGTGCATTATGCTTCTAGTTGGTTTGAAGGAATTCGGTGTTATAATACAAAAAGGGGACCAGCAATATTCCGTCTTGATGCACACCTTCGCCGATTATTTGATTCCGCAAAAATTTATCGGACAGAAGTTCCTTATACAATCGAGGAATTAACGGAAGCGATTAAAAAAACCATTCTTGCGAACAAACTCAAAGCATGCTATATACGGCCGATTGTGTACCGAGGATACGGTGACGTCGGCGTGAATCCATTAGGCTGTCCAGTGGACGTTGCAATTGCAGTTTGGGAATGGGGCGCATATCTGGGGTCAGAAGCTTTAGAAAAGGGAATAGATGTTTGTATTTCTACGTGGCGACGTCCAGCTCCAAATACATTTGCAACAATGGCTAAATCCAGCGGCAATTATTTGAACTCGCAATCAATTAAATTGGAAGCACTCGCGAACGGTTATGTCGAAGGCATTGCTCTCGATATTAATGGAACTGTAAGTGAAGGAAGCGGTGAAAATATATTTTTGATTCGTGATAATATGATCTATACGCCTCCATTTGCTTCATCAATTTTGCCTGGCATTACGCGCGATTCTGTTATCACATTGGCAAAAGAAGTTGGCTATACGGTGAGTGAGATGGCAATTCCGAGAGAGATGCTGTATATTGCCGATGAAGTCTTCTTCAGCGGGACGGCAGCAGAGATAACGCCGATCCGTTCTATTGATAAAATCGTTGTCGGAGCAGGACATGCGGGACCAGTTACGAAGAGACTTCAAAAAGAATTTTTTAAAATCATTCAAAGTGGAAAAGACAAACATAACTGGTTGACGCCCGTTCGATAAACGAAACTGGAGTAACAGCAATGGCACCATCAAAATCTGATTCTGATAGCGCAATATGGAAAAATATTTTTTCCCAGCGTGTTATCCGGGAAGGTACGACGGAAGAAATCTTAAGCAAGGTTCCTGCATTTGCCAATCTTGCTCCACGTGATTTGAAGGAAGTATCGGCAATTGTTCACAAGCGCGAATATCGTGCGGGTGAGCCAGTATTCTATCAAGGTGATCCGGGGCTTGGAATGTATATTGTCGAGGATGGAGAAGTGTCTATCGCGATCTTAGGGAAAGATGGAAATGAACAAGAACTTGCGTTGCTTGGAGACGGAGATTTCTTCGGCGAACTTGCACTATTAGATGAATCGTCGCGCTCTGCAAATGCTATCTGTAAGACTGATTGTACGCTGATTGGTTTTTTTCGTCCGGATCTCTTTGAACTGATCGATAAAAAAAATACATTAGGCATAAAAATTGTACTAAAGTTGGCAGAAATTGTTGCGCAGAGATTACGCCAGACAGACAAAGAACTTTCAAAAGTGAAGAGTCAATTAGAGAGACTTCAAACACGAGACGAAAGGGATTCCTATGTCAAAAATAATCCAGCCAAAGAGGAAAATCCAAGCACGCAAAGTTAAACCTGCTCAGAAATTATCAATTGGCATTCAGCGTATTCTCGTGCCTATTGATTTTTCAGAGCATTCAAAGAATGCTTTGAAATATGCGCTACCCTTCGCACAGAAATTTAAAGCATCCATCGACCTCATTTACGTTGTAGAACCTACAATATACCCCGCTGATTTTAGTTTTGGACAAATTGGATTTCCGAACGTTGAAGAGGAACTGCGCAAGCGCGGAAGTGATGAATTAGAAAACCTAATAAAAAAAGAGATTACCGATAAAGTGGTTTCACGTAAAATTGTTCGGACAGGAAAACCATTTTACGAGATTAACCAGTACGCTTTGGAAGAAAACATTAATCTCATTATCATTGCCACTCACGGACATTCAGGCATGGAGCATATTCTTTTCGGCAGTACGGCTGAAAAAGTTGTGCGGAAAGCCCCTTGCCCAGTGCTCGTAGTGAGATCCGGTGAGCATGAGTTTGTGAAAGTCTAAGGGACTAACTCAAAAAGTACATTGGAAAAGGTTCAGTTTGAGTTAACTATTCAACGAACAAATAGAAAACCTGCATCATCACTTACCACTTTGGGAATTAGTTTCTCGAAATGAGAATTTGCCTACCATTTTTTTAACGACTTAGTGAAACATCTTATAACTTACAACTGTCACTATCAGAATAATCCTATATGAAGTTTAAAAAACTTCTCGGTAAATCTGTCGGCGTCATCATCAAAGTACCGAATTGTTCGCTGATAAAAAATAAAAAGGAATTCTGTACTCTGTATCACTGATGCAGAAAATATTTTTACTAAATTATAATAATACAACTCATTTTGTTTGCCACAGTTAAAAAGAAATTCTATATTGATATAGACTGGATATAGTTGACCGCACACATTAAATACTTTTATTAAAACTAAAAGATGGTTTAAATTACTTTGTGGCTATGTAAAAAGGGAGCCCGCATTGAATGATCAAAATGAAGTAGATATCTTATTGGTAGAGGATAACCCCAGGGACACGGAGTTAACAATCCGAGCTCTAAATAAACACAATATTACCAACAAGCTTAAAGTTATTGAGGATGGGGCGGAAACTCTAGACTTTATTCTTTGCAGAGGGAAGTACGCTGATCGTGTGATTACCAATTACCCGAAAGTGATATTGCTCGATTTGAAATTGTCTAAGGTCAATGGTCTCGAGGTACTCAAGGCAATCAAATCAGATGAAAAGACGAAGATGATTCCGGTTGTAATAGTTACTTCGTCAGCACAAGATTTGGATATCAAGACTGCCTATGAATATGGAGCCAATAGCTATGTAGTGAAGCCAGTAGACTTCAATAAATTCATAGAAGCGATGAGTCATCTCGTGCTTTACTGGTTGCTGGTTAATCAATCGTCTAAATAACAAAAGAATACAACTGGGAAAAAAAAAGAGAAATATCTCTTCATTTAATGCAAATAGCAGCAGACGTAAATGCTAATTATTTCTCTCTAGAACAAAACCTGCAAATTGAAGAAGTGACTGTTTAATTGAAGAATCGGGGAAGGAAACGAGTGAATCAATCGCAAGCGCAGAATATTCTTCTGCTTTCTGTAATGAATACTCGATACCGCCATTTTTACGAACGAAGTCTAATACCCATGCAATTTCTTTTTGCCGAGCGCCTTTCTTAATATATCGTAATGCTTGCGTTGCTTCGTGTCTATTGCTGTTTTGAAGCGCAAAGATGAGCGGGAGCGTAAGTTTCTTTTCTTTAATGTCACTGCCGGTGGATTTTCCTAATATGCTTTTTCGTCCAAGATAATCTAATAAATCATCTCGTATCTGAAATGCTAAACCGATATTTTCTCCATAAGCTTTTAGTAAATTTCTTTTTTCCTGATCTTGTGTCGTACTTGCCGCGCCAATATCTGTACACGCTGAAAAAAGTGAACCTGTTTTATCGCTAATGATTTTGATATATGTTTTCTCATCGATATTGAGCTGGCGGCTCTTTTGAATCTGAAGTAATTCTCCTTCACTCATCCGTTTTACCGCATCTGCTGTTGAATTCAAAAAATAATGATCATTGTATTGCAAGGATAACAATAAACCACGTGAAAGGAGATAATCACCCATCAACACAGCGACTTTATTTTTCCAGACGGCATTGATGGACGCAAATCCGCGACGCGTATCGGCATCATCAACTACATCATCGTGAACGAGTGTAGCGGTATGTAGAAGCTCAATAAGTGTTGCAGCTCGGTATGTACTATCGTTAACTTCACCACATAATTTTGCACTAAGCATAACTAATAAAGGCCGAACGCGTTTCCCTTTTTGTCGCAGGATATAACGCGTGACGACGTCCATAAGCGCGACTTGAGAACGCATTGAATCTCTAAAAACGCTATCAAATATCTTTAGTTCTTCCTCAACTGGTTCACGAATTGAATCGAGTGAATGATCGGACGAATGTATAATACTCATAATGTAATTTCCTCTGATGGAGTTTTTTTCTTCTGAGCGAACTTGCAAACAATAATACTGACTTCATAAAGGAAAAACATTGGCAGAGCGAGAAGAGTTTGTGTAACCATATCAGGTGTCGGTGTTACTACTGCAGCAATAATCAGGATAACAACAATGGCATGCCGGCGGTATTTTCGCATAAATGAAGGCGTTAGTATTCCCATCTTGGACAAGAAATACGAAATCATTGGCAGCTCAAAAACAAGTCCGGCTCCAAGCAATAAAGCTAACATAAAACTGACATATTGATCGAGTGCAATATGCAGTTCAATGTTCTGTGTACCAAAAGTGGAAAAAAATGTCAGTGCAGCCGGTAGCAATACATAATATCCAAATATTATACCGGTAAAAAAGCAGATAGACGTGAAGAATACTATACGCGAAATATATTGCTTTTCTTTAGGAAGTAATCCTGGCGCAACAAATTTCCATAGGCAGTAAATCGAATAAGGCATGCTAAGAATAACACCGCAAATTAGAATTGCTTCCATATATAGCATTACAATACCGTAAGGTGTAAGCACCTGTGATTTTAATCCTACTGACCGAAGAGGACCTATAAGGATAGTTTGAACTATGAAATCGGCAAAATAGATACATAATAAAGTACCCACGATAATGCCGACAACCATTTTAATGATTTGTTTGCGTAATTCTTCGAGGTGATCAAGAAATGACATTTCGCGATCACCGGAAATGCCGTCTGTGGATGACTTAAATATTCTCTTAATGATGGCTTGCGTTATACTCATGAGCCGCCGCTAAACCATTTCGGGATATAGAGGGAATCCTTCACACAATGCCTTTACTTCTTCACTGATCTGTTTTAATATTTTTTCGTTTGTTCGATTATTAAGAACACGGTCTATAAAATCCGCAATGACTTCCATTTCAGATTCCTTCATCCCTCGAGTTGTAATTGCAGGCGTACCAATACGAATACCGCTTGTGATCAGCGGCGATTTATCGTCAAATGGAACTGCATTTTTATTCACTGTTATACCGGCGAGATCAAGAGCTTCCTGAGATTCCTTGCCAGTCAGATTTTTGTTGCGGAGATCTATAAGCATTAAATGATTATCTGTGCCGCCGGAGATAATATTGTAGCCGCGTTTGTTCAATGAGGAAGCGAGCGCATGCGCATTTTTAATAATTTGTTCTGCGTAAATGCCAAATTGCGGTTGGAGATTCTCGCCAAAAGCTACAGCCTTTGCGGCAATGACGTGCATAAGCGGTCCACCTTGAATACCTGGAATTACCATCGAATCAATCAGCTCTGACATCATTTTTTTTCTACCGGATTTTGGCGCTACTTGTCCAAATGGATTCTCATAATCTTTGCCGATCATAATCATTCCTCCACGGGGACCGCGAAGTGTTTTATGAGTCGTTGTAGTAACGACGTGGCAATATGGAAGTGGATCATTGTGCAGCTTTGCTGCAACTAATCCGGCGGGATGCGCTATATCGGCAAAGAGGAATGCACCAACTTTATCCGCAATTTCTCGGAATGCTTTGTAATCGATATTGCGAGAATAGGCGCTCGCACCGACTGTAATCATTTTAGGTCGGTCACGTTTAGCTTTTTCTTCAACGTCATTATAATCAATACGGCCTGTTTCTTTCGAGACACCGTAGGCAGAAAAGCGATATAATTGTCCTGAAAAGTTCACAGGAGATCCATGAGTCAAGTGTCCACCATGAGAAAGATTCATACCAAGAACGGTATCACCTGGCTTGATAAAAGAAAAGTAGACAGCCATATTTGCCTGTGACCCTGCATGTGGCTGGACATTGACATATTCAGCTCCGAACAATTTCTTCGCCCGATCACGCGCCAGGTTCTCAGCAACATCGATAAATTCGCATCCACCATAATATCGTTTTGCCGGATATCCTTCTGCATATTTATTCGTCAGAACGCTACCCAACGCTTCAAGCACAGCAAGGCTGACAAAGTTTTCTGAAGCAATTAGTTCGAGTTTGGAATTTTGTCTGTGAACTTCACTTTGAATAGCGCTAAAGATTTCCGGATCAGATATTTTGATATTATTCATGATTAAATTAAATTAGAAAATGAATGAAATATTTTATATTGATTAATCAAATATTATAAGCCTGTAAGAGAATGGATTTTTTGAATTCGGCATATGTGCCGTTCTCCGCCGCTAAATGGAGTTGTTAAAAAAGTCTTTACAATTTCTGTTGCTGTTTCCCAACCAGTGATGCGCGCACCCAAACAAAGGATATTAGCATCATTATGTTCACGTGAAAGCTTTGCTGATGCAGAAGATTCACAAACGGCGGCACGAATTCCATTGTGCTTGTTGGCAACAATCGACATTCCGATTCCAGTTCCGCAGATTAAAATACCGCATTGAAATTTACCAGAAGAGACTTCATTTGAAACCATGTGTGCAATATCGGGATAATCAACAGAGTCTGGCGAAAAAGTACCAAAATCCTGATAGTTTTTTTCGATTTTATCGAGAAGTTTTTTAAACGTTCTTTGTAATCAAAACCTGCATGATCGCTGCCAAGTGCAATCATAAGCCTTACTCCTCCTCGAATCTTAGAAACCATATTTCAGTTGCGGATACTGCAACTGAAAGACGAACGATTGTATCCTTTTCTAGATGGTTATCTGTACTGCCGCGTAATCCTATTTGCAAACCAATATTTAGCTGAGATTCCGGTCCCATCGGAAGTCCAAGACCTCCACTTATAGTAAACTCATTAATGCCAACACCATTGATTTCGTAATATGTTGCATTATAAGCAATACCAGCTCGGTAAACGATACGCTTTACAAAAGTATCTGCGTCTTTTTCGGGAAGTGCTTCGAAACCTAGACTTGCACGTAAAGAATTCCGATGACCAACAGTATCTAATCCGACATATTTAATATTTCCCCAATTTTCAGCTACTAAATCTCCCAGAAAGCGGTAACGATTATGATATACATAAGAAAGTCCAAGGCCAAGAGAAAGAGGAATGCCAGATGTACCATTTTCTGTGACTGTTGAATCGCCTGATATATAGGAACTTTCAGAGTACGTTCGTTGTATATCAGCGTTAAGAGAACAGCCGGTTGTTAAAGTTACTCCAATTGTAAAAGAATGCAGAGCTTGAATATTTAGAAGGTCAGCTATACCTTCATAAATTGTTCCTAGTGTAAATGTAAAACCAGAATAATAGACAGAACGATCAAATGTAGTAGAAGCTAAATACGTGCTATCGAAAGCGGTTGTTTGATACTGATCTGTACGTCCGTACATGTAATTTACGCGTGCACCGAAGTGCAGTGTCGTTAAAGGAGATGCAGAAAGTCCCAATCCAATATAGGAAAGACCTCCGTTGCCATAAAATGTTGCATTTTTTATTGATTGTGTTAAAGTATCATAGAGAGAAGAAGTAATGCCGTAACTTACTTTGCTGTATGGAGTGAATTCGGCAGACATCACAATTCCGTTCTCTGTTGAAATCGGGAAAGCAAAAGATAATCCTTGTAATCCACCTGTAGAATAAGATGAAGAACCAGTTTCATCTTTAGAAAAAAAATTATTGTATTCCAGCCCGGCTGAAAATCTTGTATAAGAAATACGTGCGAGGCCAGCTGGATTTAATCCGTTAATAAACCCATCGTCTATAAAAGCAATTCCTGTGCCACTCATAGCATATGTTCGACTATCACCGTTAAATAAGAGATCACCAAAGCCGTATCGAGAGAAAGAAGACCCGCCAGCAAAAGTGATTGACGGAAATACGACGATTAAGATAAATAGAAATATTTTTATTTTAGAATTATGCATAGTCTACAAACGTGTCAACGTTGAACGGAATAAGTGATAATGATTCTAGGTTTTAATTTTTTATCTGGAATAGCACCATATAATGAATGCAAATCGAAAGACCCATCCTCTATGTAACCACTCAAAATCACTTTTCGTATTGAGGCGTTACTAAGCATACGTATCGCAACTGATCTTATTTCAAATGAATAAACGGGATAGCCAGAACTATCGTTACGTAAGCTCGTTCCATATGCCCCTCCATCACTTTCTTGGTTCGTTCCCACGGAGAGTGCGAACATTGAGTCGTGAGCGAATGGAATAAACTGACTTGAGGATTGAGATGAGTTCAAAGTTACTTGAAGAACCGCACGGTGAATAGAAGTCGGCCAAGGAATAGGAATACTGTCGAACGATACAAGCCCTCGATAGGAAATGCCATTTTGCACATAAATCAAACTGTTATCCGTAATAAGGCTTGCCTGGTTGACTGTTGCAACATATTCTGAAAGACTGGATTTAAGAGGATAGTCATAATAAGGAATACCGTTTGTATCTATATAACTAACAAAGAGTGTAGGTTGCAGGGATGTATCAGATGCATTATTATATGAATAAAATCCTTTAATAACATTTGAATTAGTTGGACGAAAGATAAGACCATCATTAAGATCCGAAGTATCATTGTTTGTTGAGAACCACTGCCGAAGCATTGTCGTATCAAGAATATTGATTATAATAGCATCAGTATCTCCAAATGAAGTGGACGGATACGTGCCAACCGCATTATTACTGTTGTAATAAATACCATTAGCACTATTTACGCTATTTAATTTTAATGAATCATATGTAAGTGAATCGCTCAAGAAAAGGTTTGACATTGCGCGGTACACATTAAACGATAAAGGTGCTAATGAATCGCCGAAATGGTAAACACTTCTCAAGTGAATTGATGCACTAACAATTTTAACACCGACTAGAGTATCCGGCCATTGATCAAATTTTAAGCATGTCCAAGCTTGATATGTTTTATACTGGCCGATCATGAATCGATCACTTGAGGATGTGGACATTACATTTGGGATTGTGGAATGATCTGTGGCATAAAATGTATCGACATGGACTACGCCGAAGTCTTCTTGTTTAAGCGAGCCTTTACCTACAGAATTTGGAGTGTCATTGCAGCCGCCAATTAAAAACAATATCGATGCGATGCAGAAGAGGAGAATAAAACGGAACACCTTCAATTCACAATATCCTTTGTCTATTTCGATAGCGATGTAAGATGAGAAAGATTTCAATTAGAGATATTCTGGACGGTGGAGATGAGCAGTTTCTGTATCGCCAAGCTATGGGCGAGAAAAAATCCAACGTCATTCGAGATCATACATTATGTTTTAAAAGGTCTTTATAGAGGTTGATGTACTTTCGTGCTGAATTTTCCCATGAAAAATTGCACATCATACCATTTCGCATTATTCGTTTCCATTCTTCAGGTTGCTGGAAGACCTTCAGAGCCCGCTGAATCACTTTCATTAACTCTTTAGATTCATATTTTTCAAACTTAAATCCTGTGCCTTTTCCATTACCGATATAATCTTCTACTGTGTCGTCTAATCCGCCAGTTGCACGGACTATTGGAACAGTGCCATACCGCATGCTATACATCTGGTTTAATCCACAAGGCTCATACTTAGACGGCATGAGGAACATATCCGTTCCCGCTTCAATCATATGCGCTAGTTCATTATCATAACCGATAAATGCAAAAATTCGCTTCGGATATTTCTTTTGGAGTGCTTCTACTTTCTTCTCGTAGTCTCTTTCACCTGCGACAAGCATGACTATCTGGACATCAAGCCGAATGATGTCTTCTATAATTTCAAAGATTAAATCAAATCCTTTTTGATCCGCAAGGCGGCTAATTATCCCGATGGCAGGACGATCCTCGGAAAATTCCATTCCTAACTTTGTCATTAACGCGCGTTTATTGTCAACTTTAGCTTCAATAGATTTGACGTCAAATTTTCGGAAACTGTATTCATCGGTCGCCGGATCCCAAATTTGGTAATCAATACCGTTAAGAATTCCGCTTAAGTCTTTTCGTCGTGCAGTAAGTAAGCCATTGAGTCCAGCTCCGATTTCAGGAGATTTGCAAATCTCGTCAGCATACTTTTCGCTGACTGTTGTAATAGCATCAGAGAAAAAGATGCCCGCTTTAAGGAAGTTAAAGCAGCCATACGCTTCTACGCCATTCGTATCAAATAACTCTATCGGCAAATTCGATTTTGCAAATGATTCCTGCGGAAAGGCACCTTGATATCCCATGTTATGTATAGTGAAAACCGTCTTCATCGATTTAAAGAATGGATCAGCCATGCACATGGTTTTGAGGTATGCAGGTATTAAACCAGATTGCCAATCGTTGCAATGGATAATATCCGGCTGCCACCCTAATCGTTTTAATGTTTCTATCACACCACGGCAAAAAAAGATGAATCGTTCATCATTATCTTTGTAATCTTTCTTTGTCGTTGGACTTTGGTAAATGCCATCGCGGCCATAAAAATTCGTATTGTCTAAAAAATAAACCTGAACTTTTTCTTTCAAATTATTAATGAAAGAAGATTTGACATTCCCAAGTTCGACGATGCTTCCAACGGGAATCGGTATTTCGTGTAAACGTATGATGTCATGCAATCTAAACTTCCGTTCACCAATAAATCGGTATCGCGGCATCATTATGCGAATTTCGTGTCCGAGATCTTTGATTGCTTTAGGAAGGGCGCCGGAAACGTCAGCAAGCCCGCCAGTTTTTGCGAAGGGATATACTTCGCTGGTGACAAAAAGAATGTTAAGAGGTCTACTCATATTACCTAAATAAGGATAAATGCTTTCGATAAATATAATTTAGCAAAATATTGCCAGAACTGCAAAGCAAATCATTTATTTCTAATCATCTTTTCTGAAAATATCATTCATCAAAAAATAGAATAGAGCAATTGTGGAGTTCTATTGTTAAAATTCTTCTAAATAACAGAAAACATAGATCAGCTATAGAATAGTTTGAGCAAATCGCGAATCAATTGCTTGACAATCTTCTTTTCATTCGCTATCTTTTATCAGTTTAAAAAGAATAATATTGTTTATGGAGATTGTATCGAGGGCTTGATAAAGGTTTATTCCTAAAGTATTTCGGCGTGTTTTATACTATAGGGATTATGTTGGAAGTACAGACCTTTTCAAGTTCGGCTGACGATCTCTAAATAAAGAAGAGTTTAGCCGAACGAGACAGTATATTTTCTCTCGTTTGGCTTTTTTTTTATGAAAAATACTTTTACAATTACAATCCTATTATTAATCGGAACGCTGATGGGCACCGCCCAGCCGTTGACAGATATCCGAATCTTGAGTGAAGACCAACAATCCGTTGTTCTTGAATTTACACCCCATATTACAACTGAACGTGTGACTGGGATTCATGGTGGTATTTTTACACGGTTTCATTTTTTCGAAAACCAATTAACATTCGATTCTACCGGACAGGCAGAATTTTCTCGGAATATTCTATTGTTCTTCCCTTCAACGCGATATTCATTTCAAGTCCTGCGGAGCGAATTTCAAATTAGAGATTCGATAAAACTTCTACCTAAACCGACAATAAAATCCCTAAAAGATTTTGGAGTAAGTGAAAGCTACGATGATGCAAAATTTATCCAAGATGCGCGATCTTCACCACAAAAAGCACTTGCAAAAGTGGCACGTGTTGGAGAAACAAGCATTGGTTATACTGCAACCATTGTAATGCATCCTATCCAAGTGATAGATAAAGAAAGAGTAAGGATATATTCACGTATAACAATCAGGTTTGAATTCAAAGATGCTTTTCAAAATGGCTTGCGTTCCACTTGTTTTCTTAGAGGGGAACTACCGAAAAAAGCACAGCTTGCCAAAACAATGCAAGCGGGTTTGCACAAAGTGACGTCAGGAAATTCTCCATTTGCACAAGGAGATTGGTATCGAATCAATGTAGCAAATGATGGTATGTACAAAATAGATAATACTTATTTGCATAATCTAAATATTTCGGTCAATGATATTAATTCAGTTCGATTGTTCGGAAATGGCGGATTGGTAGTTCCGGATAACAACACTGATCCGAGGCCAGATTCATTAGTGGAAATTCCACGTCTTGTTGTGCGAAAGAACAGCACCGGCATAGACACAGCGGATTATGTCGTTTTCTATGGACGCGGAGTAAAAGGCTGGAACTACGATGCAGGCAGTAAAAGTTTTCAACATTATATTAATCCCTACACTGATACTAACTGCTATTTTTTTACTGTGAGCCAGGGAACAGGCGAGCAGATGGATTCAATTATCTCTCCAAATCCGACTTCGACATCAAAGCAATATTTTCAGGAAAAAATATTTTTTAAGAAAGAAATATATAATCTTTTAAGCTCAGGTAGAAGATGGGCAGGAAAGGAATTTTCAGGAACTGATACTACCGACACGTATTACAATTCACTTCCAGGTATAGTCTCAAATTCACAAATCAATTATGCATTTAACTTCATTCGCCGCTCTGCATCCACCGATTTATTGAATATATATGAGAGTGGTAACCTTATTCAACAAATATCAATGTGGGCAGCACCTATAATAAGCGGGGAATTGGGAGACGGTGAAACCACCCCGTATGCGGAGGATCTACCGGTTACTGCGACAGGAGGAGTGCCGATTAATCCAAATTCGAGTATAGTTAAAATTCAGGTGGTAACCACAAATCAAGCTTCAGAAACTTGGTTAGATTGGTTAGAAATTTATTATCAGCGGTATTTTGAAGCTTTGAACGATGCGCTTTTATTCACAACAGCAGACACTTCAGGGTTAATTCAATACAGTGTAAGTAATCTTTCGTCAGAAGTCCGCGCTTTCGATGTAACAGATCATAATGATGTGAAACAAATAAAATTCAATCAGACGGGTTCTTCTTGCACATTTCAACTTCAACAGATTCCTGGAAACGTACGTGAGATCGCAGTAATTGGTAAGAATGGCTATTTGACTCCCACAACAGCGACAAAGGTCGCGAAATTTACTCCCAATAATCTTCACGATGTTCAAGATCAGATTGATTTCATTATTATTTCTCCAACCGAATTTATATCCGAAGCAAACAGATTAAGAGATTATCGTAAATTAAATGATAGTCTAAATACATTAGTGGTGGACATTCATCAAATCTATAATGAATTTTCCGGCGGTCTTCCAGATCCATTGTCAATAAGGGAATTCATAAATTACACTCAAAACAATTGGGCAGATCCAAAACCGCGATATGTTTTGTTGTTCGGTTCCGGACATTTTGATTATAAAAATATTAGCACAACACAAAGTAACTGGATGCCGCCCTACGAAACGGAAGAATCTTTTGAAACAGTTGATTCATACCCATGCGATGATCAATTCGTTATGCTTGGATATTCAAATTCCTATGCACTTGCAATCGGACGACTTCCAGTACGCAGTCTCAAAGATGCTGCTAGTATGGTAGATAAAGTCATTTCTTATGAAACAAATTCTCCTTTAGATCCATGGCGAAATAAGATTACATTTGTTTCAGATGATGGATTGACTTCGACGTCAGATGATGGTTCAGTATACACTGACCATTCGGAAGAAATAGCTGGGACAAGTGCGCTTGTGAATTATGAAGAAAACAAAATTTATGAAATTGCATATCCAACCGTGAACAGCGCAGGAGGCCGCAGGAAGCCGGATGTAAATAAGGCAATTGTTAACGCGATTAATTCGGGAACGATTATTACTAATTATATTGGACATGGTAATGAATTCCTGTGGGCGCATGAAGATGTCTTTACACAAGCAGTCGATCTGCCGCAGCTCTCAAATAAAAATAGATTGACATTTACCATAACGGCGACATGCAGGTACGGTTGTTATGATAATCCAACTGAAGTCAGCTCGGGAGAACAATTGGTCACGATGGAACAAGGCGGTTCTATCGCTGATTTTTCTCCAGCCCGCGTAGTCTATGATCCTCCAAATTTTGCGCTGGATGAATCCTTGTTTAATTATCTCTTACAAAAAGATTCTGATAATCAGTTTCCGAGAATAGGTGATGCGTGCCTTTTTGCAAAATCTATTAATGCGGACCAATTGAATACCCAAAAATTTCATCTATTTGGTGATCCTACTGTTCGCCTATTGATGCCAAAAAATAATGCTGCGGTCGATAGTATAAATGGCAGTGGTGTATTAGGCAATGATACTATCCAGATAAAATCATTAGGACTTGCACGTATTGCAGGTACTGTAAAACAAAATAATACACTGATATCCTCGTTTACCGGCGAAGGCACACTCCAACTGTTTGATTCGCAAAGAATTGATTCCATCGTGCAAGGAATTGGAACATTCATATTTAAATTAACCGGCAGCTCGTTATACTGTGGTGATGTATCTATTACCAACGGACATTATACAGCGATTGTTCCTGTTCCCAAAGATGTTACAATAGGAAAAAATGCACGAATTTCAATGTACGCTTGGAGCGGTCAATCGGACGCATCGGGTAGCATAGAAAACGTAATGATTAATGGCATAGATACTACAACAGCCAGAGACACAGTGGGACCGGTGATAACGCTCTATCTCGATACCATAGCATTTCGTCCGGGCGATGTTGTCAAGAGTAATCCGACTATTATTGTAAAGCTTGAAGATGAAAGCGGTATTAATACGTCGACTGTTGGCGTAGGACATCAGTTATCGGCAACCATCAATAACCCGGTACAGACATTCGATCTTTCCAGTTATTATCACAGCAGTCTTGATAACTATAAAAAAGGAGAAGTAGATTATCCATTATCTAATCTTAGCGATGGGAAATATACGTTGAGCGTGAAAGCATGGGATATCCAGAATAATTCATCAACCGCCGAAACCTATTTTGAAGTGCACTCCGCTGACGATTTTGCAATGTTCAATGTCGTGAATTATCCAAATCCTTTCTCAAATGCGACAACTTTCACATTCGAACGCACTTCATATGATCCGATAGATGTACAAATTAAAATTTATTCAGTTGCAGGACGTTTAATTGCAAATATCGATCACCAAAATATTGCAGAAAGCTCTGTGAGGATACCATGGGATGGAAAAGATAACGATGGAAACACGCTTGCAAATGGTGTCTACTTCTATAAATTAGTTGTACGCGACAAAAATAGTCAGCGCTCAAACGAAACGATCGGTAAGCTTGCTGTAATGCGTTGATCAATAATTAGCAAGTTCTATAAAATGTATTATTAGAAAAACATTGCATATAGATATTGTGTCCATACATATTTTTAACGCTGATTAGTAACTATATTAGCATTCATCATTGTTAGGAGGGTTACATATTATGATAAAAAAAATGATTTTAGTAATAACCGTATTAGGAATTTGTGCTATAAAAACAGTGCTGGCACAGAGTGCAATAACGACAGCAGTACCGTTTTTGCTAATCGTACCAGATTCGAGAGCAAGCGGAATGGGGGAGACCGGTGTGGCGTTAGCTGATAATGTTTGGGCTACATTTTGGAATCCTGCCGGACTTGCATTCCAAAAAGGCTCTGAACTGGCAATGACACACACAAATTGGCTTCCGGGTTTAGGATTATCGGATCTCTGGCTTGCTCATCTTGCCTACAAGCAACCTGTGGAATATTTAGATGGAATAATAGCTTTTCAATTGACTTATGAAAATCTTGGTGAGTTTAATAGAACAAGTGATTCACCAGATGTGATCGGAACTTTTAACGGATATGAGATGGCTGTTGCCGCCACATACAGCACAAAGCTCGCCGACGAGTTGGGAATTGGCACAAGTGCAAGAATTATCTATTCTCATCTTGCAAATCAAGGAGCCGGGCAAGAACAAGGAAGCGGTACTGCAACTGGATTTTGTTTCGATATTGGATTAATGTATCGCCCGATTGTAATGCGTATTCCTTTAACAGGTGTTGATCTTGGTAAGGACATTAGTTTTGGCATGAATATTGCTAATATCGGTCCTAAAATGTCATATATCGACAAAGCACAAGCAGACCCTTTACCAATGAATCTTCGTCTTGGTATTGCGTACAAAGTTCTAGAAAGTGACTACAATAATATAAATGCAACTGTAGAAGTAAATCGATTACTGGTGACTCGTAATGGAACTTCATCTGATGAATTCTACAAAGCGTTCTTTACTACTTGGTCAAACGGAAATATAAGCGAACAAATACGCAGATTCGATTCTGCATTAGGATTGGAATATTGGTACGGCTCACCGAAGCTAATTGGATTGCGTGCTGGATATTTTTATGAGGACCCGAGAGAAGGGAATCGCAAGTTTATGGAATTCGGTGCCGGTCTTCGATACGATATCTATGGATTCGATTTTGGGTACCTTAGCGCTATAGATGGTCAAAATCCTCTAGACGGAACGCTGCGTCTGTCACTCTCAATTGGCTGGGGTGGTGATGTGAATTAAGAATTTCTTGGATGTGTCTATTTTTTGGCAGAAAGCTGCTTAGCATTTATCGAGAGTTGTTGAGGGCAAATGAATGCTATAGAAATTAGCCACAAGGTTTTCAGAGAAAATCTAAATATTATATAACCATCAAATTCAAAACGATATTCATTGTTCTGCATATGGCATGGCTTTATCATCCAAATATTTTATTGTGCTCTTTATCAGATCGTTGGATAACAAGATGAAGAATTACAAATAAGGATTGGAGTTCTTGTGACACGAGCATGGGCAATTTTTATATTGCTCCTTATTAGCAATTTATTATTTGCGCAACAGCGAAACGGCTTTCCACAAGCGATTAGAAAAATTAAAAATTACGCTGGTTCGCAATCAAATATTATGACAATGCGGGATACAGTTCGCATTCTTGCCATCATGGTAGAATTTCAGACTGACGCTGATGATCAGACAACCGGGAATGGAAAACTCCAAGAGATTTCAACTACAGCTACAGATACGCTGATCGATCCACCACCGCATGATTCGTTGTACTTTAACAATAAAATTCAATTTGTTGAAAATTATTTCCATAAAGTTTCAAATGGAAAGCTTACCATCACAGGCGCGGTGTATGGCGATAGCAAGCGAATTACACTTTCGAAACAGATGAAATCCTATTCTCCGCCGACAAATTCGGATGACAACAGTAAACTCGCTGATCTCGCAAGAGAGAGCTGGCAGATTGCAGATTCGTTATATCCAGAAATCAATTTTCAGAATTACGATGCATTTGTCATTTTCCATGCGGGAACAGGGCGTGATCTTGATTTGGTGGGTTCTATAGGATACAATCCTACTCCGTATGATATACCTTCGTTGTATCTTGATTCAACCGCATTTGCAGTCGCACTGGGACAATCATCTTTTCAGGGCTTCGAGAATGGTTTCATCAAAAACACAATCATTCTGCCAGAGACTGAGTCGCGCGATCTTCCAACGAATTCAGGCACCCAGACATATCAATTCAGTATCAATGGCATGTTTGCCGCATCCTTAGGAAGTTATTTAGGGCTGCCGGATTTGTTCGATACAAAAACAGGAACGTCGGGCATTGGACAGTTTGGATTAATGGACGGCGCGGCAATCTTTGCCTACAATGGACTTTTTCCACCAGAACCATGCGCTTGGGAAAAAATATATTTGGGATGGCTTACACCAATTACAATTGGAAACCAGACAATAAATCTTTCCGTGCCAGCTGTTGGATTAAAATATTCTATGAAGCAAGACACAGTTTATAAAATTCCAATAACTTCTTCAGAATATTTTCTTATAGAGAACAGAAATAGAAATCCTAGAGGGACCGGTTTAGATATAAAAATTGCGAGTGCAAAAGGAGATACAAGCTGGCGACACTTCGATCAGGATATAGCTAGTTTTTGTTATTATAATGTGAGCGGAATCAGTGGTTCGGTTATAGATGTGAGCAATTTTGATTGGGCATTGCCTGGATTAATGGATACGACGCATCTGTACGACGGCGGCGGAATTCTTATTTGGCATATTGATGAGAATGTAATTCAGGCGGGATTGAGCACAAACTCTGTCAATGCGAATCTGGATCATCGTGGTGTTAGTTTGGAAGAAGCGGATGGTTCACAAGATATTGGTCAAGACTATGTAGCTATGTCGGATCCTGGCTATGGGACACAAAATGGAAGCCCGCTTGATTGCTGGTTTAGTGGTAATTCAGCACCACTATATAAAAATATCTTCGATCAGAATTCGTTTCCGAATAGCAACAGCTTCTCCGGCGCTGCAAGTTTAGTTACGATTAAGAATTTTAGCGCAAGATCGCCTCGTATGACACTGACAGTAGAAATTGGGAACCAAATACTTCAACGAGATTCTTTGATGCACCGTGCATTTAAAAACACAAGTGTAAACGTATTTCCAACGTCAACGAAAAATCATCTCTATCTTCCAACAAGCAATGGAATTTATTCGCTTCAAAACAATGGACAAAGCTTATTAGGTAATACAACAAATCTCCTATCTGCTACTACAGCTGCCAACGGCGTTGCCGTAAATGTGTTACCTGATTCGACCGAAATAGTCGCGAGCGTGCAAGATAGCGTTTTGAGAATCTTTAAGCTTTCATTTCACAGCGGTTATAATTCAGTTGACAGTTCCAAGAAAACGTACACTCATCGCTTCACAACTTCTCCCTGTTTCGCACAATTGGATTCATTATCTCTGCTTGTTGGTGCGGATGGAGGGACAATATATCAGTTTAACACAAATGGCGACATAATTTCTAACCGTTCAGTTGGAACCGATTCAGTAAGGTCAATCACATTACTGCCTACAGCTTCATCAGCAAAGTCAAATGAATATTTTTTTACATCAGGCAATAGAATTTACGGTCAGTCTTCGACTGTAGATTTGCCGGTAACATCAAAGTGCTGGATACTTGCGGCAGCAGTATCGCCAAAAGGAAATTATATAATCTCTGCAGAAAAAAACGGAAGCAGAGTAATTTCTTATAATCAATCATTAACTCAAAAGAATTATGAGATCACCGTTCCAGGTTCTATAATTAGCGAGCTTGCCGTTGCCGATATTGATGGTGATGGAGAAAAGGATGTACTTATCCAATCTGTAAATTCTCTTTCAGTCGTTAATCGTAACGGTTTCATGCTCGATGGTTTTCCAATACAAGCGCGAACTGGCTTGGAGTTTACTGGAACGCCGCTTGTATTGGATTTTAACGGGGATGCTAAACCTGAAATTGTTCTCCTAACGAATGATGGTGAAATATGGGTGTATGATAAAAACGGAAAATTGCTTTCGGGCTTTCCGGTGCAGGTAACTTCTTCGGGAAATGCATTTTCTGTAGCATATACGAGTCCATCTAATAAATTGGGCATAGCCGTTCTTTCAGATAGCGGTTCATTAGATGCATTCCTTACTTCGAGCTCGGTAACGTCAGGCTCATTAACGTGGTGGCAGCATTTAGGCGATGAACGGCACAGTAATGTTGATGTGAGCGTAACTCCACAAATTATTCCGATTAGCACAGAATTCTTTCCGAAATCACGCGTATATAATTGGCCGAATCCTGTTTATGGCCAGTCAACCCAAATTCGGTACTTTACAAGTGAGAATGCAAATGTTACGATCACTATTCTTGACCTTTCTGGTATGAAGATAACAGAATTGTCTGGACGAGGAACAGCAGGAATGGATAATGAGGTAACATGGAATGTCTCGAATATACAAAGCGGTGTCTATCTTGCTCGTGTTGAAGCACGCGGCGCGAATAATAGCAGTGTAGTGTTTATTAAAATAGCAGTGGTAAAGTAAATTACGTTTTCATAGACTTAATATTTTTGTAAGAATATTTATAAGAGAGGGAGCTTGAAGCAAGTTTTATTTTTGATACTTATTTTTGTGACTTCTTCTATAGCTGTCAGCCAGGAGGATTTCAATCATACAGAATTAGATTGGAAAACAATAGAAACGAAACATTTTCTCGTTCATTTCCATAATGGTGCGGAACGTACAGGGCACGAAGTAGCAAAGATAGCTGAAAATATTTATGATCCGATTACAACTATGTACAGCCACGAACCGGATCAGAAAGTGAATATTGTTATTCGTGATCACGATGATTACTCGAACGGAGGCACTGATTCCTATGATAATTTTATTGTAATTTACGCTCCCGCTTTAGATTTTGAATTGCGAGGAACTCATCCCTGGCTGTGGATGGTGGTAACGCACGAGTTTACGCATCTCGTGCAAATTCAAACTACAATGAAATTTGGCAGAAGAGTACCAGGAATTTATTTTCAATGGCTCGGATATGAAAAAGAAAGCCGCCCGGACGTGCTTTATGGCTACCCAAATGTAATAGTATCTTATCCGATTGCCGGAAGTCTTATTCCGCCATGGTTTGCTGAAGGTGTTGCACAATATAACAATCCAATACAGGGATATGATAACTGGGATTCTCACCGTGATATGATTTTGCGAATGTACATGGTTGATGGAAACCCGCTCTCTTGGAACGAGATGGCGTTCTTCGGTAAAAATAGTCTTGGAAATGAATCTGTGTACAATTCAGGATTCTCTCTTGTTGGATATATCGGGAAGAAATACGGAGTTGATAAACTTCAAGCAATATCTAGACAACTTTCAAAGCCATTCAGACTTACAATAGATGGTGCTATTGAAGCAACATTAGGAATAACGGGCGAACAACTTTACAATGAATGGAAGGCAGAAAAGACAAAGGCATACAAGCAGCTTGAAGATTCTTTAAAACCAATGCGCAAAGATGGAGAGATTATTGAGAAGGAAGGATTTGGAAATTTCTATCCTGTATTTTCGCCGGATGGTTCGCAAATTGCTTACATTTCTAATAAAGGCACAGATCATTGGGCCAGTAGTATTTATGTTTATGACCGTGCCACAAAAAAATCAAAATTGATCTTGCCGGAAAGACTCTCATCTCTCGTTCGCTCATCTTTGTCATTCTCTCCTGATTGCAAATACATATATTATGCAAAAGTCACTCGTGATAATCCACACTGGTCAGGCTACAGCGATTTGTATCGATTCAATCTATCGACAGAGGAGGAAGAACGATTGACGCATGGACTTCGTGCGTTTAATCCAAAAGTTTCATCGGATGGAAAGAGGATTGTCTATACTTTCGGGAGTGATGGAACGTTAAATTTGGGTGTCTGCAATGCAGATGGAAGCGGCAGAGTGCAATTGACCAAATTCCAGAATGGAGAACAGGTGTACACTCCTGTATGGTCACCGGATGGAAAGAAAATTGCATTTGGATATTCGATTGCACAGAATCAATCAATAGCACTCGTTGATACTAATGGCAATAATTTCCAAATGCTCCAACGATGCTGGAGATTGCCGCAACCCATTCTTCTCTTCAGATTCAACGCTTTACTATTCTTGGGATAGAGGCGGAATCTATAATATCTATTCGCTCAATCTTCATACTTATGAAGAATGGCAGATAACAAATGTCCTCGGCAGCGCATTCCTTCCTACAGTTAATGGCAAAGGTGATGTTGCTTATGCTGCATATACGTCAACCGGATATAAAATAGCTCTCTTGAGTAAAGATTCAATTAATGTTCCGTTACCATTGATTTCAGAAAAAGATTCAATGCAAACAAAGATAAATCCATCGAATCTTTACAGTGGTTTTATTGAAGCTAAAGCGTGGGAGCACTCTTTACAGCCAGAAAACGGAAAATATATTTATAATGACACAACTTTACTTCAAGCGAGGCCATATCGCTCGGTTTTCACCAGCACTTCATTTATTCCATTGCTTCGCATCGATACCTACAATCAAAACAGCAGTGGGCTTGATTATGTGAAGCTGGGATTATATATGACTTCATTTGATGTACTTAATAAAATGGATATATTCGGCGGGGCAGATATCAATAGAAAATTAGAACGTGATCTTTTTCTTATAATCGACTATAGTGACCGGTTGCCCATTCTATATCAATTGGGCTTAGAACCGACAGCTACGTTGGAACTTTACAATATTACACGTAAACGCGACGTATCTTTTGAGCTTCCATATTATTCACCGTTAGTTTTTGGAGCGGAGATAACTTATAATCTTTTAGAATTTGATTTTTCGCTTAATCAAAAAATATTTTCTGAAAACTATAATTTGAAATTAAATTATTCATTAAGCCGATATGGTCAGGATTTTGGAAGCTGGATTCTTCAGTATCCTCCTCCCGATGATATATATAATCAAGTAGTTCCCGCCACATCATCAACTTACTTTATTGGTAATGCACTTTCAGCTGAGATGAAATATGATGGTATTTTGCACACATTGGATAGAGAGATCAATCCAGTCGGAAGATCATTTTCATTGAAGTATTCCTATGAGATGGACAAATTTAATCCAACAGATTCGAGCTCAACAGACAGCGGGTTTCGCGTTCCTATCTACACAAAGTACAATTTTTCGAGACTTGAGCTGGCATGGAATGAACACATAGCTCTGCCATTCCCGCGGCATACGCTTTCATTCACATTGAATGCTTCCGGTATACTTGGACCGACTATTGACGAGTTTTTCGATTATTATGCAGGCGGCTTTATTGGAATGCGGGGTTATTCGTTTTATGCGCTCGGAGGGAATAAAACAATTTCACTTAATACGACTTATAGATTCCCGATAGCGCCAAATTTAGATTTCAGGGTGCTTCAAATTTATTTTTCTAAGCTATACGGTTCAGTATTTTATGATATAGGAAATGCATGGCCTCGTGAGTTGGCATCTGATAATTTTTGGAAACAGGATGTAGGATTTGAACTTCGACTTGAGACATTTTCTTTCTATGAATATCCAACACGCATCTTTTTTTCAGGTGCTTATGGTTTAGATCGGTTTTCCAGGGATGTACAGGATATAAATACGACCACTGTCCAATACGGGCATGAATGGCGTTTCTATTTAGGCGTCTTATTCGGATTTGAATTGAATGATATCATGCCGCGGCAATTTATGAGGTAAATATGAAATATCGAATCTTAATAGCTGGACTCTTTGCTCTTTGTCTCGCCGATACAATGCAAAGCCAATATTTGAATATATCCGCAGATAAAGCAAATAATGCATTCTTGACTGGCGATTTGCATATTGATTTAATTAATCAAATGGATCAAACTAGAGTTATTAATGGTTTTGATGATATAAAAAGTATGAGTGCAAAGAAAAAGTATTCTCCATTGCTTGCTGGGTTATTTTCAGCTGTCATACCTGGAGCAGGCCAATTTTACACAAAATCTTATTGGCAGGGTGCAGCGTTTTTAGGAGTTGAAGTTATATCATGGATTGCATATGCGAAGTATGAGAAAAAAGGAGATCAGCAAACACAAGCATTTCAAAACTATGCAGATACGCATTGGTCGGTTATTAGGTACGCCTATTGGATACAGGCCAATTATCCAGCATATTACAATAACATGATTGTTCCTGGACAACAAGCTCCAAATATCGCTAGTCCATGGATTTATGTCAGTTGGGATGAATTTAAATGACGCTGAAGGTCTGATAGCGGGGGATATGAATATTCAACCTACAGGCTTTACGCATAAACTTGCGCCATACGGCGATCAACAATATTATGAAATGATTGGAAAATATTCACAATTCGGCGGCGGTTGGGATGATGCAGCATCATATACAAAAGCAGATGTAATTGCAAATAACGGGATAGGCAATGTTTCTCCGGAATTTATTGCATATAGTCACATGAGAGGCGATGCAAACAACTCTTATAATATCGCGACTGCAGTTTCTTATATTATTGTGGCTAATCACATTGTTAGCGCACTTGAAGCAGCTTGGAATGCATCAAAGATTAACCATAGAATTCAATTGCACGGGTATCTTCAATTAAAAAGAATTGATGGAAACTTAGTAGAGTTTATGCCAACACTTCAAGTTAAATATGAATTATAGAATTTAACTTCAAACACTCCGTAAAGTGAAATTACTCGGCAATTACAGCATCTTGTCGGCTTGATTGGAATGCATTTGTTCCATAAATTATGTGCGAAGAGTCTAGATTGTAAATTATCAATCTATTTAATCGTTACATATCCATTATTATTTACTATTCGTCGGTTCTAAAATGAAGCATCTTTTTTCCCCTTGGCGTTCAGCTTATATCAAAACTTTTAGCGAGAAAAAACATTCACATTCGTGTCTTTTTTGCCGTGTTCACAAGGAAACTAGAGATGCTAAGAATCTTATTATTTGGCGGGGGAAATTCTGCTTTATTGTGATGAATAAATATCCGTACAACAGTGGACACTTAATGATTGTTCCATATCGTCACGCATCTCATTTTGTAAGTATTTTCGGCGAAGAGTATAGCGAGATTATGATGGTAACGGGAAAATGTATTAAGGCACTCGAAAAAATCTTGAATCCTCAAGGCTTTAATTTCGGCGCAAATTTAGGAAGAACTGCAGGTGCAGGAATTGATAAGCACGTACATTTTCACCTTGTTCCACGGTGGAATGGAGACACGAATTTCATGCCGGTATTAAGTGACGTAAAACTCGTTTCAGAAGACATGGCCAGTCTCTGGTCGAAATTAACTCGAGAAATGAAAAAGAAAAAATAATTTAAGTGCTTCAGAGATGTCGTTTTCACATAAAGAAGAAACGACGTTGTGCTTCTATCATTTGTTAAGTAACAAATTTATTCTTTCTCTAATTGGATTTGCTTACCCTGCTTTGCAAAGCATTCGACCAATGAAAAACGCTCTCTCACAGTGTATAAGTATGCGTTTTTCTGTCTTTGGCGATGCTTAGAATAAAAAACGTATATTTTCTTCTTACCAATATATTTTATTTCGATGTTTTAAAAAACACGCAAATACGTGATTGCGGATTAATTAGCTAAATAATATATTTACACCACTCATAATTACCAATTACATCGTACTAAACAAATCCTTATTAAAAATTAAATATTCGGAATTTAAGAAACTGAATATTTTGTTTTAAAGCGAACAGTTTATTTAACTATGCATAATCATAAGCCTATATAGCTTATTCATTGCATGGTCGTACGACATCTCTAAAAACATCATTGACGGTGATGGATATATACTATCTTAAAAATACTGAGAACTGGCAATGGTGAAAAAAGTGTGACATTAAGAAAAAGTAATATGGCTATGATGCCGCATATATTATGATTAACGGAATTTCAATAATAAAGGATTCATTTGATGATTGGAAGGAGGCAATTTATGGGAAGCGATGCACATACATGAAAAGGAAATATTAAAATCAGATAGTAAAAGATGTGAATCAATTCTATGTAAACGATTTCCGATATCAGCATACATTCAATCAGGGGCAGGATGACTTAATGCACAAATGATCAAAATACCTATATCAAGGAGGAACTATGAAACGCTACTACTCTCTTTTCTTGTCAAGGAATCTATATTTTCAGCCGGAAGCAGAGAAATTTCTGGCGGCTACTGACATCGAAACCGCGAAAAAATCTATTAGGGGAATTTACGCATGGGCAGGCCTGGTAGCAATATTTCTCTTCGCGTTCATTGGGACAAAAGCTATGGGACAAACCCAGGTATTCTTCGATAATTTCAACAGAGCTAATCTCACCTCGGGAACACCAACGACATATTCCATCACAGTAACAGCTGGAGATGGTGGTGCAAGCATAAATACCGGGTCCTTCTTAGAGCTTACAAATGATGCCTCTTCGGCTACTAATGGTGATGGGATAGTATACGTTTCCGGAATGACTCAAGATTTTTTGAATACTTATAATCAGACGCTTCATTTAAACACATATAATATTGAATGGACGTTTAATTATAGATACAATAGAACGACAAATCCCTCAGGGCTGGCGGCAAGCAATTATGGAACAGCAATTATTTTAGGGATTTCCAATGGCATTTTTACCGGCACAGGTGCAGGGAATGGATATGCAGTCGTGTTTGGTAGTTCTGGCACTCCGGATCCAATTCGATTAGTAAAATTTGCGGGAGGACTTACCGGTACAATCACAAATCTTATCAGCTCCGGGAACAATGATATCAGCGCTGTAAATAACTATGTGAGTGTGCGTGTAAAATATGAGCCAAATGGAGACAATTGGTCGCTGTTTGTTCGTGATGATGGATCCTCAAGTTGGACAGATCCATCAGCAGGAGTTACAAATCAAAAAGGTTCAATAACTTTGGATAATACATACACCTCAACTATCATTAACGCATTTTGGTTTTTATTGGGCCTATGCAACGGCTGTAGCACAAACAAGTCAGTTCGATAATTTTAGTGTTTTGTTGACTAGTACAAACACTCCAACTATTACAGTCAGTACTTCATCACTTCCTTCGTTCGGCACTATTCCAGTTGGCAATTCTTCTAATCCACAAAATTTTATTGTAAGCGGACTGAACTTAACAAACAATATCGACATTACTCCACCTATAGGCTTTGAAATTAGAATAGGTACTAATCCTTTTTCCATTAATCCAATAGCTCTTACACAAACGAACGGTTCCGTTACGGAGAGCTAGTATTGATGTACGCTTCAACCCTACCACCGCTAATTCTTTTTCAGGAAACATTGCATGCACATCCACAGGTGCAGGCACAAGAAATATCGCTGTCAGCGGTACGGGATCTTCTGCTGGATTAGAATTATTTATAACAAGTGATCCGTCCCAACCAGATGATAATCACGCAGTTGTCTTTCCGCATTCAGGAATTGGTAATGGAACTATTTATGGCGCCGATGATTGGACATACAATTCTCCCAAAATGACATTTTATGTAGTGCCAGTAGGATCGCAATCCATTGGTGCATCTGAGTTTGAAATCAATTGGGATACCTCTATGGCAAACCTGTCAGTAACAAACGGAAATATGTTTGACTTCTTTGCAACTCAAGATATTTCTGCTGGTAAAAAGAGGGTTAATACGGGTGCGAGTTCAAGCCTCAATATATTACCGTCAGCAGGAAAATATTTGGCACAATTGGATTTTACAATCATACGGCCGGGTTTCAATGAAATCACAACTACTGCGACTGACTTCAGATATTTTGATAGTGATGCACAACAGAACATCCAGGTTACATCACACTCCGGATGCATAAAGTTTTATCTTGGCGATTTTGCATCTCAGAATAATGTAACAACAAGTGGAGATGGCAAAATCAACTTCGACGATCTTGTGCAGTTTGCTTTAGCTTACTTCAGTGAATCCGACGGTGTGCCTGCTGGTTACAAGGCAAAGTTTGATATCGGTCCGACAAATTCTATTGGAAGTTACTTCGCAATGCCAAACCAAGACGGACATATCCAATTTGAAGATCTTGCCATTTTCTCTATTGGATATGGAAAAACTGCAATGAATCAACTACATAAATATAATTTGGCGCCTGTTTTCCTTCGGTACTCAACAAATTTCACAAAGCACAGATGGTATTGTAACTGTTCCACTATTAATTTCAGGCGCTGATATGAATGTTCGTGCATTATCTATTTCCTTGGTATATCCATCAACTTCGCTGGAATATATAGGTTATGAAAAAAGCGGCGAAATGAATCATGAATATTGTTTTATGGCAGCAAAGGCGAAAGGCAATATAATAACTCTTGATGCTGCTGTTGTTGGCACTGAAAATGATGGTTTAACAAAAGATGGAATTTTTGCCAATGTGTTTTTTAAGCAGTGCTATAAATCGAACAACTATGATATTAATATTCAATCTGTAAAAGCACGAGATGATAATAATCACGACATCCAAATTCTTATAGGCTCAAAAGAAGCTCTAACTTCTAATGTTCCGACTACATATGCATTGATTCAAAACTATCCTAATCCTTTTAATCCCTCTACGACTATCAATTACGAGCTGTCAGCGGATAGTTATGTCAAGTTGAATGTATTTGATATTCTCGGACGTGAAGTTGTGACACTTATAAACAAACAACAGAATGCTGGCTATTATCAAGTTGAATGGAATGGGAGGAATACACAGCAACAGTTAGTCCCATCTGGCATTTATTTTTACCAGATACGAGCAATTGATCCCACATCGAATTCAGGTCATGATTTTATCAGCACAAAGAAAATGTTGCTATTGAAATAGCAAGAAGATTACTCAATGTAATTAATCAATACTGGAAAAAGTTATTTTTCATTAGTGAAGAGAAACGCCCGCCCGCCTCAGCGGCATAACTACAACAGGGAGATGTACAAAGCTAGCTTTGACGGGCGGGATAGGTTTCTAAAATAAGGACCAATTTATTGTACTTTTAACCAACATCTGTTGGCAGAGCGAGAGCAATTTGCAAAAAATATTACTGATGCTATAAGAAGGCTTTAATCAAAGTTGCCAAGTGATTTAAGAGAAAATTACTCCAGATGTCAGACACTATTGGTCCGTTTTACAAGAGGCCACTTCACAGGCACTAACAATAGATTTCAAAAATGAATGCTGAGTGAGTAGCAAAAACGTAATATGGAATAATCCTTGTGAAGGCTTTTAATAAAAAATTATGTCTTCTTATCGTCGTTTCTCTAGAATTGCTTGCTTTGAAAAGTTTCGTTCAGGGACAAATAAAAACGATCGTTATGGTATCACCTTCTTCAATGAAAGTGCAGCCCTCACATACAGCCACTATTGATATTAAGGTAGAAGGTTCTGAAAATCTTTTTGCTTCAAGTGTGACATTAGCATTCGATAGTACAATTCTGCGCTATAGCAGTATAATTGGTGGCTCGTTCCTGAAAGGAAACAATTCAAATTCTGTATTCCTTGGTGTTGTACCGCAACCCCCACCTCCAGCAGCACCTAATAGGATCACTGTCGATCAAGCAATTTGTGGTGGTGGGACTGTCAGCGGCTCTGGTACTCTTTTTACTATAATATTTACAGCACTACGCGGTGGTTCAAGTCCTATTATCATTGTCAGCAATGAATTGCGGGATGGAATGAACAAATATATTCTAACGAAACTGATTCAGGTAAGATTATAGTTAATAATGCTCCAAAAGCCTTCCAATTATTAGGTCCACAAAATGAGAGTATAATCGATACTATCTTAAGTGTTTTACTTGTGTGGTCGAAATCAATCGATATTGATACTGGTGACATTGTAAGATATAATGTCCACCTCAGTAGTGCATTTTCCAACTTGAGCTTTAGCAATCTTCCGGATACTACGCTTACATTGACGAAGCAAGCACTGAAAGAGAACACCGAGTTTACCTGGTACGTCGATGCAACTGACGGAATTGATACTACATTATCAAGACAAACGTTCAAGTTCAAAACGCCATTGGTTCAATATCCTGTCTAGAAATTCCAGATGTATTTAAGGTGGAACAGAACTATCCAAATCCGTTTAATCAATTGACGACTATACGATTTTCAGTTCCTTTAGCAACTTACGCAGATGTCAAAGTATACGACATCACCGGACGCGAAATTATTCAGTTGATGAGCGCTGATATAAATGCCGGATGTTATATGACGATCTGGGATGGAAAGAACTGCAAAGGTGTCCAAATGGGGAGCGGCATCTACCTGTATGTTGTAACGGCAGGATTATATCGCGAGGTTAAAAAGATGGTCCTACTGAAGTAAACTGTAGATTATTTCTTGTTACTGGAAAAATAAAATGAGATGTAATTATAAGTCTCATACATGACATAAAATCGCGATATCTATGCTTTTCAAAATATAGGTATATGTTTTTTAGATTGCCAACTTCGGTACTGTCCAGAAAATGGACCTACTTCCCTAATCGGACATTATTGATACGTCCGCTAATCCAATAGGATAATTTCGAGATAATAAGGTAAGGAGTTTAGCGAGGACTTGACTCTACTTACTTCAATACTTTCCGCATAGCGTTTCTCAATAACCAACGGCTGTAAGTATTGATAGGTGCTTTCTGCATATTTCAATATTCTTTGAGATTTTTTTTGTATTATTAATGAAAAAGAAAATCTGAAGAAATATTTAGGGTGTATGCTCATTCAAAAGTCAAAAAAAACATTATATCTAAGAACGCTGAGATAAAGCTAAATATTAAGTATCTTCCGATGCTTGATAGAGAGAAATAAAAAACATTTCTAAAATTCAACAAATTATCTATGATTCATAAGCGATATCCAAGGTGTGTAGGAGTTGGACTACTGAATAAATAATCTTAAATTGCATATATTGGAGTATTGGAAGATCATATCAGGTATTAATTTCTACTATTTCGAATGTGATGAATTGATAACGAAGAAGAAAGTTGCTAATCAAAACGACTATAAAATGATTTACTGCTTTTTTGAAAGTAATATGAAAAGCGCACGATCAGTTCTCCTTGGAATGAGTAATGATCGTGTCGATATTAAGTGAGAATGATTGATATTTTATCCATTGTACTATAGGGATATCATGAAAAAAGAACTTAAAATATTTATTCTTATACTGGGTTTTTACTCTATGGTGTCATATGCCCCAAATGTCATTGCTCAGGAAAAAGATGCAACTAAACAGGAAGTGGAAACTCAGCTTCAGAATTATACCCCGGAGCAAATCAAAGAAAAAATAAAAGAGCTTGGACTTACTGATCAGGAATTTCAACAAAGAGCCAAAGCACTAGGTCTGAATGCACAGCAATATTTCGATATTCTTAGTGGTAAACCAATAGAACAAACGGAAGATACAACTGCTGCTCAGTGGGAAGAACGGCGAGAATTTAAATATTTAAAACGAGATACTTTGGGCAAACATATTGAAGATTCACTAAATTTAGCTGATAGGTTAGCCGAAAGAATGCTTTTAGATTCTATTCCAGGATTTTATGGAAGAGCGAATGCAAAAGGGTTGCGCCCTTTTGGATATAATTTGTTCCAACCTGCTGCATCCACGTTTGAGCCCATGCGTAATGCACCTACATCGCCAAGTTATATTATTGGTCCTGGCGATGAATTACTGATAACTATGTGGGGGGAAGCACAACTTTTTACACGTTTGATAGTTAATAGAGAAGGAAATATTGTTATTCCTAATGCAGGACCTGTTCCGGTTCAAGGACTAACGATAGAAACATCAAAAGCGCGGTTGCTCAAACGGCTTACTTCTTTTTATTCAGGACTGCGTAATGGCGGAACTGATGCAAATACATGGCTGGATGTATCTATTGGAAAACTTCGAACTATTCAGGTGTTTGTGCTGGGTGAAGTAAAGAAACCGGGAGGGTACGCAATTTCTTCTATGTCGACTTCTTTTCTTGCATTGTATGTAGCGGGGGGGCCGACTATTAATGGATCTCTTCGTTCAATAGAAGTAATGCGTAATAATAAATGTATTTCTACTATTGATTCTTATGATTATATATTACGTGGAGATAAATCGAAAGATGTTTGGTTACAAGACGGTGATATTGTCTTTGTCAAGCCCATACAAAAAAGGATTGCTATAGCAGGTTTTGTCCTTCGGCCTGCGATTTATGAATTGAAAGAGTCTGAATCTCTTGGTGATGTATTAAGAATTGCCGGAGGGTTGAGATTCGATGCTTACATTGATCGAATTCATATTGAACGAATTGTGCCCTTTGAAGAAAGAAAAAATTATACAAATAATTATTTGGATTACGATCTGCACTTTTCCACTTATACAGAACTTGAAACAAGTAATTTTAAGATAAGGAATGGAGACATTGTTAAAGTTTTTCAAGTTGGTTCAGTTCCGGAAAACCGAATAACTATTACTGGAAACGTAAAAAAACCTGGAGTCTTCGAATTAAAACCAGGTATGCGAGTCAAAGATCTGATTATGGAGGCAGATAGTTTAGATAGGAATACATTCTCTGAACGAGGGACTATCTTCAGATTATTATCTAATCTTCGTCGAGAGGTAATTCCGTTCAGTCCCAGGCTTGCGCTTCTTGAAGAAATAAATAATAATATTGAATTAAAAAATGAAGATTCACTCGTTATTTATAAAGAAAGCCAATTCTTCCCTCCGCATACAGTAAGTATTGGAGGGGCAGTAAGAAATCCGGGTACTTATCCACGTAATGATAGTATGACAGTTGCTGATCTTGTCGTTATGGCAGGCGGGTTAACCGAATATGCATCAAAAACCTATTGGGAGCTTGCTCGCGTTGATACATCCACCCTTGGTAGATTAAGCAAAGTATTCCAATTCAATGTTCAAGATTCTTATTGGAATAATCAATTGGGTAATAATGGATTATTACAAGATTATGACCATCTTATGGTGCCGGTTGATGCTAAATTCAATAGTATGCGGGTTGTCGTCATTACAGGTTACACTCTCTTTCCCGGTTCATATGCATTACAATATGAAGGAGAAAAATTATCCTCAATTATCAATAGAGCAGGTGGTTTACGTCCTGGAGCATATTTAGAGGGTTCAACTCTATTTAGAAAATGGAATAATGCTGGATTAGTTCCGATAGACTTTCAAAAAGCTATCGCGGATGAAAAATCTCTTGATAATATTTCTCTTTTAGCCAATGACAGTATTACTATTGCATTCAAACAAGAAGTAGTTTTAGTCCGTGGCGAAGTGTTTGTCCCTTCTGCCGTTGTTCACAAAGAAGGTGGAAGTCTAAGCTATTATTTAAATCAAGCCGGGGGATTAAAAGATGAAGCTGATGACGGTAGAATCTATGTGACATTACCCAATGGACGGAAATGGGAAAAGGGTTGGTTTTTCTTTCCTGATCCCGAAATCCCTGGCGGAAGTGTGATTCTCGTTCCTAAAAAGATCGAGAAAGAGAACACGACACTCCCCGTTTTACGCGATTGGGCAACGATTTTTGTGAGCATTGCAACGATGATGGTAGCGATTGTGCAGGTTACGAAGTAGTAAAAACAGTAAAGAGTAAAGAGTCATATGTGATGTGAGATTGGTTTAATGCAATTGGAAAGATTAAAAGGGTATCGCAAGTTACAATAATGATTGAACAAATTAATCCTGTTTTGTACATCTGTGGAACGGCTTTTAAGAGGCATTATCAGAAGTGTTTGCTACGAATGACTTATCGCTCATCGCTAATAACTTATTGCAAAGTATTTAACAACTAATTACTATTCATTGTTCACAATTTGCTGATTAAAATTGAAAACTCTATCTCAAAACACCGAAGAAACTTCTGCACAATCCTCGAATAGTCCAATTCATAAGAATTGGATGGACACAATTACACTTCTATGGAAATCCAGAAAGTTTATTGGCATTGTTACCGGCGTCGTAACGGTGCTGGCAATAATTATTAGTTTGATAATACCAGAATCGTTTAAGTCGACAGCGGTCGTTTTACCTGAAACAGAAAAATCCAAACTTGGGTCGTTAAGCAGTATGTCAGATTTAGCAGCAATGGCAGGCATAGCTGTTGGCGGTGAAGTATCGATAGTAAAGTTATATCCAACCATTCTTAAAAGTGAATCAGTTCTGCGAAATGTTGTTTATGATAAATATAAAACGAAGAGTTTTTCTGATTCTGTAAATCTTATACAATACTGGGGCATAAAGCAAAAGAATTCAGATCGTGATTTTGAAGTAGCATTGGCAACGCTTCGTGCAGGATTAGACATCGCTTTAGACTTGAAAACAGGTGTAGTAACAATGGCTCTTGAAACCGAGGAACCGCAATTGTCTGCAGATATCTTAAATAATGTAATACATTATTTGGATACCTTCATCAGAACAAAGAGAAACACGAATGCTTCAGAGCAGAGGAAATGGATAGAGGCTCGTCTCGTAGAAGTGAAAGCTGATCTTTCAAAAGCAGAAAACGTCTTAGAAGAGTTTCGTGAGAAAAACCGGAGCATCAGCGGTTCGCCTCAACTTCTGTTAGACCAAGAACGACTCTTACGCGAAGTGCAAATTAATTCTACAATGTACG
>CAVSHO010000012.1:0-76060 GCA_963727825.1 Ignavibacteriota bacterium | reverse complement strand
ACAGGCAGCGCGCTAGCGATTAGCGTTTCTTATTTGGTTTGGTATCGCGTTCTACTGGCTTTAAGTTTTTATTTGTATCGTACGAATTTCAATTATGGTTTCTTTCTATTAAGGCTGGCTGTCAAGAAGTATTAAATAATACGAGAGTTCAAAAGCAGTACAGGTTAATTACCAAAAAGAATCTTGTTAATGCGCTGCCTGTGGTCAGCAAAATTAAAGTTGTGCTATTGGAATCGAATTTCGTCTATCAAGAATATTTGTGCAACAAATTAATAATAACCTAACCAGGTGCTCAAGCTGACGGTTGCAGCTAAGTACGTTAAGCATTGCTGGTGGTGGGTTATTGTTTTTATAATTAACTTTTCGTCCCTCGTTGGTTGAGTAAATTAAATATGGTTATTAGCGTGAACTTATTTCGTTTGGTGCATATTGCAGCTTTTCAACGCCGCAGCTTAGCACCCGTCCGTTATGCCGCGCGTGCGGTGCGCGTAAGATTGTTTTCATTGCAAGTACCAAAATATTTTGAGATTTTACTTCCACCAATCGACGTTGATGGAAAAAGTAGAGTTACGTTTTCATAAGTACTATCGTTCTTGGAAAGTAGGGGACGGGAATTTAATAAGCGCACCACACGCGCAACAATCTATTTCGTTGAGTGAATATTGAGAATATCGGTCGTTGTGTTTTAACCATTAGTAGTACATTGAAAGTTGTTTGGCATAACAAGGTGCTCAAGCTGACCGATTTAGCGTGGTACGTTAAGCATTGCTGGTGGTGGGTTATCGTTTTCACTATTCAATTTTTAGTACCTATAACTTTGATATTTATCAATTTGGTTAGGAGCATGAACTCGTTTCGTTTGGTATATTTTGAAAGTTATCAGTGCGGCAGCTTAGCACCCGTCCGTTAGGTGTTACGTATAATATTCTTAATCATGACAAATTTTTAACCATTATAAAGGAGGACATGTTATGCGATTAAACAAAATCTTATTCATAATTCTTTCTCTCTTTGTATGGGGTTGCACACCAACGACAATCCTACAACAAGAACAAATTGATAAAGCAGCGTTAATGACGGGTTCAAAGCCCCCATCCATCGAAGATTATAATTTAGCAATTCAAAAGCTTACAAATGATGGCGATAAGTTGAGAGATAATATTAATATTTCCACACAACGCTACAGAAAGGGGTTAGGGCAATCAAAGGATCGCCTAGTTATCTACGGAGCCATAGCTACAGCGACTGGAGCAATTACTGCAACTTTGGTAAGCGCTTATGTTCCGACAGATACAAAGGTTGGCGTTGGTGCTGCGGGTGCTATTATTGCCGCTGTTATTGGTGTATATCAAATCATTGATGGAGCAGGAAAAGATAAAGAGAGTTATGTTAAATCATGTGATCTAGCTCTTGCTCATTGGTCAGAAAACAAACCTGAACTTCCAGTAGCACCTAACAAAAAACAACTCGAAGATATTTATGACGCGACGAAAAAAGCTCTCAAAGATTTTAAAACCGATGCCAAAGACATTCAAAGTAATTTTACAGAATATGCAAATTTTGTGATTCCATAGAATAATAAATATGCCGTAACGCCTAACCAGGCGCTCAAGCCGACGGAATGAGCGTGGGAGCAATTTACATTGCGTTTAAAGTTTTAGATGCTTAATAATTTATTTATCAGCGTGAACTCAGTTCGTTTTGTGCAAATTGAAAGTTGGTCACGCCGCAGCTTAGCGCCAATCCGTTAGGTCGGCAGTCAATAAAGGAGATATGCTATGAAGCCAATACCTTGGACAGAACGATTTTCTGTTGGTGTAAAAGAAATCGATCTTCAACATCGCGGTTTGCTTGACATTATAAATCAACTCATCGTCTCTATTGAGAAAGAGAATGAATGGAAAGCTACATCGGTTATTCTTGATTCTCTTATCAACTACGCCTACAACCATTTTGCAACTGAAGAACGATTTATGAAGGAAGCTGAGTATCCTGAATTGTTGTGGCATGTTGGTTTACATCTTGATTTCATAAAAAAGGTGTTTGCATTATCTCAAGAAGTATCATTGAAAGGAGTGGAAATACAACGTGATATGCTAACGTATTTAACAGAATGGTATACTAATCATGTTCTTGGAGTTGACAGGAAATATATGGCGAGCCTTTCTGCGAAAGGAATTAAATAAATTTATAACTGCCGCCTAACCCGCGGCTCAAGCTGACCGAATGAGCGTTGATGCGTTAAGCATGGCGAGTAGAGGTTTCGGTTCTTAATAATTTCTTTTTCATAATGAACTCGTTTCGTTTAGTGTGTTTTGAAATTTGGTCACGCGGCAGCTTAGCCGCAGTCCGTTAGGGCGCATTTTAAGAAAATACAAATATGGATATAAACGATCTTTTAGTTGACGAAGAAGTCGAAATCAAATTGTTGAGACTGCAACTTGACGGTGAATGGAATATTCATTTGTTCTCCGAATTCATGGAATCTATTGCATTCATATATGATTTTATCAATTTATGTCAACCAGAAGAAAAGGATGTTTTAATTGGTCTATTTAAGAGTAATCGTCCCACACCTTTTCAAAGAAGAGATATATTTAATTCTGTTTGTTCCGTAGAGGATTCTTCCGGACTTATATTGAAGAGAATTCAAATTTCATCTCCAGGATTTGCTGATTTTATCGGAGTAGGTAAAGTTATGGCAGAGTTGCGCGAGTTATTGAAAGACCTATGTTATCGAAATCGCTATGAAAAACGCGCGATGAGGGCTAATACAAGAGTTGCCGAATTAGAAGCGGAACGCCTTGAGCTTCGTAATAAAATTATCAAAAAATTATCAAAGCGAGTCATTGAGCAGCTTGGATATAATGACATTAATATCAGTGAAGCTGATTTGACCTTGCGATTAATTCTGGAGCAACCTATTCACTCCATTGAATCAGCAGGATTTGAAGGAAAATTTATTTCATCGCAAGAAAAAGTCAAAGAATAAAATGCGCCCTAACCAGCGGCTCTCCAAAGGAGTCCTTCGGACAAGCTGACGTTTTTCAGCCTTTTGTGATTAGTCCGTAGCTTTATAATTTTTTTAGATTCGATAGAACTTTTTAATTATATTTACTTTGTAATTAACGTTGTTATTCCATTAATCAAAAATTGGGTATCTTATGAAAAAATTATTATTGTTTCTTTTGATATGCATGTTATCGGGATTTGTCCTAAGCAAAGATTTTAATCCTGTATTGACCATTGATGGTGGTAAGGTAATTGGAGTACAGACTCCAACGAAGGGTATTATTGCGTATAAGGGCATCCCTTTTGCAGCGCCTCCGGTTGATGACTTGCGATGGAAGGAGCCACAGCCTGTAGTATCCTGGGAAGGTGTAAAAGCAGCAGATAAATACGGTGCTGCTGCCGAGCAAGTAACATGGGATCCGAAGAGTTTTTACGGCAAGGAATGGCGAGCCAGCGGCTCTGTTCCATTCGGCGAGGACTGTCTCTATCTGAATATTTGGACTCCCGCTGCAGGCCAAACGAATAAGAAACTCCCTGTTGCCATGTGGATACACGGTGGCGGTTATCGTGAAGGTTTTGCCTTTGAACCCGAAATGGATGGTGGCGAGGAATGGGCTACACGAGGTGTCATTTTAGTTACGGTAACATACCGTCTTGGCGTTATGGGCTTTTTCTCACACCCGCTTTTATCGGCTGAGAGTCCTCATGGTGTTTCGGGCAATTATGGTTTATTAGACCAGGTTGCAGCACTAAAATGGATTCATAATAACATCCAACAGTTCGGCGGAGATCCAGACAACATAACTATATTTGGTCAGAGCGCAGGTGCAGGAAGTGTTCAGTCATTGTGTGCTTCACCGCTGTCCAAGAACCTGATCAGCCATGCAATAAGTATGAGCGGCGGCGGCTTGGGCAACTTTAGAATGGGTAGTAGTTCGTTCGACACTGCCCAGTTAGCGAACAAGAATATGATGGACTATTTTAAGAAAACTACATTGAAAGAAATGCGTGCACTTTCTTTCGATGAACTTCTGCAAATGTCAAAAGACTACACGGCTGCCACTAAAAACCGAATTTTCTGGGGTCCGGTTGTCGACAATTATATGCTGGAAGGTACCTTCAGTGATGAAGCGACCGCCGGCAAAATTGCGGATATCCCTTATATCTTTGGATACACTGCGAACGATTTAATGGATATGACAAAAGCAGTTAGAGATTTCTGTGCCCTGCGTGCAGAAAAAAGCAGCAAGCCTGCTTTTGCATATTTATTTGCACGCCAATTACCGGGTGATTCAAGCGGAGCTTTCCACTCTTCTGATTTGTGGTATGTGTTTCATTCATATTCACACAGCTGGCGCCCTTTCACTGAAGGCGACAAAGCGTTGAGCAACAAAATTGTAGATTACTGGACAAATTTTGCCAAGTTCGGAAATCCGAATGGTCAAGAGAAGGATGTCTGGACTCCTTATTCTGCTAAGGATCCAAAACTTATGCTCCTTGATGTAAACGGAGACAAAGCTACCTGCACTATGACCGACACTCCTGAATATAAAGGCAATTCATTCAGTAAAAAATAAACCGGTATATTCGACGTGCAGGTCATAATTGCATTCATTTTATCGATTGCAACTGCCTAATCAGTAGCTCCCTTGCCGAAGGCATCGAGTTTGTGTCAAAACCAGAAAAAGGGTCTCGTCATTCTGAACGAAGTGAAGAATCTGAATTGAAAACGAGACTCTTCGCTACGCTCAGAGTGACAATAAAGACTTTTTACACAGTCTCCATCACTTCGTGACAAGTTGACCGGATGAGCCCTGCGAAAGAACGCGGGGCAGGCTCCGGTACGTTAAGTCCCGCTGTACGGGATTCTCGATTTGATCAAAGATAAAATCGGGACTTACTTGTCCGCAGTCTTTCCGGCCAGAATGCGTAGTGGGCTAGTTGGCGGAGCGCCTATCCGTTAGGCCACAGCAGATGACAATTAAACCTCTAATTATATTACAATGAAAGTTTTCGACTTATGAATGCCACCAACAGCAAAAAGGATATTGAGCATTTCAACCGCTGGTCTCGCACTTATGACGACTCATGGATTCAACGATATGCCGATCGGGTGCACACAGAAATGCTCGATGTGGTTACCAATGAAATCGCTGAGCCAAAGACCGTCCTTGATATTGGATGTGGAACGGGGCAGTTGTTGCACAAAGCACGTGCGCTTTACCCATCGGCGCAACTGCTTGGTATTGACCCAGCAGAGGGTATGGTCGAACTAGCCCGTGGTCGATTACCATTTGCCACGGTTTATTTAGGAGCGGCAGAGTCGCTGCCATTAGCTGATTCCTCCGTCGATATCGTATTAAGCAGCATTTCATTTCATCATTGGAGTGACCAACCTGCAGCTCTTCGAGAGATAAATCGAGTTCTTCGCTTAGGAGGCTGCTTCTGTTTGACTGACATATCCAAGCCCCTGTGGCTTGCGAAGCTCATTCGACATTCCAAAGTAAAGAGCCCCGTAGAGACAAGTCAATGTTTCAATGAGGCAGGATTGTCGGTTATTGTCCAGCATCGTACCTTTACACGTTTTATTTGGTTGACCCTTGGTATTAAGGGATCAAAGGGAGTATGAATATCATCGTACAGATTTATCATTAACATTTCATATATAGATGCTTTATTTATCATTGAACCCACCGTAAAATTAATGGCTTGCAGCGATCTAGATGTAAATTAAAAGTAATCTACTTGAAACTCGGTTTATTTAGTACTATTATTAAATTATGAACGCTACAGTCCCGCAGCATTTGATCGTACATATCCAACCGATAAGAGAGTTTCTCAGAAAAAGTAAAATCATAAACTAAGGAATCCTTTCACTTGAAAACGAAATTATGGATTGACTATACTATGATAAAACAAATATTAATATTGCTTTGTTTTATTATTATCCTTTCGGCAACTTTTGTACAAGCTCAAGAAAATAACGTATGGCATAATAAGAAATGTGCAGTTTGTCTCACATATGACGATGCTTTGAATGTAGATTTAGACAATGTAATTCCGATTTTAGATTCTCTGGGACTTAAGGCTACATTTTATATATCAGGGTTTTTCCAGGGGTTTCGCGACCGGTCAGCCGAATGGAGAACGGTGGCGGCAAAAGGTAATGAACTTGGAAATCACACATTATTTCATCCTTGCGAAGGGAATAGACCGGATAGAAAATGGGTTCAGCCAGATTATGATCTCCATACATATTCCATACAACGAATGAACGACGAAATTGAGATGGCCAATGTTTTACTGAATGCTATCGATGGAAAAACGATGAGAACATTTGCATATCCATGCGGAGATACTCTCGCAGGCGATTCTTCTTATGTATCGAAAGTAAAGAGTAAGTTTATTGCAGCAAGGGGTATAGAAGGAAAAATGAAAAGAATCAATGAAATTGATTTATATGATATCGGATCCTATATGATAAACGGCGAATCTGGCGATGCGCTTATAGCATTGGTAAAGAAAGCAATGGATACTAACTCTCTTATTGTATTTCTTTTTCATGGAGTTGGCGGTGAGCATTCAATAAATGTTTCGTTGGAAGCACATAGCAAATTATTACATTTCCTCAAAGAAAACGAAGGACAGATATGGATTGCTCCAATGGTGGAAATTGCAAAGTATGTGAACGAATATAATCAGCAGAAAAGATAAACAACCTCCTCGACTAAACAGGCGCTCAAGCAGATAGAATGAGTCCGCCAAAAAGAAGACGGGGCGGCTCACTGCAAAATACATACCTACCTGCCGTAGTGCCCTACGCAAGCAGGGCAAGCACGGGCAATATTTTAATTAGAAAGTTAGTCTAATGAACGGCAAAAAAAATACCCCGACGCACTACCAGACGCCGGGGTATAGGGAGGCTAACTATGTGCAGTCGGGGAGACTGCACGTCATAAGATATATCTCAAGTGCTTAATTGTCAAGTTTTTTTTGAAAAATAATTTCATGTTGTTTTTAAGCCTAAAAATATTTTCTTGACATAATTATTCCAAATGCAGAAATGATATTTTTCTTCAAATTAGGAAGCAATTAACTATGCTATATAGGATAGAATGTCTTATTCAATTGGCGTAGAGATATCGCTTGATCTTTTGAGTGGGAGTCTTTTCAAATGGTTCTGATTGTTCGATGACGCGAGCGAGGCGTGAAAACGACGAGACTTGTTCGTTCACTTGTTTCCTAATATCTTCACAAATCTGCCTAATACGCTCACGCGCTTGTGATTCAGTCAAACCTAGATTAGAGAATTCAACATCAAGTTTTTCGTAATCGAGATATACGCGGGCTACGAGTTGCCCTTCATCTTGATAGACAAGAGATTCGAGAATGATATCTAATCGGTTGATGACAGATTCGATAACCTCAGGATAAATATTCTCGCCGTTTGGTCCGATAATGACGTTTTTTAAACGGCCATTGATATATAGATAACCATTCTTATCGAAGCTTCCAAGATCGCCTGTATGGAACCAGCCTTCTTGTGATAACACTTCTGTTGTCAGGCCAGGATCGCGATAGTACCCCTTCATAATGCTTGGGCCACGCACAACAATTTCTCCTATGCCGGTTTTTGAATCCTGGTTTTCGATTCGCACTTCCAGTCCGGGAACAATAGGACCCGTGGATCTATATCGTGTCCTTTCTGCATTTGCCCCTGCAATAAGCGGCGATGTTTCTGTCAGCCCATAACCAATAGCATACGGAAATTCTGCTTCACGAAGGAAACGTTCCACTTCTGGAGCGAGAGCGGAACCACCGATTCCAAAAAATCTCATTGCACCGCCAAATGTTGCCTTCAGTTTGTTACCTGCAATTTTGTGGATACGTTTGCGTACCATGGGAAACTTATAAATGAGCCTAACAAAAAATTGCTTTTTGATTTCAGGTAAAATACGCATCTTGTACATTTTTTCAATTATCAATGGGACAGTTAACATGGCTGTCGGTTTCACCGTTTCCAATGCTGGAAGCAGAACAGCGGTTGTGGGAGGTTTCTTTACATAATAGACAGAAGCTCCACAAATAATTGGAAGCACTAAACCAAGTGTGCATTCATAAACGTGAGCTAAAGGAAGAATGGACAGCATGCGGTCGCTCGACTTAAAATCCGGTATCTTTGATGACGCAGATGCATTCCAGACAATATTCTTATGAGTTAGCATTACGCCCTTCGAATGTCCCGTGGTTCCCGATGTATATATAATAGAAGCGATGTCATCTTCTTTGATTTCTTTTGGAATGAATCCCGCCAAACTTAAAACAAGGTTCCTGATTTTGCGTAGCTCTTTGCTTCCTTCTGTTATCAGCTGACGAAGTGTTGCTTTTGATATTTCCGGATTAATAATGGAAAAGTCGTTTAATAAAATGACGCTGTTGAATTCAGTAAATTCTAAATCTTCAATTTTATAATAGTAACGCTCAGATATGAAAATGACTTTACTACCGGAGTGTCCTAATATATGATGAATCTCTGAAGTATTAAAATCAGGCAAAATTGGTACTACAATTGCGCCCATAGTCGTAATAGCAAAATATGCAATACCCCATTGTGGGCTATTCTCGCCTAAGATTGCTACACGGTCACCATGCGTCACGCCTTGATTCTTTAAAAAACCGGAAAGATGATCAATCTGCCGTTTCATTTCAGAATAACTTATTGGCTCTTCATCGGTATAAGAAAGTGCTATATTAGATGAGTTTTTTTTGCAGCTTTCATCAATGATATATTGCAATGTGAAGTGTTGTTGGTCTGTTTTACCGCCGTATTGTGAAAACATAATTCAACCCTCGATAATTTTTACGGCATAAAAGTAAGAAGAAAAAGAGACAATTGAAAACATTCCATTCTTGTTTCCACACTTGCAGACGGTTTAAATTATTCCTACCATGCTTCAGGAGTTGGTGTTCGGTCGGCAACATATTAGCTTATCCTAATTCATGAAGGCTTCGCCTGTGATTATTGTTCTTATTCACAATTCTAAAAAAGGAGAATATTTATGCGTTTGCGAACAATTCTTGTATTTACTATTGCGATTTTCTCTTTTCTGCTATGTATTCAAATCAGTATTGCAGGCCAAAAGCTACGCTACAATTTTGAAAAGGGGAAAGCATTAAAATATTCAACCGTTGTTGAGAATAAGATATCCGGTCAGTCGATGGGACAGGAGTTCTCAATGGCATCCGGCACCGATCTCGATTACTCAATCTCGCTTATAAATACGAGTGATGGCGTTATAGCATTGACTGCAAAGTTCGAAAGGTTTAACATCAAATTAAATATGCCGATGATGGGGTTCAACGACAGTACGATAGCTATGCAGGAATATATTGGCAAACGAATCAAAGTTGTTATGACGGATAGAGGAAAGACTCTTTCGGTTGAGCCTATTGATACTATTCCTCCTTCACGTGAACAGATGATGGCGAATGTAACACCATCGGATCTATTTAAAGAGATCTTGCTTGAGTTCCCGGAGAAAGAATTGGATTTGAACGGTTCATGGAAGAAAGATCAGCCTGATACAATATTCCGAAGCGGGATGAAAATGATAGTGAAACCGAATATTGTATTTAATATTGTCGGGACAGAAAAGAAAAATGATTTCAATTGCTGGAAGATTGCAATCGCTGGAACGAGCACGATCGAAGGAAGCGGTAACCAGAATGGAGCCGATGTAACAATTGATGGAACAGTAAAGATCAAAGGCACGGCGTATTTTGCGCCTGAAGAACGTGAATTCATTTCCTCGGAACAATCGAGCGAAACCGAAATGACGACGACTGCTACAGGATCGCAAACCGGCGCTTCAACAATGTCCATAAATGCAATGGTAAAAACTGTGCTGGTAAAGTAATTTGCGTGCATTTTTTTTCTACGGCGTCGGCGTTAATTGTTGTTTTCGTTGACGCCGGAGAATTATTCGAATTCTTCATTTCTTTTAATGGTGAGAAGGTATGAAAAATATTTATTCTACCCTCATTCTCCTTTTTTTCCTAGATGTTTCATTCGCATTAAGTCAAATTATTGTCAACTCGCCTTTTGCGAAATACGGCATTTATGATACGGACGGTATAAAGCCGCAAGAGTATCAACAGCGCCGTGCAGCAGTAATTGCAAGGATGGATTCCGGCTCTGTTGCTGTTTTCTGTGCAAATGTTCCCGACAATCGGAATGGAGATACTGATTACAAATTTAGACAGAATGATAATTTTCTGTATCTGACTGGTTGTAATGAAACGAACAGCACGCTTATTCTTGCATCGGATGGAATACGAATAGATAGTATCACAATAGTGAAGGAAATCCTTTTTGTCAATGAATATACAAAAAGCTGGATTGGTCCTAATCTTGGCTTGGAGGGAGCAAACCAAGTTCTTGGTTTCGGTGCCGAAGGAACAAAAAGCGCTGTATTAACGACCGAAAAATTGAAAGAGCTTCTACCGCAAATTCTTAAATCAATAAATATTCTCTACTACACGCCATCATTACCAGATATTCTTTTTGACCCAATTTCAAATACAAAATTTGTGTCTGTACGCGAGGTAAGAAAAGGGTTAGAAGAAAAATATCCGAACCTTACGATAAGAAATTCAGGATCGTTAGTGAGTGATTTGCGCGCCGTGAAATCCAATGATGAATTAGTACCTGATGCAGAAGGCTATAGATGCTACGGTGTCTGGATGTATTGAAGCAATGAAAAGCTGTGAGCCTGGTATGTACGAATACGAGCTTCAAGCTGCCGTCGAATATTGCTACACGCGGAGTGGATGTGAATATTACGGCTTCCCATCTATAATCGGTTCAGGGCCTAATGCATTGAACTTTCATTACGATGCAAATCGTCGGCAAATGAACAGTGGAGAGTTGGTAGTGATGGATATTGGCGCGGAATACCATGGTTACTCAGCTGATGTAACGCGCACAATTCCCGTGAATGGAACATATTCTCCTGCACAAAAGGAAATTTATGAACTTGTTTTGAACGCACAGAATTCAGCAATTAAAGAAGTAAAATCAAATACGCCGATGAATGTGTCTGGAAAAAAGGCGATGGAGGTTCTCGGTGAAGGATTAATAAAGCTTGGCATCATTCAAGATAAAAATGATGTGAAAAAATATTGCCCGCACGGTGTCAGTCATTTCGTAGGATTGGATGTGCATGACGTTGGTTCGACAGAAAGGCTATTGCCGGGGATGGTTTTTACAATCGAACCCGGATTATATATTCCTGATAGCAGTAACTGTAATAAAAAGTATTGGGGCATTGGGATCAGAATTGAAGATGATATACTTGTTACCGAGAACGGATGCAAAATTCTTTCGGAAGCCGCGCCCCGAACAATTGGGGAAATTGAGATATTGATGAAGCAGGGAAAAGATCAAAAAGAAAAGAGACAAAAACAAGAATTAGATGGAAAGGACAAATAAACCGGAAGGTGATAAGAATATAATTACTATATTATAGATATCTTTCGACGGCTAAATATTTATTATCAAGTGTTTCTCAATCACATCCCGAAAGGAGGTGGCTTATGGCTCACTTGAAACCTGAAGAATGTCTGCACTTTTTCTCTGAAGTTCTGAGTATCCTCAATTCTACGCACGAACCGGAACGCGTGCTTTCACTTATCGTTGATAGAATTGTTCGAATCTACGGCTGCCAAACTTGTGCAGTGATTATCATTAATCCTGCAACAGAATACCTGCAAGTGTCCACAAATCATAATTTATCTCATCGCTATGTAAAAGAATTTCGGCGTTCGCTGGGCACGGGTGCAATTGCCAAAATGCTTTCGACTGGAAAACCAATATTAATTACAGATGGAGAACGAGAATCGCAGCTCGCCGACGAGGTGCAGCTGGAATATCCGTTCCGTTCTGCCGTGTGTTTACAAATCTCTGCTGAACTCCGGACGCTCGGTTATCTCTATGCTGATTCTCATGAATCGAATGCATTCTCAGAACAAGATCTGCGAATACTCCAGAGTTTCGCCGATCTAACAAGCATTGCATTGAATAAATCATATCTATATGAAAAAAACCTCCGATTAGATAAAATTGATCATGAAACGGAATTAGAAAAGTACGCACCTTTTCTTGAACGTCTTAGTACGAGTATCTCGCGCGCCGAAGAAAGCCATGAAAGTATATGTCTTTTCATTTTAGATATCGATAACTATAAGCAAATTGGTGGAACGTACGGTTATGAAGCATCGAAGAAAATGCTTAGAGAAATAGCAAACCTTGTCAAAGCGCGCCTGCGACCGATGGATGCTGCAAGTCGTTATGGATTTGACGAGATAATTGTTCTACGCGAGAATGCTTCGCTGGAAGCCGGAATCACATTCGCTGAAGAGCTGCGTAAGGCGATTGAGGAGACAGAATTTACACAGCAGGGAATTCGCACAACGGTTAGCATTGGAGCAGCGGCTTTTCCGAAAAATGCTTTTTCGGAAAAGGAATTGTTGATTACCGTCAAAGAAACACTTTATGATGCTCAACGCAACGGCAGAAATAGAGTAGCATATCTTTGATGGTCAAGAAAACAATAGTGGGGATATTATGAGCACATTGCATGTCTTAATTATTGAAGACTCTAAAATAGATGCCGATTGGGTTCTGCAACATTTAACGAAGGCAGGCTATACAATCCATCACGAGCGAATCGAAACCGCCGATGAAATGAAAGCTGCATTAGAAATGCTCAGATGGGACATTATAATTGCAGATTTCAAATTACCACAGTTTAATGCATTTGCCGCTCTGACGCTTTTACAAAAGACTGGTCTGGATATTCCATTTATCGTCGTTTCTGGTGCAATCGGCGAAGAAACTGCAGTGGAACTTATGAAATCCGGGGCGAGCGACTATCTCTTGAAAGACAAACTTAAACGCTTGGTTTCAGTTGTAAAACGTGAAATTGCAGAAGCACAAGTGCGACGAGAGCATCAAAAAACAGAAAAAGCATTGAGTGAAAGCGAAGAGCGATATCGGCGTCTTGTCGAGGTTTCCCCTGATACCGTTGCAGTGCATGCTAATGGAAGAATTGTATATGTTAATCCCGCCGCAATCAAGCTTTTCCGTGCACACAACAAGTCGGAACTAATTGGCAAACCAGTCCTCGATGTCGTTCATCCGGATTATAGAGAGTCTGTGCGTAAACGGATTATTGGAGCGGTGGAAAACGGTAACGCACAACCTTTAACAGAGGAAAAATTCTTACGTTCGGATGGAACAGTCGTTGATGTGGAAGTCGCGTCCGTTCCAATTACATTCGAAGGAATGAGTGCAGTTCAGGTCATAGCACGCGATATCACAGAGCGCAAACAGGCAGAGAAGGCATTGCGTGCAAGCGAAGAGCGATATCGAACATTGGCAGAAGCGGCACAAGATATGATCTTTATTATCAATCGTGACGATATTGTGGAATATGTTAATACATCTGCTGTTGCACTATTACACAAACGGCCGGAAGAGATTATTGGAAAAAAATGGATGCTATTGTTGCCGCCAGAAATGCCGCGCGAACATCAGCGCGACATGCAAAATGTTTTTGAAACAGGAATGTCTAAGTATGTTGAAAGCAAAATGACATTTATGGATCAATTAATCTGGCTGGGTACTTGGTTGGTACCGCTGCGTAATGATATAGGTCAGATTACTTCTGTTATGGGTATTGCGCGCAACATAACAAATCAAAAATGGTTAGAAGAAGACAAACAAAAACTATTGGTTAAACTTCAGGAGGCGCTCTCCCAAGTCAAGACGTTAGGCGGTTTGCTTCCAATATGCTCAGTGTGCAAGAAGATAAGAGACGATGAAGGCTACTGGCAGCAAGTTGAGAGATATATCCAAACTCATACAGATGCAACCTTCACTCATGGCGTATGCCCCGACTGCATTCCCAAATTGTATCCTGACTATAATCCTACTAAAACAGAAAAAAAAGAGAAAAAACAATGATATTATGCATATTATTTATTTGTCGTCATAATTTATGATAATTGTCAGAACTATTTTATCTGATTAGTCACCTTCCCTTTTGGGGAAGGAGAAAAAATAATTTAATTCTTTTTCGGATTTAATACCCCGCCGCTTGCGGCGTCATTCCCGTCCCGACAAAGTCGGGAGGAATCCAGAACGTTAGACTCCCGCGTACGCGGGAGTGACAAAATACCTCGTCCCGCTATGCGGGACTGCAAGGATGTTTATTTTATTTAATTAAATTTGCGTTAGCAGTTACAATTTTTGAATAAATAACTATGGTAAGGGAATCCTTTAGATCTAAAATTATATGAAGAAGCGAAAAGTTGATATGAAAATATTGCTGCGGGTTCTAATTGTTGAGGACTCAAAAATCGATGCTGAACTTGTTCTAAGACAATTGGAGAAATCGGAATATTCAATTCACTACGAACGAGTTGAAACTGCAAAAGACATGGAAGCGGCGCTGGAAAAGCAAACGTGGGATATTGTCATTTCAGATTATAAATTGCCCGGGTTTAATGCACCTGCTGCTCTTGCAATCCTGCAAAAGACCAAGCTTGACATTCCTTTCATAGTTGTATCCGGTAGCATTGGAGAAGAAACTGCAGCGGAACTTATGAAAGCTGGTGCACAGCGACTATCTGATGAAAGACAAACTTTTCCGTTTGTTCCGCTTGTGAAGCGTGAACTTGCGGAAGCTCAATTGTGGCGAAAACATAAAAAAGTAGAGGAAGAAAGTCAACTATTGGCACAAGCAGTTAAATCGATAAAGGACTGCATTTCTATCACTGATCTTGAAAACAATATTCTATTTGTTAATGATTCTTTCATTACAACTTATGGATATTCTGAAGCTGAGTTGCTTGGGAAAAATATTTCAATTGTTCGGTCGTCAATTGTATCTTCTAAAGAGAGTGATGCTATTCAATCAGGAACAATGAAAAATGGCTGGCATGGAGAAATTCGTAATAGGCGTAAGAACGGCACTGAGTTCACAGTTGAATTATGGACTTCCGTTGTCAAAAACAATTCTGGTGCTCCTATTGCAATGGTAGGTGTCGCGCGCGACATCACTGAGCGCAAGAAGGCTGAAGAAGCACTGCGGGCACGCGATATTCAATTTGAAAAACTCGCTGCTCAAGTACCAGGAATGATTTATCAATTTATGCAAAAGCCCGATGGAACCTTTTGTGTGCCATTAACCAGTGAAGGTATCCGAGATGTTTTTGGATGTTCACCGCAAGATGTGCGCGATGATTTTTCTCCTATAGCGAAGGTTATATTACCCGAGGATTTAAGTAATGTAATCAATTCCATAAAAAGGTCAGCTGAACATCTAACTCTTTTTCAATGCGAATATAGGGTACAGATACCCGATGGTCCAATCAGATGGATGTATGGGCAATCAATGCCGGAGAAGCTAAATGATGGTAGTATAATATGGCATGGCTTCAATACTGATATCACTGAGCGCAAGCGAGCGGAAGAGACGCTGGCAAAAGAACAATTTCTGATGAATATATTGATGGACAATGTTCCCGACTATATTTATTTCAAAGACAAAGAGAGCCGTTTTATAAGAATGAATAAGTCTCTTGCTGCGAGATTTGGATTAAGCGACCCAGCAGAGGCTATGGGTAAAACGGATTTCGACTTTTTCACTGAACAACATGCTCAACTGGCCTTTAAAGATGAACAGAAGATTATAAAAATAGGCAAACCATTGATAGGATTCGAAGAGAAGGAAACGTGGCCTGATGGAAGCGAGACGTGGGTAACTACCACGAAGATGCCTTTGCGGGATAGAGAAGGAGAGATTATTGGCACTTTTGGTATTTCCAAAGACATTACCGAACGCAAAAAAGCAGAAATTGAACTGAAAGAAAGCGAAGAACGCTATAGGCGCCTTGTGGAATTTTCTCCGGATGCCATTGCGGTGCATAGCGAAGGGAAAATCGTGTATGTTAATCCTGCTGCCATTACGCTCCTTGGCGCAAATAGCGCATCGGAATTAGTCGGTAAACCATTCTTGGATATCATTCATCCGGATTATCGAGACTCTATTCATCAGCAAATCATTGCAGTGGTGAAGGAAGAATATGCGCTTCCATTAACAGAACAAAAATTCATGCGGGTGGATGGATCTGTTATCGAGGTAGAAGTTGCCGCATTGCCGATTATCTACAAGGAAAAACGCGCTATGCAGATTGTTGTGCGCGACATTTCTGAACAAAAAAAGCTGCAGAGCCAGCTTCTTCAAACACAGAAAATACAGAGCATTGGTACGCTTGCCGGCGGTATTGCACACGACTTTAACAATATACTCGGCATCATCTTGGCTTACTCTTCTCTTCTCAATAAGAGTCAGTTGAGTCCGGATAAATTTGCGACAAGTATTACCGCCATCAATCAGGCGGTACAACGAGGAGCTGCACTTGTTCGCCAGATTCTCACGTTTGCGCGGAAAACTGATATCGTATTTGAACCGACGAATATTTCTGAATTGATACACGAACTTCTTTCAATGTTGGATCAAACCTTTCCTAAGACTATCATATTCTCAGAGAACATTGCAGATAGTCTTCCGCTTATCTTTGCAGATCGTACACAAATCCATCAAGCATTATTGAATCTTTGCGTTAATGCAAGGGATGCCATGCCGGATGGCGGATCAATCTCTATCGCGGCAGGGAAACATACAAGAGAACAGATTACTCAGCAGTTCCCCTCTGCAAATGAGGAAGCATACGTATGTTTGACTGTAACCGATACGGGTAAAGGAATGGACAAGGCAACATGCGCTAGGGTATTTGATCCGTTCTTCACAACCAAGGAAAAGGGAAAAGGAACAGGGCTCGGTTTGTCCGTTGTCTATGGTGTTATACAAGCACACCATGGCTTTATAGATTTAAAGAGTGAACCGGGTCGCGGTACGACCTTTCAGGTCTTTTTTCCTGTCATAGCTTCCAATAGACAAGCGATCGATTCTCAACATTCAATCGAATCATTCGAAGTCGGCGGTACAGAGACAATTCTGTTCGTTGAAGATGAAGAGATGCTTATTCAAATGGTGAATTTCTTACTCGAATCCAAAGGGTACAATGTGCTATGCGCGCGTGATGGCCTTGAAGCAGTTAATATATATCAATCTCATATGCAAGAGATTGCACTTGTCATTACTGACTTGGGGCTTCCGGTGCTGACAGGATCAGATGAATTTAAAAAACTTAAAGAGGTTAATCCAAGCGTGAAAGTAATATTTGCCAGTGGATATTTTGAACCGGATATAAAATCGGAACTCTTGAAAGATGGAGCTAAGGGTTTTATTCAGAAACCGTATGAGCCGAATGACGTATTACGGATAATTCGGCAAATATTAGATCAAAAAGCATAAGTGAAAAGAGAATTTATTAGGTAAATACACTTCTAACTTGTACGCTGAAATATTAGCGGAGAAATATCAATACTCAATCTTATCCGGTTTTTCTTTCCACTCATTAAAGGCAGCAAGTGCTTCTTCATGCATTACCTGCACCATTGGGATACTCCGGTTGCTGATCTTTTTAGGAAGTTCCTCGTAGATAAACGAATCGTCAAATCCTATTTCTGCTGCATCTTGTTTCGTATTGCCGTAGAAAACCCGTTCCAGTCGAGCCCAATAAATAGCTCCAAGACACATTGGGCAGGGTTCGCAGGAAGTATAGATTTCGCATCCATTCAACTGAAATTTACCAAGCGTTTTACACGCCTCGCGGATTGCAATAACTTCGGCATGTGCTGTTGGATCGATAGCAGAGGTGACGATGTTCGTGCCTCGCGCGATGATTGTTCCGTCTTTGACCACTACAGCAGCGAAAGGCCCTCCTTTACCTGATCGAACATTCTCAATCGAAAGCCGAATTGCTTCACGCATAAATTGTTGCCGTTCATCGTTTGTCGTTTTTAGCTCGTTGCTCATTGTTAAATGCTCGCTGTTATAGTTTCCCGATATCTTCATTCCAGAGAGTTGGATTCTTTTTAATAAACCCTTCCATTAATTCAAAACATTCGTCCATATCCCAATCTTCCACTGTAACCCAGTGGTCTTTAAGAAATTCTATATCTCCCTTGAATGTCCGAGATTCACCGACTATTATTTTTTCTATCCCGAACTGCACAATTGCACCGGAACAAAGATAGCATGGCATGAGAGTCGAGAGGAGAATTGTATTGGAATACGAACCTATGCGTCCGGCATTCCGGATGCATTCGATTTCTGCATGAGCGAGCGGATCGCCATTCTGAATACGGCGGTTATGCCCACGCCCGATTATCTTGTCATCACGTACTAGTACAGAACCAATGGGAATACCGCCTTCTTGCAAACTAAGTCTGGCTTCTTCAATAGCTGTCTTCATAAATGCTTCCACGTCCGTTTTCCTTTCCGATACTCTTATCTCATCTTCTATATTCTATGAATTATAGAATCAAGAATCAAACTGTAAATGAGTATAGAGGAATAATATCGCTTGAATTTTCAATTCTATTGTTCTATTCTACATGCTAATATTTAGGAATGAATATGACTCGCACGCATGCATTTATTATTTTCTTTTCCATCGTTATTGTCCTTTATGGACTAATCAACACGTATATCTATCTCCGTGGTTTGCAGGCAATACCATCTGCTTCATCGTTGAGGCAATGGTTCACCGTAGTGTTTTGGTCTCTTGCGCTTTCATACTTTATCGCGCGGCTATTAGAACGTATTTCGATCTCGTGGCTTACTGATGGACTTGTGTGGATTGGTTCATTCTGGCTCGGAGCAATGGCGTATTTTGTTATTATTCTTTTAGTGATCGATATTCTAAGACTTGCAAACTATTTTGTGCCGTTCTTTCCGGCTATTATCACTCAGAATTATCAGTACGCCAAACAAATCATTGCATCAGCTGTAGTGGGTATTGTGCTGTTGACCATTATTGGTGCACGTTTAAATCAAATGTCGCCGCAAATTAAAACATTGGAGTTGACGATTCATAAAGAATCTCCGTTAAAGGAATTGAACATTGCAATGGTCTCTGATGTTCACCTCGGCACCATCGTTTGTAATAGTCATTTTATGCGTATCGTGGAGAAGATTAATTCATTGAATCCGGATATTGTCCTATTCGCCGGTGATCTGGTTGATGAAGATATCGCCCCTGTGATACGACAAAATCTTGGCGAAACTTTACGGCAAATTAAATCAAAGTACGGCATCTATGGAATCACCGGAAACCATGAATATATCGGCGGGGTCGAGGCGGCGTGTAAATATTTGACAGAGCATGGCGTAGTGATGCTGAGAGATAGCGTCGCACAAATTGCAGATGCTTTTACACTTGTAGGGCGCGAGGATATCAGCATCAGCCAATTCGGTATGGGGAAACGCAAACCCTTGAGCGAATTGATGAAGACTGTTAATAAGAATCTTCCTGTTATTTTGATGGATCATCAGCCGATGCATTTGAATGAATCGGTTGAACAAGGTGTTGATCTGCAATTATCCGGTCATACCCACAACGGGCAATTGTGGCCGTTTAATTATATTACTGACGCAGTGTACGAAGTCGGTTGGGGTTACAAGCAGAAAGGCAATACGCATATTTATGTTTCTTGCGGTGTCGGAACATGGGGACCGCCAATGCGTACAGGAAGTCGTCCGGAAGTTGTGCAAATAAAATTAGTCTTCGGTAAGTAGACATCAAGTGAATGACTTCATAAGGGCAAAAAGATGAGCCAAAATTTATTATTACGCAGATATCTTGGTATAACTATTTTATGTGGACTCTTTTTCCTTCTTGGTATCTGTTCTCTTTCCAATATGATTATTTATACACCGGATAGCGCGCGCTATTTAGTGTGGGCCAATTCTCTGGCTCATGGCGAAGGGCTACAAGACTTATCGGCACCGGAACCGATTTGTTATGTTGTCCATGCCCCGATGTATCCCATTTTTACTTGTTCCGGGAGCTTTTTTCTTTCCACAAAGTGTGTATGCGGCAAAAGTGACGACTCTTCTTATCGGGTGTTTTGTTTTGCTGCTTTTCTATCTGTGGCTGAGAAAAACGATTGGAGATCGCTACGCACTTCTCGGTTCACTATTTCTTGCACTGAATTCATACATGCTGATTTATTCAACGCAAATTCTTTCTGATGTGCCATTTGCTTTTTGTCTTGTCCTCTATGGTTTCTTTGCGGAAAAATTTCTTGAAAAAGAAAATTCTTCTCTTGCGCTGAAGATAGGATTTATTATTGTCATTATTTGCGGAGTATTTTTACGTGAAGTCGGCTTTACACTTATGATCGGAGCGGTTTTATTTCTTCTCTGGAAAAAGAACTATCGTTATGCATTGCTCATTTTTTTATCAACTGTTTCTGTGTATTTATTGTGGTATATCCGTAATGAAATAATCGTTGCAAACATTGAAAACCCTTCTTTGCGCAATACAAACTTCTTTTTCATGCATTTGTATACAACCGGTAAAGAATCGCTAATAGCGGAATTTATTGCTCGTTTACAGGATAATATTTCTGTGTATGTGCGATTAATAGGTAATTTAATTTTTATTCCCGCATATCCGCAGCATGCAGTATCGTTTCTTTCCGCCTATGATCCGTTAGTTCCATTTGTTTTGTCAGTATATCCGATTCTTCAATGGGCGCTTGTTATTGCGACGATAATACTGTGCGTAGTTGGCGTGAAGTATCAAATGAGAAATTCTAAAACTGTTACGTTTCTATTCATATTTCTCGTTTGTTACAGCGGTCTTATTCTTTTATATCCGATCAATGACGGCCGGTTTCTTTTTCCGTTTCTCTTTGTGATGATATATTTCTGTGCGGCTGGTATGAAGAATGTATCCATTTGGATTGTCGAGAAAAATATACGGATGAGGAATGTGTTGAGTGCAGCCGTAATCATAATTATGCTTATTCCAAATGGAATATGGATGATGAATTACATAAGAAATAGCCGGCACTATAGGCAATCACCGGAGCAGTTCTATGAGCAAATCAGAAACGATTCAGAATATCCATGGCTGTTAACAAAACCGTTTCCCCTTGCTGGTGAATGGATTGTCCAGCACTCAGATTCTTCAACCGTGGTCGTAAGCAGATGGAAAGAATTAACATTCTGGCTCAATGGGCGGAAGATTATTGATGCAGAGCCGCAATTAAGCCCAGACGCTTTTGATCGTCTTCTTAGAGATTATCCAGTGCATTATATTGTCGGAGCTGTTTCTTTTTTAGGGTTAAATGAATATGAAAGTCTAATGATTCGGTCAAGACTGTTTGCCTTTAAAAAGGTTCATCGTTTTGCAAATATTGAAATCTATGAAGTTATGCAACAAAAGCAGAAAGTATTTGAGGACAAAAAAAATAGTCCACCGGATTCGGAAACAAGTATGTCATGGCACAAAGCGCTCTGTATTCTGGAAGATAATCCACGAGAAGCAGAAAATATTATACAGAGACTTACTGTGAACCATCGCGCGTATACGGAAGGAATGTTTCATCTAGCCGTTGCAAAAGAGTTTGCTATGGAGCTTGATTCTGCATCGATGCAGTTCGAAAAAGTTCGATTGATGCCGCAAGCCGGAGCGTTTGTCCAGCTGTCTTCCTTTCATATGGAGATCATCGCACTATTGCAACAAGCAAAGGATACCACAGTACCTTTGGAACAAGCGGAACGATTTGTTGGCGTTGCAAGCAAATATTGGCAATTAGGATTCCGTAAACAGGCAATATCTATGCTGCAACAGTCGCTGCGAATGAATCCAAATCTGCTGCTTTCACACATCTTTCGTGTACTATTCTCCCTTCAATTAGGAGATACTCTTGCTGCTAGCGAAAGTGTACATATTGCACAGGCAATTGATTCATCAAATCCATACGTAAGGGGACTTGCTGCATTGTTGCACTCATGCGATTCCCTATCGCGAAGCATCCAACGCAGCACAGCGCCATACATTCCAGTTTTCTATTGCCCGGATTTATTTAGCGATGGGACTTCAAGAGGATGCTATCGAGGAATTGTATCGTCTCTTGCAATTAGATCCTAACAATCAACAGGCGCTTTCTTTGCAGGGCGCTCTCTATGAGAGCAAACAACGATATTCATCAGCGGCGGAAATGTATAAACGATTGGTTCGTATTAATCCGGCAGATTCAATTGCTGAAGGAAAATATCATTCGCTTTCTTTACGTTTGTGCGGATGTGTAAAAAGTAATCTATGATGCGCACGAGAAATCGTCAAGAGTGGGTTATTTTTACATGTGCAATTTATCTAATAGTTAGATTCCCGTCACGAGCTTCGTCGAGCTCTCGCGGCATAAAATAAGGCACGGACGGGTAAATCAGTTGGGAACTGCCCAGCACGAGTATGCATTCCGTGCAGTCGGGCGGGGAGCATCTAGACTCATAATCTGCGGGTCCTAAATCTTCAAAAATTGATAAGAGATTGTTAATTTTGAGTTAACATTCGGGCCCTTAGCTCCCGCCAAAAGGTAAGGCACGGCGGGTAAACAGTTGGTTACCTGCCCGCACGATTGCATCGTGCAGTCGGGCGGGGAGCAGCAGACTCATAATCTGCGGGTCGTAGATCTTCAAAAATAGATAAGAGATTTTAATTTAAGTTAACATTGGGCCCTTAGCTCAGTTGGTTAGAGCAGCAGACTCATAATCTGCGGGTCGCTGGTTCGAGCCCAGCAGGGCCCACAAAAAATAAGCCGTGGTTCTGCGCCAGCTTGTCCGCCATTTTTTGGTGGAAGGCGCATCCGCCTTTGGCGGAGAGCCCAGCAGGGCCCACAAATCGAAAAGAGTTGATTCCTTTAATGGATTCAGCTCTTTTTTTTGACGCATCATACATTCAGAAAAAAAATGGTGAGGAAATAAGATTAGATGCCGAGATAGAATCGAAAGAAAATCAGATACGGCACTTGATGGATAGATGCCGTGTTCAGCAAGACATCATCACCAGCTTAAGAAATCAAATCAAAATGGTGAAGGCAAAATAAAGAATAACGATATAATGGAACAAAAAAACCAACCTCATTTCGTCAGCTTCAGCCGTGGGTTAGGGCGGCGTTAAGTTTATTATAGAGACATACAACAATATTATGAAGGATAACTAAAACAGGAACAACAATCTCTTTTTGCACTCCTTCAAATGATTTGTGTCCATGAAATAAATTACATCTTATTGAATATATTAATTGTAAAATGGCGCCTGCTTTTAAATCTGGATTTGTTGAACGAAGTGATTCAAGAAGTTCAATGTCCTTTTTTCGTTGTCCTTCACCAGTAATTAGATGCAAAAGTATGTGAAATCTTTCTGCTTCAATAAGAGAAATAATATTTGATAAGGCGCAATGAGAAGATGGATTTGAATTTATACAATCAAGTATGGCATTTGCGCCAAGAAATTGTTTTATATAACAAGTTGCCGCTTTTGAATCAGGGAAATATTTGTGATTACTTAAATTAATCTTGCCGACACGAGCAAGTTCAAACGTGGTTTCGGCATAAAGACGATTGTACAGAACGAATAGGGTAAAAAACTTATCAAAACAGTCTGTTAAATCATCAGTATTGTATGAATCAGCTTTATGAAGCCAATTATTATAAAATTGTTGGAATTCCCAAGAGAGCAAGAAAAACTCCTTTTATAATTTAATAACCTTTCCATACCCATCTATAAATGTAGCTATCTATATTTTTCCAAAACATTCTGTTTTGCTGTGAACGAACTGAGTATCAAGTGGATAACTTTCAAAATATACTAAACCTCTCTGGTATAGGTGAATGTCATTTAAACTTAAATAAATGGAAGGTCATTGTCAAAGAGCATATTTTGTTGTTATATTATTAAATATAATTGTATAAACGTACGAGGAGCATAAGATGAGTCTGTTCAAAAAGTCAATCGGTATGGAACTGGATGATGCTAAAGCCTACTATCTTAGGGGGCTCGAAAAGTGTATACATCAAGACTATCGGGGAGCCATTGCTGACATCAATGAGGCAATCAAACTGAAACCAGATTATGCAGAAGCCTTCCTACACAGAGGAAACGCAAAGAGTGAACTTAACGAATGGCAAGAAGCTATTGCTGACTTCAACGAGGCAATCAAACTGAAACCGGATTTTGCGGAAGCCTATCTATTCAGAGGGATTGCAAAGCGGAATCTAGAAGACCATCAAGGCGCAATTGTTGACTTCAATGAAATAATCAAGCTGAAACCGGACTTTGTAGATGCCTATTATTACAGGGGGTTCGCAAAGTTTAATCTTGAAGATTGTCAGGGAGCTATTACCGACTACAATGAGGCAATCAAGCTGAAACCAGATTATGCAGATGTCTATTATTACAGGGGATACGCAAAGCATACACTTCAAGACTATCAGGAAGCCATTTCCGACTTCTCCAAGGCAATCGGTTTGAACCCTGAGGATGCACAAATTTCCTACAACGGCAGGGGGAAAGCAAAGTATATGCTTCAAGACTATCAAGGAGCCATTGCTGACTTCTCCAAGGCAATCGGTTTGAACCCGAATGATTCAGAAGCCTACAATGGCAGGGGCTTGACAAGGTATACGCTTAAGGACTATCAAGGAGCCATTGCTGACTTCACCAAGGCAATCGTTTTGAACCCGGACTTTGCACTCGCCTACTATGACAGGGGGCTCGCATACGCGCGACTTAACAAAAAGAGCGAAGCGCATTCAAATTTCAAAAGAGCGAAAGAATTAGGTTTTCATGTCCCTAAGGAGCTTTTGGATATTACCAAGTAGGTGAGTATATAATACTATGTCTATTTTTGTATTCCTGTATAAAATGAAGAAGGGCAATCTCTCGATTGTCCTTCCTTAAAATATTGCCTTTATGCTTTAACCCGCCTGATTGCAATGCTCACACCCTTTGGTAGATTTAACGATGAAGCAATCTGAGATTTGACTTCTCGTTTTTCCTCTCGACTTTTAAAATTGCTGTTTCCTATTTTGTCGAAAGTGGCATCATCCCATCCACTGCTTCAATCGGAACCGAGCGCCATTCTGCAATTTGTTTCATAATTGCTGTACGGACATTGTCACGAAGCAAAGGAACGTCCTGTATTGTCAATGAAGATGTTTCGATTGGCGGCAGCACTTTCAGAAAGATATCCGATGGCTTGCCGAATTTCCAACTGTTCTTCGGGATGCAATCGCGCGAACCTTCAATGACGAGAGGAAGTATAGGGACTTTAGCTTTGATAGCAAGATGAAATGCTCCGTCTGTGAATTGCCGCACTCGTCCATCAAGAGTGCGCGTTCCTTCCGGAAAAATCATAACGGAACATTTTTGTTCAAGAATATGCTGTGCCTTGATGAGCGCTTGAGCGCCGCTGCGTGGATTTTTTCGATCAACACTAATATCGCCTGCAAGCCGCAGCATCCAGCCGAGGATTGGTAGTTTGAATATTTCTGTTTTCGCCATCCATTTCATTTCCCATGGCAAGTTGCTGATCAATGGAATATCAGCCATCGATTGATGATTACAGACAACGACGTACGGCAGTCGCGGATTGGAAATAATTTCACCGGTAATGTGAAGCCGCCATGCAGGATTGATCCAGGTTAGTGCATTCCCGATTTTTCGGAATAGAAAGCCAGTCCGATAGTGCACCGGATCATGATCAAACAATCGACTTATTGCTAATAAGAAAAGCCAAAGGAGAATAAGTATGCATGTTGTAATCCAAACGAACGCAGAACGAAACATAAAAAATCCTTTAGTGTCCTATTCCAGTGATCGGTTCTCTGCTTTCCTTTGTAAAAGACATAGCAAAGAAGAAAGCCGCCAATGCTAAATACGCCACTGTGAATTGATATGGAACCTGTCTGGCTAATCCATCAAGATTCCATGGCAAATACATCATTCCATCAGGTAATGCAGAATGGATTATTCCGAAAAACGTTAACGCTGCCAGGGCGATCAAGTATGCCGCCGATGCCCGCAACCGACGATCGATGAGTTCGGCGAGGAATGCGCCCCATAACATTCCCGTGACGATGAATCCATTGCCAAGCGCAACGATGATAAGCAATTCAGGTAATGCTTTTCCCGGGACTGCCATTAGTTTATTGAAGGTTTCCGGAAGCACTGCGTCTGTATTTCCTAATTTGATTGCCAACAAACGCGCGATTGTCGGGAAGAATGCAAAGGCGATCGCCGGTGCATGCCGTGCCGGGCACGCTTGAAATGATTGCGCGATAATATCAAATGCAACGAAGATGAGAATCGGCGCTAATACAGCACGCGGGATAAGTTCAACAATAAACGATATATATCCAAAAATTCCGCCCAATCCAATAAAAACACCGGTGAGAAAAGTATATCCCGCCCGTGAACCCATATGTTTGTAAGCTGGTTGTCCGATATAAGGCGTTGACTGAGCGACACCGCCGCAAATTCCAGCAATGAGAGTAGCAATTGCTTCTGTTAGAAGGATATTCCGTGTACTGTAATCGTCACCAGCAACCCGTGCACTTTCCGTTACGTTGATTCCGCCGACGACTGTTAATATACCGAAGGGAATAGCAATGGGAAGATACTTGAGTGCAGGAGCAAGTCCTTTAATAAAATCTAACGTAGGTAAGGGTAGGCCAAAATGGAGTTCAGCAGGAGGAGGCCCGGCGTATGTTCCACCAACAATTCCGGAGGGACCGAGGAGATAATAGAGTACAGTTCCGACTGCAACCGATGCGAATACTCCCGGAATTTTAAACGGCAATTTAATTCCAGCAATCAATGTGTAAAAAATCATTCCAAGCGCAATAAGTCCAACAAGCGGCATGCCGAAAATGTCGATCAAGGGAGTCATTCCGATCAACGCAAGCCCGATACCCGCGAGGGAACCAAGCAATCCTGCTTGCGGAACAATCTTCTGCACCCATCGACCTAAAAAAGAGAATACAAATTTGATGATACCCATAAACACCATGGTTGCCATACCGATATACCAGGTCATCATAGCCGCGTCACGCTCAGAAATTCCTTCTGCCTTCAAGCCGATAAAGGCGGGACCAAGTACCACGAGCGCAATCCCAATTGTTGATGGTGTATCGAGACCGAGCGGCATTGCGGTTACTTTTGTATTACCGGTTTTCTTCGCTAACCGGAACGCCATCCAAGTATAGATAAGATCGCCGAACAATACACCGAATGCAGTTCCGGGAAACATTCTCGTATATACAACATCTGCCGGATATTTAAAAACGAAAATAAGAATACCTGCAAGGAAGGAAAGGACAGTCAAATTGTCGAATATGAGTCCGAAGAACCCATTCCAGTCTTCGAGAACAAACCATTTGTAATTCTTCTGAGTGTCGTTCATGAACGATCCTTGATTTAGACCATGAAAATTAATTTGCAGAAACTTCTGCAATATTCGGGATTGTCATTTCGAAGAATCCCGAACGACAACGTCGATCGGGAGACTGAGAAATCTTAATAAAAAGAAAGATTTCTCCCTGCGATCGAAATGACAAATAATGTTTTTCAGAGGTCTCTAGCAACTAATGTTACGCAAAGCCATCTTTTATGCTGATAAACATGGAATATAATAAAACAAAGTAAACCACCCCTTTAAAGAAAAATCTGCGCATTTATTGTAATTTCACTTCGTGGAATTACTTTAATACGCTCCTCCTCGTTTGAGCCTGCCCGCAGCAGGCGGGGAGGGGAAATCCCCACACGATGCAAAATCGGGTCGGGATAGGGAGGTGGACAATCATATAAAGAACTATAAATCCTTTAATAAAAAATTATTAGTGCGTAACATCAATTAGCAAAGAAGCCCGGCTATCGATGCCGTCATCCATGTTGCGATTGTACCGCCGAGTACCGCTTTCAATCCTAATTTTGCGATATCGCTGCGACGATTTTCAGCAAGCGGACTTAAACCGCCAATTTGAATAGCAATAGATGAAAAATTCGCGAACCCGCAAAGAGCGTAAGTAGAAATCACAATCGCTTTTGGCGAAAGCATACCTGCTGAGATCATATCGGCCATTCGCAAATAAGCGACAAATTCATTGACCACCAATTTAATTCCCATCAAACTGCCAACATTGAGTGAGTCGTGCCAGGGGACACCGATAGTGAATGCAATGAACTGGAAAATAAGTCCGAAAAGAAGTTCGAGCGATAATTTTTGATGGAACTGTGTTTGGCAGACGGCATTTAATCCAGAAATATCACCGACGTAACCCAATAATGCATTTATCAACGCAATTATCGCAATGAATGCGATAAGCATTCCGGCAACATTAATTGCAAGGCGCACGCCATCGCCTGCGCCGCCTGCAGCCGCTTCGATAATGTTGGAATGAGTCCGTTCGATCTTGACGCGCACGGTTCCCATCGTGAGGGGCTCACTGGTCTCCGGCATTAACATTTTTGCAACCACCATAGTTGCAGGGGCTGCCATAATGCTTGCTGCGAGGAGATGACCGGCAAAATATACCTGCGATGCGTCAATTGGCAAGCCATTAGCTTTCGCATATGCCAAGCCGAGCATCTGCATATATGCGGCAAGTACCCCACCAGCGATGTGTGCCATACCGCTTGTCATAATAGTGAAGAGTTCGGAATTGGTCAGTGTAGCAAGGTAAGGCCGGATAACGACCGGAGCTTCTGTTTGACCGATGAATGTATTTGCCGCGACATCAAGAGATTCTGCCCCACTTGTTCCCAACAAACGCAGCATTATCCACGCAATGCCTTGAACGATACGCTGCATAATGCCGAGATAGTAGAGGATGCTCATAAAACATACAAAGAAAATAATAGTTGGAAGAACCTGAAAGGCAAAGAAAGAGCCAAGGCTTCCATCAGTGCCCACGTTTTTCGCCAATCCACCGAAAACGAATTGTGCCCCGTCACTTGCAAAACTGAAGAGCCATACGAAGAATTTACTGCAATAACTGAAAATCTCCCGGCCGATATCGGTTTTCACGACGATAAATGCAAAGGCAAATTGCATTATGATGCCGCTGGTGACCAATTTCCAATTAATTTTTTTCTTATTGTCGGAAAAAATATAGGCGAGGGCTGTAATAACTATGAGGCCAAAGAGACCTCGGAGGATTGATATGAAGTCCATACTGCTCCTACTCTCAACACCAAAAAGTTGAAAATTTATTTCCGAAAAATATAAGAAACTTTTTCTGTGAATCCACTGAAATGTTCTGTTAAAAAAGCAGATAATTGCGCTCATAAAAATCACTTAGTATATTATCATCAGAAAGAGCGTGAGGAGAACAATGAGAATTATCACACGTACAATCCTAGTTCTATCTATCGTGAGTCTTTTTACTGATGTAGCAAGCGAGATGCTTTATCCGATTATGCCAATGTATCTCACGAATATCGGGTTTTCTGTTGCGCTTATTGGTTTGTTAGAAGGAATTGCAGAAGCTACCGCCGGTTTGAGTAAAGGATATTTTGGAAATCTTTCAGATAACATTGGTAAACGAAAGATATTTGTTCAAATGGGATATTCCCTAAGTGCAATTTCCAAACCGATGATGGCAGTATTTACGTTTCCACTTTGGATATTCGGTGCACGTACGCTAGACAGGTTAGGAAAAGGGATTCGCACTGGTGCACGCGATGCAATGCTCTCCGCTGAAACAACTCCAGAGTTTAAGGGAAGAGTATTCGGTTTCCATCGGGCATTCGACACGATCGGAGCCGCACTTGGTCCATTGGCGGCTTTAATTTTTCTTATATTTTACCCGGCGCAGTATAGAACATTATTTCTGATTGCTTTTATCCCGGGGATAATTGCTATTGCGATAACCTTTCTTATAAAGGAAGATAGAAATGTACATATTGAAAAAATGTCTGCATATAATGCTAGATCCGGATTTTTCTCTTTCTTAAAATATTGGAAAATTGCTCCCCGCGAATTTCGTCTACTTGTGGTTGGTCTTCTCTTTTTTGCATTGATGAATAGTTCGGATGTGCTGCTTCTTTTGATGATGCGGCACCAAAGGGCGACAGATCAACAGGTGATTGGAATCTATATTTTCTATAATCTTGTCTATGCGTTGATGTCGTATCCGCTGGGAGCGTTGGGAGACAAAATTGGATTAAAATTGATATTCTTCGCAGGATTGGTTTTATTTGCGATTGTTTATGGCGGGATCATTTTTGCTGCATCTATGCCTGTATTACTTGCATTGTTTTTTCTCTACGGAATGTATGCTGCGAGCACTGAAGGAATTTCTAAAGCATGGATTTCTAATATTGTCTCTAAAAATGATGTGGCGACTGCCATCGGATTCTACACTGGAATGCAAAGCATTTGCACTTTACTGGCGAGCAGTTTAGCCGGATGGTTGTGGTATGCGTTTTCGCCAGCGGTGACGTTTAGTGTGTCAGCAATCGGAACTATTATTACCGCTTTTTATTTGGCAGTTGTGTTTAGAATTCGAAGATTATAGAAATAAGAAAATATTTTTCTTTCTGAGATGGGTGTAAGAAAAAAAGGTCGAAAATCTATTTCGACCTTTCATTTATAAGTGCTCCGAGAGCCCCGACATAAAACGTCGGGGTTAATAGTCCCGTTCCATTATGATGGAGCGGGAGAACCTACAACCCTACAGTCAGAAATCGACGGAATGGTTAATAATCCGAATAATCCCAAACATCATTAGATGAAATGTTAAATCATCGATCTGCTTTTCCTTGTTTTGATTTTCTTTTCAGCACTCGAGCCAGCTGTCGCGTTGGATATCCTTTCGTGTATACTAATTTCCAGGGACGATATCGTGCTGTGAATCCATTACCTATTGAAAGATGGTAAATTCAAGCCGCTGTTCTAAGATTTTCGGACTAATACCAACTTAAAACATTCCATTAAATTCAGATGAGTATATATAAATAAAACAAAGGTAGTTTTGAGTTAGTCTCTTATAAACAACAAATCCCGTCTGCGGTACGGCAAAATGAATTGGCTCCGCGAGTAGGACTCGAACCTACAACCCTGCGGTTAACAGCCGCATGCTCTACCATTGAGCTATCGCGGAATGAAAAATAATTCCCTATTTCAAAGTCTGGTTAACAGTCCGTCCCGATTTTATCGGGACGAGATCTCGATCATCGCTTGTGCGATGATCGGACCGCATGCTCTACCATTGAGCTATCGCGGAATGAAAAATAATTCCCTATTTCAAAGTCTGGTTAACAGTCCGTCCCGATTTTATCGGGACGAGATCTCGATCATCGCTTGTGCGATGATCGGACCGCATGCTCTACCATTGAGCTATCGCGGAATCACATCATTTAAAAAACTCATCAATACTGATGAGCTTTACCTTAATATATCTCCATTTTTTTCCGAAAGTCAATATAGGCGTTTAAAATTTCGTGCGTTGACTTTCCTTCCATTTCGGGGTATATTGACGCAGAAAATTATTTAAGAATAAAAATATAGGAGACAAAAAAATGTTCAAAGGCGGCATGCCGAATATGCAGCAAATGATGAAGCAAGTGCAGAAAATGCAGGAGAAGATGGATCAAGTTCAGGCGGAACTTGAAAGCAAAACTGTTGCAGCCGAAGCCGGTGGAGGTATGGTGAGGGTAAATGCCAATGGCAAACAGCATATCATCAAAATTGAAATTGAGAAAGAAGTAATAAATCCGGATGAGAAAGAGATGCTGGAGGATTTAGTTCTAGCGGCTGTAAATCAAGCATTGGAGCGATCAACTGCAATGGCAGCGGAAGAAATGCAAAAAGCGACCGGCGGAATGATACCCAATATTCCCGGTATGAAGCTTCCCGGTTTTTAATCATAAAAACTCTTAAAATTTTAATTCTTGATAATCCTTGCACCTATGAGATCTGATAATGTTTTATACTGCTGAATCAATTGAACAACTCGCTGAACAATTTGCACAACTTCCGGGTATAGGAAGGAAGACTGCGCAGCGTCTTGCCCTCTATGTTTTGAAAATGTCGCGCGATGAAGTCGTTACGATGGCAAAAGCATTGGTTAATGTGAAAGATAAAGTACGGTATTGTACTATCTGCTCAAATATCACTGAAACCGATCCATGTGCAATTTGTTCTAATACTAAACGCGAACGGTCTTCAATCTGTGTTGTCGAAGAGCCGCACGATGTCCTTGCTATTGAAAAGACGAACGAGTTTAAAGGTTTGTACCATGTCTTAGGGGGAGCACTTTCACCGTTAGACGGCATTGGTCCCGACGAGTTGAAGATTAAGGAATTGTTGCAGCGTATTTCTACTTCAACAATCGAAGAAATTATCTTGGCGCTTAACCCAAATGTGGAAGGAGAAACAACAACACTCTATCTTTCCCGGTTGTTAAAACCGCTGGGAATAAAGGTAACACGTATTGCACGTGGTTTACCGGTCGGCTCTGATCTTGAATTTGCAGACGAAGCGACTCTTTCCAGAGCGTTTGAAGGCCGCATCGTTGTATAAAGGAACTTTGATGCTGCGCAGTTTTGTTATGGCTATAAATATAATGTTGTGTTTCAGTTTGATATCCTGTGATTTGTTTAAGACTAGAACACCGGAGGAGCCGTCGCAACAGAGTTCAAATTACGTTCCTCCGACAGATGTATCAATAGTATTGCAGAATATGGTGAACGCGTTCCAGGACGGAAATTCTGTCAACTATGCTAAATCATTTTCGGATGCTTCTTTTAGTTTTATCCCATCAACTGACGCTAAAAACAAATACGGCGGTATTGATTGGACGGCTTGGAATAAAGCGCAAGAACAGCAATGCTTCGAAAAAATTATTAATCACTTCTCAAATAATTCTAGAGTGGTTTTAGTGTTTGATCCTTATACGCCGACATATAACAATAATATAAGTCAGGTGGAAACTGCTTATCATTTGACTCTTCCAGTGGAAGCAGGCGTCGGTTAAAAAATTCTAACGGACAAGTGCAATATACACTTACGCAAGTATCGGGATTATGGTATATCAATCAGTGGGTGGATGTTGCTGTAAATGTATCCGACTCAACATGGAGCGACTTAAAGGGGATTGCTTATTCACAATGGTGACTAATGAAATTCATCTTTATTTCCATACCATTCATCTTGGTACTGGCTGCCTGTAATCCATTCGCACCTGGGTTGGATGATTCTTCTGGAGAAACATCATCGCTCCTGAGCGACCAAAAAACGGCCGACGGTATATTTCAAAACTTCAAATATGCTTACACTGTTCGCGATACATCAATTTATGGACAACTTCTTGACGGGAACTTTACATTTGTTTATCACGATTATGATATGGGTGTCGATGTAACTTGGGGAAGAGATGAGGAGATGCGGACAACATACGGACTATTCCAGAATGCTCAGCGATTGGATATTTTATGGAATGATATAGCATCGTCTTCCGTTGATTCTACCAATACACAAGAAATGATTAAGCGGGGGTTTAATTTGACGGTTACGTTCAATCCGAGTGATATTGTTTATGTGGACGGATATGTTAATCTTACATTGGTACGCAATCAAGCACAGGATCCATGGAAGATTGTCCGATGGGATGATGAATCAAATTTTTAACTTAATGGGAAATTACTTATGATCGCTTATCAGGGTGAACCAGGTGCGTTTAGTGAACAAGCAGCGCGAAAATTCTTTGGGGCCCATGCTATATTAAAACCATTGCCTGCTTTTTCCGATGTCTTTTCAGATGCCGAACATCATCCCGCAAGCTTTGGCATTGTGCCGATTGAGAATTCGCTATTCGGCAGTATCCATCAGGTGTACGATCTTCTTCTGAAGCATAAGCTTTTTATAATCGGTGAAGTAAAACTCCGCATCGAACTGCATTTGATGGCTTTGCCCGAAGCAAAACGGAATAGCATTCGCACGATCTACTCGCAATTGCAAGCGATTGGCCAGTGCGAGAACTTTCTCAGCACACTAAAAAGATGTAAAAGTGGAAGCCGTGCATGATACGGCAGCGGCTGCTCGGTTTATCCAGGAACGAAAACGCAATGATGCAGCGGCTATCGCCAGCGAACAAGCAGCGCGTGCGTACGGACTGCATATTCTGGAACGAAACGTTGAGAGTGACCATCGCAATTTCACACGCTTCATTGCACTCTCGCGAAAACAGGTTCAACCGCTCGGCAAAGTCAAGACTTCAATCGTATTTGCAGCAAAAGATATTCCCGGCGCACTCTTCAAAGCGCTTGCTGTATTTGCATTGCGGGATATTAATTTACTGAAAATTGAATCACGTCCGATAATCGGCAAACCGTGGGAATATCTCTTCTATTTGGATGTGGAAGGGATACCTAAACGAGATCCACTGAGTCAGGCATTAAATCATTTAGAAGAAGTTTGTTCTTTTGTGCGCGTGCTGGGGAGTTACCAGCCGTTTGACGATTCCGCTATTTCACGCCATAGCAAGTGAGAGTAATATGCAACTAGGATATGTTTTAAAAGAGGGATTTTCAGGTTTCAAGCGAGCCAAACTGTCGATGTTTGCCGCAATTTTTACTATTTGCGTATCGTTATTGCTGCTGAGTTTTTTTACAATTCTATTTTTGAATGTAAATGGTTTTGTCAAATCGCTGCGTGAAAAGGTAGAAATGGAGGCGTTTTTGAACGACCAAATCACCAACGATCAGGTAACCGAGGTTAAAGGACAAGTAGAAATGCTGGAAGGCGTGCGCGAGGTTCGCTACGTTTCAAAAGAAGAAGCAGCGAAAATATTTAATGAAGAGTTCGGCGAAGATATTTATAAAGTTTTGAATTTCAACCCGCTGCCGGCGTCTCTCAAAATATTCTTAAAAGACGGCTATAAGACGGCAAAACATGCTGAAGTAATTTCCAGTCAGGTAAAATCCATCAAAGGCGTGGATGATGTAATCTACCGGAAACAATTGTTGGAAATGCTGGATCAGCGGGCGATGTTGTTTCTTTGGATTACGCTTGGTGTTGGAATCTTTATCACTATTTCATCTGTCATTTTAGTAGCTAACACTATCCGTCTTGCCATTTATGCAAAGCGTAAAATTATACAGACAATGAAACTTATTGGTGCAACGCGAAGCTTTATTCGTACGCCATTTTTACTGGAAGGATTTCTTCAGGGCCTGCTGGGAGGAGCAATCGCCGCTGGAATTATTTATACGCTATTTAAATATTTAGAACAGTGGTTGACCGTCTCGCTATCAGAATTTGTCCGCGTTCAGCCTTATTACTACGGCATTATCATAGGCATTGGCTGCCTCCTTGGATTGCTGGGAAGTATGATTTCCGTTCGCAAGTTTATCAGCGAGGGTGTGGGAAATTAAGTTTAATGCGTTACATAAGACTTCCAAAGTATTCTACCGCTCAAAGTAATAAATTGCAGGATGCCGTACAGTTCCATTTGGCAACTGTTCTTTTGAATATAATTCGTCCCGCTAGAATGTAGAGCAGACGAGTTAGTATCGAAGTAGTGAGTTTGAAATTTTCAAACACTCTGAGAGTTGTTGAAGAAAAAAACTTGTTTCGCAGGTCATTCCTTGATATATTTAATAAACGAAGCGCCGAAGTGGCGGAACTGGTAGACGCGCTGGACTCAAAATCCAGTTCGACTCAAATCGAGTGGGGGTTCGAGTCCCCCCTTCGGCACTGAATGTTTTTTGTGTACGTATTAAAATCTCTAAAAGATAATAATCTTTACATCGGAATGACGGAAGATGTAGAGAAGCGGTTAATACGTCACAATCAGGGAAAAGTACCATCGACAAAAAATAGACGACCGTTCCAACTACTTCTTACAGAAGAATGTCCTAATCGACAGCAAGCAAGAAAAAGAGAGAAATTTCTTAAAAGTGGACCGGGTCATTATGAATTGAACTCGTTACTGACGAAAAGGCGCGTCCCGACTTTGTCGGGATAAACTGGACTCAAAATACAGCTTGCCTCGTTCTACGAGGTTCGACTCAAATCGAGTGGGGGTTCGAGTCCCCCCTTCGGCACAAAGAAGCCCGTGAGTATTACGCTTACGGGCTTCTTTTTTATTATGTCTGAAAATAGAATCACTAAAAGCATATTATTACGAAAAAATAATGTGTCTCTTGGAAATACAGTCGAGCTTACTTATTTTATTAATTATAACTTCTCTAGATCTTTTTAGTAAATAGAGAAATATTTCCCTCTCCTCAAAGGAGTGGAGAAGTCCTCCCCTAAAAGGGGAGGAAGTCAATGTAAAAGATAGCATTATGGAAAAACACTTTGGGCATTTGCTAGTAAATGTTGAATAAATCGAAAATCTTATCTCAAGAAAATGATCCCTTTGCAGCTTTGCGCTATCCGGAATTTCGCAATCTCGTTATAGGATCTTTTTTTATTACACTGGCGCTTCTTGCGCAAGAAGTTGCTATTGGGTACGAACTATATCGCGTTACGCACAATCCATTGTCATTGGGACTGATAGGACTTGTTGAGGCGATCCCGTTTATTTCTTTTTCTCTTTTCGGCGGCCATATTGCAGATAAGTATAGTAAGCGTAAAATTCTGCTGTGGAGCGTTGGGAGCATTGCACTTAGTTCGCTAATACTGCAAATTATTGCTCGTCAGCAAGACAATATTTCACAAGCGTCTTTTCTTATTATAATCTACTTAACAATTTTTATTATTGGCTTATGCCGGGCATTTCTCTCTCCGACGTCAAAATCTCTTCGAGCCATTCTTGTTCCTATACCTTTATATGAAAACGCTTCTGCATGGGGCAGCTCTGCTTGGCAGGTTGGCGCTATTGCCGGCCCCATGATATCCGGATTTCTCTATGCATGGAGTGGATTTGCTAATACATTACTGGTTGCTGTTTTGATGGTGGTTACATCATTTTTCCTTTTTATGAAGATCGGAGATAAACCTATTCAGGAAGTAAATAATCAAGATGAAATTATAACCAGTATTAAGCAAGGAATACGCTTCGTTTTTAAAACAAAAATTATTCTGTATTCTATATCGCTTGATTTATTTTCTGTGATGTTCGGCGGAGTTATGGCGATTCTTCCTATCTATGCAGAAGACATCTTGCATGTCGGGGCGGAGGGGTTGGGCATTTTACGGGCTGCACCTTCGCTTGGCGCCGTCGTTACACTGCTTCTTTTGACCCGGTTCTCACCGATGCAGCATGCCTGGAAGAATTTGCTTCTGTCAGTAACGGGATTCGGCATCTGCATTCTAATATTTGCTATTTCACCATGGATGGGACTTTCGGTTGCCATGCTATTTTTCAGCGGCGCTTTCGATAGCGTAAGTGTCGTTATTCGAGCAACAATCTTGCAAGTGATGACTCCCGATGAAATGCGCGGCAGGGCCCAGGCGGTGAATGAGATGTTCCTTGCATCATCTAATGAGCTTGGCGGCTTTGAATCTGGACTTGCCGCAAAATTAATGGGAACTGTTCCTTCAGCCGTTTTCGGCGGGATGATGACGCTGTTGATCGTCACCTGGGTGTATTTTCGGACTGGGGATTTGAAGTATGTTGAAGTGAAAAAGTTCTGAAACGATTCTTCGGTATCTATTTAAAAGTATCGGGAAGGATTTCTCATTATTCATCTCTTTATACAAAACAGTTGTAACAGTTAACTCTCTTCGTTATCTTTAAATAAACATATTAGTGCTCATCTATAATAAGACGATATGGTGTGCGTTTAGGAGGAAATTATGAGGTATTGAAACAAATCTATTTTGAAGGAATGTCCTCAACGTACTCAATGAAGTATTTACTTTCTATCGCTGTTCTTGTCTTGTTATTTCACTCAGCCCGTCTTTCCGCTCAATCTTCCGGAACAATAAATTCTTTTGGTCTTCACTCCGTTACTATCACGCTTACGAAACTTGATACAGTCTATCGACTTCAAAAGGAATTTATTGTTGAAGGAAGCGAGCGCATTATTATCGACTCAACGTCGCATATAAAACGCTTGCAAGATTACCGGATAGATTATCGCTACGGTCAAATATCGTTTTCTTCAGCTCAACTTGCTCGAATAGTCTCTGATACAATTACACACAAAATGTTTGTAACATATAGGACACTTCCGCTCAGTTTCAAACGTGAATATGCACTTCGACAATTAGAGATACGGCATGATTCTGTAGAAGGCAATAAAACATTTATCTCGCAGCAATCGCGCAGCTTACTATCGGAAGATTTATTCGGTCCTGGTTTGCAAAAAAGCGGATCAATTGTCCGCGGTTTTTCTGTCGGTTCTAATCAAGATCTTTCGTTGAGTTCCGGCTTTCGTATGCAACTTGCAGGTAAACTTGCTCAAGATATTGACGTAACGGCAGCGCTTACAGACGAGAACTCGCCGATTCAACCAGAGGGGACAACTCAAACGCTTCGCGAAGTTGATAAAGTTTATGTTGAAATAAAACATCCGCAATATTCCGCTACACTCGGAGATTTCAATTTGCATATTGATCAGAAAGAAGGAGGCGAGTTTGGCCAGTTAAATCGAAAATTGCAGGGTGCAGAGGGTATCGCTTCATTTAATCATATTGCAAGTTCTGATATTGATGGCTCGGTATCTATTACCGGAGCTACAGCACGCGGCAAGTACAACACTAATCAATTTCAAGGAATGGAAAGTGTACAAGGCCCATACCTTCTTACGGGAGCAAACGGTGAAAATCATTTGCTCGTAATTGCGGGAAGTGAGCGAGTCTATTTAGACGGCGCATTGATGACACGTGGAGATGTGAATGATTATACTATCGATTATGCCAGCGGAGAGGTGACGTTTTCCAGCCGTCGATTAATTACTAATGCATCGCGAATTGTAATCGATTTTGAATACTCTGATCAACAATTTGTTCGCAATCTTATTGCAACCACCGTAAGCGGAAAAGCGTTCAGTGACAGGTTAAAATTGAACGCATCTTTTGTACAGGAGGCGGATGATCCGGATTCACCAGTCGATGTTACGCTGAACGATACAACTCGCGCTATACTTCGTCAAAGCGGTGCAGATCGTATGAAGGCATCTGTCTCTGGAATATCAAGAGTGGACAGCGTTAAAGGTCAATATATTTTGAAGGATACACTTATTAGTGGCAAGCATTATCCTATACTTATCTATGCACCGGGAGATTCGCTTGCATTCTATTCGGTAAGTTTTTCACCTGTGGATCTTGTGCCCGATACATCTGCCGGATACATACGTATTGCTGCCGGACAATTTCAGTTTGTGGGGATTGGCCAGGGAAATTATCTTCCCCTTCAATTTTTGCCTATGCCGCAGCTTCATCAAGTTTTTGACGTGAATGGACAAGTATCTCTTACGTCTGATTTTTCTGTTTCAGGTGAATATGCAATGAGCAATTTTAATCAAAACAGATTTGCCAACCAGGATTCAAGTAGTCTTCAAGGCAATGCATTCACATTTGCCGCTCGCTACAATCCGAAACAACTATTTATAGATGGTAAGAATTTAGGCGAAGTAGATGCGCGCATTTCCGATCGGTTTGTAGATCGACGCTTCGTTCCGCTGGATCGTGTAAATGAAGTAGAGTTCAATAGGAAATGGAATCTCAGCGAAGCGGCAGTTGCCAACGAAGAAATTCAGGAATTCTCTCTGGCATATCTTCCAATACGGAGCCTGAATAGTGCAGTATCTTATGGTGTGCTGAATCGTCCTGGTGAAGTTCATTCCACTAGAACGCAAATCAATCTAGGAATTGCAGATTCGAGTTTGCCAAAAGCTCAGTATCAGGTCGAGATTATCAATACATCCAACAAACTTTTACAAGATGAATCGCAATGGATCCGCCAACGTGGGACATTAGAATATGAAATTGCCAAGTGGCATCCCAGTCTTCGTATTGAAACAGAAGAACGCATTGATTCAACCACAGGACAAGATTCGCTGCACCAGGGCAGTTTTCGCTATTTGGAAATTGCACCGCGCCTTGTCACTGCCGAATTCTGGAGAATGATCGCCTCTGCCGAATATCAAATACGAACGGAAGACAGTGCTGCCAATGGAACATTGAGCCGTGCGTTACGATCTGTTACGCAGCTATACAGTTGGCAGTTGAAAGACTGGCAATCTTTAACTAGCTCGTTAACGTTGAGTGTTCGTAATGTGGAGTTTACAGATGAATTCAAATTACGTGGAAATTTGAACTCTGATGCTGTACTAGTTCGCTCTGAAACACGATATACTCCTCTTCAACGTGCTGTGGAAGCTGATCTCTATTATGAATTCTCCAATCAACGATCTGCGCGCTTGGAACGTATATTTATTAAAGTTGCTAAGGGAACCGGCAATTATAAGTACATCGGTGATGTGAATGGCAATGGAATCGTTGATGAAAATGATTTTGAGCTCACAACTTACGATGGCGATTATATTGTTGTCTATATTCCAAGTGACCAGCTTTATCCGGTTGCAAATCTAAATGCGAGTGTGCGTTTGCGTCTTCAACCTGCACGTATGGCTACAGCTGCATCTACATGGCTAAGCAAAGTTCTAAGAGCAATTTCAACTGAAACATATTTACGGGTGGATGAAAGAAGCGAAGATACTGATACAAAACAAATATACTTGCTCGATTTCTCACATTTTTTAAATGACCAAACGACGCTCGCTGGTTCACAACAAATCACGCAAGATGCGTTCCTATTTGAGAATAACTCCAATTTATCATTTCGGTTTCGTTATAACGAGCGATATGGATTATCACAGCTCGTCTCGTCAACTGAAAGAACTTTTCAGGAAGAACGATCGATACGTATTCGATCACAACTTGTGCAAGAGATTGGCAACCAGACAGACTTTGTGTACAAAATTGACCGAATGACAGCATCCACACAATCCTCTGAGGAACGAGATCTAGTTTCCAATGCGCTGCTTTCCGATTTTTCTTATCGGCCAACAATGAATTGGGAAATCGGCTTTAATTTTAGTGTAACAGAAATAATAAATTATTTTGGCGGTAAAAATGCAACAGCGGACATTAATGAAGAAGGAATCAGGATTGTTCAGTCATTCCCTGGTGTTGGACAATTACATGTAGAATTCAAACGGGACGAGGTATCACTGGCAAATATTACCGATCCAAGCGCAACTTTGCCTTATGAATTCACTGCTGGAAAAGCAGTGGGACAAAGTTATCTGTGGCAGTTGACATTCGATTACCGCATCACTTCGAACCTGCAATTGTCGCTCAATTACAATGGACGCAAGGAAGGTGGAGGGCTGCCGGTACATCTTGCGAGGATGGAAGCGAGAGCGTTTTTCTAAGTTATGTCAAGGATTATTCTCAAGAAGAAATCGAAAGAAGACAGAGAGCGCTTGCCTTTCATATACCTTTTAGTTATACTTTTTCCGGCTTTAGTGCAGCATCATTTCTCGAAATACAATTCAATAACGAGTCAGTTTCGCTTTCGGAAGAATGAAGGTGAAATTTGATTAGAAGGGGAACCAGAGTATATAAAACTGTGAGAGAACATGGAAAAAATCTACTATTCGTCATTCAATTCAAAAATTGGAATCATTCACATTGCTTCAACAAAATCAGGTGTGTGTAAAATTAGCATTCCAGCTCAGACGAAAAAGGATTTTCTTGGATGGTTGCAAAAGAAGTTCGATGGTGCCGAGCTCGTCGAGACATCAACCAAGAATCGCCAGATTATAGATGAGTTGAATCGCTATTTTGATCGGCGGCTTGTAAAGTTTCACAGCCGGCTCGATCCGGTAGGAACTGAATTTCAACGCCATGTTTGGTCAGAGTTGAAACGAATTCGATATGGGAAAATGATTTCATACAAGGAGCTTGCAGAGCGTGTCGGTGTTCAGCGTGGATTTCAAGCAGTGGGCAGGGCAAACGGCGCTAATCCACTTCCAATTGTTATACCGTGTCATCGCGTCATTGGATCGAATTCAAAACTTGTAGGTTATGCGGCTGGATTGAAAACAAAAGAATTTCTCCTGCGGCTCGAAGGTGCATTGCCGGTGTGATTATTAAATTTTGAATTAGTGATTAGGAATTTGAAATTGGTTGATATAGTGATCTTGTGGTTTCGTGATTAATGACTTATTGCTTTTTATCAGCTGTCTCTTCAATGCTTCTTTCTTTTTATTGTAAAACATTTTTTTCTAATTGCCCTCCGAGCAAATATTCCTTACCATTTCATCTCATTAAACTAATTATGTGATGAAATTTCTCAACGATCTTAATCCTGTTCAAATAGAAGCTGTTAAAGCTGCAAATGGCCCGGTGATGATCATTGCCGGCGCAGGCAGCGGTAAAACACGCGTTCTAACATACCGCATTGCTTACCTGATGGAATGCGGTGTGCCAGCTCATCAAATTCTTGCGCTTACCTTTACTAATAAGGCGGCGAATGAGATGAAGAAACGCATCATCAAACTGGCGGGCAGCGATGCGGGCAGTCTTTGGATGGGGACATTTCATTCAATGTTCGCACGGATTCTCCGTAAAGAATGCATTCATCTAAAGTTCACACCGTCGTTCACAATCTACGACTCTGATGATTCGCTCAGTACCATAAAAAAAGCAATGGAGAAATTGAATCTACCGACTCAGCAATTCAATCCTCTAGCAATTCGCTCTCGCATCAGTATTGCGAAGAATCAATATCTCTCGCCAAGTAAGTTTACAGAGACAGTGCATGAACTTTTTGATGAAAAGGCAGCGCTGGTGTATTCAGAATATCAGAAAACACTTCAGCGCAGCAACGCAATGGATTTTGACGATCTTCTGGTAAAACCAATCGAGCTGTTCGAAAAGAAGAAAGAAGTACTGGAAAAATATCAGTATCGCTTCAAGTTTATTTTAGTAGATGAATTTCAAGATACGAATCGCGCACAATATCAAGTTGTCCGGTTGCTCGGCAATATGTTTAAGAATATTGCAGTGGTTGGGGATGATGCCCAAAGCATTTATTCCTTCCGCGGCGCAGATATCCGCAACATTTTGGATTTTCAAAAAGATTATCCTAACTGTCAGCTTTTTAGATTAGAACAAAATTATCGCTCCACAAAATCTATTATATCTGTTGCAGATGAACTAATTCACTTCAACAAAGAACAGTTAAAGAAAAATTTGTGGACTGCTAATCCGGCGGGTGAACCGGTAACGGTTATACAGTGTACCGATGACCGTGAAGAGGGAAGTCAGGTTGTCCGTGCCATCCAGAAGGAAAGTCACAAGCGCAAACTTGATCTGAAAGATTTTGCAGTGCTGTATCGAACAAACGCTCAATCGCGCGCATTGGAAGAAGCCTTTCGAAAAAATGCGATTCCATATGAAATTGTCGGCGGGACGCGCTTCTACGAACGCAAAGAAATTAAGGATGTGCTTGCATACTTGCGTCTGCTTGCGAATACTACTGATGAGATAAGTCTATTGCGTGTCATTAATTATCCGGCACGCGGAATAGGCGATGTGACAATCGAGCATTTGCAGAGATATGCGTCGCAGCATTCGCTTTCCCTGTTTGATTCATTAAAACGGCTTGATGCAGTAACAGAATTGACGGAACGGGCAAAGAATAGCTTGTCACAATTCAGAGCGATTATTGATAAGTATCAGGCGCTACGCCCGCAAATGACGTTGAGCGAATGGGCACGTTCTCTTGTAGATGAATTAGGAATTCTATCAATCTTTAAAGAAGAACGCACGACTGAATCGATGGGACGGTGGGAAAATGTGCAAGAGTTGCTCTCGGCAATTTCTGAATTCAGCAGCGACAGACCGGACGGCACGCTCGAATCTTTTCTTGAAGAAGTAGCGCTCGTTTCCGATATCGACACGTGGGAAGGCGAGCACAATGCTGTTACTTTGATGACACTGCATGCATCAAAAGGGTTAGAATTTCCTGTCGTGATGATCGCGGGATTGGAGGAAGGGCTTCTACCGTTTTATTCAAGCACCATTGAATCTTCAGATTTAGAAGAAGAGCGGCGATTGTTTTATGTCGGGATTACAAGAGCAGAACAAAAGTTATACATCACTTATACGGCCCTTCGATATCGATTTGGTGATGTCACTTATCCAAGCGAATCTCGATTTCTTTCCGAATTAGGGACGAAAAATATCGAGCGTGTCGGTATGAAAGCCCAGCATCAGCGAACGGCTGAATCATCCTTTGCATTTGATAAACGCACATTTGCGGCACATCAGAAGAAGAGTGAAGAAGCGGTATTTTTCAGTGATGCCATGCCGGACTATGAATCGGAATCACAAGAAAAATTTGAGGTTAAACGCGGTGCAATTGTAATGCACGAAATATTTGGTTGTGGACGCGTAACGACTGTCATTGGAAAAGGAGATGCGCAAAAAGCTATTGTGCAATTTGAAAATTGTGGAACGAAAACTTTGATTGTAAAGTATGCGCGGCTTCGCCCTGCATAAAACTGATTTTTAAAAGATTACCTCTCCGATCCCTAAAAGGGGTCGGAGAGGTCCACTGAATTTACTGTACTGCGAGAACTTGTTCGTAGTACTTTTCATACTGGCTGATAATTTTTGAAGATTCAAATTCGATTGCGCGTTTGCGTGCCGCTTCTGCAAATAGTTTATGTTTAGATGAATTTGTCAGTAGATCAATTGCATAGCGAGCCATTCGGTCAATGTCGCCAAACTCAGCAATAAATCCTGTCTGGCCATGCACTTGAAGTTCGGGCAATCCGCCAACACTTGAGGAAATGACCGGTACTTCGCATGCCATCGCTTCAAGTGCGGAAAGTCCAAAACTTTCCGATTGACTTGGCATTAAGAAAAGATCAGCAGTAGAAAGAATTGGCACTAACTCTACTTGTTTCCCGAGAAAACGCACTTTCTCCTGAATTCCAAATTCACGGCACAACATTTCACATTGTGAACGGTCTGGGCCATCGCCAATCAATATAAGATTGCTTGGTACTTTTTTCTGTACTTCGTTAAAAATTCGAATAACATCCATCACGCGTTTCACTGGACGGAAGTTTGAAGTATGCATTAACACTTTTTCACCTTCTGTTCCACACTTCAAACATAATGTATCCGATTGCAGTCGTTTGTATTTTGCTGTATCGATGAAATTCGGAATGACTTCGATCTCTTTATCGATCCCATAATTCGTCAGGGTCTTTTCTTTGAGAAAACGGGAGACAGCCGTTACACCATCACTCTGCTCAATGCTGAATTTCATGATCGGCAAGAAGCTCGGCTCTAATCCCACGAGAGTAATATCAGTTCCATGCAACGTAGTGACGATTTTGATATGATCGCCCATGATCTGTTTTGCCAAATATGCGCTTGTGGCATGGGGAATCGCATAGTGGCAATGCAGCAGATCCAATTTCTCATATCGTGCCACTTCAACCATTTTACTGGCTTAGAGCAAGCGTGTAAAGAGGAAAGTCGAAGAACGGGTAATTTGCCATCTCCACTTCGTGATAGACAATATTATCCTGAAATCCACTCAAACGCATTGGCATTGCATAGCTGATGAAATGAATTGAATGTCCGCGGCTGGCAAGTGCTTTTCCAAGTTCGGTCGCGACAACGCCGCTGCCGCCGTATGTGGGATAACACGTAATACCAATTCTCATAATACCCTCAATGATGGAAAAAGGTAGGCAGAAATCGTATGATATTCAAACCTACTAGTGGATTGAGCACGCTTAGAAAAATCTCGGTCATAATTTTATTACATTTGAAATTATTTCATTAGCACCATTTTTTTTACTTGTGAGAAATTACCCGCCGTAAGCTTATAGAAGTACACTCCGCTTGGCATTCCGCTGGCATTCCATTGTTTTGTGTAACTTCCTGCCGCCAATTTTCCTGAGAATATTGTTGCCACTTCCCGCCCTAACATATCGTACACCCGTAGGGACGTATAGCTATACGTCCCTACAGAAAATGTGATCATCGTTGCCGGATTAAATGGATTGGGATAATTATTTTTTAACTCGAATGATGAAATAGTAGAAGCATTTTTCTCGTTTACGCCAGTTGCATTCCCGGTAGTTGTGAACTTCAATCCCATTACTCTATTGCCTTTATATAAAGGATTTGGTTGGATTTCACAGATATTAAGACTGAATGAATATTTCCCAATGCTTTGATATGATTTGACGAGTAATTTGTTGGTGCCTTGTTGAAGATTGATAATACAGGTATCATCATTAAAAAATTGATCTCCAGTAAAAGATCGTGTACCGGAGTAATTATAAACAATTGAGCCATTAAGATATATTTTTATAGATTCATCTGAGCCAACCCAAAGTTCGGCTTGCTGAGCTGTAGGAACGGTAAAATATGTGAATGCATAACCTACGCCTGCTTGGCTATTTCTTATTGAATCTAGAGATTGATAATAATCTCCTAGTAATATTTGATCGTCTATGAAATAAATCGGCTGACTCCAACCATTGGCCCCAGCTAACGGCGTTAAAGTCGCTTCGTTAGAAATAAATTGATTATCCATTGGATTGCTGATTCCGCTTGTTAGATAATAATTACTCAACAACCATGTTCTATTGCTTTGCCCATAGGAAGAAGTGTTCGTTGTGCTAAACGGCTGAACATATCTGAAATGTCTCTTCGTTTGGTCGATCGTTGCTCCGACAACTGTAATGTTGTCCGAATTATTCGTACCCAAACCCACACATTCTGCCAAAGTGAGATAACGTATATCGTCTGGATTGATCTCCATAACACGGCAGCAAACATTATCGACTGCAACGGGATCATAACCCGCCATTATTGTGTTCATCTTTATGCGATTAGAAATATTAATATTAGGAATGTTTGGAGTGGAGGAATTACCACCATATTTCGGGGTTTTTGTTGAATCCAAACAGGTAATAGCGTCCATCACGACAAATTTAATCCTAGCTATTGTAGCCAGATCCACAATCTCTTTGTCCTGCCAGTTATGGCAATTTGTTGCCATCTGACTTGTGTGAAGTAATTTATGAATATATCCATCTTGCGATACACCGGCCGTTTTACTAAAGCCATAACGTGAGCTTGCTGCTAATCCGATTTGATCTTTCACAGCGCCTGTATAACGTACATCTTTATGAATTTTCATCACCGGTACAGCGATGTATACGCTTGCGTGTGTCACATCTCGATGAACAAAATATTTGCCGCCTTGTGGTTGTGCTTGTCCCCCTCCCGGTACAGACACAGTATCCAATTCCGGCCATGGATTTGTATCATCATTTCCATTAAGATTAGAAATACGAAAATCGATTCCAGATTTCTGCGCATCTGTTTTTAATTGTTGATATCCGGGTACATCAAATAATTGAACCCAAGGTGTTGTCGTTGGAGCAGCTATTTTTTCAAATGTTGTATAGGGTCTTGGCGATCCTTCTCCAACAATAATTTTAATATGGCCGTGATCGATGGAATCAATCAGATACACCAATGATTTCACGACACGAACATCTGTCACACCGCCGCTTCCGCTGGAATCCCACTGCACGATATTCGGTTTTATAAGTACTGTATCTCCGCTCTTAATAATCGTGCGCAATCCTGTCGGTCCGCAAACAAGTTCCACAGCATGTTTTACCATTTTATATATCGTCGGATATGTTATGCTCTCAGATGTTACTCCACAAGTATCTGCTCCTAATACAGGATCATTCGAGCGAACAATCGCAACCGTAGCAGTTGAAGATGAAGAGGAGGATGCTTTCATTTCTGAATCCAGAAAGAACGATTTATAGATGGTTGTTATTGCACTGTGAGCTTGGGATAAATCCCAGTAAAACCAAATTGATAAAGCAATAAGCGCAATAAAAATTTTCCGCGATTTATTCTCAATTTTTCTCATTGATGTCATTATTCCCTTTAAAAAAAAGAATACAACAATCCAACTATGTATGAGTATACAAAAGTAAGTGATAAGTAAAAAATTAATACTTTTGTTCCCAGTAAAGATTTATATGCATACAAGGTTTCCAGTTTCGTTGCTGGTCCAGAAATGAAAAATGCCAGGGTAGCGCCTTTACTCATACCCAAATCCATCAATGTTTCAATAAATGGAATAGCGGAACCGCCGCAGGTATAGAAAGGAACTCCCATGCCTATTGCGATTAATGTACTCATTTTAGCATTGCCTGAAAGTAAGCGGGTAATCATTTCAGGCGGAACTAATGCCTTTACAGCGGCGCTTAGAAAAATCGCAATAGAAAAATATTTCGCTATATACTTTGTGTTACCGTAGATATCTGACCATAGTGATTTGTTAGATGATTTCTTTAAAAAAGGCGATGGTGTATCTGTATCATAGATAGGTTTGAATAATTTGATTGTAAGTAATCCGCCAATAATAGCAAGTATAAAAGCAGTAACGGTTCTTGCAATCGCCATTTCCATACTGATCTGTGTTGCTGTGAGAAAAAATATAGTCGGATTCATCAAAGGCGAAGAAAGAATAAATGCTATAACTGCACTAAAAGGAACTCCGGATGTCATTAATGATAACCCTATAGGGATTGCAGCGTACGTGGGCAAAGGAGAAATCAAACCGACAATAGCAGCAGAAATGATAGCGACATATTCGTTTCTTGATGAGAATTGAATTTTTTTGCCGCGAAAATATCGGATAGCTAATACATTTAAAACAATGCTTATTAACAGATACGGACTAATCTTGAAGAATAAATGAAAAAAATCTTCTAAAATTCTTAAAGTATAGGTTCCTTGAAGCCAATAATATATTTGATAATAAAGTCTGATGAATATCTCTCATCTTCTAATTTGAGAAAAATAGATAGAATTCGTGCCACATTCAAATAAAGTAGACCAAAAAATAATAAGTTGAGCGATTAATAATCCTGCCGGGAAAAATACCAGATTGAAAGAAAATAGAGAAGGCAAGTCGAGAAGAACGAATATATGAAAGGCATAAAAGTAAAATCAGGTGCATTGGGAATATAAGGAAGTTTGCCGATTACACGAGTAGAATTTTCAAGCATGGCATTCATTTGTGGAGTTAGATAATAAAGTGCGTCGAGCAAGCGGTGATAAACGACATTATCCCAGAGTCTATATAATCCGTTTTCTCTTACTTCAAGTCCCCACGAAATGAGAGTGAAAATAAAAGACAGCATGATTGAAAAGCCGGCACTCCGGGTTATTAATCCGACAATGGTAACTACCGAAAAGAAACATACAAATGCATAGACCACATAAATAGTAGATGAAAGAAATCCCCAGTGCCATACTCCCACTTTCAACCCAAAAATAAACCAAACGCCGACAAAGAAATAGATAAGATTAATGGCAATACCAGAAACAGCGCCAAGCGCGCGTGCCATAAGTAATTCGGTACGCGTAAGGGGTTTACTGAGAAAGAGATCGACGGTCCCTTTCTCAAGCATAGATGGAATTAGTCCTGCAACGCCGAACATACCGAAAATCATAATCCAAAAAATAGATAATGAATGCAATTGAATAAGTAGAAATTCGACAACATTTAATCCCTGTTGAGATAAGCGAGCAAGCGGCATACTAAAGAGAGTAACCATATCCCGATCGTTCATCGGATGACTAATGCCGAGTGCTAAAAGCAGTAATATAATTGTTGCGACGGTAAAATAGAAAATGAGTGTTCCTTTGCGCATTGCTTCTTCAACTGTAAACCGAAACATCCCCCAGAACCTCACTGTCCGTTTTCTCCTTTCATAATCTGCATAAAGTAATCCTCTAGTGACGTCTTTTGCTGATTCATACTTTCAATTCCAATTCCGCCTGCACGGAGGATATCAATGATCGTATTAAGCTCGGGCTTATCATGCAATGACACAATTAGATTTGCGTCTTTATACTCGATGGGAAAGATTGTCTGTTGTAATCGGGCCCGAATTTCTCCGGTGAGAGGAGAAGATAACTGAATGACATATATTAGTTTTTGTGCTGTTAGTTCAGCAATTGTTCCTTGACGAACTACTTTTCCTTTGTTTAGAATCGCTACACGATCGCAGATCATTTCTACTTCAGAAAGAAGGTGTGAGTTTAGGAAAACAGTTGTGCCTTGAGCTTTCAAACTCAAAAGTAGGTCGCGAATTTCTTTCCGTCCAATAGGATCTACACCATCGGTCGGTTCATCCAAAAACAATATTTTCGGGTCGTTAATTAGCGCTTGTGCGAGACCAAGCCTCTGCAGCATTCCTTTTGAAAACTTTTTCGTCTTGACCTTTGTCCAATCCTTCAATCCAACTGTATCGAGAAGTGAATGTGCTTTCTCTTTCAAAGTCGATTCCGGCAAGCCGTTCAATCTTCCGAAAAAAATCAATGTATTTTCCGCTGTTAGAAATCCAGGATAGCGGTGATTTTCTGGTAAATATCCGCAACTCTCTTTCAATATTCTCTGTCCCAAAGAGCAACCAAGGACAGTTGCCGTACCTGATGTCGGGTGTACTATAGAAAGAATGCACTTGACGAATGTGGTTTTTCCGGCTCCGTTTGGGCCAAGCAATCCAAATATTTCACCTTGCTCAACAGAAATGGAAACTTTTTCGAGAGCAGGGATGTTATTCCTATTGAATGCGCGGGAATGATAATGCTTTGTAAGATCAAGTGTTTGAATTGCTTCCATAACTGATAAGATAAAAATAAATGTCTGCTCTTCAAAGGTCATAGAAGAGATTTTTATTAGTTCTTGATTAAATAGAAAAAGAAAAAGATATTTAATTAATAAGAGTCATTAAAAGGACTCTTATTTTTTAGTGTAATATAAGACTGGAATAGTCGTATTTATGCTTCAACTCTCAAAAAAAGTGGAATATGGTTTGATCGCTCTTCGGCATATGGCGATGAACCCAAAAGGACATGTATTTACTGCGAAAGAAATTGCAGTGGAGTTCGATATTTCGTATGAGCTGCTCGCGAAGATTTTACAGAAACTGACTAAAGCCGGAGTTGTTATTTCAACTCAAGGAATGCACGGCGGGTATTCGCTTGCGAAGAAACCGAATGAATTACGGGTCTCACAAATAATAAGTGTAATTGAAGAAGAAAAGCCAACGATTGCTGAATGTTACGCGAAAGATGGAGAGAATTGTTCTATCTTTAACGCCTGCACGATTCGCAAACCGCTTGGGAAAATGCAGCACAATCTAAATTTGCTTCTTGAAAACACAACATTGGAGCAGATTGTGTAACGACCTGCAGACTGAGAAATTTATGAACAATGAAACAAATACTATAGAAGAATTTGCAGCACAAGAATACAAGTATGGATTTGTGACTGACATCGAAGCTGATTCAGCACCTCCCGGTTTAAATGAAGACATCATCCGTTTAATTTCTACAAAAAAGCAGGAGCCGGTTTGGTTGCTTGAATGGCGGTTGAAAGCATTCCGACATTGGCAAACAATGGAAGAACCCCACTGGCAGAATATAAAGTACCCGCCAATTGACTATCAGGCGATTGTCTATTATTCAGCACCGAAACAAAAGCCATTGCTCAAAGATTTATCGCAAGTTGATCCGGAATTGCTGAAGACGTATGATAAACTTGGTATTCCGCTTCGTGAACAAGAATGGCTCGCCGGTGTCGCTGTTGATGCTGTATTCGATAGCGTTTCTGTAGCGACAACATTTAAAGAAAAACTGAAAGAGCTCGGAATTATATTCGGTTCGTTTTCAGATGCAGTTCGTGAACATCCTGATTTAGTAAAAAAGTATCTTGGTTCTGTCGTGCCGGCGAATGATAATTATTTTGCTGCACTGAATTCGGCAGTGTTCAGTGATGGATCGTTTTGCTTCATCCCCAAAGGCATTCGCTGTCCGATGGAGTTATCTACTTACTTCCGTATTAATGCCGTTGCAACTGGGCAGTTTGAGCGAACGCTCATCGTAGCGGAAGAAGGCGCGCAGGTGAGCTATTTGGAAGGATGCACTGCGCCAATGCGGGATAAAAATCAATTGCACGCGGCAGTGGTAGAATTGGTTGCGTTAGATAATGCAAAGATAAAATATTCGACAGTGCAGAACTGGTACCCCGGCGACAAGGAGGGACGATGGAGGAATATACAATTTTGTAACGAAGCGCGGTAAATGTGCAGGAGTGAATTCTAAAATTTCATGGACACAGGTAGAAACTGGCTCTGCGATTACATGGAAATATCCGAGTGTGCTTCTGATAGGAGACAATTCGGTTGGTGAATTCTATTCTGTCGCGGTTGTAAATAATTACCAGCAAGCGGATACCGGTACGAAGATGATTCACATTGGGAAGAATACGAAGAGCACAATTGTTTCGAAAGGAATTTCAGCAGGACACGGACAGAATTCCTATCGCGGATTAGTTGAGATGAAAAAAGCCGCAATGAACGCGCGTAACTATTCCCAGTGCGACTCGCTGTTGTTAGGCGACAAATGCGGCGCGCATACGTTTCCATATATCGAAGTGAGAAATACTTCCGCTAAAGCTGAGCACGAAGCAACAACATCAAAAATTGGCGATGATCAAATATTCTATTGTAAACAGCGCGGACTTTCTGCAGAGGATGCCGTGAATCTGATTGTCAATGGTTTTTGCAAAGAAGTATTCCGCGAATTACCGATGGAGTTTGCAGTTGAAGCGCAGAAATTGCTTGGTGTAAGTTTGGAAGGAAGCGTTGGATAACAGTAAATAATGAATAGTAGTCGGTGAAGAGTGATCAATGAAAGATGAAAAAAATGAGTCTGCTTGAAATTACAAATCTGCATGCTAGTGTGAATGGAAACGAAATCTTACGCGGGATCAATTTAACCGTGAATACCGGAGAAGTTCATGCAATAATGGGGCCGAACGGATCAGGAAAGAGTACGCTTGCCGGAGTGCTTGCCGGACGTGAAGAATATATTGTAACTGAAGGTCAAGTTTTATATAAAGGACTTAACCTGTTTGAAATGATTCCGGAAGAACGTGCACGCGAAGGATTGTTTCTTGCATTTCAATATCCTGTCGAAATTCCCGGCGTGAATAACTCCTATTTTTTAAAAGAAGCACTCAATGCAATTCGTAAGCACAAAGGATTAGAGCAACTTGATGCAATTGATTTTCTTGCACTTATCAAACAAAAAGTAAAAGTAGTAGAGATGGACGAAAGTTTTTTGAATCGCCCTGTGAATGAAGGATTTTCCGGTGGCGAGAAGAAACGTAACGAAATATTTCACATGGCCGTGCTGGAACCGGTTCTTTCGATTTTAGATGAAACAGATTCCGGCCTTGACATTGATGCACTCAGAATTGTTTCGGAAGGCGTGAATAAACTCCGCTCAAAGGAAAACGCTACAATTATTGTGACACATTATCAGCGACTGCTCAATTATATTATTCCAGATTTTGTGCATGTAATGAAGGATGGAAGGTTAGTCAAATCAGGGGGTAAAGAACTTGCACTGGAACTTGAAGCCCGTGGATACGATTGGGTACATGAAGAAGCCGGACAAACGATTTAAACTAAAAAAAAATGCAGGCGATCAGTCAAAATATTAAGTGGTATCAGTCAAAATTTGAGGCGTTTGAGCAAAGTTTGAATGGTGCAAAGTCAACGCCGGTACATGCGATTCGCCGCGATGCGATGCGCCGGTTCGTTGAAATCGGTTTTCCGACAACACGGCAGGAGGAGTGGCGCTTCACAAACATTATGCCGATCACCAAGACAGAATTTCAGCCAATTCTTAGTTACGAGTTGAATGGAGTGAGGAAAAAAGACATTCAACAGTACACGCTGGATGATGCGTTGCAGTTGGTGTTCATTGATGGAATGTTTTCAATGGAATTGTCAAATATTAATTCGGATCCAATAAGTATAACAGCCGGAAGTTTAACAGAAATGTCGAGAGAACATCCGGAAACAATTCGATCATACATCAATAATATGGTAATGGGAGAGGAGAATGCTTTCACCACGCTCAATACAGCTTTTTTGTGGGATGGTGCTTTTATTTTGGTGCCGCGAGGAATTGTTCTAGAAAATCCGATTCAACTTCTTTTTGTTGCAACCGATCGTGAGCAAGTTTTTACCGCTCAACCTAGAAATATTATCGTTGCAGGGATAGACAGCCAATTTAAAATTGTAGAGACTTATGTTGGCCTTGCTAAAAATACATATTTGACGAACACAGTTACAGAAATAGTGCTTGGTGATAATTCCATTGTCGAGCATGACAAGGTCCAAATAGAAGGCATTAGCGCCTACCATATTGGAACGACGCATTTGCAAATGAATGCAGCAAGTCATTATGTGTCGAATGTTATTTCTATTGGCGGTTCAATAGTTCGGAATAACTTGATTGTTCGTTGCAATGCTGAAGGCGCTGAGTGTATACTGAATGGATTGTCGCTTGGCGGAAGCACTCAGCTAATTGATAATCATACGGTTATTGATCATGCAAAACCGCACTGTAGCAGTCATGAATTGTATAAGTCGATTTTAGACGGTGGGTCTAAAGGTGTTTTTAACGGGAAAGTATACGTCAGAAAAGATGCTCAGAAGACCGACGCGAAACAGACAAATAAAACTCTACTGTTATCGGATGAAGCGACGATCAACACGAAACCGCAGTTGGAAATATTTGCAGACGATGTGAAGTGCACGCATGGCGCTACAATAGGACAATTGGATGATGAACAAATATTCTATTTACGTTCGCGCGGTATCGGTCTTGATGCTGCACGCGACATCCTCACTTCTGCGTTTGCAAGCGATGTGATTAACCGGATAACGATTGAATCGTTGCGTTTACAGGTAGAACGGATAATTCACGATCGATTAAATAATAACCACACTTAAAGCTAATGAGCATGGCAAATATTTCAACAATAGAGAAACAGACTATAATCGATTTCCCGGTAGAGAAAATTAGGAAAGATTTTCCAATTCTATCTTTAAGCATTCATAGCAAACCATTGGTTTATCTTGATAATGCGGCAACAACGCAGAAGCCGAATTTTGTGCTAGATACAAGCAAGCACTATTATCTTACAGAAAATTCTAATGTGCATCGTGGAGTGCACTATCTGAGCGAATTAGCAACGAAAAGTTATGAATCAGCACGCGTAACTGTACAAAAATTCTTGAATGCAGAATCTCAGCGCGAAATTATTTTTGTTCGCGGGGCAACGGAAGCAATAAATCTTGTAGCGGCAACTTATGGCAGAAAAAATGTTCAAGCCGGTGACGAAGTCCTTATCACAGAATTAGAGCATCATTCTAATATCGTTCCGTGGCAGATGCTGTGTGAAGAAAAAGGAGCAAAGCTTCTGGTTGCTCCGATTAATGACGATGGCGAAGTTGTGCTGGAGGAATTTGATAGATTGCTTTCGGGCAAAACCAAGATTGCTGCAATAAGTCATATTTCTAACGCACTGGGCACGGTCAATCCGGTTAAACAAATGATTGAAATGGCACATCAACGGGGAGTTCCTGTGCTGGTAGATGGAGCGCAAGCAGTTCCACATATGCGCATTGATGTGCGGGATCTTGATACAGATTTCTATGCTTTTTCTTCTCACAAAGTTTTTGGTCCGACTGGATTAGGCGTACTTTACGGCAAAGCCGGTCTTCTTGAATCTATGCCGCCGTATCAGGGCGGCGGCGACATGATTAAATCGGTAACATTTGAAAAAACAATCTTCAATGATATCCCGCAAAAATATGAAGCGGGAACACCGCATATAGCGGGTGCGATTGGTCTGGCGGCTGCAATCGATTATGTGAACCAATTGGATTGGAATTGTGTTCAAAAATATGAGAAGTCGTTGCTACAATTTGCGACAGAAGCACTCAGAGCAATAAGCGGACTAAAAATAATCGGAACGGCAAAAGAAAAGACGGCAGTCATCTCATTTGTGCTGGAAGGAATTCATCCTCATGATATTGGCACGATTCTCGATCAAGAAGGAATCGCAATTCGCACGGGACATCATTGTGCACAGCCGGTAATGGATAGGTTTGGAATTCCTGCAACAGCACGGGCATCGTTTGCTTTTTACAATACGATAGAAGAAATCGAGGCACTTGTGCGCGGCATTCAGAAAGTGAAAAAGGTATTCGGGCATGTCTGATTTAAAAGCATTATATCAGGAAATTATTCTTGATCACAACCGGAATCCGCGCAACTTCAAAAAAATGGAAGATGCGAGCTGCTCAGTAGATGGGTACAATCCGCTTTGTGGCGATCACTACACAATCTTTCTTAAGTTAGATAACGGAATCATTAAGGAAATTTCTTTTCAAGGATCCGGCTGTGCGATTTCAAAAGCATCTGCATCTGTAATGAGCACAGTGCTAAAAGGGAAAACGCACGCAGAAGCTGAAGTGTTATTTGAGAAATTTCATCATCTTGTGCGTGGTGAAAATAAAAACGAGAATTGTGCAGAAGAACTTGGAAAACTTGCGGCGTTTGCCGGCGTAAGCGAGTTTCCGGCACGGGTCAAATGTGCAATTCTCCCCTGGCACACAATGAAGAATGCATTGGAAGAAAAAAAGGAAACTGTATCGACAGAATAAATGTTAAACAAAAATATAAATAAAAGAGGATGATGGTTATGAGTACACAGGAAACAGAGGTCTCAGCGCAAGAGATCACCATGACGCCGGAAGCGGCAGAACAGATTCGGAACATTCGCCGGGAAAATCAAATTCCAGATACGCACGGATTGAGAATTGGAATACAAGGCAGAGGGTGCTGTGGCCCATCGTATGTACTTGCGTTTGATAATAACGTCCAAGCAACAGATAAAGTTTTTCAAAGCGAAGGTATTCCAATCTATGTTGATGTGGAAAATCTGGAAGGTTTATACGGAACGACACTGGAATATGTCGATGGCCCGAATGGGAAAGGTTTCAAATTTAATAATCCCAATCAGTCAAAATCTTGTAACTGCGGGGATGATTCCAGCGAGGAAAAATCTTGCGGCTGTGGTGATCATTAGCCGGGTATTACGATGAGTGCAAAAGATAAGAATGAATCGCCGATACAAGTTGAATCGGCAACAGGCGGCATAACTGTCGAACCAATGCAAATGGTTCCGGAAGAGCACGTGTGGGATGCTTTAAAACAATGCTACGATCCAGAGATACCGGTAAATATTGTTGATCTTGGTTTGGTGTACGAAGTAAAAATTGAAGAAGAATTTCCGGGCAATGCAAATGTTTATATCAGAATGACATTAACAGCACCGGGATGCGGCATGGGACCAATGATTGCGGCGGATGTGAAACGGCGCGTTCAGCAAATTCGCGGCGTGAGTAATGTGTTGGTAGAGCTGGTTTTCGATCCTATCTGGAATCCGAATATGATGTCGGAAGAAGCAAAGTTGATGCTAAATATGATGTAATTACTACGGGAACTCTTTCACACCATACATTTGTTATAAACTTTGAATTGAAACTTAAAGATCAAACATTCATATAAAGGAAATGGCTATGGCATACGAATGGAAGTTCAACAAGCGCCCGTACTCAGATGAAGAAGCGAAAAATTTACTCGCCAATGTTATGAGTCCGGAGACAACCGATTGGCATTATAATACACATCAAAAGGGATACGTAACTGCACTGAACAATATTGAAAAAGCTCTAGAAACGGCCGATCGTTCTGCCGCAAACGGCAACTACAGCGTTATCGGAGAATTGAAACGGCGTTTCAGTTGGAATCATTCCGGTGCACTTCTGCATGAAATTTATTGGGATGTTCTTGGTGGTGATGGCGATCCATCGAAGGGTCTGGAAATCAAAGCGGCTATCGAAAAGGATTTTGGTTCATTCGACGCGTGGAAAGCAGATTTTAAAGCGACCGCAATATCGGCAAAGCTTGGCGGTTGGGGATTGCTTCTGTACGATCGTCTTTACTCCGGTCGTTTATTAAATGCACTCGTCGATGAACATCAATACGGCGCAATTTGGGGCGCAGTGCCGTTAATTCCTTTGGATGTCTTCGAGCATGCATATTATCACAAAGATGGTCCCGCGCGAGCAAAATTTATAGATAACTTCATCGCAAATCTGCATTGGGGAAGGATAAACGAGCGTTATAAGAAGTTAGTTCTTGGGAAGTAAAAGCAGTTAAAAGTTACGAGTCATCAGTAACAATAAAAGCCCGGTTCTGTAACTACGGAATCGGGCTTTGCTGTGTGCAGCTCACACCTTGCTATTCACTTGGATGAGTATTACTTTTGTACCAAAGTTGTGAGGGAGATGTTCTCCCGAACTAAAAATTGCAATACAGTCGGGAGTATAACTCCCTCCCAACTTAGTGCGCAGCCGCATCTTGCTTTTCGCTTAGTGGTTTGTTAGTTTAACACCAGCAGTGTTATAACTCATACACCAATTATAGGGATTGGAGGTAAGAGTATGGACACAAAAGCAAGTTTCAGCATACATATATCCGACACCATTTCGCACCAAATCATTCCGAAGAATTTCAAAGTTGTGAGGGAGATGTTCTCCCGAACTAAAAATTGCAATACAGTCGGGAGTATAACTCCCTCCCAACTTAGGCATTACTTTTGTACCGGATGTGCATCATCTCTGTAAACCAGGGAAAGGGTTGGAGGTAGGAGCATGATCACAAAATCAAGGTTCCACGGGCAGAAGACCGACACAATTACACGAGCCACCCAAAGTTGTGAGGGAGATGTTCTCCCGAACTAAAAATTGCAATAATAAAATATGAGACACTGGAAAATTACCCCCGGCGTTAATCTCTATTTTATTACGACCACTATTGTTGAATGGCGGAGCGTGTTTGTTACCATTCCATCGCAAATGATGCAAAAGATTTCTTTTAACAGAAGTTAGATTACTTGCACGAAAATCCTGTACAACGGAACAAGTGCGAGGAATTATCTTTAAGATGATCACTCGGTTATTACTGTTGAATGTTCTGAATTGGGTCGGGAGTAAAACTCCCTCCCAACTTAGGGTTATTTCCCGCATCAATAAAATGTAAAAGGAGCCCGAACTAAAAATTGCAATACAGTCGGGAGTATAACTCCCTCCCAACTTAGTGCGCAGCCGCATCTTGCTTTTCACTCAGTGGTTTGTTAGTTTAACACCAGCAGTGTTATAACTCATACGCCAATTATAGGGATTGGAGGTAAGGGATATGGACACGTATAAAAACATAATTAGATTGTTATCCAACTGTTCCCCGCATCGGCAAAGAATACTCGCTAACTTTCATATCAATAGTATGCCTTGTATCGCATGTTATTTCAAGATTTTATTGAAGTGAAAAAAACAAGTCGGAGTGTTTTTGGCGGTCATTAATGAATTACCGCCAGAGAGGATCTAATCAAATGAAAAAGAAGACCATAGATAAGATAGCTTTGAAAGTCTTATATCTTGAAGACTCGCCTCGAGACATCGAGATCATACGTGAACTACTTTTAGATGCAGGATACGATCTCAGTATGGATTGTACCTGAGAAGAAAAAGGAATTTACATCTTTACTTCACAATCATACATATGATCTCATTTTAAGTGATTTCAAATTACCCGGATTTGATGCGCACGGAGCATTGAAATTAGCAAAGAATATCTGCCCGGAGGTTCCCTTTATATGCGTTTCCGGATCAATCGGCGAAGAAACTGCCATCGAACTTATCAAGCAGGGAGCTATCGATTATGTCTTAAAGGATCGATTAATTAGGCTTCCTTTAGCAATTAAACGCGCGCTTGATGAATCAAAGGAAAAGAAATCACGACAGCAGTCTGAAGAAGCACTGCACGAAAGCGAAGAAAAGTTCCGTAAAATATTCGAAGATCATGCCGCAGTGAAATTACTGATCGATCCGGAATCTGGAGAGATTATTGATGCCAATAATTCCGCGGCAGTCTATTATGGTTGGAACTGTGAAGAATTGAAAAGGATGAAAATCTATCAGATCAATGTTCTCCCACCCGAAGAAGTTAATAAGGAAATGCAGAAAGTAAAGTCTCAAAAAAGAGTTCAATTCGAATTCAAACACAGGCGGAAAGATGGTTCGATACGGGACGTTGAAGTATTCAGCAGCAATATTTCAATCGGAAACAAGAATGTGCTGCATTCAATTGTTCACGACATCACCGAGCGCAAGCAGGTTGAGAAACAGGTCGTCCTCCTTGCTCATACACTGAAAAGCATCGCAGAGTGCGTGAGTATCACGGACTTGAATAATATTGTCCTCTTTGTCAACAACGCATTTTTGAAAACGTATGGTTATAGTGAGCACGAAATTCTGGGAAAGAACATCAATGTAGTGCGGTCACTAAACAATCCTCCCGAAACTACTCGTGATATTCTCGCTGCGACATTAACTGGAGGATGGAGTGGCGAACTGATGAATCGGACGAAGGATGGCCGCGACTTCCCGATTTCGCTTTCGACATCCTTTGTTCGAGATGAGCAAGGACAAAATATCGCGCTCGTGGGTATTGCCACTGACATCACCGAGCGCAAGCGGGCAGAAGAAACACTGAAAAAAAGTGAAAAATTATTAAATGAAACTCAAAAAATTGCGAAAGTCGGTGGTTGGGAATATGATGTTCAAGCGCACAAAGCAAATTTTTCAGATGAGATTTTCAATATCTATGGTATAGCGAAAGACAAATTGTCTTCGACAGAAGAAGGAGCTAATTTTTATTACCCGAATGACAGGTCTTTAGTTTCTGATGCATTCAATAAAGCAATAACTAATGGCGAACCTTATGACTTGGAAGCGAGGTTTATTAATGCGCGTGGTGAAAAATTGTGGGTGCAGACTATCGGAATACCTATACTGGAAAACGGCAATGTTGTGAAAGTTATTGGATATATAATGGACATCACCAAGCGTAAGCGGGCAGAGGAAGCACTGTCCAAGAGTGAAGAAAGATATCGTGGCATTTTTGAGAACGTGCAGGATGTGTATTATGAGGCTGCTTTGGATGGAACGATACTCGAAGTAAGCCCTTCCATCGAGATCATTTCGAAAGAACAATATCATAGCGATGATCTCATAGGGAAGTCGATGTACGATTTCTATTCTATTGCCGGCGGGCGAGAAGCTTTCCTCGCATTATTACAAGGACAAGGCAGTGTTTCAGATTATGAGGTTATGCTAAAGAACCGCGATGGTTCACAAGTGCCGAGTTCCATTTCTGCAAAGATACAATTCGATGCCAACAGCACACCGTTGAAGATTGTAGGCAGTATGCGCGACATCACCGAGCGCAAACGGGCGGAGGAAGAATTACGTGAAACTCGTGACTATCTTGAAAATCTGTTTAGTTTTACGAATGCACCTATTATGGTTTGGGATAATACCATTAGGATCACGAGGTTCAATCTGGCATTTGAACGGTTGACTGGTTATACAATGTACGATGTCATTGGCAAACATCCGGAAATGCTTTTTCCTGATGAAAAGCAAAAAGAAATATCAACTCTTATTTCAAGAACATCGGATGGAGAAAACCTTATATCTTTCGAAATACCTATTCGTTGCAAGAATGGAAGTAATCGCATTGTATTATGGAATACGGCAAATATATATACTGCAGATGGTAAAACAATAATCTCCACTATTGCTCTTGGACAGGATATCACAGAACGCAATCGGGTAGAGCAAGAGTTACGAGAAAGTGAGTTACGTTTTCGTTCACTTTATGAGAATGCCACAATCGGTCTTTATAGAACGGCCCCCGAGGGTAACATATTATTGGCAAATCTGGCATTAGTAAAAATGCTCGGCTATTCATCTTTTGAAAAACTTGCTGAAAGAAATCTTAAAAAAGATGGTTTTGAATCATCCTATCAACGCAAAGAGTTTCTTGAAAAGATCGAAAGAGACGGTGAGGTAATTGGTCATGAATCAAAATGGATTTGTCAGGATGGCACGGCAATCTTTGTGCTAGAAAGCGCTCGAGCGATTCGCGATTCTCAAGGCAAAACTTTGTATTACGATGGAACGGTGGAAGACATCACCGAGCAGAAGCAAATGGAAGAGGGACTGCGACAAATGCAAAAGCTGGAAGGATTAGGAACGCTTGCCGGAGGGATAGCGCATGATTTTAACAATATTCTTGGAATTATATTGGGATACAACACAAGCATCAAGAGGTTTAAGGACGATCCAAAGAAATTGGATCTTGCTACGAAAACCATCACGAAAGCTGTGGATCGTGGCAAAACACTTGTCCAGCAAATATTATTGTTTGCAAGAAAATCGGAAACTGCATTCGGTGCATTGAATGTAAATGATATTGTCATGGAAACTGTTACTATGGTTATGGAGACATTCCCCAAGTTTATAACCTGTTCACAGAATTTCGATAAATCGATTTCATACATCAATGCAGATCGTTCGCAGTTGCATCAAGTATTGATGAATCTTTGTATCAATGCAAGAGATGCAATGCCGAAGGGCGGTGTTCTCACCATCAATACGCGGATGGTATCTGTTGTAAGTCTGCGTTCTCAGCATCCCACCGCTGATGCAAGCAGTTATGTTTGCATCGAAGTTAGTGACACAGGCGAAGGAATGACCGAAGAGACACGTAAGCGTATCTTCGAGCCATTTTTCACAACAAAGGGAATAGGAAAAGGAACGGGTTTGGGATTGTCAGTAGTGTTCGGAGTGATACAATCTCACAAAGGTTTTATTGATGTAGACAGTGAGCTCGGCAACCTGCCTGCCGGCAAGGCAGGGGGAACAACCTTCCGCTTGTATCTGCCTACGTCCCAAGTCGTATTGCCAGTCAGTGTGAAAAAAGAAGTAACAATGGAAGAAATCCCGGGCGGAACAGAGACATTGTTGGTTATAGAGGATGAAGAGATGCTAATGATGCCTCTTCAGACGGTGCTCATTGATAAGGGGTACAAAGTTCTTTCTGTCGGAGATGGATTTACGGCGCTGAAAATCTATCAAGAAAGAAAAAACGATATCGCTCTTGTACTTACCGATCTCGGATTGCCTAATATATCCGGATTGGAAGTGTGCAACAAGATCAAAAAAATCAATCCGAATCAGCGTATTATTTTGGCATCAGGGTATATTGACCCAAATATGAAATCGGAATTGCTGAAAGTAAGTGTACAACATTTTCTGTACAAACCGTACGATTTCACACAAGTTCTGAAAATGGTAAGGGAAGTGCTGGATAAGAAGTAGAAGGTTGTGCCGTCAGGACTTACGTCCTGACGGTGAAAGGAATAAATTCCGTGTGCTGTCAGGATTTACTTACCTGCCGTCTTGTTTACCCGCCATGCTTTGTGGCGGGTTGGGCGGGCGTCCTGACAGTTACAGAAGAAACTTGAAATAGAACAGTGTAATGAAAGAGGAAGCAATCTTGAAAGAAAAAGGGAAATCAGGCTTTCGGCCCTTTTGAAGGTAACTCTGTATATAAACAAGACCTGATTTGCATGTACATAATCAGTAACGATAAAAGCCCGATATTCTGGTCACGAAATCGGGCTTTGCTGTGTGTAGTCCGCACCTTGCTATTCACTTGGATGAGTATTACTTTTGTACCAAAGTTGTGAGGGAGATGTTCTCCCGAACTAAAAATTACAATACAGTCGGGAGTATAACTCCCTCCCAACTTAGGCATTACTTTTGTACCGGATGTGCATCAACTCTGTATACCAGGGAAGGGATTGGAAGTAGGAGCATGATCACAAAATCAAGGTTCAACGGGCAGAAGACCGACACAATTACACGAGCCACCCAAAGTTGTGAGGGAGATGTTCTCCCGAACTAAAAATTACAATACAGTCGGGAGTATAACTCCCTCCCAACTTAGATTATAACTTCTGTGCAACGAGAAGTGTAGTCCGCACCTTGCTATTCACTTGGATGAGTATTACTTTTGTGCCAAAGTTGTGAGGGAGATGTTCTCCCGAACTAAAAATTGCAATACAGTCGGGAGTATAACTCCCTCCCAACTTAGAGAATTTCGCTATGAATTGTCCTGAATGTACAAACCATCAAACCGAACATTTTCTCCACCTTTCCTTTCAGCTTGCATTCCTCTCCCGATTCATGATGTAAGATAGAGGTTTCTATGAATCAAGAAATTGGCAACACGTATTTTTTCCCTTCTCGCATCTCCTTAAGGCAGAATATCCTTTGGATCGCCTCCATTGCGCTTATTTATTTTGCAATGGCACGGCTCAGTCTGTCTCTCGTATTTGAACCAGAAGGAATTGCAGCCATTTGGCCCCCAGCAGGAATATTTCTTTCTTCTATCTTATTGAGCCGGCGTAACCTCAGACCGTATCTTGTAGGAGTTCTTTTCATAATAGATTTTATTGCGGAAATGCTTACCGGTACACCATTACCTGTTAGCCTGATATATGCATTCGTCCTTACTGCAGATGCCGTTTTAAGTTCCTGGTTATTGATTCAATTCGTCGGAGAACCAATCGACTTCAGTAAAATAAAAGATGTGATAGGTTTCCTGCTACTCTCAGTGATTCTTAGCAACGTGCTCTGGTCGTTTCTATCGGCAGTAGCCTCTACACACTTTCTTGAAACTCCATTTTTGAAATCTTTTCAGTGGTGGTCAACATCCGATGGCATTGGCAATCTTCTCGTTACACCGCTCATTTTGAGTTGGGCATCTTTGGCAAAAACTGGATTAAAAACTTGGAATCAGAAACGTGTACTGGAAGGAGCCGCCCTCTTCATTCCTCTGGTCCTTATGAACCACTTAGTATTCCGCTATCTTTCGGCTCATACTCAGTTTTCCCTTTTACTCACATATGCGACCTTTCCATATCTATTGTGGGCTGCAATGCGTTTTAGTGTGCGCGGAGTTACAATTGCCTTGCTTTTGGTAGCAACGATCGCCATTTATTCTACCGCATCTGGCAATGTTATAAATGTTGTCCTCCATGATTCTCCATTGGATGCAGTGATTGTTGTTCAGCTATATTTGGCAATCATGGCGATTCCTTCTCTTTTACTGTCTGCGGTTGTGGCCGAGAGCAAACGAGCGGGAAAAGAACTGCGTGAGAGCGAAACGCGTTATCGAGCTATAATTGAATCCTCTCCCGATGCAATCACACAGTCTGATTTGAACGGCAAGATTCTCATGTGTAACGCGCAAACTGCGTTATTGCATGGTTATGAACGCCCAGAAGAGCTGATTGGCACAAGTGTATTCGATCTGTTTTTGCCGGAAGAATTGGAACGTGCCCGCGTTAACTTACAGAAAACTCTAAAAGACAGTGTCATCAGAAACGCTGAGTATCGCTTGCTCAAAAAGGATGGTTCTCAGTTTCAGATAGAACTGAGCGCGACGGTTATTCGGGATGCAGAGGGCAATCCCGTTTCGTTTATGGCTCTGACGCGCGACATCACTGAGCGCAAACGAGCAGAAGAGGTGATTGGCAAAGCATTGCAAGAGTGGCAAACCACATTTGATGCTACAAACGACGCGATGTGGATTCTTGATAAGGACCAGCGTGTACTACGCTCCAACAAAACGTCGGAACACATCTTCCAACGCGCAAACGGGGAGTTGATCGGCAAACACTGTTGGGAAATCGTACACTGCACGACGCAGCCGATCCCGGAATGCCCCTTTCTGCGTGCAAGAAATAGTCTGCGCCGCGAGAGCATGGAATTACAAATTGGAAAGAATTGGTTCGAAGTCATAGTCGATCCAATTCTGGATGCAACTGGCCGGTTCGATGGCGCAGTTCACATTGTGAGTGACATTACCGACCGCAAACGTGCGGAAGATGCGTTGAGTAAAAGTGAAGAACGAATGAGGGCTATCGTGGAGGGAACCCCCCACCTGTTTTTTTACACGCAGGATACTGAAGCGAAAACTATCTATGTATCTCCGACAGTTGAGCAAATTACAGGATATAAAGTCGATGTGTGGATTAAGAGGCAAGATTGGTTTACCACAGATACAAAATTTAATCAAGTCGCAAAAGAAATAACACGTGCTCATCTTCGGGGAGAGTTCACTAAAGAGCCAGTATATATAGAAGTCCGGCACGCGACTGGAAGGGAAATTCTTCTGGAAGCATATGAATATCCAATTATAAAGAATGGAAAAGTAATTGGTCTGCAAGGAGTTGTGCACGATATCACCGAGCGCAAGCGGACAGAGAATGCACTGTTTGAGAGCGAGGAAAAATTCCGCAAGGTCTTTGAGGAAGGGCCACTTGGCATGGCAATGGCCAGCTTAACCGATGGTCGGTTAATCGATGTTAATAGGTCATTATGCGAGATGTTGGGATACACAAAAGAAGAATTAATGCACATTACTTTTAAAGATGCAACTTATCCCGATGACCTATCGGTGGATGTGGAAGCGGTTAAGGGATTGCAGGAAGGACAAATTCAGAGACATCAAACCGAGAAGCGATACCTCAAGAAGAACGGTGAGGTGATCTGGGCTACGAGGACTCTATCAAAAATCAGCAGTACAGACAGAAAATCATTCTACGTTCTGGTGATGATCGAGGATATCACCGAACGTAAGGAAGCAGAAGAAGCATTAAAAGAGAGCGAAGAAAAATATCGTGCTATGGTAGAGCAAATCAATGATGTAATTTATACGACAGATACGAACGGAATTTTTACTTATATCAGTCCAACAGTCGAAATATTAGGCGGATACAAACCGGAAGAGATGATAGGCCATTCTTTGGGTGAATTTCTTGATCCACAGTTTCTTCCAAAGAACAAAGAACAATTTCAAAATGTCATGGCGGGAAATCTTGTGCCGACTGAATATCTGGTAAAAATAAAATCCGGTGAATTTAGATGGATACGAACTTCGAGTAGGCCAATTATCAAGGAGAACAAGCCAATTGGAATACGCGGCGTGCTCACAGATATAACCGAACGCAAGCAGGCGGAAGAAGCAGTAAGGCAAATGCAAAAGCTGGAGGGATTAGGAACGCTTGCAGGAGGAATCGCACATGATTTCAACAATATTCTTGGAATCATACTAGCGTACAACGCAAATATTAAAAGATATAAAAATGATACAAAACAATTGGACCTTGCTACTGAAACTATCACGAAAGCCGTGCAGCGCGGCCAAACACTTGTTCAATCGATCTTGACATTTGCAAGAAAAACGGAAACAGCATTTGGACCGGTGAATGTAAATGATGTTGTTATGGAAATTATGACAATGATACTTGAAACGTTCCCCAAAAATCTTACCTATTCTCAGAATTTCGATAAAGCAGTTCCTTACATCAATGCAGATCGCTCACAACTGCATCAAGTATTGATGAACCTTTGTGTCAATGCCCGCGATGCCATGCCAAATGGCGGCGTTCTCACCATCAATACGCGCATGATATCTGTTGAAAAGCTGCGTAATCAACATCCGGATGCTGCTGCGAGCAGTTATGTATGCATTGAAGTGAGTGATACAGGTGAAGGGATGAGCGAAGAAATTCGGAAGCGAATCTTTGAACCGTTTTTCACAACAAAAGAAATAGGAAAAGGAACAGGATTGGGATTGTCAGTAACATTCGGAGTGATACAATCTCACTCAGGGTTTATTGATGTAGATAGTGACCCTGGCAAGGGAACAACTTTTAGAATATATTTACCTGCATCACATATGGTAGCGCCCATCACTGAAAAAGAAGAAGAGATGTTAGAAAGTATTCCAGGCGGAACAGAGACATTGTTGATTGCAGAAGATGAAGAAATGCTCAGGATGCCTCTTCAGACGGTACTCATTGAAAAGGGATATAAAGTTCTTTCTGTTAAGGATGGATTCGAGGCAGTGAATACTTATAAGGAAAGGATGAAGGAGATTGCGCTTGTGCTTACGGATCTCGGATTACCGAGGATGACCGGAATGGAAGAGTGTGTGCAGATAAAAAAAATCAATCCGAATGAACGAATGATTGTCGCAACAGGGTTTCTTGATCCGGAAATGAAATCCGAATTCTTAAAAGCGGGGATACAACATTTCCTCCTCAAACCATATGATATTAAGAAAGTCCTGAAAATGGTTAGAGAAGTGCTGGATGAAAAATAGATGATTGTGCCGTCAGGACTTACTAAACGTTGTAACCTTCGGAAGGGTTCAGAGTTTAAGCCGAGAAACCTTCCGAAGGCTACAGAGCTAAGAAAACCTTGTCAAGGTTACCTTGTAGCGTCCGATTACTAATCGGACTTTACTCAGAGAACCTTGACAAGGTTACGTTCTTCCGAATGTAAGTGCTGTCAGGACTTGCTGAACGTTGTAACCTTCGGAAGGGTTCAGAGTTTAAGCCGAGAAACCTTCCGAAGGTAACTCTGTAGCTGAAAAAGACCTGACATCACAGAAAACCCATAATAATCCTAATAATGGTAAGAGAAGTGTTGGACGGAAAGTAAATCGTGGAAACTTCTCTCATTTAAATTTGTTATAAATACGGAAAAATGTGTAAATTTCAGAAAGTGATAAAACAGAAATACACTATGTTTATTACATTGTCGGGTTTCCAGTCCTTCCGCGCTTTTTTGCCTACCCGTCCAGCAGGCGGGCGTCCCGTGATTTTTGCGAGACGAATGTATATTGGCTTTGAAAAGGAAATTTGCAATGAAAAATTCTGAAAATAGAAACTCCAGGACGGGATATATTTTCATTCTTATATTCTTTCTCCTTGCAATAGGTATTGTCACTGGCGGCTATTTTTCATATCGAAGCTATGAGAAGAACTATCGAGCTGAAGTTGAACAACAGCTTTCCACCATTGCGGATTTAAAAGTCAACCAATTAGTTCAATGGCGAAAAGAACGATTAGGAGATGGACAAATCTTTTACAAGAACGATGTGTTTTCCGCAATTGTCAAACGGTTCATCCATAACCGAAATGACAGAAATGCGAAGACAGAAATTCTAGCGTGGGTGGGGCAAGTACAGAGCGCTTCTAATTATGATCTCATGATGCTGCTGGATGCGCAATTGAATACGATATTAATTTATCCAGAGAATAAAGAACGAGCGCGTTTAATAATTGACCAAAGAAATACTGATATACTTCAATCAGGAAATATTGCCTTTCAGGATTTTTATCGTAACGATCAAGATCAACATATCTATCTAAAAATTCTTGTCCCCATTCTGGAAGATCGATCACTCAAAACGATTGATCGGTGTGCTTGCATTACGGATCAGTCCTCAGGAGTACCTATATCCTCTCATTAAGGAATGGCCCACACCAAGCCGGACATCCGAAACGTTAATTATTCGCAAAGATGGGAACGATGCGCTGTTTCTAAATGACCTTAAATTCCACAAAGATGCGGCATTGAATCTGCGGATTCCTTTGACAAGTGAAGATGTTCCCGCTGTAAGAGCGGTGTTAGGTCAGTCAGGAATTGTTGAAGGTATAGATTATCGCGGAGTATCGGTAATTGCCGATGTGCGTGCCGTTCCGGATTCACCTTGGTTCCTAGTTGCCCGTATGGATATGGAAGAAGTGTATGCGCCTCTTAAAGAACGATTGGGGTTTATGATCCTTCTTATCGGTGTTTTACTTGCTGGCGCGGGCGCAAGCGTGGGATTTGTTTGGCGCCAGCAAAGCAATCGTTTCTACCAGGAGCAGTATAAATCGGCGGAGGCACTTCGAGACTCAGAGATTCGTTATCGCCGGCTCTTTGAGGCGGCGAGGGACGGTATTCTTATCCTCGATGCCGAAACAGGAATGATCACAGATGTAAATCCATTCTTGATCGAGATGCTTGGTTACACGCATGAACAGTTTCTTGAAAAGAAGCTTTGGGAGCTAGGATTCCTCAAAGATATTATAACTAATGAAGAGAAATTTTTTGAATTGCGGCAGAAAGAATATGTACGGTATGATGACCTACCATTGGAAACTACCAATGGACAAAAATTAGAAGTTGAGTTTGTTAGCAATGTTTATCTCGTCGATCATCACAAAGTCATACAGTGCAATGTAAGAGATATCACCGGGCGTAAGCGAGCAGAAGAAGCATTGCATGCGAGCAGCGAACGCCTTCGCATAGCATTAGAGTCTGCAAATGCCGGTGCCTGGGAATGGGACTTGATCACAGATGAGAATATTTGGTCGGATGAATTATGGACATTGTATGGTCTTGAGCCGCATAGCTGTGTGCCATCGTATGAAACATGGCAGCAGACAATTCATCCGGATGACCGGGAGAATGCTGAAAAGAAAGTGCAAGAAGCAGCGCTCAAATCGATTGAATTGAATGCAGAGTGGCGTGTGGTTGACAGCGATGGCTCGATAAGATGGTTGATGTCCCGCGGACGGCCTTTACGAGATGCGAATGGCAAAGCAATTCGATTTATAGGTATAGTTTTAGATATAACCGAACGTAAGCAATTCGAAGCGGAGCGCGAGAAATTAATTAAAGAACTTCAGTACGCTTTGGATAACGTCAAAACTTTGCAAGGGCTTATTCCTATCTGTGCTAGTTGTAAGAAGATAAGAGATGATAAAGGATTCTGGAATCAAGTGGAAGGATACATCAGTCAGCATACCGATGCAAAATTTACGCATGGGATATGCCCAGATTGCGCAAAGAAACTCTATGGAGATGTGTATGACAAAATGATTGAAGATCAAAAAAAGAATAACATTTGATCTTCAGAAAGTTTCTTTAGAATAATATGTACTATAAGCACATGGAGTATTTGAAATTAGCAGACATAGGAATGGAGGACTGGGAAAAAAGCTGATTTGATAAATCGGGTTTTTGGGTATTAGGCTATTTTAGATTAATTGACGATATAAAAATATCCCGCTACTTTTTTTTTACAATATACTTTAGTGTATTTTTTACGAATAGGGAGGGTATCAAGATGACCGATGTTCAACAAAAAGAAAAACGGATTCTTCTTATAGAAGATGATCATGTTTATAGGACCGTAGTGCTGTCAACATTACGCAGGCTGGGATTTCAATGTACCTTCTGTATCGATGGAGATCATGCAATCAAAAAACTGTCGGATGAAAAGTTCGATCTCCTGATCAGTGATTACCTTCTGCCGGGTACAAATGGGATTGAGATTATTCGATTGGCACGCACGAAGGGAATTGACATTCCTGCGCTGCTTATAACAAATTATCCTGCGGAAGTATTACATGTCAGCAACAAAGGGCTTGGACGCACGAAAATTATATCAAAAATTTCATTCAATCCGGATAATATGCTTAAAATTGTCCAGGGAATGCTGAGCTTATAATACTTACTATCGTTTCAGAAGTTTTTCATCATCGGATCTTCAAAATTGTGAAGAAAGCCAATCACCGAGAAGAGACTAAGCTAGGTCCTAGCTTTGTTTTTCTAATTTTGTGTCTATAAAAAATCTGCTCATTATCTGGTTTAAATCTTCCACACCCTTAGAACACTGAACAAGTTTGCCATCGTGCACTAACAAAATGTTTGCTCTACTTCTTAGGCAATACGATGAGGACATTACATCGCCATATGCGCCTGTATCAAGAATGCCTAAAATATCCCCTTCTCTAATCTCGGGGATTTCCCTAGGTTGATCTTGAGTGAAGGTGTCGCCGGTTTCGCATACATTTCCATCAACAGAGTAGGTCATAAGAGTGCCGTTTGGATTAGAGACATTAATTATCTCATGATATGCGTGATAGAGCTTGGGTCTTATCAATGTCCCCATACTGGCATCGGTAAAAGCATGTAGAATACCATTTTTTTCTTCTATGGTATTCACTTTTGTCAATAGCACAGTTGAATCGCCGACTAAACTCCTGCCAGGTTCAGTGATTAATTTATTTATTTCTACACCGCTTTTTCTTAGCTCATCACTGATTATTTTTACGTACGTATTAAATGGAAAGGATTTTTGGGATTCTCTATACCTAATACCGGGACCTCCGCCGACATCTAGATTCAAGTTTGAAAAACCATGAGATTGCAATTCCTTCATCACACCGAGAGTATTTTGTAAAGCTATCCTAAAACTATCGACATCATTACCAAGCCAGCCGGAGCCTATATGAATGTGCAAGGTATCGGGATTAAAACCATACTCGCGGGCTGCTAGAAAAGTGGCGATAATTTTATCCTGCTCGATACCGAATTTAATAGGCACACCGCCTTCATTTTTTAAACCGGCTGTTATAACATCAGGGTTATGGCCGGCTCCAACATTAGGATTCAACCTGACGGAAAGATTCAAACCATGAATGTTCCATTCGTCCCTCTGCTCTCCGAGCTTCTTCAGTTGTGAATTTGAATCGATATTAATTTTATAATTACCAAACTTTACAAGCTGTTCAAGATCGTCTTTTGAAACAGATGTTCCGGTGAACATGATTCTATTACGAGGAATTCCACGCTGTTCTGCAAGAATAGCTTCGTTGGGAGAGACAACATCTGCACCAAGATCAAGTATTGCAATGAGATCTAAAATCTGAGGGCAATAGTTTGCCTTCACAGCATAATTGATATCAACAACACCCACATAATTCTTTGCAAATGCATCCCTGATAAGTCTTGCTTTATCTTCAATTCTTTTTCCATTAGTAAAATACAGCGGCGTAGGATTGGACTTTGCCAGCACATCCAAATTGCAATCTTTAAATGCGCGGGACCAAACCTTGTTGTTTCTAACATCAAAACCCTTGAAAAACCACCAATATTGTCGATCAATCATAAACTACTTGCTCTTTCAATGTTTCCTTATTTATCAAGACTTTACTTTGTTTTCATGTAATAATATACCATTTAATAACTACTTAGCCAATCGAGTAAATCATTCGTAGAGTATTTCTGTAGCGATTTTGGAAATATTATATGTAAAATAAATGATCCCCGTCGCAAGCAGCGGGGTATTTACTGCGTCACCCTGAACTTGTTTCAGGGTCTAAAGTTTAGATGCCGAAACAAGTTCGGCATGACAATCTATAATACGCCGCAAGCGTCGGGATATTAAACCCAATCGAGAATAAATAATCATTATTGTTCAAAGGAATTCTGTACAGAATTGTATGAAAAAGCGCTCAAAAAACTAAGCGACCTTCAATAATCTTTGGAAGGCGGTTGGAGAATCCACTCTTAAATTGCTCCTCTCGGAAGATTTCTGTATTATTCAAAAGTGAATTTACGAACGCTTTTTCCACCATCGGTTATTTCTGAATGACATTCAAACGCTGCTTTGTTTTTGTAATTATATCCTTCATTTGTACTGTTCCGTCTCTTAAGGCACAGTCGTCGTACGAATATATATTTACTTCTAAAGTTTCCCAAAAACGTCTTCAACAAACCGTGCACGATTTGGTAAAATGCGGCAATCGTCTTGGCGGAACAAAATCAGGAGACAAGGCAGCATTATTTATATCTAACAAATTTAAAAGTTATGGCTTCAAGCCGGATATAGTAAGTGATCCTCGAAAGCTTGTGTACTCCAATGATGACTGGCAATTAAAAATTGAACAACCGAAACGTCTCAGCGGACTTATTCAGCATGAATGGCTAGCAGGATATTCACCTTCTATAAAACAGGATACAGTTCGTCTTACGTTCGTCAAATCCATTCACGATATTGATGAAAATAAAATCGGCAAAGGTGCTGTGCTGATAGATCAGCATCCATCTGAAAAAATGTATGATAAATTAGTTGACGCAGGAGCACGATGCATCTTATGTTATGTGACTGTAAGCTCATCAGCATATTCCAATTGGGCAATGATTTCAACTTTAAAAGAATCCGACAAAAACCCCATTCCAGTATTCAACATTGCCAATATAGCCGGTCAACGGCTGCGCGAAGAATTAGGGAAAGGAATCTATGTCTCGATAAAATATTCTTCAAAAACAACTATAGCGCAGGGCAATCCTAAGACTGTAATTGCAACGCTTCAAGGACAAACAGATAAATATTATATTGTGTGTGCGCATGGCGATTCTGATTCCGGCGGGCCCGGCGCGGACGATAATGCATCTGGAGAGTCGGGAGTGCTGGAAGTTGCACGTATTCTTAACACGATGGTGAAAAGTAAAACTCTTCCGCTGCCGAAGCAGAGTATTCGGTTTATTATTTGGGGAAGTGAATACTATTCAACAAGTAGTTATGTTAAACAACACGCAAAGGAATTAAAGAATATACTTGGTGTCATCAATTACGACGAAATCGGAATTGGAGAAACGAGAAAGTGTATCTATTTTGAAGGTAACGATGTGCCGCACAATAACAACTTGTTGAAACTCTTTGAACAAGTCGGCGAGGAATTTGTCGATAGAAAAGGTTTCTGGAAAGAAGCAACGACAAATCCATCTCAGGGGGGTACCGATTCGTATGTCTTTCTGCCTAAATATCTTGACTACTTAGATGTTCCGAAAGAAAAAATTCCATCGATTACGGTTTTCACAGCGGCATGGAATGAGCCCAAATCCATGCGGCAAACGCGAGGCTGGTCATCGAAGGCATGGAAAGGAAATCCCGACTCTGTAACGATTGATTACTCGCCGTACTATCATTCATCTTTGGATATTCCAGTGCTCACCACAGACAAGGAGCCGGCTAACATGGTTTGGGGTGTAAAAGCTGTCGGCATTGCACTTATTCGATTGTTATGGCAATAGTTGGTTTATGATGAATAAAAATTTCAAATATCGGTTTGGCACAGTCGAGTACGAACTTTCGTCGCGAACTCATGTAATGGGAATCTTGAATGTGACACCAGATTCGTTTTCTGATGGTGGGCGTTATCTAAACATTGAACAGGCAATTGAGCATGGGCGGAAGTTAGCAGAAGACGGTGCAGATTTTATCGACATCGGTGGAGAATCAACAAGACCCGGTTCGGAATCAGTTTCGGTAGAAGAAGAAATCCAGAGAGTTATTCCGGTTATTGAATCTCTGTCAAAAAAAATAAGCGTTCCAATTTCTGTCGACACATACAAATCAGATGTTGCGGAAACCGCGTTGCAAGTTGGAGCAACCATTGTTAACGATATTAGCGCAATGACATTTGATACGAAGATGTCGTCGGTAGTAACAAAAAACCACGCCAGTGTTATATTGATGCATATTAAGGGCACACCTAAGATGATGCAGCTAAATCCAAGTTACAAGAATGTGACCAAGGATGTAAAACAGTTCTTACAGGAGCGAGTTAAAGCGGCATTGAAAGCCGGTATTAAACAAATAATTGTAGATCCTGGAATTGGTTTTGGAAAGAAGTTCGAACACAACATTCAGCTTATCAAGGAATTAAAAACGTTTGCTTCTATTGGACATCCATTATTGGTGGGAGTATCAAGGAAATCATTTCTTGGCGCAATTCTAAATTTGCCTCCAAACGAGCGGCTCGAAGGAACCGCCGCTGCAGTGACAGCTTCGATCCTGAACAGCGCCAACATAATCCGTGTACACGATGTAAAAGAAATGAAGCGCGTGGCAATGGTCTGCGATGCTTTAAAATTTGTCAATTCCTCAAAGATACCTTGAAATGGGATTCATGACCAAATCAATTGCGGTTCTTATTCCAGCGTTCAACGCAGAATACTCACTGACGGAACTTGTAAATCGGTTGCATAATGCTGTTGGCAATGTGCAGATCGTCGTTGTCAATGACGGTTCTATGGATCGAACAAATGAGGTTGCCGCTTCTATTGGAGCGATTGTGCTTCGGCATGAAATAAATAGAGGCAAAGGTGCCGCACTTCAGACCGGCTTTGATTATTTGAAAAAACAAGCAGAGGTCGAATATATTTTAACAATAGATGCCGACTTGCAGCATCAGCCAGAGGATGTTCCAAAATTCCTTCTTGTTCAACAGAAAACTAACGCTGATGTTATAATCGGCTGGCGTGAAAGAATCGGGACGCAGATGCCGGTGCATCGCATACTTTCTAATACGCTAACCTCGGCGTTAGTAGGAATACGAACTGGCATTAAAATTAAGGATAGCCAATGTGGTTTCAGATTAATTCGCAGATCAGTTATTGATAGAGTACAACTTGAATCGAC
>CAVSHO010000011.1:0-459281 GCA_963727825.1 Ignavibacteriota bacterium | reverse complement strand
CCATGTGCAATAAGAAATTCACCTGCGGGACTTTTTTCATTGAAGGAACCGGCAGGTGATATATGGTCTGTTGTAACAGAATCGCCAAGCAAGGCAAGTACGTGTGCATTGTGGATATTTTGCAGAGGTTTTGGTTCGCGTGGAAAATTTTCAAAATACGGCGCTGCTTTGATGTATGTAGAATTTGATTCCCATGCATACTGTACGCCTATAGGTACTGATAAATTCTTCCATTCCGCTTCGCCTTCAAATATGTTGGAATATTCCTGTTTGAACATTTCTGATTTTACACTCTGCTGCATCGTTTGTTCAATCTCAAGTGATGTCGGCCAGATGTCCCTTAGAAAGATCGGTTCGTTATGTTTTCCAGTTCCAATAGGATCTATTAGGAAGTCGATATTCATTGTACCAGCAAGTGCGTACGCTATGACAAGTGGCGGAGATGCAAGATAATTTGAGCTCGTGTTCGGATTGATACGTCCTTCAAAATTGCGGTTGCCTGAAAGAACTGCCGCTGCCATAAGATCGTTTTCTTGAATTGCTCTCGAAATTACTTCAGGTAATGGGCCACTATTGCCAATGCATGTTGTACAGCCGTAACCGACAATGTTGAACCCAAGCGCTTCAAGCGGCTGTATTAGATTGGCGTTGCGCAAATATTCAGTGACAACTTTAGAGCCGGGTGCGAGACTTGTTTTTACCCATGGCTTTGATTTTAATCCTTTTTCAGATGCTTTCTTTGCAAGAAGTCCGGCAGTGATAAGCAAAGAAGGATTCGATGTGTTAGTGCAACTTGTAATTGCTGCGATTACAACAGAACCATGCTGCAGATTGAACTTAGATTCTCCAATTTCAACAGCTACACTCTTAAGAAAATCAAGTTTAACAGAATCATCCGCATAATATGCCCAATTAGCTGCAGCCATCTTGTCTATGGATACGCCTTTGCTTGTTAGTGTTTCAACGAGTGATGACCGGAACGAAGTCTTTGACTTCGATAATGGAATACGGTCTTGTGGCCGCTTTGGTCCAGCAATGCTTGGTTCAACAGTGGCGAGATCAAAATCAATGATTTCAGAGAACTCCGGATCTGGTGTATCTGCTGTGTGAATGAGTCCTTGTTCTTTTAGATATGATTCTACTAAAGTAATTTTTTCTTCGTTCCGTCCTGTGAAACGAAGGAAATTTATGGTTTCAACATCAACGGGGAAGAAACCCATCGTTGCGCCATACTCTGGAGCCATATTCGCTATCGTTGCTCGATCTGCAAGTGCGAGCGAAGAAAGTCCAGGACCAAAGAACTCAACAAACTTTCCTACGACACCTTTTTTCCGCAGCATTTGTGTTATTGTCAGTACAAGATCGGTGGCGGTCGTGCCGGGTTTCAGTTTTCCGTGCAGCTTGAAACCAACAACTTGCGGAATCAGCATCGAAATAGGTTGACCAAGCATTGCCGCTTCTGCTTCGATACCGCCTACACCCCAGCCAAGCACGCCAAGTCCGTTGATCATTGTTGTGTGAGAGTCGGTACCAACAACGGTGTCTGGATATGCAAGTGTTTCGCTGTCGTTCTGTGAGGCAAAGACGACCTGTGCAAGATATTCAAGATTAATTTGATGAACAATGCCGGTATCCGGCGGAACGACGCGGAAATTTTTAAATGCCTGCTGTCCCCAGCGCAGAAAGGCATACCGTTCGCGGTTTCGTTCAAACTCTAACGTTGTATTATTCCTGAGGGCTGCCGAAGTTCCATATTCATCTACCTGCACAGAATGGTCGATGACAAGATCCACAGGTTGCATTGGATTAATTTTATTCGGGTCGCCACCCATACTGATCATCGCGTCTCTCATTATCGCAAGATCAACGATGCAAGGCACGCCGGTAAAATCCTGTAATAAAACGCGTGCAGGCATGAAGGCAATTTCTTTATCCGGTCTTGCTTTGGAATCCCAGCGTACCAAAGCTTCAATATCTTCTTTATGTACTATTTTTCCATCTTCATAACGCAGCAGATTTTCCAGCAGAATTCGCAGGGAAAATGGGAGGCGCGAAAGCTGAATATCCACGGAGTTTTGCAATGCAGAAAGGGAAAAGATGGTCATATCTTTTCCGCCTGCATGGAGAATTCTTTTTGTTTGAAATGAATCGATACTCTTTATCACAATTATACATCCAGATTGAATACGATTTTTCGATGCTTCTAATATAAAAAAAATAACCGGAAATGGCTCTGTTTTTAAAAAATTATACATGTATATTTGTTTCAAATGAATAGAATACTACCTGCAATTCTTATAGTTATTAGCGTTTTCGTCCAGGCAATAATTGCACAAACAAAGCTGGATTCTGCAGTATCTTTGCGTTACCACGGAATTCAATTGTTTGTGCAGGGTGATTATCGCGGTGCGGCGTCGACATTGAAGGCGTGTTTGAATGATTCTACAAATGACACGCTTGCAAATTATTATTCCGGATTATGCGAATATCAATTAGGAAACTATCCGCTTGCACAAGGGAACTTTTCGATTTCGATTCATAATGATAGTCTTTCGAAAGATTCATATTTTCAGCGCGGTCGGGTGAATGCGAGCTTAGGTTTGTTTCCTCTAGCTATCAAAGATTATGAAGAAGCAATCAGAAGGGATTCTACGTTTCGACCGGCCCGTATCGAACTGCTGAAAATATTGTGTCTCGTTCAACGATTTGACGATGCACTTACGATTGTAGACACAAATTCAATAGATGAATTGATAACAGTTGGGCGTGGGCTTATGTCTGCAACGAAATATCAAACAGCGTTGCCATTTGCACTTAAGGCAATCAAGCTTGACGAAAAAAGTTATGCTGCACAAATGCTTCTTGGCGATATTTATTTCGGAATGGAAAATTTCGATTACGCTCTTGGTGCGTATTCGTCGTTGATATTTTATTTTAAAGATGCCTCTCCGGCGGTCCGGAAACTCGCAATTTGTTTCAGTCAGCGTAAAACAAAAGAGGACTATTCTATTGCAATCCGGTTTATGCAAAAATATTTTGATCTCTCAAGCGATTATAATGCTATGGATTTAGGACGTATAGGTGGCTGGTTCTATGCGAGAAGCGAGTATGATTCGGCACTTGTCTATTTCGATCGTGCCGTACGGCTTGATTCATTAAATCCTGTACCTCATTACAATTTGGGTTCAACGCTTCTTAAAAAAGATAGTTTAGATGCAGCAAAGAACGAGTTGAATACGGCGTACATCCTTTCCAAAAATTCATTGGACCTAAGTGCTTCAATTCTTACATCTCTTGGAGGGATATATTATAAACAACGATCGTTGTTTAGCGCCATCAATGCATATAAGCAAGCGATTGATTTGTCTTCGGCAAATGCGCAAGCGATGTACGGATTAGCACTGAGCTATGATTTCTCACCGGAATGGAAGGAAAATGCATTGCAGTGGTATAACAAATTTCTGCAAAATACATCCGGGAATGATGAACAACTTATGAATTATGCAAAGAAACGTGTTCAAGAATTAACAAGACAGATCAAAGAAGAAAAAAAGAAAAAATGATATTACAATAATTCTCTTATCTATCTCCGATTAATTTAATGACGCATCTTTTAGGAAGGAGTAATTATGAAAAAGCTACTCTCGGTTGTTGCTTTACTTAGCGTTATAAGCTATGCATTGTTCTGCCAGGCAATTATTTCGGGTAGAGTAACCGGTTATGATGGTAAACCAATTATCCGGGCGGATGTTCACCTCATAAAACCCCTTTTACAAAAATCGATTGTAGAAACAACAGTGGCAAATGATGGCACGTATAGTCTGACGACGAATGAATCGGGAGTTATTCTTCTCACATTTACTGGTGCGAATCATAATCCATACGATGTTGCGTTATATGTCGAGAAAACAAAAGTCGATCGGACTGGATGTTCAACTGTGCACGTATGAATATGTTGATAGTTTGTCTAATGTGGGTATAGTTGGAGATTTCAATAAGTTCGACTGGCAAATGCACAGCATATGACAAAGCAGCAAGATGGGACTTATATTTCCGAATTTGAAATTAAAGCTGACTCATTTCAATATCAATTACTTAGTGTTGAAGCAACAGGAAGGAGTATCAATGGAACTCAATCTGATGGATATAAGTATGATGGGGGCGGAGATTATCTCTCTATCGTGAAATCAAATAATGGAAAAGTGAAAATTGTATTTGACCCTGCTAAAATTGTGCGTTCGAATGCTATTGCCCAATCACACTTCCTCGGAGACGATTCACTTAACAGTAGATTCTCTTCAATCTACAACGAGATGACAATAAGAAGAGGATGCCATTATTAAATGCGCAGATGCATATAAGAAGACAGGCAAAGATGCGAAATAACTTTAAATATGATTGGTCAGTAAATAAATCATATATTACTTCACAGATTATGAAAGAAAAGGAACCGCTTCTCAAACAGATGTATATCTTGAGTTATCTTGATTTATCATGTATGGCGAACGGGATTTGGATTCTAACATAGTAAGGCTTGTATTTTCAGAAATATCTTCCTAAATCTCCCTTATGGTCTTTAGAGTCCATATTTATTTCTTCCCATTTCACCATCAGGGAAAAAGAAAAAACAGAAAAGTATATGAAAGATATTGAAGAAACTAATCCTGATATCAATGTAAGAGCATATTTAGTTATTAGAATCGAATGTTGAATGCGCGCTTTGCAAATCAGATGGAAGAATATTCTAAGCTATATGATAAGATGGATACAGAATTTAAGGATGCAGATCAGTGGAAAATGGTGAAGCAACAATATCCCCGTGAAATTAAGTTCAAGTAGGAAATTGTATTCCGGATTTTTCCTTTGTCTCTATAGACAATTCTAAAACTGTGTACACGAATAAAACTCTTTTAGGAAAGGTGTACTTGATCGATTTTTGGGCAACTTGGTGCGGTGGTTGTGTCGGGGATATGGAAATCTTCATAAAGCATATGAAAAGTATAAATCGAAAGGATTTGAAATCCTTAGCTTTCGTTTGATGAAAAGACTGGAGGATGTTATCAAATTCCGCAAGGATAAATGGAACATGCCATGGTTCAATTCATTCGTAGAAAAAGGCTTCGACTAACGATGTAGCCACAGAACAATTTGATATTATAGGTGATACCGAATCCGATTTTGGTAGATAAAACTGGTAAAATTGTTGCACTGAAGGAGATTGCGCGGTGCGAGTTTAGAAAAAATGTTGGAGAAAGTTTTTGCTCAGTAGTATTCGAAGAAGGATTATAACTCTTAGACTAAAAAGGAAGCAAGGCAGCAGGCTTCCTTTTTTTATACTTTCTAAGTTACAAGTTTCTATATAGTTTTTTCTAAATTCCGGTAGTGGTGCATTTTGAAACAAGATAATATTTTATAAATTGGATGTATTCACTAAAACAAAAAGAGGTAACAATAACATGGAAACCAATGAACATAGAGATCAGTTTGACAACCCCGATGATCTGTATGGAAGAATATATAGGAAAATAGACAATATTTATCAAACGAATAAAACGTATCTGAAAAGCATAAACCTTTTGCTCTTAGTTCTTGTAATTTTGGAAGTGATTAGATTTTTTCATTGAAAAAATGGTTGCATTATTCAAATTGTTAAGAAATGTAAGACAAGGCGGGAGATCAGGAACTAAACTGAAAATTATGATTAAGACCAAAGGGATGGTTTACGCAAGATATAGCCATCCTTTTTTCTTATTTCTAAGGGGAGCAAACATCTTTTAAGTAGTTTTTCACCGATCTCAAATTTATCATATGCCAGCCTTGCCAAATGGTTGGTATATCTTCTTGGGGGGAATGCTGCAATGTATTTTTTGTTTGGGCAATATTCTTTTATTTTTTCGATTGTCGGAACTTGATCGGAGTCTCCAGAAACCAAAACGAAATAGTCAAATTCATCCCTAAACGCATCAGAGATCATATGCGTTGCAATATTTACGTCCGTGCGCTTTTCCACATATCTTTTATGTTTAAAAAACCAGAATATTTTGTCCTTTTTTGTTGTGTATTGTCCATAAAAAACTTGAATAGGTGTATATGATTCGAGCGCCTCAATAAAAGTTTTTTGGCGCAAGTATTTTTCGCGTGGCGTTCCTTGTCTTGTAGTGAAATATTTAACAGCCACCAAATTGGTGCCTTTTGGCGTGATCCTTCTTGATAGATCATATAGGTCAAGCCATAGGTACTTGTAAAACTTTTTGGATTTAAGTCCATAATAAAGATTAAAGCCGTCTATATATACAATGGTTTTCACAATGATTTTTAACTTGACTTTTAATGGGGCGAAGAGTATCTTGTAGATGTCTTACCACACAAGAGATAGTCTCTCTTGTTATACGCCAGACGATCTTTGGGTCGCTGGCGTTTTTATTTAATATATACAACCATCCGCAGAATGTCCAGAGACTTTGAGTATTTAATATTATGCCACCTTGCGCATTTCCTGCTTAAAGCCCAAAAACTTTTCCCATGTCCAAATGCGATTTGTGACACTTGCCTGCATCGCAGGTGTAACTCTAAGCGTTTGATGAATACGCATAAAGTTATAATAAAAGAAATGTAAAGCAATGGCGGCTTTATGGTTTTCAAGCTTCTTGCTGAATGCGTTTGTAGCCGTGTCAGCCGTCTCATGTTCATGCGCATCGTAAGATTTTGGCGTTCTATATGGTTTGTACTAATTCGTTTCTTTAATGGTTCTCTGAGTATTATCCTAAGAGAAGTTGAAACTATGTGTGCTGGACTATACCGTTTTTCTGTTTTGAACTCTTCTGCATAATTCTTATGAACTTGTCCGTAATCAATTGTCAAGTGTTATTTTCAATTATTTTTATCTTGACAAATCATGGCTGAATTGCTTATATTAAAATCAGGCAGAGCCACCTTCCGGTGGCGGGATTACCTCCTACTTCGCTTTACGCGCATGCAGCCCTGCCTTTCTTGAAGTGCTCGTAACACTTCGGTTATAGGTTTATGGAATATGGCTCCTTCGGGAGCCTTTCTTATTTTAAAGCTGTTATAAGGTAAGAAAATGCGGTAAGCCTGTCATTCCCCGATGCTCCCCAAAGTTCCCTATACGTTCCCCATGCGTTCCCTATGGTAATTTCTTTAACAATTCATAACATTGTTCTACTTTCCAATCCTTATCTTCAAAGATATATTTGGGAAATATTTTATATGTAGCATCCCGCACGCTTTTATATTTTCCCCTATTTTTATCGTAATCATCTTTTATTTTTTGGCAAAACTCTGATTTTGTACCTCTCCATTTCCTTACATTTGTGGACTTTTCTGCCGTGATCTCTTCAACTTGCTGAGTTGGTTTTTCGGGTTCTACATGAACCTCTATACTATTTTCTTTGATCCATTTTTCAAATTCCACAATCCTTAAGCCAACTTCGACACTTTGCCGTTGAAGAATAACTCTCTTTTCGTGTGGTAAATCGGTTGGAGAATTTTCAATATCTTTTAGAAGTTTCTCCCTCAATATCATAAGTTGTCTATGCTTTTCTATGTTTTCCCTCCATTGTTGCAACTTTAAAGAATTAAGGGTTGTCGTATCCATTGCCCAAGTGTTCAGGTCTATCTTACTAACGAGTTCCCCAACTTTTTGAATAGATTGATTGACATGCTTGAGCTGTTCTTCTTGGCTTAGTTGAGCAATGTCGGGAACTCGTTCTGCTACTTGTAGCAACATTTCTCGTGCTGTCAAGCTTCCTAATGGTAATATTGCATCTTTACGCAACTTTGGAAGTTGCATACTCTGCGTTAATGCTAATTGAGCTTTAAGAAATGGAAGTAGTGTCTTGGCTATTTCTAATTGTGCTTGATGTTGAAAGATTTCCGCCCCTGTAAACGAAACAAGTGAATTTCGCAAAGAAAGACACTTGGTTTTAAGTTTTTCTGCCGCTTCTAATTTGTTAATCCAATACTTCAAATCTACAATAAATTGATCTCTACCTTGTTCGCTCCGCTCTTCATATTTACTTATACTGTATTGTTCATAGAATATTTCTATTTGTTGTTGCGAAATCTCTTTATTAGCAGATTTTTCTGGGCTTTCATAGTTTATTAATTTGATGTCCATTGAGCTAATTTATATTATTTTTTATCCTTCTTCAACTTTTATAATGAACGTTCTCTAATTCGTTCCTGTTAAAGAGGAAAAATCGGGTTTTGTTAAATCGAAAATGCACCACTACCTAAATTCCATATCAGTTGAATAACAGGTCACTTCTCACTATATTTTTATAATAGATATTTTTAAAGGAGAATATACAAGGAATTGCCCAAGCGGACTGATATTCATTCCATCCTAATTATTGGTTCTGGACCAATTGTAATCGGACAGGCGTGCGAGTTTGATTATTCCGGAACCCAAGCATGTCGTGTTCTTCGCCAGGAAGGTTATCGCATTATTCTCGTCAACAGTAATCCTGCAACGATTATGACTGATCCTGAATTTGCCGATGCCACTTATATCGAACCAATTACTCCAGAATTTGTCGAAAAGATTATTGAACGTGAGCGGCCGGACGTTATACTTCCAACGATGGGCGGTCAGACAGCTCTCAACGTGGCGGTTGAGTTGGCAGAAAGCGGGGTGTTAAAGAAATACAACGTCGAATTGATTGGTGCAAAGCTTGAAGCCATTAAAATGGCAGAAGATCGCGAGTTGTTTCGTGCTGCGATGGATCGGGCTGGCTTGCAAAGTGCACGAGGCGGGTTTGTACATTCATTTGATGAAGCATTAATGATTGCGAATCAAATTGGTTTTCCACTTATCATCCGTCCGTCATTCACACTTGGTGGAACAGGCGGTGGTACAGCTTACAATGTAGAAGAATTCCAAACTAAAGTAGTCCATGGACTAACCAGCAGTCCTATCCATCAGGCTCTTATTGAAGAATCGGTGATTGGTTGGAAGGAATATGAACTAGAAGTGATGCGCGACTTAAAGGATAACGTAGTTGTCATTTGTTCAATCGAGAACTTCGATCCAATGGGTGTTCATACCGGAGATTCGATAACTGTGGCGCCTGCACAGACTCTTACCGACAAAGAATATCAACAATTGCGGGATGCATCGCTCAAAATTATACGTGAAATTGGTGTTGAAACAGGCGGATCGAATATTCAGTTTGCAGTCAATCCAAAGAATGGACAATTGCTGGTAATTGAAATGAATCCGCGCGTATCGCGTTCATCTGCGTTGGCATCAAAAGCTACTGGTTTTCCGATTGCAAAAATTGCAGCGTTGCTCGCCGTCGGTTACACACTTGACGAAATTCCAAATGACATTACAAAGTTAACTCCGGCTTCATTTGAACCGACAATTGATTATTGCGTCGTAAAAATTCCGCGATGGGATTTTGAAAAATTCAAAGGTGTGGATGATTCGCTCGGTGTACAGATGAAATCTGTCGGCGAAGCAATGTCAATCGGACGTACATTCAAAGAAGCGCTGCAAAAAGCGCTCCGCTCGCTGGAACAGGGACGTTCCGGTCTTGGTGCAGATGGAAAAGATGTTGTAAACATTCGTGAGTTGTCGGATGATGAAAAGATTGAATGGAAACGAAAAGTCTTAGATCGGATCAAAACTCCGCGCCCGCACAATATTTTCTTCCTCCGTTATGGTTTCCAGCTCGGGTTGACGATAGAAGAACTTTTCCAGGCATCTTGCATTGATCCGTGGTTCCTTTACAATATCAAACAGATTGTGGAGATGGAAGAAGAGCTGTATTCATATAAAGCATAATCTGGATTTTCATATTGGCGAAAAAAGGTAGCTACTTAATATTTATTTTGTAAAGAGCGGAATAATTCCCTCTCCTCATAGGAGAGGGTCGGAGTGAGGTCAAAAAAAGAAATGACCCCACCTTAGTCCTCCCCTAAGATGAGAGGAAAACCTATAGTTGAAAATTGCATTATCAAAAAACATATTGACTAGTTCAAAAAATATTTCTTATGATAACTTAATTGAATAGTTATATGGAAAGATTTTATGAAAACACTGAAGATCGGTCATCTAATATTTTTATTTTCGCTTGTTATAGATGCGGTGGTAAACGCTCAAGTCACTATTCCACCGGATAAAGATCATATTATTAAGTGGCGAAGCAACCGGACAAACATTAGTAGCAGAGAAAAATGGTTTTCCTGCCCCGCAAAAGATCATTTCGTTCAAAGATCAGCTTGGATTAACAAAAGACCAGCTGAGAAAAATCAACGAGATGTTAACGAATCTACCGATTTCAGCGACTGTAAAAGGGCAGGAGATTGTTGAGACAGAGGAAGAATTGAACAAACTTTTTGAATCAGGTACTCTAAACGAGAAAACGCTGCGGGATAAACTCGAGCGAATCGGCAAAATGCGGGCTGACTTGCGATTTGTGCACCTGCAAATATATTTGAAGGAAAAACAAATCCTGTCTGTCAATCAATGGGAACGATTAAAGGAATTACTGGCAAGTGAAGTTAAGTAAAGCAAAGAATGAAATGCCGGTGAAGGTAACGCCGGAAATTATGCGAAAAGCAAAAGAGTACGGTTTCTCCGATCGACAGTTATCAGAAATCTGGGGAATGAATGAAGCAGCCGTACGAATGATACGGAAGAAGATGGGCGTGATACCGGTCTATAAGACGGTCGATACTTGCGCAGCAGAATTTGCAGCTTCAACACCTTATCACTACTCAACATATGAGCGGGAAAATGAATCTATACGAAGCACGAAGAAAAAAGTAATCATTCTTGGCGGCGGGCCGAACCGCATCGGGCAGGGAATTGAATTTGATTATTGTTGCGTGCATGGCGTAATGGCTCTTCGCGAAGAAGGGTTTGAAACTATAATGATTAATTGTAATCCGGAAACTGTTTCAACTGATTACGACACAACTGATAAATTATATTTTGAACCGCTTACGCTTGAAGACGTGCTCAACATTTGCGATCAAGAACAACCGGACGGCATCATCGTCGCATTTGGCGGACAAACACCGTTGAAGATAGCGAAGGCATTAGATGAGAACGGAGTTAAAATTCTCGGTACATCGCCTGAAGGAATTGATCTTGCGGAAGACCGCGAGAGGTTTGGTGCACTTCTTCGGCGAAATAATATTCAACATCCAAAATACGGCACAGCTTACACTGTGAACAACGCAGTGCTCGTTGCTGAGCAAATTGGTTTTCCTGTGCTTGTGCGTCCCTCATATGTGCTTGGAGGCCGCGCAATGGAAGTCTGCTATACAAAAGATTCATTGCGTGAATATATGAGGAAAGCTGTAGATGTTTCCCCCGACCATCCTGTGCTCATCGACCGTTTTCTTGAAGATGCTTTTGAGTATGATGTTGATTGTGTATGCGATGGCAAAGATGTGATGATTGGCGGTGTGATGGAACACATTGAAGAGGCGGGTATTCATTCCGGCGACAGCAGTTGTGTGCTTCCACCGTATATGATCTCCGAAAAAAACCTTAATGAAATGATCAACATCACGGTGAAATTGGCAAAGGCATTGAAGGTTATTGGATTGATGAATGTTCAGTATGCTATGAAAGATGATGTTGTTTATGTGCTGGAAGTGAACCCACGAGCATCACGGACAGTACCATTTGTAAGCAAAGCAATAGGATTACCACTGGCCAAGATTGCTGCAAAAGTTATGGTAGGAAGAACGTTGGAAGAACTCGGCTGCAAAGATTTCGATTTCAGGAAAGTAAAACACATTTCTGTAAAGGAAGCCGTATTCCCGTTTGCAAAATTTCCAAAGACTCGAGTGTTCCTTGGCCCCGAAATGCGTTCTACCGGCGAGGTGATGGGAATTTCCGATAGTGTCGGTGCATCCATTGCTAAATCGCAAATTGCCGCAAGTAACACTTTACCGACAGAAGGAACAGTATTTTTCAGTGTGAATAATAATGATAAGAATGAAATTACATTGAATATAGCACGCGAGCTACAAGCACTGGGATTTTCTTTTGTTGCAACGGAAGGAACTGCGACCTTTTTTAACTCAAATGGAATTCCATGCGACCGGGTTTTTAAAGTGAACGAAAGTCGGCCAAATTCTGTGGATCTGATTAAGAACGGGAAGATACAGCTTGTCATCAACACACCACTCGGTGAAACTTCCCGCTATGATGAGTACGCCATTGGCTGGGCAGCATTGGAAAACAAAGTTGCTTTCATTACTACACTCTCTGCCGCAGCTACAGCGGTCAAGGCAATTCAGAAAGAACAGGAAGGCGGGCTAACAGTGAAAAGTATTCAGGAATATTTGAAAGAAAGTGTCTGAAATTATTCTAAAATTAAATAGTGAAGAAAAAAGCCGTAAGAGGTATTACTGGTCTTCAGTATGCGATGAGTTATTCGGACGAATTAAATCTGTTGCGGTAGTTAAGATCAAAACACTGCTTAGGTAAGAAGGGTGGTTGCGAATCGCTTGAAAAATGCGTTTATAGTTAGAGCCCCAGATTTCGGTATCAGTCCATATACTGGAATGACGAGAAAACACTACATTGAATGTGCGAAATATATCCTGGAAAGAACGTTTCGACGTGTCGAATCATTTGATACACCTATCGCATTTCCAACAGTTCCAGGTAAAACATATCCGCAGCCTAATGATCCTACATGGCGTTACCGTTCTTCTGAATTTGAAGCTTTAATCAGGACATTATCGCTTGCAGCGCCTCTTATGCACGTCGAGCCGGAGATAGCGATCCATGGAATTAATCTGAGAGAATATTATTGCCATCACATTTACAACGCGTTGACTCCAGGTCATTCTAATTCAATTCCGTTACCCGAAGATTTACCAGATGCAACATATCAATTTACATGCGAGTTCGGGGGATTATGTAAATTTCTCTTGCTCATGCCGGATGTAATATGGCCGTATTTTTCGCTGGACCAAAAAAACGAAATAGCAACAACAATCTCAAAATGGGCGCACCACAGAACAACGCAAAACAATTGGAGAATTTTCAATATCGAAATGCTCTCTTTTCTAAAAAAGAACGGTTACGATATCGACGATGATCTTTTAAAAAGTCATCTTCTCTGGGTTGCTTCATATCACGCAGGAGGTGGTTGGTATCTGGAACAAAGTTATAATTATTATACTATTAGCTTGTTTATCGTATACGGAACCGTCTGGTGCAGGGCATTTGGAGATGAGCATTATCCGGAAATCGCAGGCACGCTAGAAAAAAGTGCGCATGAATTAATGAAGACATATTCTAATTTTTTTGCCAGGAATGGTTTCATAAACATGTGGGCGCGAAGTATTTGCTACAGGCTCTGGATTTCAGGAGGATTCCCGATTGCCTTCATGCTGAAACCGTCGTCTCCACTGAATCCCGGCTGGGCAAGAAGGCTTTGTTCCGGATCTTTATTGCAATTCGTTACAAGAGAAGATTTTTTTGAAAATGATATTCCAAGTCTCGGCTTTTATGGACACAGGGAGTACATGCTTCAAAACTATAGTTGCTCTGCAAGCCCCTTTATTATGTTTATGCCTTTTTTGAGTCTCGCGTTGCCGGAAGACTCTCCATTTTGGACTGCGAAAGAAAACGAAGGGATATGGGAAAGCATAGGAAGCGCTTCGATAAGGACTATTCTAGAAAAACCGGGAATTGTTCTGGTCGATCATGGAAAAACTGGCACATCCGAAATTATTCCAGGCAAGGTCTATGATGACGATCACAATTACTCCAAGCTTTCGTTCAATACGCATTTTCCATGGGAAGATCATAATCTCAACGGCGGAACCGCGATGGAATATTGTTTTCGCAGTCTTGACCCGAGAGACACAAGAGGCATGGACGTCAATTTCTATCTTACAGGGCGAACCGTAAAAAATGACGCTCAAAAAAATGTTGAGTTCGTGACCTCTCAAAGCATTCTTTTCGGCGGAGTAAGGAAAGATGTTTTATATCGGCAATTGATAATGCGAAAGCCGCCGAACAATGGTGTTGGATATATAATTGATCTTGCTGAAATCACAATCCCTGGAGGCGTAATCAGAATCGATCGTTGCCGCCTGGCGTTCGAACATGAATTGACGCTCGGCCATTACGGTCTTCCTCATATCGATGGGAAAAAGCCTATCATTCATCAATTCGAGGATAAAACGAAAAAAGTCATCACAGCTTCGATTCATGGAAGAAGCTTGGCTCTCTTGACATACAGAGGTTGGGATACATTGGGGAGTTTCACACATAAAGGCTGTAATGCGGAATCAGAAGAAAGCACGGTCATATATACAAATCGCGAAAGGACTACGAAGAATCCTGCGATAGAATTAATGATTACAGTTATGCTTCATAAGACAGATGACTCCGAATGGAGTGAAGCAGAGTTGTCACCAATTAGAAATATCGAGATAAGCGATGTGATGCCATCGGGCTCGGTACTTGGAGCGAATATCACTCTATCAGATGGAAAAAACTATGAGATAGACTTTTATTGTATTGATGGCTTACGATCATGCTGAGCGTATCTGTCGCTGTGCATCCATCTTCATTTCGAGTTATTTGCTTCAGGCCTAATATTTAACTATGAAAATGTCCATTATGGTTTAGAATTTCTGATTAATTTTGTAGCGAAGGAAAGAATAATATGGGAACGCATGTATGTCCATGGTACTTGGGATATTTCTTAGCAAATCCTTTGCGGCGTTTATTTCAGAATCCAGAAAAGATTCTCAGTCCATATATAAAACATGGAATGAAGGTTTTAGAAGTTGGCCCTGGGATGGGATTCTTCAGCATACCAATGGCGAGACTTGTTGGAGAAAAAGGACGTATTTATTGTGTTGATATGCAAGAAAAAATGCTGAAAAGTCTTCAACGCCGCGCTTCAAAAAGGAATCTTCTTGATAGAATTGATATTCGTCTTTGCAGCGAATCCTCGCTTCAAATAAATGATCTTGCAGGTATTGTAGATTTCGCGCTAGCATTCGCAGTTGTGCATGAAGTGCCTGATCAAAAGCAGCTGTTCTCTGAAATTATTCAATCACTCAAAAAAGACGGATTGTTGTTAATTTCTGAGCCTCAGGGACATGTTACAAAAGAAGAATTTCAGAATACACTTTCTATTGTGCAAAACAAGGGGATGAAACTTTTAGATTCGCCAAACATAAGGAAAAGTCATTCAGCAGTATTTAAAAAGATTTGAATTCAGATTTATTCTCGAAAACAACTTATGTAATTGTGGTAATCATACAACACAGGAGGATGCTCAATGGCATACACATATGAAGAACTCAACAAGATGTCGGTAAGCGAACTGCGGAAGATCGCCGACGGTATCGATCACGAAGCCGTTCATGGGCACATTACGATGCATAAAGAAAAACTTGTGCCTGCACTTTGTATAGCGCTGGGTATCGAAGGTCACGTTCATCATCAAGCAAAGATAGCTGGAAAAAGTTCTATGAAGTTGGAGATTCGGAATTGGAAGAAGAAACGCTCTACAGCTGTAGCGAGCAAAGACTACGCTCAGCTGAAAGATATCCGTCAGCACATTCACGATTTAAAAGTTAAGCTACGAGCATCTATTAAATAGGAATCGTAGATAATTATATTTTGTTGGAATTATAAGATATCTTATACGGTGTCGTGCAATAACTCTATACACCGCATATCATTTCAATTTTTAAAACTTACTAATCTTCCCCTTTAACTGTCCGTTATATTGAATGCTGCTTATCTTGCACCCAAAATGGAACGTCAAAAAAAATATCATTCTCTTTCGGATTTGGAACGACTGCTTGAACCACAAATGACTATTCCTGCTCCTGAAAAGCGAAAGCACGATGGCAAAGGAAAAACAGTTCATCTTGCTCTGGATACACATGGAAGAAAAGGAAAAATTGTAACGATTATAAACGGCTTACGACATAATCCGGCGACAATGGAAGATATAGCGCGAATGTTGAAGCAATTTTGCGGAACCGGCGGCACTGTGAAAGAAGGAAAGATTGAACTGCAAGGTGATCAGCGAGCACGTGCGGCAGAAAAATTAAAAGAGATGAATTATTCCGTGATAGTAAATTGAAGCAATTACTTCTGCTCAATGAGAACAGTATAAAACCATTACACAGCAGCACGGTATTGAGCCTAAAACATTGGATGATTGCGGTATTATTTTCTGGCATGCATTTGTCCGCAGTTTCAGCAGCAGATAATGCACCCATCGCGACAACAACAGCGGGAATAATTCGCGGTTATATCGATAACGGTATTTGCGCCTTTAAAGGAATTCCGTACGGCGACAATACAGCGCTGCATCGTTTTAAACCGCCTCTTCCACCAAAGCTATGGAGCGGCATACGCGATGCGCAGGAGTTTGGGCCGTTCGCCCCACAACAGATGACAGGCAGATATATTTTTTTCCCGTCGCCTAAGGAAGGAACCCGGATAAGTGAGGATTGCCTGCATTTAAATGTATGGACTCCGGCATTACACGACGGTAACAAACGACCCGTGATGGTGTATATTCATGGCGGAGGATATAATAATTCGTCAAGTAACTTCGATATGCTGGATGGCGTTCGTTTATGCAAGAGAGGAGATGTCGTCGTTGTTACAGTCAATCATCGGTTGAATGTTTTCGGTTATCTTTATCTAGCAGAAATACGCGGAAAAGAATTTGCAGAATCAGGAAACGCCGGTATGCTGGATTTGGTCCTCGCCTTGCAATGGGTGCGGGATAATATTACAGAATTCGGTGGCGATCCGAAGAATGTAACGATATTCGGACAATCCGGTGGCGGCGCAAAATGCGCAACACTGACGGCAATGCCTGCTGCGAAAGGATTATTCCAACGCGTCATTACAGAAAGCGGACAACAGCTTACCGGAAGGACAAAAAAGCATGCTACAGAAACGGCATTGCAGGTGTTGAAGAACCTGGGGCTAATGCCCGATCGCTCCAGCGAACTCGATACAATTCCAATGGAGCGCTTGATTGAAGCTTCCCGCGATATGTATTTCGGACCGGTCACCGACAGTCTTGTGTTACCGCGCGATCCGTTCGATCCCGATGCATCACCTTTGTCTGCCGATATTCCAATGATGATGGGAAATACACATGACGAGACAACGATTCTGATCGGCGGCGGCGACTCGACATTGTTCGATCTCTCGTGGGAAGAATTGCCGGCACGAATTCAAAAATCCGTAAAACAATTCATCGGTGATCTCACTCCACAAGATATCATCGCTGCATACCGGCAATGGTATCCGCAGTATTCGCCATCAGATATTTTCTTTGCCGCATCGACTGCGGCGCGTTCGTGGAAGGGATTCGTAATTGAATCGGAACGAAGAGCGATACAAAACGCGGCACCTACGTACGTATATCAGCTTAATTGGCGGACGCCGGTCAACGGCGGAAAATGGAAATCACCTCACGGATTGGATATTCCACTTTCATTCGATAATATTGCATATTGCCCCACGATGGTAAACAATACTACCGATGCACAGAAGATGGCGGATATAATAAGTGACGTCTGGATTGCGTTTGCGCGTACTGGTAATCCTAATATTAAAACAATTCCCGAGTGGCCGCGGTTTAATTTAGAAACCAGACCAACAATGATTTTTGATTTACCACCGCGAATTGAAAATGATCCACGCAGATATGAGCGGCTTTATTTTGCACCTGTTCGATATATTCAGCCGGGCATATAACGTTTCGCATCAATGCTTTTATTTGTTTCGAAATAATCCATCGCCCGGCTTAATCCCCATGACCTTGCAGAAATATTGCCCCATACATCGGGAACAGGGTGCGATGCCCCTGGCTTTAGATAATACCCTCTCGTATCCTAAATTTAATACCTCCCTCAATGCCTACGAGTTTCTCTTCAGCACCATTAAGGTTAAATCATCGGACATCGGAAAATTTCCGACGAATCCTCGAACATCCCTCACTACACATTCTTTAATCGTGTCGGCTGTCATGTCTAAGTTTTTGAAAACACATTTCCGCAATTTCTCTTCACCAAATTGCTGAAGCTTTTTATTTGCCGCCTCTGTCACTCCGTCAGTATACAAAACCAACACATCGCCATGATCCAGATCTATTTGATGGATTTCAAACTGCTGTTCTTTCATCATTCCCAGAGGCAAACCGCTTGCCATAAGTTCGTTAATATCATTTCTGTTTTTTCGGAAAAGGAATGGCGGGTTATGCCCGGCATTCACATATGTGAACTTATGATTGATCGGATCAAAAATCATGATAAAGAAAGTGATGAAGCGTTCTATCGGACTATTATCGTAAACGAGAGTATGCAATCTCCTAACCAGCTCGACCAATTCTATTGGATACTGCAGGTACACTCGCAATAAAGCATGCAAAGTCGATACTAAAAGAGCGGCTGGGATTCCTTTTCCGGAGACATTAGCGATAGTGATAGCAAATTTTCCATCCTTGAGCGGAATGATGTCGTACGAATCACCGCCGATTGATGCACACGGTTGGACAGTTGCAGAAAGTTCATACGACGGGATTTGAATTATTTCTTTCGGGAAAAGCTGCTGCTGCATTTCAGCGGCGATCTGAATTTCTTTATCCACTCGCGCATGTTCAAGATCAGCTTGATATAGTCTCGCATTTTCGAGGGCGAGTGACGCATGCTCAGAAAACGCATCCAGAAATAATTCATCGTTACGATTAAAAACGCCTCGTTTTTTGTTGATGATCTGGAAGACTCCTATAATGGCTCCATTTCTATTTCTCATTGGCCTGCAAAGCATCGTTTTTGTATGGAAGCCAGATTTATTGTCAATAGCCGAATAGAATCGTTTATCTTTGCTTGCGTCTTTCACATTGATTGTTTTTCCTGTCTTAGCAACTGTTCCGGAAATGCCAGTCCCAATCGGTAATCTGATTTCAATAAGCCCGGTCCCTTTCACCACTTTCGACCAAATCTCCTTTGTCTGTTCATCGACGAGATAGATCGTTCCTCGTGCTGCATTGAGATTCTTCGTGGCATGGTCGAGAATGATGGAGAGAAGTTTATCCAGATCAAATGTGGTGTTGAGTTGTTTCGCTGCATCAATAAGCGATTCAAGCTTCCGGATATTCGGTCGCGCTGAGACGGATTTTTTCTTTGTGGGAGACATTGTCTATCCTATTTTTTCCTCGCATTTATAGATACATATAAAAGTAGGTAGAACTAAATAATGATTAATTTAAAACCAGTTTAAATCTAATCGCAATGTCTAAACTCTGCTCGGTCATAACCCCGGATTCTCTGCCGCTATTCCTTGTAGATAAGCTCTTATTTCAGCGGGAATAGATTCCTCCGAATACGGATTTCCAACAGGACTGTTTTCAAATATTGTTTGGTAAAGAACACATGCTGCCAGGTAAGTCCCCTCCACGGTCGGATGTCCATCCTGATTGTACAATGCAAGTTCGGGCTTGTCACTAATGGAACGTGCGAAAGCTAGTCCCGCTGGGGCTACCTTGACGCCCAGTTCTTTTCCAACAGCTGTATAAGCGGTTGCCAAGTTGTCCGTTGTGACTCCAAGTTGTTTACTGTCAGGTCGTTCCCACGTCATTAAGAGTATGGTCTTTGCACCACTTTGTCGGATTTCCTCGTCGAACTTTCGAGCAAAGTCATAGAACTTTTTCTGATTAATGACTGGGATCTGGCTTTGTTCCTGCAAAATGACATAGTCCCATTTTCCATCACGAATCATTTGGACGGCATTGCCTTCTGTCCAATGCTTCTCAAGAGTATATCCACCTACAGCAATACACTCTGTTTCAATTGAAGGAGCCAGCCCTTTTAATTGTTTGTTAAGACCGCCGTTGAAGAATGTGTAACTATTGCCGATGAACAGGATGCGGGTGGATGTTTGACTGTCGCAGCTTTCCAAAACTGACACAGCCAGGCAAACGATGAGAATATATCTCTTGAATTCGGTTAGTTTCATAATTCGATTTCAAATCTGTTAAAAGGTTTAAAAGGTTTTTTTAATTGTGCCCCTGTAAAAAGATAGAGTCCTTGTAAGCACTTCTTTCATCACTATAACCTTACAGTTTACTTATTTAAATCCTCTGATATCCCAAATTTTAATAGATCTATCCATTCCGAAACTCGCCAGGAGTTTATCATCTGGACTGAAGTTCACTGAAGTTACATCCCATTTGTGTCCTTTAAAAGAATGAAGAAGAATTCCATCAGAAGTCCTGTACAGCTTCACACTATAGTTTCTTTTGTCAAATATCATACCAAACCAATCGCTTGGCCCTGCCTCTCTGGCTTCAGAATAATAGGAACCAATCGCCAACAGGTTTCCCTGTGTGTTTAGAGCGACACGGTTGAAGATTGATGGATCTGATTTAATCGTTTTCACAAGAGAACCATCACTGATTCGCCAAATTTTAACGAAGCCGTCCGTATGGATAGTCGCTAAGACATTTTCGCTGCGAGCCACAACAAGAGAAATCATTTCCGGATAACCAGGAATATCACTTTCACCAAATTTTCGCAGAAGTTCACCATCTTTCACACGTAGAATTAGTATTTCTCCATTGAGCATTCCTGTTATAAGCTCACTACCGTCAGAATTGAATTTTGCTCTGACGAATGATCCTTCCATCTTGCTGGACGGCCATTGGGTTCGAATAATTGAATCATTTTCCATATTCCACAATATAAGGGTTCCGACGGAATGACAACCGGCGAGGATTTTTCCATCGGGACTATAGCTAAGACCCGTGATAACCACGTATGGTGATTTGAAAGCTTTTAGTAATGATCCGTCACTAAGTCGCCATATTCTAATAATATTGTCGCTGTGCCCAGTCGCTAATAGTCGCCCGGAAGGATCAAAAGTTATTGCAGTGACGGCAGGAACATTGCCATTTTTGGCATTCATCCGGATTGTATATTGGAGACTTCCGTCGCTCACGCGCCACAGTTTCATCACATTGTCATTCGATGACCACTTACCAGAACCATTTACAATAGTCGTTCCATCAGGTGTAAACACAATAAACGCACCTATATTGAAAGTATTCGCGTCTGAGAATAATCCGCCTCCTATTACAATGGTGCGTATAAGTAAGTCATCCTGTTTGTTGCATCCCAAACAGAATAGCACTATCGCTAATAATAATAACATTTTTCGTGTTCTCATCGTGCTCATAAATGTCCCATCAAATTATATTTTAGATTTTAGTACCGTCATTGTTCTAATAGCATCTTTCGCAAATAAAGGGCTGAAGTAACAATTAAAAAGAAATCATCACACCTTTAACTGATTGTTTTCAGATGAAGTTAATCTTTTCCATTTTGCATAAGCCAATTCCATCTGTTGGAAATATTCTTTTGGGTCTGAGGGAGTTAGACTAAGTGTACGGCTTCTCTTTCTTGTATTTAGCCAAGGCATAAACAACCTTAGTCTGTTCCATCCTTTTTTCCTCCGAATCAGCACTTCTCCTTTCTTAGACCCGAAGCCAAAGAAATAGGGAGGTAGAATTCCGAGAACGACATCATTGAGCCACATCACAATACTAAATTTCGAATAGTCAGCGATTCTGTAAAAAGGATCAAGCAACCGATATTTCAACGCTCTCTTGCTTTTCTGCGTGTGGTCAAACAATCGTATACTCTCGATCTCGGAAAAAAAGATGTTGAAGACTTTGTTACCCTTAAAGCGTATAATAATACAATCCTCAAGAAGTTCTATCATTTTTGGTCGCCTTCTTATTGCTGGAAGAACTCCATAGAAAAATAAAATTGCACTGACCCAGGGCATCAGCAATAAAGCATATATGATAATGACAATGGTTTTAAATTCTAATGAAAAATAGATGTGCGTCATAATAAAGTACAACATGCCCCAGACAAATAACGTAGGCAAAACAGTCAGGACCACCAATATGAATGCAATAGCAGCTGTCAACCCCGCGGCGATTACCCACCCTAAGCGACGCTCACCTTTTGATTCAAATAGTCTGTTAATGGCGACTTCTTTACGTTCAACAAATCCATTTGACTCATCCTTTGAAAAAATCTCTCCTACTTTTCTCCCCGCCCGGCTAAGATAATCGGCAGCTTTCTCCCACTCTTCCGCCTTTTCGTAATGGAAGGAGAGGAGTTCGAAGAAATCTTTCAGCTTCTCGGCATAAACCTTCTCAATCGCCTGTGCGATCAGCTTGTGGAGTTCTCTACGCTTTTTTTGCAGGATTGTGTTGTACGCGACTTCCTGAATCAGGTAATGCTTGAAGAGATACCCTAATTCCTTTGCTTCTTCCTTCTCCAGAATCAACTCCAGAGACAGCAATTCGGTGAGCGACGGATCAACGGCTTCCTTCTTCTTCAAAATCTCTTTCAGGAGCGATTTATCGAACTCTCTTCCGATTACCGATGCACTGTAAAGAACATCTTTTAGTTTCTCTTCCAGACGATCAATGCGTGCCATAATGACTCCTTGAACGGTCTCGGGAAGTATGCTCTCGAAGTCTGATTTCAATATCTCCAGTTTCTGTTTTTTGACGGCAACAATGTTTTTATCTATTAATGTCTTTACTAACTCTTCGATGAAGAACGGATTCCCCTCTGAGCGTTTGTAGATGAGTTCGGCAAGATTGTTTGGTACTTCATCTGCATTTAATCTTGCACACATCAGTTTCTGCGCATCTGGTCTTGTTAATCGGTTTAGATCTATGAGTGTGCCACCTTTTTCAATCAGTTCTTTGGAATGCGTATACTCATCTCTGAATAACGTCACGAACATCGCGGGTGCAAGCCGTTCTTCAGTGAATAAATATTTTAGCATATCCTGCGAGAATCGGTCGATCCAGTGAACGTCTTCAAGAAGAAACAGTAACGGCTTTCTATTAGCTAACGCTCGGATTAACTCCTTCAAAGATTCAAATATGCGCTTCTTGCGCCCTTGATCTTCTTCCAATAGTATCTCTTCGTATCTCAAAGACAATAACGTGGCCAGATATGGCTCCTGCTTTTCTAGTGAGAGGATCTGAAGCATATCGTGAAGTCGCTTGCGTGTTTCGCTTTCTATGGCATCTGCTTTCAGTTGAAGGATGTCTTTCAATAATGTTGTCCATAGGTAATATGGAGTATTGATCTCAAAGCTCGAACATTTTCCTTCATAAGCCGTAATACCAGATGATTTTGCATGCTGGATTAACTCCAGTTTCAACCGGGTTTTTCCCACACCAGCTTCACCGCGTATGAACAACCGCTGTTCTTTTTTATGGAGAACTTGCTGGATAGCTTTTTTAAGTTGCTCTATTTCCTGTTCTCTACCAATGATGGGGTTCTTTTGTGTCACTCTCGTTCCCGGTTCTATTCCTCCTTTCAGCGAAAGAATTTTATAGACCTTCACCGGTTCACTTTTTCCTTTTATTTCTACCAGTTGTGGTTCTTCTGTTGAAATAAGAGATGATACAATTCTATAAGTATCCTCACTGACAACAATCTCACCGCGTTCAGCAAAGTGTTTCAATCTGCTTGCAAGATTAACCGTATCTCCGATGATAGAGTAGTTCATCCTTAAATCGCTGCCGACGTTACCTGCGACTACCATACCGGTATTCATCGAAATATGTATCCCAAGCGGTTCTGGTAATGCTACAGGACTGAGTTGATTGAAGCGTTCCATATATTCCATCATTTCCATTGAGCAGCGTACAGCTCGCTCCGGGTCATTCTCGTGTGTCAGAGGAGCTCCGAAGATGGCCATGATTTCGTCACCGATGAATTTATCGATTACTCCTTCGTACTTGTAGACGATGGAGATGAGCCCTCTAAAGCAGTCATTTAGTACAGAAGAGACTTCTTCAGGATCGAGCTTTTCAGACATTGCAGTGAAACCGCTGACATCGGCAAAGACTACGGTGACCAATCGGCGCTCACTTTCGATCTGCTTGCCGGCAGAAAGAATTCTTTTAGCGAGTTCCGCCGGAATGTAAGTTTGTAAAAGATTAGTGCGATCAACATTTAGATCAGGAAGCTTCACCAAAGGTGATAGAGGATTACCGCATTCGGGACAGAATTTTGTAGAATCAAGAATTTCTGTTGAACATTGAGGACACTTCATAGTCATAACTCCCACATTAGGAATTTAATAAACGACTTTAGTAATATAAAAATATCTTGAAGTGTTCCCCGGTAAACGATGGTGCATCGGTCGAGCACCTCTCAATTTGACCACCAGAATCCTACATTTATTTTATTTGAATCTCAAGTAAATAAAAAGCCCCAGATGATGTATGTCTGGGGCGATAAACTTACTTCAGCAGCAACATCTTTTTCGTTTCGACATAACGTTTTGAAGGATTCTCGGACGAGACAGCATCCAACCTGTAGATATACATTCCGCTTGCCACGTTTTCTGCATTCCATTGACGCGAGTACGTACCTGCTGATAACGATTCATCGACAAGTGTTGAGACTTTTCTTCCAAGTAAATCAAATACTTTCAATGACACAAAGGATCGCGTTGGAAGATTGAAAGAAATGTTTGTTGTTGGGTTAAATGGATTGGGATAATTTTGTTCCAATATAGAATGATGTGGAAAGGATATCTCTTCTTTAACATCGGTTATTGTCGAGACTACGGAATGTGAAGATGTTATATGCCCGCCACCGCTGGAATACCAATAGAACCAGTTGTAAGACTGAAGAAGAGCGCAGTAATATGAGTATCCGTCGCCTCTGTCTAATAAGAGCCAGACTTCTTTGGTCATCACGATTCCATTTCCATCATACTTGCCAAAGTAGTCACCTGAAGGATTGCTGTTTTTATATGTTACGTCCACGGGTATCCAGCCATAGGTCTCGAGATAAAATTCCGCCCAAACGTGGTATGATCCATCGGGACGTACGGTAACGATATGACGAGAAGGAATTCCCTTAAATCGAAGCAATGAGACATATATTGAACTTAGATTTCCACAATCTCCACCCCCGGATACCAAAATATCGGAAAGAGTGTGCAACCCTGTATAGGCATCAAGATACTGGTAGTTCTGTGCCACATAGTAATAACACCGCCGGGCATAATCAACAATACTTGATGATTGATTCCAAAGTGTGGTGCCGATAGTTTGAATGGTTGAATTGTTAGGATCGACATAGACCCCACTTGCACCGGTGTACCATTGATAAATATTCGAGGAAGTATTATATGGATAAATTGTAGTAACTGAATTAAAATCAAAAACGACGCTTTTCAATTCCACATCGAATTCATATCCAATTTCTTTTGGCTGACCCGCCGCAGGGAGACCCGATGTATATGTCCACCTGATATAGCTGTCATCTGATTCAGGAATCGTCAACACTTGACCGCCATTCACGTTCACATTCTTTACAATTTGGTATTGATTGGTCTGCGCAAGAGGCAAGATCACAATCAATTTATAAAGTGAACAATCAGTATTGCTTACCACGCAATTATTTTTCACATGATATTGTGCGGCAACCAGATCCTGTACAAGAAGTATGTGAAGCAAGACGACCAATGATAGAGATGATCGGGAAATGGCAGAGGAAGATTTCATCATATGACAACCTCCATATGCATTGTATGAATGTGAAGTTCATGTTGCTACCAATATTATGTACCGTTTGCACGGCTATGGTTCCTATAAGCTCCATCAACGGGCAGTGTGGCTAGAAGAGTCATTTTAATAACAACATCTTCTTCGTTTCAACAAACCGTTTCGAAGGATCGTCTTTCGACGTGGCTTCGAGCCGATAGAAATATATTCCTGAAGAGATATTCGCATTCCATACTACCGATTGAATCCCCGCTTGCTGCTCAGTGTTTATTAATTCTTTTACCACTTGACCGAGGACATTATAGATAACGAGTCGTACAGTGCTTCGTGCAGGTAATCCATATTGGATGGTTGAGGTCAGAAATGGAAGCCCCAGATGATGAATTACCGAGGCTATAAGAGATAATATTTATATGGCCCTGTCAAGTAAGTAAACACTTTGTTGCATATTGATAGATGCATTTGCCTGCTTAAGAAAATATACCGAGCTCACAAATAATAATGAAATCCAAAGCCAAGCATTACCAATGAGAAATAGTCTTTATTGTTGAGCTTGACCCACCATACGTCGTTCCATTTTATATAGATATAATCGATTCCTGCATTCCAAGCAAGATTTGGAACCCCCGAAAAGATATGCTCATAACCTATACCAATCCCATAACCTGGAGCTGTATCAGTTTTGTTAGTTAGAAAATCTGACTCGCAATCCTTAAATGAACCAATGAGGCCCGTAGCATGTATATTATGAACAGAATCATGTATAAAAAGATATTGGCCACGTAAAGCAATGAATGCAGTGTTAGCGAATTGTGGTCTCCCGAACATTTCAACGCAAATTTGTGGATTAATAATGCATTTTGCGCTTATTCCAAAAAGGGGGAATGGAGCTGCCTGCAATCCAAATGCAAATGAATTCTCGGGTTGACAATACAATTGCGTTGCACAAAAAGAGAATAATATTACAATAGCTATTAAACCTATTCTCATTGTCATCTCCTTTGTCTTTGTGATAGAATTTCTATCAATTTGTACTATTTAAATCCATCTCAAACTGGCCATCTGTCACCATCATAGAATCATATTTCATCCAACCACCACCTCGAACAGCTTTAAAGTTGAATGTTCCAGATAATACATTATTGGTTTTATCAACTCTATTCAAAGTGACTATACCCATATACGCATTACCATCAACGAAATGACTGGTAGTGTAGAACCAATCCTCAATAAAAGTACTCGGACAGTACGATGCCTCAGCGTTATTAGTAGCTATATCCCCCAATTGAAATGTTCCAACCCTTAGGGTCGTGATCTCGATGACAATTCTTGGATATAAATAATCTGTAGTCCCTTGGATTACGTACCTCGATAAAGAAGAATCGTAGTACACGTAGACATTTTTTCGTCCCAAGCTGCTATTGCCTTCAGTCACCCAAGATGCCCCGTCGATTTTGGCACTCATCCAATTGGTTTCTTTGTCGGAATTTCCAGTTGGTGAATCATTGGATTTGCAACTCAGGAAAATCATCAGGGATACTAATAAGTATGGGTATTGAGATTTCATGAGATGCCTCATTTTAGCAAAATCATTTTCTTTGTCTCGGTCAATGAACATACCTGCAAACGATAAAAATAAATTCCGCTCGACATATTCGCTGCATTCCATTGCTTTATATAATTTCCTGCCGGCATTTCCTCTGAGACAATTGTTGCTACCTCTCTTCCAATCAAATTAAATACTTTCAATGATACAAACGATTTAAATGAAAGACTAAAGGAAATAGTCGTCGTTGGATTGAACGGATTTGGATAGTTCTGGTCGAGATTAAAATGCGTCGGCAAGTCAGTCAAGGGACTTTCTACTGCTGTGATCATCTCCGACAACGGCCGTCTCCAGACCCCACCAGTAGTCCCGGCAACGAGATTTGTCCCTGAAATGACAAGTGAATTTACATTAACATAAATATTTGGCAAGCCTGTATTGACTGCAGTCCAGCTCTTGCCATTATTATTGGAAAGATAAACACCGCTGCTATCAGTCCCGGCAAAAAGATTCGAGCCGCTGACGGCTAATGAAAAAACAGAACGATTTGTCAAGCCCGTATTGACTGCAGTCCAGCTCTTACCGTTGTTGGTAGAAAGGTAAACGCCACTCGATATAATCCCTGCAAATAGATTCGTATCTGAAACGGCGAATGACAAAACAGGATTAGGTGTCAAACCTAAATTGACATCAGTCCAACTTTTGCCGCTGTCAATGGAAAGATCGACACGGTGAAGAGTCGCAGCAAAGAGATTCGTCCCGGAGACTGCAAAAGCAAGGATTTCTCTGGTCTGTGAACCGTTACTGGTTATAGTCCAGCTCGTACCGTTGTTGGTGGAAAGATAGACGGCGCCATTATTAGAAGAACCAGCAAAAAGATTTGTGCCTGAGGCGGCAAGAACACTGATTCCGGATGATAACCCGGTACTGGCCACAGCCCAACTCGTGCCGTTGTTCGTGGAAAGAAAGACGGCACCGCCTGCCCCGGCAAAAAGATTCGTTCCAGAGACGGCAAGAGAACTAACATAAGTGTTCATCAAGCCTGTATTGACCGCAGTCCAGCTTGTTCCGTTATTAATGGAAAGATAAACGCCGCTACTGTCAGATCCGGCAAAAAGATTCGAGCCAATGACGGCAAAACTAACAACGTTGCTGACAAAGGGGCTATTGGATTGCACCCATTGGGCGTTCAATAAATGTGTATAGGCGAATATTACAAGCACCAAGAAAAAAAATGGACAAATACGTTTCATAATCTTTTCCTTTCGGCTAATTTTTAGTTGCAGTTGCCCATCACTTCATTAAAACAAGTTTTTTAGTCTCTGTAAATGAGCCAGCTTGCCCGCCGGATGTTTGGCGGGCTTGTAGACGATAAAAATAAATTCCGCTCGACATAGTCGCGGCGTTCCATTGACGTTTGTAACTTCCTGCCGACATTTCTTCAGAGACAACCGTTGCCACTTCTCTTCCTAAAGCATCAAAAACTTTCAGTGATACAAACGATTGAGATGGAAGGCTAAAGGAAATAGTCGTTGACGGATTGAACGGGTTCGGAAAGTTCTGGTCGAGATTGAAATGCGTCGGCAAATCAGTCAAGGGACTTTCTACTGCTGTGATCATCTCTGACAACGGTCGCCTCCAAACGCCGCCTAAATAAGTCCCAACAAAGAGATTTGTGCCAGAGACGGCAAGAGTACCGATAAAAACTTTCGTCAAACCAGTATCGACTTCACTCCAGCTTGTGCCTTTGTTGGTGGAAAGAAAGACACCACCGTTCTCAGTCCCGGCAAAAAGATTCGTACCTGTGACGACGAAAGTATTAAAATAAGTGTACACGAGCCGGTTTTGACTACAGTCCAGCTTGTGCCATTATTGGTGGAGAGAAAGACATTGCTTTGGGTCCCGGCAAAGAGATTCGTGCCAGAGACGGCAAGAGCCTGGACATAAGTACTCGTCAAGCCCGTATTGACGACAGTCCAATTTGTGCCGTTGTTGGTGGAAAGAAAGACGCCACCGTTCTGAGTGCCAGCAAAGAGATTCGTGCCGGAGACGGCAAGAGCCTGAACCGTAGTGTTCGTCAAGCCTGTATTGACTGCAGTCCAGCTTGTGCCGTTGTTGGTGGATAGAAAGACGCCACCGCCAAGAGTCCCGGCAAAGAGATTCGTGCCGGAGACGGCAAGAGTATATACAGAAGTATTCGTCAAGCCTGTATTGACTTGAATCCAACTTATGCCATTGTTCGTCGATAGAAAAACGCCACCATTGGTCCCTGCAAAGAGATTCGTGCCGGAGACAGCAAGAGAATAGACAGTAGTGTTCGTTAACCCAGTATTGACTGTAGACCAGCTTGTACCGTTGTTGGTAGAAAGAAAGACGCCACCGTTCTCAGTCCCTGCAAAGAGATTTGTGCCGGAGACGGCAAGAGTATATACAGAAGTATTCGTCAAGCCGGTATTGACTGCAGTCCAGCTTGTGCCGTTGTTGGTGGAAAGAAAGACACCACCGCCATCAGTCCCTGCAAAGAGATTCGTGCCGGAGGCGGCAAAAGCTCGGACATAAGTATTCATCAAGCCGGTATTGACGGCAGTCCAACTAGTGCCGTTGTTCGTGGAAAGAAAGACGCCACTACTGGTCCCCGCGAAAAGATTCGTGCCGGAGATGGCAAAAGCTTCGACATAAAGAGCATTGCCCGTCAAGCCAGTATTGACTACAGTCCAACTTGTGCCGTTGTTGGTTGATAGAAATATGCCGCCGCCATAAGTCCCGGCAAAGAGATTTGTCCCGGAGATGGTAAGAGCCTGGACTGAAGTGTTCGTCAAGCCGGTATTGACAGCAGTCCAGCTTGTACCATTGTTGGTTGATAGAAAGACGCCGCTATCAGTACCTGCAAAAAGATTCGTGCCCGAAATGACAAGAGCATTAGAAATGTTCGTTAAACCGGTATTGACGGCAACAGCAGCCCAACTTGTGCCGCTGTTGGTTGATAGAAATTCGCCGCCAGCAGTACCTGCAAAAAGACTTGTGCCGGAGATAGCAAGAGACAAGACAGTAGTGTTAGTCAATCCTGAATTGACTTGAGTCCAACTTGTACCGTTGTTGGTTGATAGAAATACGCCGCCGCCATATGTCCCGGCAAAGAGATTCGTGCCGCTTAAAGCCAGAGAAGACACAGCAGTGTTCGTCAAGCCCGTATTGACTGGAGTCCAACTAGTACCGTTGTTCGTGGAAAGAAAAACGCCGGCGCCACCTTGCCAAGGGCCACCGCCTTCAGTGCCAGCAAAGAGATTCGTGCCGGAGACGACAAAACACGAAATATAACCACCGTAGGGTCCATTGGTCTGAGTCCATTGTGCATGCAAGGGATTCGTAGCGGTGAAGAGGCAAAACACCACAAAGAGAAATCGTAGAATGTTTTTCATGTGTTTCTCCTTTTACGAAATAGTGAAAGGCAATCGGAACTAATGTTACAAAAACCACAGTCCTGCATATTTTTAATTTTAAATTTCTAAAAACCTGCAAGAAGATTTAAAACAGTAAAGCCTCTGCCAGCTCCCGTCCCAAAACGACGGGACAAGTTTTGCCAACAGAGGCTTCTAAGTTTTTATCCGGAATGTTGCCAACACATAGGAGTCCCCATAAGGTAAGCTGGGGTCAATGTGTGAATGGTTGAAATTAGTAATATCGAAACATAATGTCAAATTATTTCCAGGATAAAAGAGTGATAACCATCACCACTTTTTGGTTCGAATAAAAAAAGCCCCAGATGGTGTATGTCTGGGGCGGTGAAATTCAAATTCCCAATGATCCTGCTGTTTGGAGGAAGCTATCAGCGGAAATTATCTATCACAATGGCCCTGTTCTTGGATTCCCCTCTTATGAAAACCATTGTATTGCCATCAGGAGAAACTACTGGGAAGACCCCATGTGCTAACTCTTCAAACTTGCCGTTTGCACAATACAGTTTTATCAAAGTAGCCTTTTGGAAAGTTGGAACCACAATGAATCCGAGAATTGATTTATCGTCAGGCATGGAATTCTGGAGCCGAAAAGATTTTGGGGTTTTAATAAATTGTCTACTTCTACCCATATCCACAGGTACGAACCATACACCCGTTGAGTCTTGAATTATTGCATTCTTTGAGTCCCACGAAAAGTGCGGTATTACTCCGTTTATAGCGATTTCCTTTATCATCTTGGCGGGTGCAGATTTAAGCGCAAGAACTGCTCGATAGGGAAAATTTAGATCAGGTCCATATAAGAGATACTTTCCGTCCCTTGAGATGTCAAATAATCTGCCATCTCCTAATTTCCGAGTTATATTTGTGGCAAGCTCATACTCAAAGAAACTGCTCATAACAACTATGGAATCCGGATTTTTTCTTATTGTATCACTTCGAGAGCCATTGAAAAGAACCGATTTCATATCTGCGGACCAACGTATCACGAAGGCCGTTGATAATTTGTATTTCTCGATTTTCGGTGTAATTTTGGTTGGCCCACCTCCATCCTTATTGCATATCACAAATCCATCTTGTGAGGATTCGAATTCGTTTTCCAACCCGTAGATGAGTTTGCTTCCATCCGGAGAATATGCAACACTCCAAATCTGCGCATCTACCTCGAATGTCAATTGCTGAAGTTCCTTTGTCTGAAGGTCGATTTTCCAGAGATTAGATGGTTTAGATTCATTCAAATAGACAAGGCGTTTAGCATCCTTTGATATGCGTGGGAACCTGTCGGCACCAGCACCAAGTGTGAGCTGCTTCGGTGTTCCACCCTCCTCCGGTATAACCCATAAGCCGACACCCCCGCCGCGGTTTGAATTGAAGACGATCTCTCCAGTTGAAGTCCAGCAAAAATCATCAATGATCTTTTTGTCAAACGTTATCTGATGTTCGGTGCTATCATCCAATGTGCGAGAGAATATTTCCGTGTAATGACTGGTTGTATTGGTTTCAAAATTTCTCAGGAAAGCAAGACGCTTTGAATCAGGAGACCATGCGATATTAATGAACCCGGTTTCTGCGAACTCAATAACTTTTTTCCTTTCCGTTCCGTCAGGGTTAACAATGGAGAGCTCCTTTGCATCGGTACTGTAGAAGGCAATATGTTTTCCGTCTGGTGACCACACTGGAAGGTCACCATCACCGACCAGTTTGTGAGATGTTCCGCCCAGAGTTGGGATGATGTCTATTTCGTTCTTATAATTCTCGGCGGAAGGGAAGGAATAAAAATAAATAATCTGGCTGGCATCAGGCGAGAAGCAGGGAGACTTGTAATAAACTGACGTTGTGTCGTTTGTAATTTTCCTTGGCTCACCGCCTGAAGCGGGAACAACATACAAGTTTTGACGCATTCTGGAATCGAGGGCAACGTAAACAATCCAGTTTCCGTCAGGCGAAATGTTTGGATCATTAACATTATTGCCCCCTGTTTTCAATATCCGTGTCACCATTGGGGTTGAAGACTTGTTGAACAGCGTAATTGCAATGAAAATAACAATGGTTGCCAAAAACAATCCTGCTAAAGCATATATCCAATTTCTTCTTTTCTTTTTCCTCTCCTTCGCTTTGTGTGCATCGGATGTGATGGAACCGACAAGAATTTCATAAATCTCAATTTTCTCTTTGATATTCTTGAGCTCTTTTGGCCCGAGCGAGACTACTTGCAGGTCTAATTTGTGCCTTACTAAATTATACACCTCCTGTGAAATACAAATGCCCCCGGGTTCAGCCAACGGTTCAATACGAGAAGCGATGTTTACACCATCGCCAAACACATCGTCATCTTTGACGATAATATCGCCCATATGAATACCAATACGAAGAAGTATCTTTTCTTTCTCCGCAGTGCTCTCGTTATATTTAGCGAAACATTCCTGTATATCAATAGCACACCTAACAGCATTAGCAACTGTTGTAAAACTCACAAGGAAGGCATCACCTATCATCTTGATTTCCTTGCCATCGTGTTTGACGAGCACATCTCTCACGATTTGAATGTGACGGGCAAGAAGCTTCATGGTGAGATCTTCATCCTCCTGCATCATCTTGCTATAGCCGACGATGTCGGAAAACATAATGACAGAAAGGTGTCTTTGGCTTTCTGGGTTTGTTATGTCAGGCATATTGGATCCTCTTCTTGATGTTGTTATTGCAAGTGTGCGCTTTTCTCCTCATCATAACAAGCACTAAGTTGATTCGGGAGATTTTGCCTTCCACAATTTTTGCGCGCGTTCTCCTAACCATGCACCTAAGAGCGACATTAGAAAGACAATTGCCATAGTAATGACGATTGCTATATAGGCTCGAAATGGTGGAAGTCGAAAAAATATTATCATGCCGATGAAAAAAAGCAAAAATAATCCTGCACCCGCGATGGCGGGTTCCCAAATAGTAATACCCTTAGACAAATATGCTGCAACCGCAGCAATAATTATGATTCCTGAAAAAAGCCAAGCATCACCGAGAAACTCCGCTATTCGAAATAAAAAGAAGAGTGGCAGTAAATAGAAAACCGCATACAAAATCAATGTAATTCCAACCCATTTCCACTCCAATTTTTTGGATGATGTTAATGATTCGGCCATGACGATTTCTCCATATATTTTATGAATGGTTCGTTTAATATCGCTCTTATCGAAAATTATCCAGTATGTTGTTCCTTCTTCAATTGTATCAATTCACCAATCCAAGCGCCGAGAACCGAACAGAATAATCCCGGCGCCATCCAAGCCAACATTCTGAGGAAATCCTCTCTATTACTTAGAATTCCAAATTGAGTATTCATTGCTATACCAAGAACAAACAGATAGGCAATGGAAGAGATCATCGGCTCCATAATAGTGACACCTGTTGATCGGTAGCTGATATACATACTTGTAAGCACCAATCCAAAGAAGATCCAGAGCGGTAATATTATGTTTGATCCATTCCAAAGATTAAAAATATGTAAAATAAATACTGTCGGAACGAGATGGAATGTCACGAGTAAACAAAATCCAACCCACACCCATTGCCAATTTACAGTGCGGCTTATTTTTATCGATTCTCGTACGTTGTTCATAGAATCCTCCGTAGTTCAAGTAATTATTTATAGTCTCCGGAATATGTCCACCGGGATGCTCGTCCGATGGAATCGACAGAGACCATAATCGTGTTAACAAGATTCTTCGAGGAAACAGCAAGAAATGTAATCGTCTGGGAGCGCGCTTCGACAATTAATATCTCTCCGTTGTCATTTTTTGCTCTCTGTCGAGAGAGGCAAAATCCTTCATATGACCCGTTGCCGCCGCTAAGTGATTTTGGAAGAATCCAGTAATCGTACGCTTCAAAGGCAGCTTGATTAAGGTCGTAGATGAGGAGGTCTTTGGTTCTCTGCACGTCTTGAGCTTTGTACAAATGTGCGGAGACTATCCGATTGCTCGCAGTCATAATTACTTCAAAAAAAACCATTCTAAAGATTAAGGCTCCACCGATGATGAACAACAGTGGCCAGATGTTGAAGATCTTTGTAATGGGGGTACCCGCAGCTTTTTTCTGTTCCAGTATCCGCCAGCTGTACAAACAGAGAACCGGTCCGATGATATAAAGGAGTACAAGGGCAGTGATCAAGTGTAAAAGCTCTTTTGGGCTGATGCAAGGAACATGACCTGAAAACTCGCTAAGCCCCATCGAGATCGTTATTCCCATGGCTTGAAATGCAGGATTGTGGAATATATTAAATGAATATGGATAAATCCGATGTACTGGAACAAGAACGATTAACAGTGCGCCAAGAGTGGTAATTGAGATCCAGCGTAAAAACTTAGGAGAGAACTCCGATGTGGATGCATTGTTTGGATCAGTTTTCTGATTCATAGCGCACTCCCTTCTCCGTCATCACTGCTATAGATTGTACAAAACCGAAGCGGCCGTTGTAATTTTTAAAATCTTTATTTATGCCTCTGGAATAATAGTGGTACCCAACAAGCCCAATTTCATTGTCAGAAATAGCAGCGACAACAACGCGAAGACTATCGTCTCCCTTTGGATCTTGTTGATGAACATTATGAATATTTTCACCAACTTTTCCATTAGGATACAATCGTTGAAATACTCGCCCGAGTGTCTCTTTCTTCTTTCCTGGTTGACCATAATAAGCAGCGAGCGTTTTGTGCAGTGGTGTATAGAGTTCTTCTTGAAGGATACCTTTGGTGATCATCGTATGTATTTCCATTAATGTCCTGCGCTGGTACTTCGATAAACCTTCCATTCCTCTCCAACCAATCGCACCGACAGCAGCGACAAGAACAAATATAGTCCAGGTTGTAATGCGGGTCTTAATGGAGAAAGGGGAGCGCATACAATAACAGAGAAAAACAAAAAGGAATATCAATGTGACAACGCCTGCAATATTGAGAGACGTCCAGTGATCATTCGTGCTGCCCAATAAATAAAATGCAGCAAACGGTAAAAGAATGCCGGCAAGCAGCCAGAGAATCAATTTGAGTGATGCATTCATAATTGACAATCTCCTTGATATGTGGTAGATGATATTGTATTAATGAAGGTTTTTTTTACCGCTCTGGAATTGGTTACGTTTTTTTTGGTGTGTTCCATCCATTACAACGATAGAGCTGAGGTAGAGCACATCGTTGAAACTGAATGAGTGTACTTTGAATATTTCGGAAATGCAATATCTATTATAATGAATCCTTGAACCAGCTCACTATTGATGGCTTGCCGCCGCTAGCTCATTGGGATCTGGCAAATAGATTTTACTCTTGCAGATAACTGTAAAACCAAGTACCATAACACCAGCCGGAGGCATAATAGCAGGGATGTCTTAGCAACTCGTAGTTTAATTTTCTAGAACTGGTTTGGTATGATGAATGCAGATTCGTTGGTACCAAAGAACCATTTTTGCAGGGCTAGAGTGTGTCCAATAAATGCAATGCACTATTACAGACATTGGTTGCCATCTGCTAGGCAGCAGGGATAAGATCGACTTAGTTAAAGCAATTTCGTTTAAAAAAAATCTTATTTAAAAAATCCTAAACTATTGTCCCGTTCGCAGTCTTCGCTTCATGCCGAAATAAATACACCAGAATACCACTGCAAACGGTACATAGATCAACGCCTCAGATGGATGTTCAAGGAATAGAAAAGCTGACCCGTTGTCGGTATGATAATATGAAAACGGGCACAGCGAAAAGAAAATGGCGAAAGCAAGCACGAACGACCGCACCTTTATCCATCGCCGCGTGGATTTCAATGCTTTCACTTCTTCAGTAGGCGTCAGCGAAGGAACATCTTTTTCGATAAACGGATCTTTATAATTCTGTCGTGATTGTTGTTCAAACTCCGGATGTTCCTGAAAATATTCTTCCACCAACTTCTTTGTATCGCTGCTGCATTCGGTTGCAAAATACAGCGGCAGCAGATCGTTCATCACTTCTTCAGTTATCTTCATACAACTTCTCCTTGTATCGAAAATAAAGAAACTAATTTTACTCGTTTACGAAACGCTTTTACGTTCACAGCCATCGTTACGTCAATTGCGCGCATTATGAAATTATTTGTCGGCGGCATTTTTATTCCGTCCCCATGCCAGCCACATCAATGCGGCTATAATGAGAAGCAGTGGTATAATCAGCAAACTTCCTTCCGGACCTGTTGCGCCGCCGCTCAAAAGAATATTTCCCTGCGGATGTACGGCAAACAGATGTCCCTGTACAACTCTTCCGCTGTCCGCCGTTCCCCAAAGATAAGATTCCGCCCAATCCCATGAGGCATGGAAACCTATTGCCCACCAGAGGTTTTTTAAGTACCAGAGACTGATGCAGAAAACAAAACCGACGAGTGCAGCGGAAATTATTCCCACCGATGATTCTCCGGGATTTTGAAGGTGAATGCACCCGAAGAGAATGGAAAAAACAAGGGCGCTCCACCAGAATCCAATGCCGCGCGTTAATGTAACCATCATGTATCCGCGCATTAAGTATTCTTCATAGAGGCCGACTAAAAAGAATCCAACGCCCCAACCTATTGCGTATACGGCTGCTGCTTTACCGAACAATTGCTGGCCATCGAAGATAAGCAAACCGCTGAGATTCAACACGCCTACCAGGATTGAAAGAGCGATCACGCCGCAGAATAATCCATAGAGAAATCGCACAAAGCGACGCGTTCCTTCCAATCCGTAAAAAATAATTGGCTTATGTTCGATGCGGGACATGACCATTGTGGCGGTCAGCAGCCCGAGGAATGCGGCAAACTCGGTAGCGCAAGCCGACAAAGGCTGTATATCCTCTGGTGATATATTGTAATGTTTAAGAAGAGTTATGGTCGGCATAAAGAAGGCTGCAGTAAACAACCCCATAAGAAGAAAGAAGATGCCAATGCTCCAACCGGCACGAATTCCCTGCTTGCCAATGAAGACGCGATGAAAAAAAGATTGAGGCACTTCTTGTGTAATCAAATCATCATTCATGGAAATTCCTTGTTGTGGTTTTAGATAATAGAGAAACTAATTTTGCGCGCGCGCGAAACACTTTTACTTTTGCTGCGACAACTGTTAAGCCGGTTGTGCGTGCAATCTCTTCGTATGATAATCCCTCTTCAGCTCGCAGAATCAATACTGCCCGATCGATCTCCGGCAATTGCTGCATTGCCTCTAAGGTAAATTGCAATTCCGATTGAAGCTCTGTTCTTGTTTCTAACGCCATTGCGTTATCGGGCATTGCCTCGTTAAGCGATGTGTGGCGTTTATGCCGCTTCTGTTTATACAGAAAGCGATTCCGCGCAATCGTGAATAGGTAAGCTTTCACGGTCTCGGTGCGTATTTCGGAATCGGTAAGCCATGCACGCTCGAACGTTTCCAGCGTAATATCGTTCGCCTCATCCGTATCGCCGCACAGCCAGAACGCAAACCGGTGCACATCCTTTGCATATGTGTGATACAACTGATTGAACGTGAGAAGATTCATGCTCATATCTATACTATACTATCTTCGATATAAGGAAAAGTTACATGAAAAATGAAGTATTTTTTAAATATTGGCAACATTATCTTGCTTCCAATTACTTGCGGATAAATGGAAAACTCATTACCATACTGCCAGCATGCAGACGCCGGAGGCACTGACACTGCATGATTGGAAGTCCTCAGTTAACAAAAACAATCTTTCCAAAACAGGTTTGGTAAGATGCAGATTCGTGGGTACCAAAGAAATATTTGCGTAAGGATGGAGTCTGCCCAATAAACGTAATGCATTATCATAGAACCATACTAATGCTCTTTGGACTCCTTGCTTCTATAGCTCAATTTGCGATGAGTCAAGGTCACGGAATCAATATCATTTCGTATGATATTGATGCTATAATTGGTGTACATGATGACAAGGTCGATATAACGGCGACATGTCTTATACAAAAAACCGATACAACCTCACAGTCAGTATTATTGCTAAACTCAGATTCCAGGTTGCAGGCTGTCCGGTCTTTCACAAACGGCCGCTGGTCAGAAATTCCGTTTCAATTTGTCGGCAGGGATACTTTGCAGTTGCACTTTCCGTTAACAATGCGCCAGGCGGATACACTCACGATTGAGTTTAAATACACCTTCCCGATCAGCCCACTCGGCGATTCCTTATTGCTCTTGGACAGGGGAAGCCGCTGGTATCCACTCATTTCTGATCAGATAGCTAAAATGCGGCTGAGATGCGAAGTCCCGCGTGATTATACTGTCCTTTCGGCAGGCGATTTGCTTGAAATAAAAGAATCAGGCATCGCTTCTCAATTTGTCTGGGAAACCAGGATACCTATCTTCAAGTTGCCATTGGTGGTGTTCAAATCAAGTTCGCTTAAGAAAGATTCCGGTGAAGTTCTGCGAAAGAAGATTGTTATTTACTCCTCGGCTACCGATACCATCTCTATCGATTCTATTTTGACTGAAGCAAAAAATGTATTCACTTTTTTTACAAACGTCATTGGAAAATACCCTCACGAACGCCTGACTCTGGTTGAAGTTCCCTATTTCGATGGGATTGATATTTCAAGCGGCCTGTTAATGGTCGGCTCAGCCTCGCTTAATGGAATGGGAAAGGGAGATTTTGATGGTCTTCGTCTCACAATTGCGGAGCAGTGGATAGGTGCAGGTGTTTTCGCAAAGTTCCATCAACCCGGCTTCTGGTTCCTTACTATTTCTCTGCCGCATTATCTCCGTCTTATGTATGTTCGTCACTCGAAGGGCGAAGAGGCATTCAATGAAGCGCTGCATGAACCGGTGAAACAGTATGAAAAGTTTGCCGGGAAGGAAAACGATGTTCCAATTATTGATGTCGATTACCCGAACACTAAAGAAAAGGGTCTGATCCTTTATGGCAAAGGCCCGCTTGTTATCAGCAAGCTACATACTCAATTAGGCGATGACCAGTGGAAGGCTCTTTTGCAGGACCTGTACAGAGATTTCCTCGGAAAGATACTCACGTATGATGAATTCCAAATGTATGTCTCGCAGCACGATAAGAGTGGCAACTGCGCGGCATTGTTGAACAGGTTAGTGACACAAAAAGGAATTCCAAAAGAGTAAAAGTAGCGCAAACGCTAGATACACACAACACTGCAGCGCCTGCCCATTTGGATAATGTGAATGGGTTTTATTCTTGTGTATAACTTTAAAACTAAGTACTATTAAACCAGCCGGAGGCCTGAGAATGTATCAAGCGTAAGCTTGATTCTATTTTAGAGTCTCGCAGGATTACAAAAACTACGCAACTCTGCCTCTGAACAAGATGTAAAGATATAGGGATATCTCAAAAGTTCACGCTCAATTTCCCAAAACAGGTTTGGTATGATGAATGCAGATTCGTTGGTACCAAAAAAATATTTATACAGGGCTAGAATCCGTCCAAATGAGACGATTGGTTGGAAGTGTCATTCCCTTACCGTTATGTTGGATAAACTAAATCTCCATTATTGAATTATGTCAAGACTCAACCAGATTCAAAAAAAGTTACTTGAGTTAGGCGATGCAGCTTTCCAGAAGTTCGCAGACGCATATCTTTACAAAAAAGGGTACGAGCAGTTAAATTCTCTCGGTTCCTTTATCGGAGCGGACAAGGTTCGAAAAAGTACGCCGGACACATTAATATCCCTCCCGAACGGTAAGTATATATTTGCTGAACATACAACACAACAGACCAATCTTTACGAGAAATTAAACAACGATTTAACAAAGTGCTTTAATGATGCGAAAACAGGTATCTCCATCTCAAAGATAGCTGAAGTAGTCTTTTGCTTTACAGCGCCACTTAATACATCGGAAATAGATAGTCTACGAGAACAATGTCAAAAGAACCAAGTCAACCTCAATCTGTTCGAAACCAGTCGCATCTCATATGACATTCTTTTCAAGTATCCTGGACTTGCAAAAGAATTTCTTGAGATCGATGTAGACACTGGTCAGATTGTAGACCTTGATGAGTTTGTTTCAGCTTATAACAAAAACGTTCTTGCAACTCCTCTTGATACTGCTTTCCATTTTCGGCAGAATGAGCTTAAAGAAGCAGTTAAACTCCTCAAATCGAGTGATCTTGTCATCATTGGTGGCAAAGCAGGGGTGGGTAAATCCCGATTTGCAATCGAATGTTGTAGAGAGTTTCTAAAAGAACAATCTGAGTTCCACGCGTATTGTATCTTCAATCGAGGCCCAGATCTCTTCACCGACCTTCAAGTCCATTTCTCTGAACCAGGATGCTACCTAATCTTCGTGGATGATGCAAACCGCATTAATAAGTTTGACTATATACTTCAATTACTACATCAGCAGAACGAAAATAGAAGGATTAAACTGATTGCGACAACACGTGATTATGCCGCAAATAAGGTGAGAAATGCTTCTAAAGTCTACGGCTGTAGCGAGTACAAAGAATTGCCTAACTTTGAAAAGGATCAAATCAAACAATTAGTAGAAGATGAGTGCGGCATCAAAAATCATCTATATCTTGATCGAATCGCTAATATAGCTAAAGGAAATCCACGATTGGCAATTATGGCTGGCAGAGTTGCCAGTCATGAGAATAGGCTAGATAGCATCACGGATGTTTCTGGTCTCTATGACGAGTACTTCAGTTCTATCCGAAAGGACATCGAGGATCTTGGCGACAGTTCAATCGTAGGCGTAGCAGGATTGGTGGCTTTCTTTCGATCTATTGATAAAACCAATCAAGAAATGATGAAGTCGATTGAAACTTCATTTGGTTTTTCTAAGGACTCCTTTTGGAACTATGCGGTGAGACTTCATGAAACAGAGATTCTTGACTTATGGGAGAACGAAGTTGTTCGCTTCTCCGATCAAGTTCTTGCGACGTATATATTCTATCTCTGCTTCTTCAAACAAAGGGCGTTGAGTTTCGCAGACCTCTTAATAACTTACTTCCCTAAGCACAAAGAACGTCTTTATGACTCCTTCTATCCCGTATTGAATGCATTCTATAGCGATCAACTTATGAACAAAGTGCGAAAAGATATCGATCGCGTTTGGGACAACTTTTATGCTGTCGGGAATACTGAATTGATTCTATCTCTTTGTGAGGCTTTCTGGTTTGCAAAAGAAACGGATGTTCTTGTTTGCATCAAAGAATCGATATCAAACTTAGAGCCAGACGCAACACCGCAATCTGACGACGAAATCAAGCCAGACTCAAATATACATTCGCCTTCAATATTAAGTGTTCTAAAAAAGTTCAACCAGTCAGGCGAAGAAAACCTAAAAGTTGCCTTGGCTCTTATCTACGACTATCTTCAGAAACGTCCTGCTGACCTGCCAAAAGTATATTACATATTAACCGAGGCATTTGGATTTCAACAAAAGTCGTACTTACGTGATTTCTATATGCAGAGAACCGTCGTAGAGACTTTGTGGGAGAGAACACATAAAAGCACAGATTTAATACTCACGAAACTACAGTTCCTCCTATATACCAATTATCTTCAAACACGATTTCATACAGTAGAGTCTACAGATCGCTACGCAGTCAATATCATCGATTTTCAACTACCGCTAACGCCTGCACTCAATGAATTAAGATGTGAAATTTGGAAAAACTTATTCGAACTTTACAACATTCCTGAACTTCGTGCTCAAGTCCTTATTACTCTCAAACATTATAGCTCTTCGGGGTACTCCATTTCTGTCGATGAGATTGTCGAAAAGGATTCGACTGAAATAATTCAATTTGTGGTCTCAAAACTTAACCCAGATAACTATTTGGATTGTGTGTTAGTCCACAATCTACTTGATCTTTTTGAGAATCATAAAGTGTCCTTCGATCAGAAGCTGAGATCTACATTCACAAATAAAACTCACGAACTGACTAAGATCCTCTTCGACGATCATATCGAGATGAGAAACCTAAATCTGGAATATGAAGAATACAAGAAATTGAAACTGCATCGAATTGCTGAGCATTTTAGCAAATTTATCATGATCGATTATAAGCAATTCTTTGATAGTTGTAGTCAAATATGGGCTACAGTTAAGGGGACCAATAGAGAATTCCAATTTAAAGAAGGTGTTACCGAAGTTCTCATTTCTTTTGCTGAGCGTGATTTGGAACTATATAAAAATGTTATTCAATATTACCTGACAAACGGTGACCCCTTCGCCCTGGATTCACCTGTTTTGGTGGATAGACTTTTCAAAGTGCTTGATACGACCGGTGTCCTTGCTATTCTTAGATTACCAATTAGTAATGCAAATGCAGTTGTTAGATTTGCATTACTTTTAGTACTCTGGATTCGTCGAAAAGTACCATATTCAACTCAACGCAAGTGGTTGTTTGCATACTACCAAACGATCCCTCCTAGCGAAGTTACAAGAAGTAGGGCAAAACAGGTCTATCGATTATACAAAAGAGCGATGCGAGATGAACCACCTCATCACTTGGATTACTTACTCAAGTATTGGGAATTTGATAAGCATTTGTTTATCCGCATAACGAGAGTGGTACTTCGTAAGTCGAGAAAAGATCGTCGATTCGGGTTTTGTCTCTCTCTTCTCTTTAATTCGTACTTAGAAGTCAACAAGAAAATTATTGAAATATATCAAGATCACTTTGATCTGTTAAAGGAGGCTTTCTTCTGTGTGCTTGAAGTGGACCCAGATGCAGATTATAACGGGACGACAATCAACAAGATTCTTGATGTCGACTCCAGTATAATGATTGATTATATACACTGGATGTACAATAAAAAGGAATGTTTAAGTAAACACGATGATTCACATGATTATTCGTTTTTGTGGCGACGAAACGACTTTGAAAAGGTTATAACTCGAATCGTGGATTGTGTCCTTGCGATTGAGCTAAGAAGGGAAATGATATTCGATTCGTATCTAGAAACTTTTTTTGTACTTCGACAAGATGCACGGGATATGGAGTTGATAAAGGAAAGGCAGGACAAATTCATTGGAGACCTTATAGAAAAGCAAAATCAAAATTCTGCAGTAATGAAATTGATCTTTCTTGTAATTGCCTCATTTGAACCGGAGAGACGAAAAAGGTACATAACTCTTTTTGTTGCATTCAATAAAAGATTCAAGGATTTCGAGAAACTTTCGTTAGAACCAAGTATCAAGTCATGGAGTGGAAGCCATGTCCCCGTTCTTAAAGAGGAGATTGACTATTTTGAATCTCTCTTGTTAATTTTCAATAAGTCTGATCTTCTTGAACACAAACAGTTGATTGAAAAACATATTTCAAGCTTGAGAAGACAAATGGAGTGGGAAAAGAAAAGAGATTTCATGGACGACTGATTATGAATCAAGAAACTTAACTTGACACACATAAAAATGTGTTGTTGCATAAACAGAATAAAGAAAGCTCTCCGTTTGAAAGTCAACGAGTTCATACTTAGCGATACTACAAGGGAATGATTCTTTCCGGCATTAACTGGAGAGAAGTAAAAACACGACCATCACAACTAACAAGGAAGTAAAAGGTAGACTATCTCCGATGATCTCTTTTTTCAGCTTTTCCTTATAATCTTTACATATTTTTAAAAACACGCATTTGCGTGATTGCATTTTTCATACCGATTTTGTATCTTCCTACTAGTCAAAACCCTATTCGATTTTTTTTAATAGAAAGCATCACCTGTGCATTCTATTACAACACTTATTAGAACAAATCCACGAGAATAAAAAGATTTTTCTCTGACACGTTAGTCGGGCTTTTCTAATAAAATTTAAATGATATGGGTTCGCGAAATGAAAAGCATAACTAAATATTTTGCTCTCTTACTGATCGGATTCCCGGCAAATGTTTTTGCTCAAGCAATTGCAACAGCCAACATAGCGGTTACTATTGTAACACCTATAGGCATCACTAAATCAGTTGATATGGTTTTTGGCAATATAGCTGCAACAACAGCATCAGGCACAGTCGTTCTAAGTACTGATGGTACACGCACACCCAATGGTGGTGTAACACTTCCTGCTTCCGCAGGAACGGTTACAGCCGCTTCTTTTGCTGTTACAGGCTCAGGAAGTTACACGTATACTATATCGTTACCAAGTTCACCTATAGTACTTAATGGTACTACTAATGGTGTGACAGTAGGTGCATTTGTTAGTAATCCTGCTTCGACAGGTAAGTTGAGTGCAGGCACTCAGACAGTAAATATTGGCGCTACATTGAATATACCTGCATCTACAGCAGCCGATACTTACAAAAATACTTCCGGTTTAAGTGTAACGGTCAATTATAATTAGAATATATTTTCATCAAAATATTCAATCATCTCGTTCCCAAATTCTCAAAAACAAACGCCTCCTTCTGTAATCCATTTCCACAGCCTTTCACTTGTAATCTTTACATATTTTAAAAAACACGCGTTTGCGTGATTGCGCTTTTCGTACTGATTTTTCATCTTTGTTCTAATCAAAACCCCATTAATTGTTTTTTCTAATAGAAAGCATCGCCTGTGCGTTCTATTTCTGCACCTATAATACAACCTCTTGAACAACTCCCGGAAAAAAAGGCTCAGGTGGAGAAAAGTGAATCTCTGTCAGTGAGAAGAATGGCAATGGCCACGGCAAGTCTAATCCTATTGGAAAAAAGGCGAACTCTGGCAGAGAAAAGAACAGCTCTTGCCGCGGAAAGTCCAACCCTGGGAAAGAAAAGTAAAGATCTGGCGGTTAAAAGAAAAATCTTTGCCGTGGAAAGTCTTATCCTGGAAGAGAAAAGTAAAGCCCTGGCAGTAGAACGAATAATACTTGCGATGAAACTCAAACCCTGGCAAAGTGATCCGGGTTATTGGCTATCTGACATTTCTAAGTATTGTGCAACTCCGATTAAAAACGTTGGAACTCATAAGTAAGTTAGAGACACAAATCAACGCTCTCAACCGTCGCTGAACCGCTTCTAACATCCCAATTAGCACTTCATTTAATAACCCCGGAATTCCGGTTGGTACAGGCGTAAACAGTTCCCGTCGGGTTGTTCTTGCTTTCCAATCGGCTTTCTGTTACATTATACCATTAGCGGTAACACTTGAAACAATACTTTAAATCCGCATTGATAACTCTCTATAATTATTCTGACCACAAAATAAAGCGTGGCAGTAATCTGAACTGTCTTACATTTCTATTCTTTTTCTTATTAACAGCATCCGGATTCCTTTTATCAGTATCTGCACAAGAAATTTCACCTGTATCGCCTCCTTCTATAGTGGAAGAGCAGGACTTTGCATTTGCTTTCGGACTTTACAGCGACAGTCTCTTCCAGCTTGCCGGTCAACAATTTGAAACTTTCGTTCAAAAATATCCAAAGAGCATCAAACGACAGGATGCAGAATTCTTCGGCGCGGAGTGTTTATTTCAGACGGCGCAATATCAAAACGCCGCCACGAAGTACAATGAATTCGTCCAAAATAATCCAAGCTCCAAATATGTGCCGGAAGCTTATCTAAAACTTGGCCAGTCATTTATCAATCTAAAAAAGAACGGCGAAGCAATTTCCGCATTTAAAAAAGTATTGGACAATTACGGCGAAAGTGAATCTGCCGGCGAAGCAGCATATTGGATCGGTGAAGCGTCTTTGCGAAATGACGATACCCAAAACGCGCTTAAATATTACACGCTTGCGTACGAGAATTTTCCAAGGAATCGCCTGCGCGACTACGCCTTATATTCCGTTGCGTGGACACTTCAAAAGCGAGCCGAATATGCAAAAGCCGCCGAGCAGTACGGCAAACTAATAGCTGAATTCCCGCAAAGCAGTTTAACACCGGGTGCGCGCGTTCGCATTGGCGAATGTTTCTATTATGCGAAAGACTATCAGCGGGCTATCGATGCGCTTACAAAATCCCGCACAGAGATTCGTGATGAAGAAGAATTGGCAAACGCCGATTATTTAATTGCCGAGGCATTTTACAAACTTGGTAATTTCGCAGAAGCGCAAAAACAATATGAGAAATTTCTACTCGATTATCCGAAAAACACACTTGCGCCCGAAGTAACATATAATCTTGCATGGAGTTTGTTCAATCAGAAGAATTATTCAAGGGCGATTCAGGTCTTTGATACGCTGGCAAATCGATCTGATGAACTCGGATATGCAGCTTTATATCGGCGCGGAACTGCGGAGCGTCTTGCCGGGCAAAATGTGAAAGCGCTAAAAACATTTGACGAGGTTGTCAAACGCGAACCGCAGGGCGAGTGGTCGGACAATGCGCTGTTCGATGCCGGCAGTATTTTCTTTGATGAAACGAATGCAAGCGGTGCGAAGCCGTACTTTCATCATGTAGCCACCGAATTTCCGAAAAGCGATATTCTGCCGGACGCATATAAAATGTTAGGCGATTGTTTATTGATCGAAGGAAACTTCAAAGAAGCGCAGATATGGTTCAAGAAAGTTCTGGAGATTCCGGAGGCATCATTCGAAGTAAAAGTTGAAGCAAGTTTCCAATCAGCGTTTTGTGCATTTAAGCTGAAAGATTTTAAAGACGCTTCGGCAAAGTTTGCAGAGTTTATTTCGCAATATCCAAAACATCCGAAAGCAGATGAGGCAAAATTCTATCAAGCGGAAGCAGAGTACAGGCTTGGAAACTATAATACATCGACACAGCTCTATCAGGAATCCGCGAAGAGTTCGGGATTGGTGAAGAAAGAAGAAGCTTTATATGGAATTGCCTGGGCATTTTACAAGCAGGGAAAATTTCCAGAGGCAATCGAATCATTTGAAAAGCTGTTGGTGGAATATCCGAGAGGCAAATTTGCATTTGACGCACGCTTGCGTCTTGGCGATGCTAATTTCTTTCAGAAAGACTATAAAAAAGCTGCCGGCATTTTTCACACAATCATCCGGATGTATCCAGACAGCGCTTCCATCGATTATGCATATTATCAGATGGGCCAGTGTTATCTAAAGGACGGCGACAACACCGAGGCATTCAAAGCTCTTGATGGATTAGTAAAAGCATTACCACAATCGGCGCTTGCCGTTGAAGCGCAGTTTGCGTTAGGATGGATCAACTTTCAGCGGAAAGAATACGGCGAAGCTATTAAGGAATTCAATAAGCTGATAAAAACTTATCCTAATAGTAAACTTGCAGCGCGAGCGTATTACAGTCTTGGCGATAGTTACTACAATATTCAGCAGTATGAAGCGTCAGAAAAATCTTACCGTGAAGTACTAAGACAGTTTCCTAAAAGCTCCTATGTTGCAGATGCCGTCACCGGAATTCAGTATTGCTTAATAGCATTAGGGAAAGAAAACGAAGCAGTCGAAGTTTTAGATGAGTTTGTAAAAGAAAACCCGACTTCACCGGTTGGCGAAGAACTTCTGCTAAAGAAGGGCGATCTCCTTTTCAATCAGAAAAAATATTCAGATGCTGTGGCTGTCTACCGAGGGTTTGCTGATAAGTATCCAAACTCAAAACTTCTTGCAAACGCACGGTATGCTTTAGCGATGTGTTACCGTGTGCAAGGGAGTCCCGATGAAGCAGCATTAGCATTTGAGCGAGCCGCTAATGTGCCAAATGCAACAGAAAAAGTAATTGGCGAATCTTTATTGGAAGCGGCGGAGATTTACAACCTTCAACAAAATTCTGATAAAGCAATTCTCACTTTGCAGAATCTTCAACAGAAAGTAAAAGATCCAGAGATTATTGCCGAAGCAAAATTGCGTACAGGCGATGTATTACGATCGCTTGGAAAAAATGCAGAAGCGAACATACAATTCGAACAGGTATCGAAAGATTATGGCGACTTGCCTATTGCAGACGAAGCGCGGATAGCGCAAGCCCGGATGTATTTTGAATTGAAGGAATACGATCGGGCAAACGTTACTGCCGAAAAGGTTGCAACGTCGCGAAAAGATGAAATAGGCGCAGAAGCGCAATACATTGTAGGTGCATCGCTTGCGGGGAAGAAAGATTGGGCCAATGTGATCACTGCTCTGCTTCGAGTGAAATATGTATTTCCGTCGTACGAGCGGTGGGTCGGAAGGGCATATCTTGGTTTGGGTGATGCCTACGAACAAACAAAGGACGTGCGCCATGCGCGCGAATCTTATCTGGCGGTTCTGAAACTAAAGACGGACACCTCGGTAATCGAAGAAGCTCAACGTCGTTTAAAAGAATGGAGCAGCAGTAGTGCGCGTAGTGTCTCGTTTACGGGATTTGGCGATTCTTCTGCTTATCGTGCAGACTTCGGCTTTAGTTGCACAAGAAGAACCGATAGATCCCGCGAAGAAAAATCCGGTTATGCAACAGATGGGAATCAGTGCGCCGCAACAGGATACGAACAAGGTGCCGATAAATACTGCACAGCGGCTTCTTCCCAAAATTGATTTGCCCGAATTTGTCATTACCGGTGTTGCATCAATCGATTTGCCGAAATTAGAAAAAGTTATAATTGATGATTCTGCCATTGTATCGCAGCAAATGTTGAAATCTTCTGAAAATATTTTGCGAGATCGTGAAACGCTGGAACTTGAGATGAAGAACAGGGAAGGAGATTCGCAGACACAAACAAATAAGTATTCGGGATTTGCAAAAGCTGGTATTGGCACGTACTTCACGCCGCAAGCGGAACTTCAATTTGGGCAATCATTCCCCGAATATTTTTATTCTCTAGCTGGTAATTATTTTCTTACTAAGGGTTACGCATCGAATACAGATCAATCCAGCGGTGGTTTAATGGCATTGGGAGGAACAACGCTTACATCCAGTACGCCGCTACTTCGGAATGCAGCGTTAGATGGCAGTTTAGGTTATCGAAGTGAATCATTTCGTTTTTATGGATCTGCGACACCGGATCTTCAACGCACGCTTTCGGATTCCCATTTGCAGACCGAGTTAGAGAATCAGACATTAAATTATCTTCCTTATTCAGCCGGAATTTCTTTAGAAAGTTTTTCTATATCGGATTCATCCGCATCGACAACAGAAACTCGATTCGATTTGAATTACCAGACCTCATTCCCGATTGCATCTCTTCCTGTTCAAACAAAGCTCCATTTTATGTCAGCCACAGGCGGATTGAGGTTTATGGATCTGTCAGCTGGTGTGCAAAACTATTGGTATAGCGGTATCCTTTTTGAAGGATCGTTACATTTATATTGGGCAAAAGGAATGGCAGGGCAGAATTTAGTACGTCTGTGTCCGCAGTTAATGGCAAGCTATCAAGTTACGTCTCAGCATCGTGTATATTTATCTTATGAACCAATATTTATTCCTATGACTTTGGCATCAAACAGTATCGCGAATCGGTTTCTATCTACCGCTTCAATAGTTAAACATGAATATGTTAGAGATGCAGGCGAGCTTGGCATAGAATCCAATTGGACAGAGGCAATAAGGAGCCGTGTATCACTAAATGTGAAATCTACCAGCGATTTACCGATGTTTTCCGATTCTTCCCGCCAAGGTGTCTGGATGCTTGCGTACGGAGGACAGGCAAGAATCGTAACATTCTGTGCGGAAATGGTTGCAAAGTTGAACTCAAATGATTATTTTGCTTCTAATATTTTGCTTCGTTCTACAAACGATTCTTTTTTTGGCGCGAAAATTCCTTACGCACCGACGATCGAAGCATGGTGTACAGCAATTCATAGATTTGGACCGTCGATGGCAGTAAGTGCAGATGTAAGGTTTGTTGGAAAGCGAACAACTGATGTTGCCGGTACAGATTCGCTTTCAATCTCAAATTATGCTGTCATTGATGTGAGCGGTGAATATACGCCGTTTGATTTTTTAAGACTTGCAGTTGGTGTCAAAAATTTAACAGATTCACAGTATGAAATATGGCGTGGATACAAAGAATTTCCATTGACACTGCAAGTAGATGCACAAATAAAATGGTGAAGAATAAATGTTCGTGAATATAGCACATACTAAACATACAAGGAGGATTATTCAATGCCAGATTTGAATCTCATTGATGAAGGCGAGCTTGAAGAAGTACCAGAGGCGCCGGTTGCCCCACCAACAAAAAAGATTGTAAAAAGCAGCGGTGGCGGAGGTGGAAAAACAATTGTAATCTTAGTGCTTGTTTTATGTATAGCGGGAGCAGCTGTGTATTATTTGAACCAGCGTGGGATTATTAAGCTTTGGGGCAAGAAGCATCATCAGATTGCGCAAGTTCAAGAAGAACAATTCCCACCGGAAGCCCCAGCTCAATCTGCACAGGCACAAAAACAAGCAGATACGAACGAAGTTGCATTGCTAGATACAACTTCCGTAGAAGAAAAAGCAGAAGCTGGGAAGCAATCTGAAAGTGTAAAGGAACCCGAAGCTGTAAAGACGCCAGAGGCAAAGGCAAAAGAACCGACTGAGAAAAAAACAAAATCAATAAAAAAGAACGAAGCAGTAGTAGAGACCGAATCCACTTCTAAACTCAGCGAGATGAAAGGTGAATTTACAGTTCAGGTTATCGCTTATCGCGAAAAGAGTAGGGCAGAAGAGACAGCAAAGAATTTAGAGTTTTCCGGATATCCTTCGTTCGTTCAAAAGATTCCGATGAAGGGCGGCGATTGGTACACTGTTCGCATCGGACACTATGCATCTCGTGATGAAGCGAAAAAAGCGGTGCAGTCGTTCGCAGAGCAATTGCAGGCGCATTACGTTATCGACAAGGTTCGATCGAAGTAAATGTTTTTGGAGATTCCTCTCGTCCAATTTTACATTACCGAGGAACGGTTATCTGGATGAATGAACGAGAGTATGAGGCAAATCAGGTAATGCCGGTTATGAGTGTGAAGCGCGGCGTAAAGGAGCAGATGTGAATGTATCGCCGCATTTGGGAAGAGTCCCGTACGGTGCAAAAGAATTGCAGCGAGCTTATGTAAAACAAATGTCGCTTGCATTTATTCTTGCCGTCGTATTTACATTTACTATTCTTAGTTCTCTTCGGCTAATAGTAGATCCAGAAACTTTCAATCCCCCACCGCAGCATGTTGTCCGTATTTTCAAGTATTCAGAAATTGAACTTCCACGTTCATTTAGCAATGTAGAAATTGGCATGTCGGCATATCCTGTTCTTCAAGATCAATCCATCTCTTCGGAAGCCGTTTTGCCTAATGAATCATTCCCGGCAACAGCTTTTCGGAGTAAATCAAATTCTAGAAAACAAGGTATTCCGGGAGAACGGCGGCTTGGCGAAGGTTTAAGCTCTTTGCCTGGACAGATTGGAGTAGATAAAATTCAAGCGGATGACAGGTCGACTTATCCGAACGATATGGGCAATATGAGCGCTCCGGCTGATCATAATGATATTGCAGGGGGCAGCGGAGAATCGCGTGAGCCGTGGCGAAAAGGCGGACGCCCTGTGCCAGGAAAAAGCGGTGAGCCGCCAAGTGGAGTTGATCGTTCAGGAATCGGAAGTTCTTCTAAACCATCTGCTGGAACAACGGCTTATGGTTTAGGATCAGGCGAAAACGGTGATGGAGAAGGAACCGGAGCATTTTCTATGAAATGGCTTCATGGAATGACGCGCCATAAGCTTAGCGGAGAATTACCGAAATATCCACAAGGGGCGAATGTTTCAGCGCAAGTTCGAATTCTTACGATTGTTTTACCTGATGGAACTGTACGTTCTGTTCAACCGGAACAAAAGGCGAATCATCTTTTAGAAGAAGCCGCGATGAAAGCAATTCGTTTCTGGAAGTTTGAACCGCTTGGATCGTCTCTGCCGCAAATTGAACAATCCTGTATCATCACATTTTCTTTTAAGTTGAAGTAGTTGGAGGATCTGTCTCTTTTTTCTTTTCGTTATCCTTCTTCGGTTCCGTCAGAATGTAGAAGTAGTAAAATATAATTTCAAGGGTTGTAAGAATTAAAAGAGAAATCGTATCACGGCTGATTTCTTTTCTGATACGCTGCCACACCCAAGAATCCAGCGGTTGCCAATACCATTTAATAAACCATTCAGGAGCGAAGAGGAGGTCTGTTAGTATTGAGCCAATTGTCCAGCCGACAGCAAAAATAATACCGACGAATGCTACTGCAAGAAACCCTTCACCAATGCTTTCTTTTCTATATTTAATAAAAACAAAAACTACAAGTACAATATGTAAAAAGAAAATATATGCAGCAACCATAGAATTATGTCAAAAGTTAGAAGTCACAAGTAAAAAAAATAAAAGTAAAAATGAAAAAGAAAACACGTTAAAACGTATTTGTACTTGTTAATTATATTCCTTTTGCATTGATAATTTATTTAGTATGCATCATTGCCAAAAAATACGGCGTGAATAGTCTTGAGAATAATTTTCAGATCAAATACGAGCGACCAATGTTCGATGTAATAAATGTCGTACTTTGTTCGTTCAGCAATGGAAACATTACCTCGCAGTCCGTTGACTTGTGCCCAACCTGTCATACCGGTTTTTGCGCGATGCCGTTCCAGGTATCGCGGCACCTGATTTTTGAATTTCTCGACAAAGTACGGACGCTCCGGACGTGGACCAACAACGCTCATGTCGCCTTTGAGAACATTAATCAACTGAGGAAGTTCATCTAAACTGAAGCGGCGAAGAAATCGACCCAACCGCGTTGTTCTCGGATCATCTTTTCGCGACCAGACCGGTCCGGTCGCTTGCTCTGCATCAGTGCGCATCGATCTGAACTTAATGACTTTAAATACTTCGCCATCCAAACCTACACGTTCCTGTAAATAAAAGATCGGCTCCTTAGAGTCAAGCTTGATGAGAATTGCAATCAAGAGAATAATTGGACTTGCGAGCAAGAGGATAAGTGAGGCGAAAAGTAGGTCGAATGTTCGCTTGACGATAAGATTCCATGTGCTGAGAGTAGGACTTTTAATGCCGAGGAATGGAATTCCTTCAATATGCTTGATTTGAACTTGACTGGTCATTAACTCAAGGATGTCCGGAACCATCATCATTTCTACATTTAATCCTTGGCAGTCGCGTACGAGATCGTGTAGAAGTGAATGCTCTGTTTCGCTAAATGCAATCAATATAACATCTACGTTATGTGTTTTGATTAAATCTGGTACAGAAGCGATTGATCCCAAGTACGGAATATCTTGCAATGTGTTTTCCATGTTGCCCTCCGCAGAACAATAGCCGAGAGCTTCGTATCCAAGTGATTGCCGTGTGGTAAGGGATCGAAAGATTTTACTTACGACAGGGTTTGTTCCCACAATTATCACTCGTCTCAGGTCTTTGCCATGCGCATACCAAAGTTGTTCAAACTTCAAAATAATAAATCGTCCGATTGAGATGAACGTCACTGCAGAAATACCGAGGATCCAGAATACGATGCGCGAATAAGAAAATGTGCGGTAGAAAAAAGCGCCTGCCATTACAACTAACATGCCGAGTATAACGACACGGACAATTGCAAAAAATTCGTCAGAGAAGGATGTAATTCGCCGTGGAAGATACAAATTACGTGTATGAAATAACCAGCACCATACCGGAATAACAACAAGGGAACTTTCAATATATGCTTCTAATGGTGGAAGGCCGTACGATATTGGAATGTATCGCGTGAGTATAGAAAAGAATCTGAGCCAGTACGAGAAAAGAAACGACGCTTCTATAGCAACTGCATCTGAGATGACGGTGAGAAGTGGAATTAATAGATCTTGTCGTCGCTTATGTGACATTAGTTGTCTGTTATTAGTAGAACTTATTTATTTCTGTCAGGCTGAGCCAGTCGAAGCCTGATATATACCAGATAATTACATTTCGACAGGCTCAATGTGACGGGTTCTATTTTTGAGATGGATTCTAATCATTTATCAGAAAATTTTATCCAACTTCACCAAACATTTCCTGTTCGACTTCTTGGAAAATAATATGTCCGATCGTGATATGCCCTTCTTGAATACGCTGCGTATCGTCTGAAGGAACGATGATGGCAAGATCAACGAGGTTCTTCGATTTGCCGCCGCTTTTTCCGAGAAAGCCAATTGTTACTAATTTCATCTCGTGAGCTTTTTGGAATGCATTGTTCACACTAGGAGAATTGCCGCTTGTGGAAATTCCGATAAGCACGTCACCTTTATTGCCCAGCGCTTCAATAGACCGGGTGAAAACGTTATCATAACCGAGATCGTTGGCGCCGGCAGTCAGCATAGATGAATTGGTGGTGAGCGCGATTGCCGGCAGGCCCGGACGTTTGATGTGAGGGCTGAGGCGAATCACAAATTCTGTTGCAAGATGCTGTGCATCTGCCGCGCTGCCGCCATTACCGCAAAGTAGAATTTTCTTCTTATTGTTGAATGCGCTAATAATAATATCCACTGCTTTTGAAATATCCGGCGAACATTGCTTTAGAATGCGGAGCTTTGTCTCGCTGCTTTCTTTAAGCGAATCGCTGATGAATTTATCGCGTGAAATTTTTTTATTTGCGGATGTTTTCATTGGAAGCCCGATCATGTTTTTTTGCTTATGATGTGTGGATTGCACTTGCAAACTCTTGAATGATTGAACTGTGTGAATTCTCTTCGATGATTGTTCCCGTTACTATGAATGAAGCGCCGGCTTTTACTTTATTTTTTGCTTCTTCCGGTGTTCTTATTCCACCGCCGACAATGACCGGCAATGAACAATACTTCGTTACTTTCTTTACCATTGCATCCGGCACAGATTGTTTAGCGCCGCTGCCTGCTTCTAAATAGAGCAATTTCAAGCCGATAAGTTCTGCCGCAAGTGCGTGTGCAACGGCGATGTCCGGCTTCTCACGCGGAATCGGTTTCGTATTGCTCATAAATTCTGCCGAAGTAACATTTCCGCCTTCAATCAACATATATCCGGTCGAGATGGCTTCAAGATTCATCCGTTTAATAATCGGAGCGGCATTTACTTGATTGCCGATAAGATAATCCGGGTTGCGTCCGCTGATGAGCAAGAGGAACAGAATCGCATCAGCCTCAGTTGAAACCTGCGACACGCCGCCGGGGAAAATAATAACCGGTGCTTTCGTATTCTCTTTGATGGTTTTCAGAGTCTTGTCGAATTCATTTGAGAGCATTAAACTGCCGCCGACAAGAAAAGCATCTGTTCCTGCTTTGGCTGCTTCGCGGATGAAAGCGGGCAGCTTCTTTGACTCAATTTTATCCGGATCAATGAGCAGCAAATATCCTGCGCCTCGATCACGCTTGATTTTTAAGAGTTGTTCGAAGGTTGTCATCTGATTTTATTCACTTTCGTAAAAGAGATTCCACAACCGATTTTGTTTGTGCTAATGCTTCATCTAATTTTAATACATCCTTGCCGCCGGCAGTTGCCATGTGCGGACGTCCGCCGCCGCCGCCGCCAACTAATTTAGCGATTGCACCGACAACTTTCCCGGCTTCAATCTTTTTTGCAGCGACGAGATCATCTGTAACGACGCAGACAAACTGGACTTTATCTTCAATAACGGCAGCTAACAATCCAACACCGCTGCCAAGTTTTGCACGAAGCGAGTCGCCAAGGTTTTTTAATTCATCTATCGAAGTAGCAGAGACTTTTGCTGCGACCATCTTGATGTTCCCAATTGAAACAGCAGATGTAATCAATTCATCCATTGAACCGGAAAACGATTGCAGTCGGGATTTCGCACGTTCTTTTTCCAGCTTCTTCTTTTCCTCGTTGTCTTGTTCAATAACGTTTTTTAAAATTATTTTGTTTTTGTATAACTGAGCAAAATAACCGGCTAATTCTGGCGAAGCCTGATTCGGAATGGGCGGAAGCTCTTTAAGATCTTTAATTTGTGGTTTGAATATTTCCTCAATGCGGTTAAATGCAGAATTATATACAGATTTGAAATCATGCTCTTGTTCGTTTAGATAATCAAGTGCATACGAGCCCGTTACCGCAACGATACGCCTTGTGCCGCTTGCAACGCTGCTCTCTTCGCAAATTTTGAAATAGCCGATTTCGCCGGTGTTGTTCACGTGCGTGCCACCGCAAAATTCTGTACTGAAATCTCCAAACTGAATCACATTTACGCGCTCTCCATATTTATCGCCGAAGAACATTAATGCGCCCATCTTCTTAGCATCTTCGAAAGGAATATTATTTAATCCGGGAGTGCGCGGAATATTTTTTTTGATCTTCTCGTTTACTAACGCTTCAATGTCGGCAAGTTCCTGATCACTTAACTTGGCAAAGTGCGCGAAGTCGAATCGCAAATAATCCGGTGCAACGAGCGATCCGGCTTGATGCACGTGCGTTCCAAGAATCCTACGCAGTGCATTGTGAAGCAAATGCGTAGCTGAGTGATTGCGTTGGATGGAAAGGCGGCGTTCCAAATCAATTTCTGCTGTAACGATTTTATTTTTGATGTCAAGAAGATTACCTTTTGTTATGTGCGCGTAAATGCCTTGTTCTCTTCTTGTGTCAATCACTTTATATTGGATTCCATCCGCAATGATTAAATCCAGTATCCCCTACCTGTCCACCACTTTCCGAATAAAATGGGGTTTTACGGAGAGCAATCCACTGAAGACCATTAGAAAGTACTCCATTAGCTAATACTGTAGAATTGAGTTTTGTTTCAAGAATATCCTAAGAATAAAGTCTTCTCAGGTGGTATATATGTTCCAGTCGCGCTTAATATTTGCATCGGAATTTTTAAATTTGCCGAACCTGTTCGAGACCGCTCTTTTTGCTCTTCCATCAATTTATTAAAAGTCTCCACGTCAACTTTTAGTCCATGCTCGCTTGCCATTAATTCCGTGAGGTCGAGTGGGAAGCCAAATGTGTCATAGAGCTTGAAATGCGTCTTCACCGAAAATTGCTTTTGAAGTCTGCGTTTCAGGCTTTGTAATAAGCTCTTCGAAGATTTTTAATCCATTATCCAATGTTGAATTGAAAGCTTTCTTCTTCACCTTTGATCACTTTTTGAATGTGTTCTTGCTGTGTTTTGATTTCCGGGAAGATGTAACTCATTGTCTCAACAAGAGTAGGTACAAGCTGATAAATGAACGGCTCGTGCATGTCAAGATTGCGCCCGAAACGGGCAGCGCGGCGTAAAATTCGGCGAAGAACATATCCGCGTCCTTCGTTGCTCGGCAGAGCACCATCGCCAATCGCGAAAGTCAGTGTGCGCACGTGATCAGCAATGACGCGCATAGATGTATCGATTTCCGATTGTGCGTTTTGTGCATCCCGACTCTTTTTGTCGGGACGATTGTCGATTGCAGATTGAATATTGCCACTATATTGCTGTTTTGTTATCTCACTAATTTTATTGATGATCGGAGTAAAAACATCGGTATCGTAATTGGAATTCTTTCCTTGTAGTACTGCGCAGACGCGCTCGAAACCCATTCCGGTGTCAACGTGTTTTGCTGGCAGGGGAGTAAGCTTTGCCGGTTTCATCACGATTGTATTGGATAAAGACGAGATTCCAAATCTCCATCACTTCCGGTATTCCGGCATTCACCATTTCTGCAGTTGCAGTTCCGTTTTGTGTGCGGTCAATGTGTATTTCAGAGCACGGCCCGCACGGCCCGGCTTCACCCATTTCCCAAAAATTATCTTTTTCACCAAATCGTAAAATATGGCTCGGGTCTATGTCAGTGAGAGTTTTCCAAAATTGCTCAGCTTCCTCGTCATCTTTATAAATTGTTGCCCAGAGGCGATTCTTGGGCAGTCCCCAGATTTTTGTCAACAATTCCCACGCCCACGTGATAGCTTCCTTTTTATAATAGTCGCCGAACGACCAGTTGCCAAGCATTTCGAAAAAAGTGTGGTGGTATGTATCGCGTCCGACTTCTTCAAGGTCGTTGTGTTTCCCGCTGACACGGATACACTTTTGTGTATTTACCACGCGTTTGTACGTTCGCCTGCCGGTGCCAAGGAATACATCCTTGAATTGATTCATTCCAGCATTTGCGAATAGAAGTGTTGGATCGTCATAAGGAACAACAGGTGAACTTGGAATAATTGTGTGACCGCGTTCTTCAAAATATTTTAAGAAACTGTTTCGGATTTCAGCTGATGTCATCTGTATGCTTCTTTACGGTGAAGAATTCTGTAAATCGTTAGTATCTTGTAAATGTCATCAATGCCGTATAAAATTCTGTAGTTTCCAATACGGATTCTCCATGTATTATCCAACCCCTTTAATTTTTTACAACCATCTGGTTTAGGGTGGTATGTAAATCGACCAATTAAGATTTCGCATCTTCTTTGAACAATAATTGGAAGAGAAATAATATCCTTGGACGCAGAAGATGTGAAAACGATGGAGTACACTTAACGATTCTTGTGTAATTGTTTTTTTACTTGACTCCATGGTATAGTTTTTTCATGGAACACAGCTTTTATCGCTTTAATATCATCAGCATCTTCGATACGTGCAAGAAGTTCTTCATAGCTCTTGATTGGCAAGATCACATGTGTCCTTTTACCGTGAGCATTATAAAGAACTTGAGTTTCTTTCACCATATTCGGCATGGCAATATCCCCCTTTCATATTTCAATCTGCGTGTTAAGGGCGATCTCTTCTAATATATGAGACACTTTCAAGCAGTTATCCATTTGTCCCTCAAACACCATCGCTTTGCCGCTGTTGTGAACTTCCCACGTTAATGCTTCTGCTTTCGCTGTATCGCAGCCAGTGGCTTTGATAATCTGTCCGATTACTTCGTCGAACGAATGAATCTCATCGTTGAACAAAATTACTTTCGCCGGTTGTTCAATCAGTATATCGGTATCCTTTTCTTCCTGCAGAGTCGGATTTTGTATTGGAGCTTGAGTCATGGCAATTCTCTGTTACGAATTTTGTATATATAATACTGAAAAATGCCCAGTCTTTCAAGAAACAGGCTTGAGATGCAAATTCACCATTTCATAAAGGGAAAAAGGGTGGGAACGGAGGCAGCATATTTTTCAAACTTCTCTCCAAATTGCTCACGGAGAAGAATCTCTTCTTTCTGTATTAGTAGTAATGTTCCAATAATAGCAATAATACTTGCATACATAAATACCTGAAAAGCGGTCATTGCCAGACCTGTTGCCATCAACATTCCCAACATTCCCGTATAAATTGGATGTCGAACGATTGCATACGGACCGCTTGTAATCAGTTGATGGTGTTCGACGATCCCCGCTTTCATTTGCCATTGTTTTCCAAGATATCGAACCCCTGAAAGGAGCAGCCAAACGGAGTACGTGCTGATTACTACGGTCAGTAATGAGATGAAAGTAATTATAATATCCCACGAAGGAAGAATCGGTGTGCATGCTGTTCGATGGAGACTAAATACCATTATAAATCCTATTCCTACCATGCTAATACCCATCTTGGATGCTTCACCACTTTTGATGTTCCGCATCTTTTCCGGTTTTTCTCGGAAGAGAAAACTGATGGCAAAAACAATCCAGCAAAGTATTACGTAGCCCAAAGTGACGATATAGCTGACCTGATTGATGTTTTCCATGGAATGAATTGTTAACCTTGTCAAAGTTCCAACCTTTGACAAGGTTAAGGTTCGTTGCGCTTACATATTCCTAATTATAGCATCGCCAAACTCTGAACATTTCACTTCCTTTGCTCCATCCATCAGTCGGGCAAAGTCGTACGTGACAGTTTTTGCCTGAATGCTTTTATTGAGTCCCTTGATGATGAGATCGGCGGCTTCATTCCAACCCATATAACGCAGCATCATTTCGCCGGAGAGAATGACAGAGCCGGGATTCACTTTATCCTGGTTAGCGTACTTTGGGGCAGTTCCATGAGTTGCTTCGAAGACTGCAAAGCCGTTTTCATAATTGATATTGCCGCCGGGTGCAATACCTATGCCGCCGACTTGCGCGGCAAGCGCGTCAGAAATATAATCGCCATTAAGATTGAGTGTAGCGATGATATCGTATTCATTGGGACGCGTGAGAATTTGTTGAAGGAATGCATCCGCGATAACATCCTTAATGATAATTCCGTTCGGGAGTTTTACCCATGGACCGCCATCGATGAGCGTACCGCCAAATTCTTTTTGCGCAAGTTCATAGCCCCAATCCCGGAAGCTGCCTTCTGTGAATTTCATAATATTGCCCTTGTGCACTAACGTCACAGATTTACGCTTATGAGTGATGGCATATTGAATCGCTGCGCGAACTAACCGTTTAGTTCCTTCCTCGGAGACCGGTTTAATACCGATGCTGGAAGTTTCGGGAAATCGAATCTTCTTCACACCCATTTCTTTTTGCAGCCATGCCACGATTTTTTTCGCCTCCGGTGTTCCGGCTTTCCATTCGATGCCTGCGTAAATATCTTCTGTGTTTTCGCGGAAGATGACCATATCGATTAATTCCGGATGTTTCACCGGCGATGGCACTCCGGCAAAATATTGAACAGGCCGCAAACATACGTATAGATCCAGCATTTGCCGCAATGAGACATTGATAGAACGAATGCCGCCGCCGATTGGCGTTGTCAGGGGTCCCTTGATTGCAACAATGTACTCTTTGATGGCGACGAGTGTATCATCATGGAGCCAGGTGTTTGGGCCATATACTTCGTTCGCTTTTTCGCCGGCGAATACTTCAAACCAAATTATCTTTTTCTTCCCGCTGTATGCTTTCGCAACGGCAGCATCGAATACACGTTGTGATGCGTGCCAGATATCCGGTCCTGTACCGTCGCCTTCAATAAATGGGATGATGGGTAAATCCGGAACGTCGAGTTTGCCATTAACAAATCGTATTGGTTGTCCTGCGGCTGGCGGTGTTAGCTTAATGTATTGTGCCATCTATTTTCGTAATCTTCTATAATGTTGTTGGTTTGATAAATTTTCGAATCATCGTACCGTACCTTTTCATTTCGCCATCGGAATATTTTTTAAGATTGAGAAGGAATCTAATATTGTCATCACGATATCGCGGTGTGATATGGAGGTGAAAGTGAAACACGGATTGTCCTGCAATTCTTCCGTTATTGGAAAAAAGATTATATCCTTCAAGCTTTAGACTCTGAACCAATGCCTTTGTGACAATTTTAGCTGCTTGAAGTATTGAATGATACGCTCCATCCGGCAGGTCTAGAAAATCGTCGCAATGCTGTTTCGGTATAATTAGGGCATGTCCAAAATGAATTGGATTGATGTCGAGAACAGCAATAACATCTTCGTTCTCATACAGGACTTCCGATGGAATTTCTTTGGAAACAATTTTGCAGAAAATACATTCAGTCATAGATTTTTTTTCTCTTGTAGAAAATCTATCCAAATATACGCGCAAAGTCAAAGATGAATTCGTAGGGACACACAATTGTGTGTCCAACTGGTTGTCTTTGTTGTAAGGGAGATATTCTCCCGAAACGCGTCAACATATGGGGGGAGGTTATTGGTCGGGAGTGCAACTCCCTCCCAGCTAAAGGCTCATTTTTCAGTTGTGAGTGAGTTGTACCACGAACAACATCGTATCAATCAATGATGGTAATTAAAGTTGCAGAGTTCCCGCCTGCTACGAGCAGGCAAAAAGCACACACGGCTGAGAAGCCCGCCACACAGACGGCGGATAAATGTTCTCCCAAAACGCGTCAACATATGACAGGAGGCATTAGTCGGGAGTTGGCAACCGGATAAATTGCAGATGCATATTTCTGAAAAAGTTCCCGAGAACCTTGTCGTATTTTAACAAGTTGCTTGTAGCAAAAAATGTGTTGATTTCCGGTAAAATATTGTTGACAGCATTAAAACACTTTAGTATAATACAAACACACTTCTGATTTATTGTTTTTCATTAAGCTACACTATAAGCACCACAAGCTTTCACTTAACTGAGAGGCGATATGAAAGTAACTACCTTTTTAATTCTACGCAGACTTTCGATTCTTGCAATTCTTTCCCTGCTTTCTATTGCTGTGCTTATCGCACAGATAAAAATACATGAAAAGATTTCGATTTCGCCAAGAACAAAAATTTTGAAACAAATGAATTTAAACTCAATGACAAATTCTACAATACCACTGCTGTACATAGATACCATATGGTCTCGTATAAGGACCACTCGTCCATGCCAAATCAATGCTTTTGGCAACATCAACTATCAATGGGCTGGTGGTGGATTAAGTTACGCTGTGATGTCGATATCGGGGGAAGGCTGGAATAATGACTGGTGAGAGCACAATCTCTATTCGATTTGGAAGACTTCTATATACGACTCAGTGGCAAACTTTGAAGTTCAAGGGGGCTATCTAGTTAATGTTGACTTATTTAATGGTTGTGGTAGTGCACCATTGTCGGTAGGATTAGTGTCCGATAATCAAGTCAATTATACATGGACTGCAGGAACAGCAACTGTCGCATCGGCAACTGTCAATGTCATACCCTTGTCAGCGTATGAACTCGATAGTTGTAGTTTGATCGCATCTCCACCATCTTTAGAATCTTTCGATTACGACGAAATCTATCAATCGTACATTACCGCATTCTTGTATAACGGTTCTGGAAACCCGTTTATAATTGATCAGCAATATACATCTCCTATGAGGATGACATTCACGATTGAAAATCCATCAAGCGGTATGAGACTCAGAGGGTGGAACACCGATGGATCCAGTATTATTGGAGACGTTTCTATTGTGGTTCCCCTTGAAGGTCCCACCAGTATTTTCTTCGAATGGGATGGGAGTGGTCCTTCGGAAATGATAGAAAATGTATCCATACGGGCAGAGGCATACGGCGTTTCGGCAGTAAAAACGATACAGCTAATAAAAGCTCTTCCTAATCATTTTACCGTAACACCGGACTTAGACACGATATACGCCGGACAGTCTGTGAACGTTCGTGCTATTGCCAAAGATATCAATGATAACGAAGTAGCATTGGATGGGGAAAAGAGCATAACATTTTCCGATGGATCCAACACGGGAAGTTTTATTGTCGGTTCAGATACAATACCGACTCAGGTAACTGTTACCTATAATCAGGCAAAGAGCGGTAGTGTAAAATACTATAGCAAGCTTGATATAATGGACCTTGTCGATGAAAATAACGCACAGATAATCGTGTGTCGAACAGAATTTCCTGAACGGAACGGTTGGTGTAATATTGACGTAGAGCCCGCCTGTCTAGTTGTATCTTTATCGAAATCAGAGATATCTCCAGGTAACAAAACAACCATCAGTGTGATGGCACAAACGGAGCAAGGAGTTTTTCCATATCCCTCAGGTCAAATATTTGTTGCTTCAATGGATGCCGATGCACGGTATGGAAAACTGCACTGTAAAGGTAGTTCAGGGACAAGTATTTCCGGGACACAGCCGTTTGAGTTTATAGCTGCCGATAGTATAGATGTGGACTCAATTGTCGTTAATATTACTGTAATTCCAGTTAGTGGAGTTGCCTGTTCGATTAATGTCGGGCAAGAAAAAGATACGCTTAAGAGGTATGCAGGATTAATGCTGGAGAAACAGATAACGCCAATTGAAAAAAAACCTATTATAAACCTAAATGGAACAAAAAAAGTTCTCGTTTCGCCACAAGAATCTATTACAAAGAAACTGGCGGCAGAGAAGATTATATTTGCACAAAAGGTTGCAAAGAAACAAGCGTTGATGAACGCTATTACAGATGGAATTAAAACACAGAGGGCAGGGAAAGGCGATGCTGTCTTGGCAAAGAAGTTGTATACAATGGTACAGGATTTGGCAGAAGGTGCTTCATGCAATGAATCTGCAACATTGACGATAGAAGGACCAGATTTAGTAGTGATTTCTCCGAAAGACAATGCAAAAGAATTGAAACAAATTGACCCAGTCCCAAAAATGCCTGATTTGATCATAAAAGCACAGCTTAAAAATTATGATAAAGATGCTTCTTTTAAAGTTACCTTCACAAAATTACAATGGACTGCTCTTGGCCCGGATCCGCATAGAATAACAACAGGACATTTTGAAGGAAATAATACCGGCAGTGGTGTAGTTGAAATACCTTTTACATTACCCGACGGCTATATTCGCGGCGGTGACGATATGACGATTGATGTGCAAGCAACGGATGCAGATGGAAAAACGTATGGCCCAAAAACTCTTACGAATCCCTTCGTAATTAAAGGGAAAAATCCTGAGAAAAGTGATGTCTGTGCAGAAATATCAGTAGCAGCGACTGGCGCGAATTGTGATGCGATCGATATAAAAATGTTGCAAATTCTTTCATATTATTTAGAGAGCGGATTCAAACAATTTGTAACAAGCTCGGGAATGCCTCTACAAGGATGGAATAGTAAAACTAATCAAGGTGATCCCAATGATTTTGGGATAATGCAAATTCACAATCCTGCTAAAGATGATTTAATTTGGAATTGGAAAATGAATATCGCTGGAGGCATTGGAATATTCAGTGACAAGAAAAAATATGTTGAAGCATATATCACTGCAATTAAAAATGGAAATTGTTGGCCTTCACAACCTGTCCCTCAATATTATTATGCAGATCCTATAGACAGTGTTACACAAATACCAATGAACCCAACACCATTAACCGAAGAACAAAGAATTCAGGAAATCTTTCAAAGATACAACGGCGGTGTCTATTGGAGATGGGTGCCAGATTATATAGACAAACCATTAGGTCCCGGGAAATGGATTAAAGATCCAAACAAATTGGACAGAACAACAAATATATTTGGCGAATATTCGATACGATGTATGGATTATTACCATGGCCAAGGACCCTGTGAATAAAATAACGGAGTAAAACTATGAAACAATTATTATTTAAATATTATTTATCACTTCTAGTTATATCAATTTTCTGTTTTGGAATGACTCTGAATGCACAGCCTTATTATTATTATCAATGGTATCGTAATGACACAACTAATCTTGGTGATATATTTCGTATAAATTTCCTAACAGGCGCGAAAGAATTGTTTTTTTCTGCACCACAGGTGGGTACAAGCAAATTAGAATGGGATAATACACAAACCTGGTTGTATTATTGGAATGGGAATGATCCTTATGAAGGACGAGTTACCATTATTAACACAAATAATCCCTCGTTAGTGAAAGAACTCCCCGAATGTGAAGTGAAATATACAACGGGGGTAAAGTATAGTCCTCAATTGCATCGAGTCTATATCTCGAGTGAAAGCAATACTTATGTTTATGATGATATTTCACTATCTAAGATTGACAGCTTCGACATTCATACATATTCAATTTGGGAAAACACATTTTCTTCAGAGGATGGTACCATTCTTTATTGCAGACAAACTGACCCGGTTGCTCGCAAATCCAGTTTAACTGGTTTCTCTTTGTTGAGTAAGAAAATCATTTCTCGAAAGCTTATTGATCAAATTGGACCGCCAGCACAAGTAAAAATTATACATGATCGAAGAAAAGGGAAAGCACTTTTTGGATATGATTTATCTGGTGGAGATTCTGTAGATACGCAATATCTTCTCTACGATGCAATGAAGGATACGTTTTATACGCCTATTCATTTTCCAATTATTTCTGAAGCTTTTCTATCAGGGGATGCACAATATGTGATAATAAATGAAAATCCACCGTTTATAGATCCTAATCTTAGAAATCCTTCGAATACGTTGGGAGGTAAAATTTCTATTTTTCAAGCAACGACGGGAAAACTTGTGGGTAAGTTGTCATTGCCTCCAGATGGTCAGATTATGATATTCGATAATTACCCCAATATGATGTACTACTATTTGCCATATAAGAAACGTTCCATCAATATTGATCTTTCTCAATTAGGTTCCGATACTTGCACAGTGAAACTTCTATCGAGTATTGGCTCTCTGCTTACAACTGGCACGCTCCAATATCGCGATAGTATTTGGGAAAACGCCACTAATAACAACGACGGCACGTTTACAATCAATACAACCAAGAAAAAACTCTCACTGCGGATGACGTATGCATACGGAACACAAACAAAATCAAATGTCACGATTAAGAATGACACAACAATTATCTTCCAAACAAAAAATGTCGCTGTTAATCTGCAAAATAGTCAAGGCAATCAATTAGATACAGGAATTGTACAATACAACGCCGGCGGGTGGCAAGATTTTGGAACAACATTAAATGGTGTTGTGACAAAAGAACTGCTTCCGATAAAATATACATTTCGCTTGACATATAACGGCCCTACAGTCAGCAAAACGCAGAACATCGACTCAAATGCAACGGTTGTATTCCAAACAGTTCCTGCGAATGTGCAACTACAAACAAGCACTGGCACTCCTTTAGATACTGGTGTTGTGCAATTTGATGCTGGCGGTTGGAAAAACTTTGGAACGACTTTGAACGGTGTTGTTACGAAAGAACTTCTTCCAACAAAATATACATTCCGTATAGCGTATAATGGTGCAACAATCAGCAAAGCGCAAAGCATTGATTCCAGTTTAACGGTAGTATTTCACACAATACCTGCAATTGTTCAACTGCAAACAAGCACAGGTGCTCTATTGGACACGGGAATCGTGGAGTATAACTCTGGAGGATGGAGAAGTTTCGGAACAACATCGAATGGTATTACAACAAAAGAACTGCTTCCAACTAAGTATACGTTCCGTGTAACGTATGACGGCGCCACAGTCAGTAAAGCACAAAGCATCGATTCCAATGCAACGGTCATATTCCAAACGGTGAAAGCGTTGGTGCAATTCAACAATAGCAAAGGAAATCCGATTGATACCGGAATAGTGCAGTTTAACTCAGGAGGATGGAAAGATTTTGGAAGCACGTTAAATGGTGTTATTTCAAAAGAACTACTTCCTGTGAAATACACATTCAAGCTGACCTATAATGGTTCTTCTGTCAGTATAGCGCAGAATGTGGATTCCAGTGCTACAATTAACTTTTCAACGGTATTGTGTACAGTTAGTGTAACCAACTCATCTGGTAGTCCATTGAATAATGCTACTGTAAGTTACAATGCAGGTGGATGGAAAGTAATAGGTATAACTATAAACGGTATTGTGACAATAGAATTACTGCCTGTAAAGATACAGTTCCGTGCAGTGTATGGAACAAAGCAGCAATCAGTGACACAGGATGTTTCCATTAATCCTTTAGTAGCAATTACACTGCCGGTTCAGTAAATCGAAATGGGGAAAAATATGAAAAAACTATGTGTAATATTGTTCCTTTGTGCAAACATTGCCGCAGCTCAAACTGATAGCACTTATACTATTCCGTTTGCATCAAAAGGCAATACTATAGAACTGACGGTTGCAAATACATCTAAGATTGCAACGCAGGTTGTAAGTGTTACCGTGGGCAATACGCCAAGCTGGGTGAAGTTCGATACCACCCAACAAACGATCAAGAGTCTCACAGCAAATGCAGAACAAGCGACGACGTTTTCCTTTGCTGTCGATAAATCAGCACCGGTAGGAAAAGCACAGACGCTCGCATTTTCAATCACTGCTAACGGGCAAACGTGGACGAAGAATATCACGATCAAAGTTGCAGCACCGCAAACATATACATTATATCAGAATTATCCAAATCCGTTCAATCCTACTACCATTATTAGCTACGAGTTAGCTAAAGATAGCCGTGTGAGTTTGAAGATCTATGATATTCTGGGTCGTGAAGTGATGACGCTTGCCGATGAATCTCAGCCTGCTGGTTACTATCAAAAGACGTTCAACGCAGGACGATTAGCAAGTGGAATGTACATCTACCGGCTCATAGCTACGGATGATCAAAACAATCACAACGTCTTCCAGAAGAAAATGGTGATACTCAAATGACGAAGTCATTTGAGTACTTGTCCGCCATTTTTGTAGCGGAGAAATCCCGCTGTTCTTCAAGCGGGAGTGATGCTCAATTGAATATTCTTAAAGAGAAAAATCTTTACTGATTACGTAAATAGCCGTTTTCTTGCTGTATTCGGCATTTCTTTCTCGTCGAATTGCTCCGCAACATCGTCAAACAACTCCGCAGTATTGCCAAACTATTCCGCGATAGCGACGAACTGCTTCGCATGATCGTCAAACTGCTTCGCGACATCGTTAGACTACTCCGCGACAAGCCAAACTGACTTCGCGTCATTTTCACCTGACATTCCTTCTTTGTCATAGTACTCCGCGTGGTTGTCAAACTACTCCGCAGCATCGTCAGGTAGCTTCGCATCGATGTCTGGTGACTCTGGGTCAATGTCCAACAACTTCGCATCAATGTCCGATGGTTTTCCGACAATGTCGATCATCATTTCGGAGATAGTGCGCGACAATACATCAGAATAAATGGCAAATTTGCCGTATTCGTTTGCCATTATAAATAGACAAATAGATGCAGCAATTTATCAATTTGTCGATAAGTATGAAGTGATCACTATTCATTTCCATTCCGTTGCATTTTCCAAAAATCTTCCCTACACTCACAAGAGTCGATTTATTCTCAATAGGCAAATATGAATTAATAACTTGCTCAATGTAACTGTTGTCTAATCACACAGAGCCACCATCTATGAACAGTGTCCTTGAATTCTATTACTCGTCTATCGGCAAGAAAGTTTTGATGAGTCTTACAGGATTGTTTCTCATTGTCTTTCTCGTGGAGCACCTCGTCGGCAATCTTCTTCTGTTTGTGAATGATGGCGGAAAAATGTATGAAGCGTACGGTGATTTTCTCGTTTCCAATCCTGTCATTCGTTTCATAGAAATATTTCTCTTCCTTGGTGTGTTCGGCCATGCTATCCTTGGTGTTATTCTTTGGTTTAAAAACCGGATGACGCGGCCTATCAAATATAAATTTTTCCGATTGAAAGATAACGCAACGTTTGCATCCCGAATAACAATCTGGACGGGAAGTATAATCGCCATTTTTCTCTACATCCATCTGAAATCATTTTTTATCCCCTCTCGATTTGGTTCAGGGAAAGTCTCGAATTATGAATTAGTTGTGCAAGCGTTTTCAAATCCTTGGTACGATGCATTTTATCTTGTTGCTTTGCTAGTGCTCGGTTATCATCTGCGGCATGGATTTCAATCGGCATTTCAAACGCTGGGGCTTCGGAATAAAACCTATGCTCCGTTTCTTGATATGCTGGCATTCATATTCTGGTTCCTGATTCCGTTAGGCTATGCGATAATTCCTGTTTATTTCTTTTTTTATCATCAAGCTGTATCTACCGTGATAATGGGAGTTCATTGACTATGACACTTGATTCCAAAATTCCCAGCGGGTCGATTGAAAAGAAATGGTCCAATCATCGCTTCAATATGAAGCTGGTTAATCCGTCGAACAGGCGAAAATATTCTATCATTGTGGTAGGAACTGGTTTGGCAGGTGCTTCAGCGGCGGCTTCACTTGCCGAGCTTGGTTATCAAGTGCTTACTTTCTCATATCACGAATCACCACGACGGGCACACAGCATTGCAGCGCAAGGCGGCATCAATGCACCGAAGAATTATGCGAACGATGGCGACAGTGTCTATCGTTTATTCTATGATACATTAAAGGGCGGCGATTACAGATCGCGTGAAGCAAATGTATACCGGCTCGCTGAGGTGAGCGGCAGTATTATAGACCAATGCGTTGCCCAAGGTGTTCCGTTTGCCCGTGACTATGCAGGTTATTTGGACACGCGTTCATTCGGCGGCGCTCAAGTATCAAGAACATTTTATGCTCGCGGCCAAACCGGACAGCAGCTTTTACTTGGCGCATATTCTGCATTGAGCCGTCAAATTAGTGCGGGTAGTGTAAAGTTTTATGATCGGCGCGAGATGTTGGATTTGGTAGTGGTAGATGGAATGGCACGCGGCATCGTATGTCGAAATTTAAAGACAGGTGCAATCGAATCTTACGTTGCAGATGCAGTTGTGCTTGCGACAGGCGGTTATGGCAACACTTTTTATCTTTCGACAATGGCAAAAGCGAGTAATGCTACTGCAATCTGGCGAGCATACAAGAAGGGCGCACTCTTCGCAAATCCTTGCTTTACACAAATTCATCCGACTTGCATTCCAGTAAGCGGCGATTATCAATCCAAATTAACGCTTATGAGCGAAAGCCTGCGCAATGATGGACGCATTTGGGTTCCGAAGAAATCAGGTGATGTGCGCATACCATCTCAAATTCCGGAAAATGAACGTGACTATTACCTCGAACGTCTCTATCCATCATTTGGCAATTTGGTTCCGCGGGACGTAGCCTCGCGCCGTGCAAAAGAAATATGTGATAAAGGTCTTGGCGTGGGTAAAACGAAGATGGCGGTATATCTTGATTTCACTGAAGCAATTAATCGAAATGGCAAACAATGGATTGAAGAAAAATACGGCAACCTTTTTGATATGTATCACGAAATCACTGACGAAGATCCTTATGCTGTCCCTATGCGTATCTATCCCGCTGTTCACTATACGATGGGCGGATTGTGGGTTGACTACAATTTGATGAGCTCGATTCCAGGATTATTTGTTATCGGTGAAGCGAACTTCTCTGATCACGGCGCGAACCGGCTTGGAGCCAGTGCGTTAATGCAAGGATTAGCCGATGGTTATTTCATCCTTCCGTACACGATTGGAGATTATCTCGCAAAGACGAAATTTAATTCTCTTGCAACCGATCATCCGGAATTTAAGCAAGTGACGATGGATGTTGCTGAAAGAGTGAGTAAACTTCTTGCTATCAATGGCAAACAACCTGTGAGCGAAATTCATAAAAAACTCGGCAAAGTAATGTGGGATTTTGTCGGGATGGAACGCAACGAAAAAGGATTGAAGAAAGCGTTAAAGCTAATTCCGGAAATACGGAAAGAATTTTGGAGTGATGCAAAAGTTGTCGGCGAGACTGATAATATTAACATCGAATTAGAAAAGGCCGGGCGTATTGCAGATTTTTTAGAACTTGCAGAATTGCTGGCATTCGACGCACTACACCGGGAAGAATCATGCGGCGGTCACTTTCGTGAAGAATATCAAACACCTGAAGGCGAAGCATTACGCAATGATAAAAAATTTACATATGTGGCGGCGTGGGAATATACCGGTGCTGACAAGAAACCTAAGCTCAATAAAGAACCGCTCACGTTTGAATATGTGAAACCCTCTGAACGGAGTTATAAATGAGGATTTAAAATATTGAAATCCAATTCCCTCTCCTCTAAGGAGAGGGATAGGGTGAGGTCGTAATTGATGAAGAAACATCTTGCACAATATTCTAAGTCGTTAGTACCAATTGCAAGAGTGCTTCGAAAACAAATGATTGATGCTGAAAGAAAATTATGGTCTCTGTTAAGAGGACATCAACTTGATGTAAAATTTCGTCGCCAAGTTCCTTTCGGTTGTTATGTTGTCGACTTTTATTGTGCAAAAGCGAAATTGATTATTGAACTTGATGGAAGTCAGCACTATACGAACAGAGGGACACAAAGTGATATTAAAAGGGACGAATACTTGCGAAAAATTGGTTGTGAAGTAATTCGATATTCTAATTATGAGATCTTTGAAAATGAAGATGGAGTAATGCAGGATATCTTTGAACACGTGAAAGTACGAACAGGCAAGTCTTTGGACCCCCTGTAGTCCCCCTTGGAGGGGGACAGAAATAAAAGATGGTGACGAGAACAGAATTCAAAGGTAATCCATGGTATTGTCGAGATAAGGATGAGGAATAACGACATGCATTTTACATTAAAAATATGGCGTCAGAAGAATCAAAAGGATGCAGGGCGTTTTGAAAAGTACGAAGTGGAGAATATTTCGCCTGATGCATCATTTTTAGAAATGCTGGATGTGTTGAACAATCAATTAGTACTTCAAGATAAAGATCCTATTGCCTTCGATCACGATTGCCGCGAAGGTATATGCGGCAGCTGTGGACTCATGATCAACGGGCGTGCGCATGGTCCAGGCCGCAAGCAAGCTACGTGCGATGTGCGGATGCGGACATTCGATGATGGGCAAAGCCTGACTGTAGAACCTTGGCGTGCGCAGCCGTTCCCCGTAATTAAAGATTTGGTTGTCGATCGAACTGCATTGGATAGAATTATGCAAGCGGGTGGATTTATTTCGGCAAGAACCGGCGGTGCACCGGATGCGAATTCAACTCCTGTGCCGAAAGCGAATGCGGAAGAAGCGATGGATGCAGCAGCGTGCATCGGATGTGGCGCATGCATTGCAGCGTGTCCAAATTCTTCTGCAATGCTTTTTGTAGCTGCCAAGGTTTCACAATTTGCATTACTTCCGCAAGGGCAAGATTGAAAGAAAAGAACGCGTTCAGAAAATGGTAATGCAAATGGATAAGGAAGGATTCGGCAATTGTTCGAATAATTATGCTTGCGAAGCCGAGTGTCCGAAAGGAATATTAGTAATGCATATTGCTCGATTGAATCGAGAATTTCTGCGAGCGAAGCTTGTATAAAGTTGTACCTAAGCAAAAGTATTCGCAAAGTACCCTAAGAAAACAAAATCTTCTAAAAGGAAAATAAATGCTTCTTCATCATCACTTCGTCCATATCGCTAAACAATTTGAGAACAAGATAGCAATTATCGACCGCACAACTAGTCAGAATGTCAGCTATGGGAAAGCGCTCATTGCATCGTTGATATTAGCAGATAAATTTAAAAAATACGATGAGGGTTTCATCGGTATTATGATTCCAACTTCTGCCGGATGCGCTCTTTCTATTCTCGGTGCATTGATGAGCGGACGGACTCCTGTGATGATTAATTATTCCACCGGTGCCGCACAAAATTGCGAGTATGCTCAGAAAAAATGTGCCTTTAAAACTATCATTGCTTCAAAAGCGCTCGTCGAAAAGATTAATTGTCCGCGCGTGCAGGGAATGATCTTCATAGAGGATATTATGGTGCATATTTCAATCCTTGATAAGATCAAAGCAGCATTGAGGGCAAAGCTCCCCATTGAACGCCTGCTGAGAAAAATTTGTCCCGGTGATGAGGATGATAACGCTGTTATTCTCTTCACAAGCGGAAGCGAGAAAGATCCCAAAGCAGTTCAACTAACGCATCGAAATATTGCTGCTAATGTCGATGGACTCATCAAAGTCTTTGAATTTACTTCTGATGATATATTCCTTGCCAATTTACCACTTTTCCATGTGTTTGGACAGACGGCAAATTTATGGCTCCCACTGTATTATGGAATGACAATTGTCACCTATGCCAACCCGCTTGATTTTAAAGTTATTTGCAATATAATACGCGAAGAGAAAATTACTTTTGTGGTCGGCACGCCAATTTTCATGTGGGGATATCTGCGCAAGTCTGAACCGGGCGATTTTGCATCGTGTCGTATTATGTTGGCTGGCGCTGATAAAACGCCGGATTCTTTGCGTCAGGAATTCCTTCACAAGCATAATATCAATCTACTAGAAGGGTATGGTTGTACAGAGACGAGTCCTGCAATCAGTGTCAATACACCAACGGCAAATCGGCCTGGAAGCGTCGGATTGCCATTGCCTAATGTGAAAGTCCGTGTTGAGAATTATGAAACCGGCGAGGAATGTGCTATCGGCGAAATTGGTAAAATCCTTGTAAAAGGTGATAGCATTATGAAGGGTTATTTTGATGATTTTGAAGCTACAGCGCTGAGCATCCGACATGGCTGGTATGACACAGGCGATATGGGTTATCATGATGCAGATGGATATCTCTGGCATGTTGGGAGATTAAAACGGTTTATGAAAATTGGCGGTGAAATGGTTTCACTCATTCGTGTGGAAAATGTACTGGAGCATTTACTTCCTGATGATGTTGCATGCTGTGTAGTTGAAGTTCCGGACTCTGTACGTGGGGCTAAAATTGTTGTCGCTATTACACGGAAAATTGATGAGAAAGCAATTCTAAAAAAGATGGCAGAGCAATTGCCGAATATTGCCTTGCCGAAAAATTTTGTAGTCTTCGATGAATTGCCTAAGATGGGCAGCGGCAAGATTGACTTTCGCCGTATTACAGATATGGTGAGAGACACTTTGCAACGGTAATTTTAAAGATTAAAGGCAGGTATAAAGGAAATCTCAGGCTTGATCTATCCTTCCTTTAAAAGGAACCGTATCGAACTTTTTCCCGGGCGCAAAACTTTCCTCTGTTTGGATTTCCATTCCATTTACCGTTTTCAATTATAATATCCCCGCGCGAAATAACTAATTCTGCCAAGCCTTTCATTTGCCATCCTTCATATAATGAATAATCTACGTTCATATGATGCGTTGATGCAGAAATAATGTGCTCAGTTAGAGGATTCCAAATTACAATATCCGCATCGCTGCCAATGGCTATGGCTCCTTTTTTAGGATAAAGACCGAAGAGCTTTGCGGGCGCTGTTGATACAATTTCGACCCAACGATTTATTGAAATCTTCCCACTTGCCACGCCGAAATAATAAAGAAGCTGTAATCTGTTTTCGATTCCCGGAGCGCCATTTGGGATTTTTGTAAAATCGTTGCGTCCCAGTTCTTTATCTCCTCGAAAGTTAAATGGACAATGATCGGTTGAAACGACTTGCAATGAATTGTTTTGCAATCCATCCCAAAGTTTTTCCTGATCCCATTTTTCTCTTGGCGGCGGAGTGAAAACATATTTTGCACCTTCAAAATTCGGTCTGTCTAAATCCTCTATCGATGTGAAAAGATATTGCGGGCATGTTTCCGCATAAACCAGCTGACCTTTGGATTGTGCCTGCCGGATATATTCAAGTGAATCCAAGCACGAGATGTGAACAAAATACACTGGCGCATCGGCTTGCTGCGCCAGTTCGATGACACGTTTTACAGCATTTGCCTCTGCCTTGGCCGGGCGTGTTGCAGCATGATACTTTGGCTCTGTTTTCCCTTCCATCAATGCCTTCCCGACGAGTGCTTCGATCATTGTTGAGTCTTCTGCATGTACACAAACAAGTCCGCCATTTGTTTTTGCCTGTCGTAGTATTCTAAAAATAGTATTATCATCCACCATCAATCGATCTGGATACGCGGTGAAGAGTTTGAAACTCGTCACGCCTTTCTTCATCATTTCATCCATCTCCACAACTCCTCGTTCCGGTAAGTCAACGATTATCATATGCAAACCATAATCGATTACAGATTTTGCTGCTTGTTTCAGCCGGGATTCGAGGGCTTCATTAAGTGAGTGTCCTTTTGATTGTTGGGCGAAGTCTATGATAGTTGTTGTGCCGCCAAAAGCTGCTGCACGAGTTCCGGTTTCAAAGTCATCACTCGAAATAGTCTTACCCATAGGCAGGCTCATGTGTGTATGAACATCAATGCCCCCAGGAATGACAAATTTTCCAGATGCGTCGATGATTCTATTTGTGTTTATATCAAGATGCGGTTCGATTCGTTTGATTGTCTCGTTTTCGATAAAAATATCTACATTTATTACGCCGTCTGTCGTAACTATAAGTCCATCTTTAATGAGGATTGACATTTATTATCTCTTCCCTATGCTGTGAAGAGAATATACTTTTAAATTTCAAAACGCAAGTTATTTGCTTGTAACGGTGATTAGTTAATTAGACGACGCTTTTTATTGAATTATAAAATAAGCAAGCGGCAAATTTACTCGAATTTGTAATAGTCCAAAAACTTCCTCTCGATTTCTATTAGAAAGCGCACTATATTAATATATAATCTGGAAGACATATTGCTGCTTGAAAATTAGAGGAATAAATGGAAGTCCGAAAACCTGAATTTGTTAAAAACCTACGCTGCCTTGTATGCGGCAGAATTGTAACCTACGGCAACGTTTTCACTTGTCCGGTCTGCGGTGTTGAGGGCATTCTCGATGTCCAATACAATTATAACTCAATTCCCAATCTAAAGTCCATTATCTCCAATCGACAATTTAATCATTGGCGTTATCGTGAATTGCTTCCCATTTCACCTGACATCTCTTTTCCACATTTGCATGTCGGATGGACTCCTGTGTATGATGTACCGCGTATTGCACAAGCCATCGGTATCTCGAAATTGTTTCTGAAAGATGACGGGCGCAATCCGACGAATTCATTTAAGGATCGCGCAAGTTCGGTTGGTGTAATGAAAGCACAGGAGTTTGGATTCAAAACAATTGCTTGTGCTTCAACCGGCAATGCAGCATCATCGCTGGCAGGAATATCTGCATCGGTTGGATTGCGGAATTTCATTTTCGTTCCACAGCGTGCCCCGGAACCAAAAGTAACACAATTGCTCATTTTTGGCGCGACAGTGATTCGTGTACAGGGAACGTACGAACAAGCATTCGACCTTTGCCGCGAAGCGTGTGAAAAGTTCGGCTGGTATAATCGCAACAGCGGCACGAATCCTTTTTTAGTGGAAGGGAAAAAAACAGCAGGATTGGAAATTGGCGAGCAATTTGGTTTTGCGATTCCAGATTGGGTGGTTGTTTCAGTTGGAGATGGTTGTACGATTGGCGGGATCGGAAAAGGATTACAAGAAATGAAACGGCTCGGATTTATAAATCGGGTTCCGCGTTTGCTTGGTGTGCAAGCAGAAGGTTCAAAGCCGTTAATGGATGCTTTCTTTTCGGGGAAAGATTTGGTACCATCACAACCCGATACAATCGCGGACAGCATTGCCGTCGGAACGCCGCGTAATTGGCGCCGCGCAATTCAGCAAATTAAATTATCGAATGGAACTATGATTGCGGTTTCAGATGAAGAAATTTTAAGTGCTATGCGATTGACAGCGCGACTCGGAGGAGTATTTGGCGAACCGGCTGGTGTTGCAGGCATTGCAGGATTGAAGAAAGCTATTGCGCAAGGTGTCACCAAACCGGATGAATCTGCAGTCGCAGTTATTACGGGGAATGGATTGAAAGATATTGCGTCTGCAAAGAAAGCAGTAGGGCAGACAATCGACATCGAACCGAAATTATCAACATTAGAGCAAAACCTTAGAAATCTTTCTCTCATCTAAAAAAATGGGTTTCCTCCTAAAGAATGCCGAAATTATTAATCTCGATCCGCCAAAGATCGACGAAGCCGATATACGCATCATCGATAGTATAATTGCTGATTGCGGGAAGAATCTACGACCAAAGAAGAGTGATGAAGTTATTGATCTTTCTGGAAAATATATTCTTCCCGGATTAGTAAATTCGCATACGCATCTTTATTCTACACTTTCCCGCGGAATGCCCTCGCCGAAGAAAGCGCCAATGAACTTCATTGAGATTCTTCAAAAAGTGTGGTGGAAGTTGGATGAAGCGCTGGATGAAGAATCCATCTATTATAGTGCGCTTATTGGTGCAATCGAGGCTGTCAAGTTTGGAACGACGACGCTCATTGATCACCACGCATCGCCGAATTATATTCGAGGTTCGCTTGACTTGATAAAAGCCGGTATGGCGAAGGTTGGTCTGCGCGGAGTCCTTTGCTACGAAGTCACCGATCGCGGTGGAATGAAAAAGCGCGATCTTGGATTGGAAGAGAATGAACGCTTTGTTATAGAAAATGCAAATAATGCTCGTTTCCGAGGCACAATCGGTGCGCATGCATCTTTCACACTATGCAATGATTCATTGCGCAAAATTGGAGAACTGGCATCGATGTATGATTGTGGTGTTCACATTCATATCGCTGAAGATAAAGCTGATGTATTGGATTCGATGGAAAACTACAATACTGATATCATCAACCGGTTGGCTGAACTTGGTGTTCTCCGAAAGAAATCTATCTTTGCCCACGGTGTTCATCTAAATCAAGAACAATTTGACAGAATCGAAAAAGCCGGTACGTGGATAGTCCACAATCCGCGTTCTAATATGAACAATGCCGTTGGTTATGCGCCCTTGAATTGGTATGGAGAACATTCTGCTCTTGGCACGGACGGCTTTCCGGCAGATATGTTTGATGAAGCAAGATTCGGTTATTTCCGTAATGCTGAATCTAATCATCGGGCAGAGTTCTTTCGACTACCGAGAATGCTAAACAACGGGCAGAAACTTATCTCGCAATTCTTCGGCCGTTCGTTTGGAATGCTTGTAAAGAATTCACCAGCGGATCTTGTTGTAATCGATTACAATTCTCCGACCCCAATTATTCGCCAAAATATTCTCGGTCATTTTTTGTTTGGAATGAGCTCCTCGATGGTTCAGCATGTGATGATCGATGGTAATTGGATTGTATGGAACCGCCAGCTCGTAGAAATTGATGAAAATGCAGTAATGGAAAAAGCACAGAAAGTTGCTGCAAGGTTGTGGAAGAAAATAAACAAGTAAAAATGAACAAAGAATTGAAAATAATCGGCAAGTCAGAACGGCGTGTGGATGCGTGGGGCAAGGTCACTGGAAAAGCGAAGTATGCCGACGATTATAACGTGACGCACCAATTAATTGGTAAAGTGCTACGCTCGAAATATCCTCATGCTAAAATTATTCGTATTGATATTTCGAAAGCAGAAAAACTTACGGGTGTTGAGGCAGTGCTGACTGCGAAGGATATCCCCGGTGCGAAAGTGTTCGGTGTTGTTGTAAAGAATCAAGCCATTCTTGCGGAAGATCGTGTCCGCTATCTTGGAGATGGTGTTGCAATTGTTGCTGCTGTATCGAAGGAAATTGCTGAACAAGCGATCTCACTGATCGAAGTCGAATACGAGCCGCTTCCCATCGTAAGCGATCCGGAAGAAGCGATGAAACCGGGTGTACCGGTTCTTCATGACGATAAAAATGAGTTTGTGCATCATCACGTTCAAAAGGGCGATGTCACGAAAGGTTTTGCTGAAGCTGATTTTATCATCGAACGGAAATTTAAAACTCAATTCATCGAGCATTCGTACATCGAACCTGAAGCTGTGCTTGCTGAACCATCAGAACAAGGCGGAATAAAAGTCACGGGTTGTGTACAGAATCTTTTTTCAACTCGTCGCTCAGTTGCATCGATGCTGAATCTTGATCTTGCGCAAGTGCAAATTGTGCAGTCAACAATTGGTGGTTCATTCGGCGGCAAAGACGAAGCCATGACATTGATCAGCTGCCGAGCTGCATTGCTTGCGCTAAAAACCGGCAAACCGGTGAAAATGGTTAACACGCGCGAAGAGTCGATGCTAGAAAGTTACAAGCGTCATCCGTATGTACTCTATTATAAGTGGGGCGCAAAGAAAGACGGCTCGATCACTGCAATGGAGATCAAATGCATCGCTGATGGCGGTGCTTATGCATCGATGAGTCAATTCGTTACGTGGCGGTCCGTTGTGCAGGCAACAGGGCCTTACTATTGTGAGAATATCAAGACGGATGTCTATGCGGCATACACGAACAATAATTACACTGGAGCGATGCGTGGATTTGGGTCGCCGCAAATCAATTTTGCCATTGAATCGATGATGGATGAGTTGGCAGAAAAAGTTGGAATGAATCCGATTGAGATTCGGATGAAGAATGGATTCGAATCCGGGGCGGCAACTGCGACAGGACAAAAACTAACGCACAATGTTAGTCTGAAAGAAGTATTGACGAAAGCAGTCGATGCAAGTGACTTCGAGAAAAAATGGAAAAGTAATCGTAAAACAACGACTAACGAAAAGCAACGCGGAATTGGGCTTGCATGCAGCTATCGCGGGGTTTCACTTGGCGCAGAGGGAACAGATGCGGCAGAAACCGTCGTCTCCGTGCAAACAGACGGCAGCGTAATCGTCTCTTCAGGGATCACAGATATGGGACAAGGCGCACAAACGCAAATGTCGCAAATTACCGCTGAGGTGCTTGGTATTTCTATGGACCGGATTCAATTTCTGAATACAAATACAAGTCGTGTTGCAGATTCCGGTGCAACAGTCGCATCGCGCGGAACAATTATGGGCGGCTCAGCGGCGAAGAATGCTGCAGAAAAAGTGCGTGCTACGTTGCTCGAAATCGGTGCAGAAATAATAAACGCTGCAGTGAGCGATCTAGATCTTCTCGACAACTATCTCATCAATATAAAAACAAAAGAGCGGTCTGGCATCATTCAATGAGCTTGCAACCGCATGCTTTAACAAAGGTAAGCCTATGACCGGACTTGGGTGGCATCATTCGCCAAAGACTTCTTGGGATGAAAAGCAGGGACAAGGTGATGCATATTTTACATTTGTGTATGGCGCCAATGTTGCAGAAATCGAAGTTGATATCGAAACAGGCAAAGTTGATGTTCTCGATTTTGTTTCTGTGCACGATGTTGGCAAGGCGATCAACAAAGGAATGGTAGAAGCACAGATTTACGGTGGTGTAGCGATGGGGATTGGTTATGGCTTACTGGAAGAGTTTGAAATCGAGGACGGCATTCCAAAACAGGTCAACTTTGACGAATATTTAATTCCGACTTCTACGGATGTGCCGCGCATCAAGGCAATTATAGTAGAGAATGAAGATTCCACTGGACCGTTTGGAGCAAAATCGGTCGGCGAGCCGACCAATGAAATAGCAGCCCCGGCGATTGTAAATGCGATTTACAACGCAACTGGAAAACGCTTATACGAAATTCCTGCAAACCTTGAACGAGTGCTGCTCGGTCATAAACTCACTCGCACCGGAAAACGCGGTTCGGAAGAAAAGTAAATACAAGGAATAGATTCATTCAAAATAAAATCTTAAATATAACCGCAAAGTTTGCAAAACGACGCGAAGAAATATGACTGAAAATGAAATTGGGAAAATTGTTGTTGATCGAGCACTCAACGTACATAAAGCGCTAGTGCCCGGATTGCTCGAATCGACTTATGAAGCATGTTTAAAGTTCGAATTAATTGATGCTGGATTATATGTTGAATCACAAAAAGCATTACCTGTTGTATACAATGAAGTCAAACTTGATTGCGGTTATAGGATTGATTTGCTTATTGAGAATAAGGTAATCATTGAAATAAAATCAGTAGAGATATTGAATGATGCTCATATGGCACAAATATTAACTTATCTAAAATTATCAGGATGTAAACTCGGATTCTTGATAAATTTCAATGTCAATTTGATTAAGAATGGAATTAGAAGAGTTGTAAATCACTTATAACTTGGCGTACCTTTGCGTCTTCGCGGTTTTATTCTAACCGCAAAGAACGCTAAGACACGCAAAGAAAAATATGAAACCATTTGAATTTATATTGCCAAAATCTATTCAAGAAGCATTAGAAGTGCTAGCGATTTATAATATTGACGCGCAAATTCTTGCCGGCGGTACGGATGTGTTGATAGAACTGCGTAAGGCATCGGTCAAATCTCCCAAAGCAATCATCGACATAAGTCGTTTGAACGAGCTAAAGGGAATTATCGAAACTGAATCCGAAATTATTATCAAACCACTTGCAACACACACTGAGATAGGTTCATCTCCAATCATTAAAAAGTTTGCGCGATTGTTGCATATAGCTGCGAATGTAATCGGTTCTCCGCAAATTCGCAATCGCGGCACCATTGGTGGAAATATTATGAACGCTGCCGCTTGTGCAGATACTGTTCCACCATTAATGGCACTTGGAGCAATTGTAAAATTACAATCGGGTGAAGAAAAACGTATTGTTCCCATTATCGATTTCTTCGTTAAGCCTTACCAGACTATAGCAGCAAAGAATGAGCTCCTCACCGAGATTCGATTTCCTAAATTACTCGACTCGATGAAAAGCGCATTCATCAAACTTGGAAGAAGAAATGCGCTGGCGATTTCTCGTTTGAGCGTTGCGGCAATCCTGCAGAAGAATGACAGCGGACTTATTCAAGAAGCGCGAATTGTTCCTGGCGCGGCATTCCCAAAATGGCAGCGAATGACGGAAGCGGAAAAATTATTGATCGGACAAAAGCCGACAAGCAAGTTGTTCGCCAAAGCAGGGCAAGAGGTTTCGGAAGTAATGATCTCTTTTACCGGAAGACGCTGGTCGACTGAATATAAAGAGCCTGTTATCGCTGTCCTTGTTCGCAGGGCATTGGAAGCTTGCCAATGAGAATTAAATGAAGAAAGTAACCATAAATACATCGATTAATCATAGACAATATGAACTCGAGATCAAACCAAATCTCACGCTTCTCTCGTTATTACGTGAAGAGTTGGGCTTGACCGGAACAAAGTGCGGCTGTGAAATCGGTGAGTGCGGCGCATGCACTGTGCTGATGAACGGTAGAGCTGTTAATTCGTGCCTTGTGCTTGCTCCGCAGATTGATGGACAAGAAATAATGACTGTCGAAGGGCTTGCGATTGGAAACAAACTTCATCCGCTGCAGGAGTCATTTCTGGATCACGATGCGGTACATTGTGGATTCTGTACTCCTGGTATGCTAATGAGCGCAAAAGATTTGCTTGATCATAATTTGAATCCAACGGAAGAGGAAATCCGAACCGCTATCTCCGGCAACTTGTGCCGTTGCAGCGGATACCAGCAAATAGTTGATGCTGTAAAAAACAACAATGTTCCACCACTGAAAGGATTGTAGTTGAAAAATATTAAAGAAGTACTCATCGGAAAACCCCGTGATATTCATGACCCGAAGCTCTTCCACAAAATTTCACTGATCGCTTTTTTGGCGTGGGTAGGGCTTGGAGCCGACGGATTAAGTTCCTCAGCTTATGGACCCGATGAAGCTTTTCGTGCACTAACTGGACATACAGAACTGGCTGTTATTCTTGCTATTGCCACGGCATTAACAGTCTTTATTATTTCTTATGCATATAGCCGTATTATTGAACATTTTCCAAGTGGCGGTGGTGGATATGTTGTAGCGACGAAACTTCTTGGTGCACCGTTTGGTGTTGTATCCGGAAGTGCATTGCTTGTAGATTACATTTTGACAATCACTGTTTCGATTGCATCCGGGGCGGCACAGATTTTTAGTTTCCTTCCATACTCATGGCAAAGATGGATGGTGCCAGTCGAAGCTACTGCCATCATTATTCTCGTTATTCTAAATCTTCGTGGAATTAAAGAGTCTATTGAATTTATGGTACCGATATTTCTCACATTTGTTGTTGCACATCTCATCCTTTTTAGCGGTGCAATTATTCAGCACTTTCATGAAGCTCCTGCAATTGCATCACAAATTGGACAAAATCTGCATACGAGTTATAGCACTCTCGGTTTCTGGGCAATGTTTGTGATTTTAGCGCGTGCATATTCACGCGGTGCAGGAACATACACTGGTATAGAAGCCGTGTCGAATGGTATTCAAATTATGCGCGAGCCGCGGATTCCGACAGGCAAACGCACGATGGCGTATATGGCGACGTCACTTGCGATAACCGCTGGCTCCATTCTTTTAATTTATCTTTTGCTTGGCGTAAGTGAACATCCAGGAAAAACACTAAATGCTGTGATGGTAGAAAAACTTAATTTTGGGCCATGGTTTGTTGTGCTTGTTCTTGCTTCGGAAGCTGCGCTCTTGTTCGTTGCTGCACAAACTGGATTTATCGATGGTCCTCGTGTTATGGCAAATATGGCAAATGATCGCTGGCTACCTCACCGTTTTGCTTCGTTGTCTGACCGATTGACGATGCACTATGGTATCATGCTAATCGGAGCTGCTTCTATTGCTACTCTACTTTACACAGGAGGAAATATTGATGCACTTGTGACAATGTACTCTATAAACGTATTTCTCACATTCTCGCTCACCGAAATCGGTATGGTAAAATTCTGGATCACAGAACGGAAAACACATCCGGAATGGAAAAAGTCACTGCCTGTTCATATGACTGGACTCGTTCTCTGTCTTTCAATTTTAACGATCGTTGTAATTGAGAAATTCCAAGAAGGAGCATGGATGACGGTCGTTGTTACGTCAGCATTAATCCTGCTTTGTGTTATAATCCGGCGGCATTATCGTCTTGTAAATAAGAAACTTCGTTCTCTATCAGATATTCTGGAAGGACTTCCTGCTGAAAATTCTACAGTCCAGCCGGAAATAAAACTTGAAAGTAACCGACCGACTGCAATCTTACTTGTTGAAAGCTACAACGGACTTGGAATTCATTCGCTTCTCAATATTATTAAACAATTTCCCGGGTACTTCAAGCAGATGGTTTTTATATCCGTAGCTGTCTTGGACACAGGCAACTTTAAAGGAGCAGGCGAAGTCGAGCGTCTCGAAGAAAACACGAAACATGAATTGGATCGTTACGTAAAGTTGGCAATAAACCTTGGCATTCCGGCAATAGCACGAATGTCCATCGGAACGGAAGCCGTAGAAGAAGCAGAAAAAATTTGTTTAGAATTATCACATGAATTTAAACAGTCCGTATTCTTTGCAGCAAAACTCGTCTTCCAGAAACAAAAATGGTATCAACGAATTCTTCACAGTGAAACAGCTAATGCTATCCAGAACAGGCTTCAATTTCAGGGGCTTTCGATGGTCGTGTTGCCTGTGCGTGTATGGAATTAGTGTAGGTATTGAGGAGAAAGATAGTGGATATAGCCTTGACATCTCAACAAGCTAAAATCGAAGCTGAACGATGCCTCCAATGTTTCGATGCGCCCTGTCAGCAGGCGTGTCCAACGCATATTAGAATTCCAATATTTATCAGCATGATTCGCAGCGGCAACATTATCGGAGCAGCCGAAGTCGCGAAAACTTCCAACGCACTCGTCAATGTCTGTGGTAAGATTTGTCCGGAGGAAACATTTTGTCAATCCGTTTGTACGCGAAGCAAGCAGGATGAACCAATCAAGATCCGCGAACTGCATTTTTTTGCAACACAGGAAGAAGTAAAGCAAGGGTTCTCGAAAACAAAACTGTTTCCAAAATTGAATAAAAAGGTTGCTGTCGTTGGAGCCGGACCATCCGGACTCGGTTGTGCGTTTGAGCTTTCCAAGTTTGGTTACAAGGTGGATGTATTTGATAAAGGTAAACCTGGCGGGGTGCCACGCAACAGCATTCCGGCTTTTCGTCTTGCAGATAAAGAGTTAGAATCGGATACGAAGTTTTTATTGAAATACTTTTCTCTGAAAAGGAAAATGGTAAATGGAAAAACGTTTGCACAAATCCAGAAATTATACGATGCTACATTTCTTGCGGTTGGACTTGGAAAGGACCGTCCCGTTGGAATTCCCGGCGAGAAGATGAAAGGGGTGTTGCCAGTTTTAGAATTTCTTGAAGCAGCAAAGGCAAATCCAAAGAAAATGAAACTCGGAAGGCGTGTCGTCATTATTGGCGGCGGCAATGTGTCGTTGGATGCGGCGGCAACTGCAAAACGGCTTGGTGCGGAGAATGTTATCCTCATTTATCGACGCAGTGAAAAAGAGATGCGTGTCTGGAAAGCTGAGTTGGAAGAGGCGCGCAAGAAAGGAGTAGAAATTCGATTTCTTACGAATCCAATTGCTGTCATTGGTAAAACAAAAGTACAGGGTGTGAAATGCAGACGCACGAAATTAAGCAAACAGAAAGATAAATCGGGACGTCCAATACCGGTTGAAGTGAAAGGAGCTGAATTCATCATTGGCACAGATAATATTATTGTCGCCATCGGCCAATCTATTGTAGCTGATTGGCTTGAGGGATTTGCTCGAGAAAAAGGATATATCAAGGTTGATGAAAATTTCCAGACTTCTATTGATAGGGTCTTTGCTGGCGGCGATATGATTGCTGGTGAAGGAACGATTGTGCAGTCTGTCGCGCAAGGCAAACATGCTGCGCATGCGATGCACCATTATTTAACAAATTCAAAAAAATGAACTATAGTTTGGTTCCATCGGAAGTTATTGAACAGCATATTTATTTGATTCGTAATCAAAAGGTGATGCTGGATCGTGACCTCGCTGATTTATACAGAGTTTCCACGAAGGTTCTTAATCAAGCGGTTAAGAGGAATATAGAACGATTTCCCGAGGACTTTATGTTCCAATTATCCTCAGATGAAGCGGAGACTTGGTGGAATCATGTTCTAGTAGGACGTTCAAGGTCACAAATTGTGACCTTGAAACGAGGTGAAAACATTAAATATCAACCTTTTGCTTTTACAGAACATGGAATCTTAATGCTCTCGAGTGTTTTGCATAGTGAACGTGCGATAGCAGTGAACATTGCCATTATGCGGACATTTGTAAAGCTTCGAGAAATGCTTGCCTCACAAAAAAACCTGTCCAAAGACTCGATGAACTTGAACAGAAATATGATAAACATTTTCAAGTCGTTTTTGATGCAATTCGCCAATTGATGACTCCATTAGAAAAACCGAAGCGTCAAATCGGATTTCGTGTTAAGGAGCCACAAGCACTCTACCATACTCGAAGACAGAGAAATAGGAAAAATTAATCATGGAATATAAAAGGTTTAAGGAAATAGAAATTTATCCAGTGCGTGATCTTTCGTACGATTTTCTCGAAATCCATTTTGGGAATCCATTTATTCTTGCCGCTGCTCCCTCGACAGATGATCTGGATATGGTGCGACGTGGATTTCAGATGGGATGGGCAGGAGCAATTCTCAAGACAACATCAGTGGAAGGAACTAAAGTTGATCTTTGCTACCCTATGATGTCCGCATTTGACTATGAAGGACGAAAGTTGTTTGGAATGGGGAATATCGATCTTATCTCCGAACATCATATCGACAAAGTGGAATACAATGTTCGAATGCTGAAGAAAGAATTTCCGGAAAAAATGGTTGCCGCAAGTATTATGGCGGGAAGAAAAGAAGATTGGCAGCGTCTCGTTGAAAGGTTGGAGAATGCCGGTGTCGATTTGATTGAATGCAGTTTTTCATGCCCACAGGGAAATATTGGCGAAGATCCGGGCAAGATGCTGGCGCAAAGTTTGAGCGCAACAGAATTGACTGCGCGTTGGGTGAAAGAAGCATCGAAGCGAGTTCCGATTTCGATCAAAATAACTCCTCATGTAACAGATATTGTTGAAGTTGCAAGAGCAGTGAAACGAAGCGGATGTGATGCGTTGACTGCATCGAACTCTATTCAAGCATTGATGGGAATTGATATAAAGACATTTACTCCCAATCCAAATCTCGGTGGCAAGTCTACATATAGTGGTATGACAGGCCCCGCTATAAAACCGATCACGCTTCGTACGATAGCCGAGATAGCGCGCAATGTTGATATTCCGATTATGGGGACAGGCGGCGCAAGCACCTGGAGTGATGCTGTTGAATTTATGTCGGTTGGTGCCAGTGTGGTGGAATTTTGCACGGTGGTAATGCATTACGGCTTCCGTGTCATTGATGATTTGAAAAGCGGATTGTCGCATTATCTCGATGAGATGAAATTTTCATCACCAAAAGAAATTGTTGGAAAGGCACTGCCGAATATTGTATCGCATGATGAACTGCCAAGAAAACGTATGCGCAATCACATTCACGAAAATTTGTGTATTGGTTGCGACCTTTGTTTTGTCGCTTGCCGAGACGGCGGCCATATGGCAATTGACCGTCGAAAAAATCGCATTGCACATATTGATTGGGAGCGATGCGTTGGGTGCGGACTGTGTAAATTTGTTTGTCCGGTAGATGGCTGCATCGATATAGTGGAGTGGAAATAAACTAAGATTGATGGAGAAATAAAGATGTCGAATGTCATTCAAAATAATCTCGAACTCCTAAAACACATGCAAACGGATATGCATAACCGAGACTTTCTGTTAACATGGGAGCGAACCTATGATGAAATCAAAGTCGTGCTCATAGTAGCGAAATTGATGAACGAGCTGCACAAAGCGGGAATCTCATTCCGCTCATTCGATACAGGACTTGCGATTTCTATCTTCCGCGATAATTCTACGCGCACGCGGTTCAGTTTTGCATCTGCGGCAAATGCGCTGGGATTTGGACTTTGTGAGCTTGATGAAGAAAAATCGCAGATTACCCACGGAGAAACTGTTCGTGAAACAGCAATTATGATCTCGTTTCTTGCAGAAATTATCGGTATTCGTGACGATATGTTTCTCGGCGAGGGTAATAAATATATGCGGGAATTTGGAGCTGCTGTACAGGAAGGATATGAACAGGGAATATTGCATCAACGCCCGAACATTGTCAACTTGCAATGCGATATCGATCATCCAACGCAAACGCTTGCTGATCTTATGCAGTTGAAGAACACGTTTGGTTCGTTGGAAAATCTTCGTGGTAAAAAAATTGCAATGGCGTGGGCATATTCGCCGAGTTACGGCAAACCGCTCTCTGTTCCACAGGGCATTGTAGGACTGATGTCACGTTTCGGAATGAATGTCTCTCTTGCGTATCCTGAAGGATATGAATTAATTCCCGAAGTTATTGAATTGGCGAAAAAGCAGTCGGTGCAGCACGGTGGTACGTTTGAAGTGGTAAATAGTATGGACGAAGCGTTTAAGAATGCCGACGTTGTGTATCCGAAATCATGGGCGCCATATCATGTAATGCGGCGGCGTACGATGTTGCTGAATAATAATGATAAACCCGGATTGAAAGAATTAGAAAAAGAATGTCTTGCGAATAATGCGAAGTTTAAGAACTGGGAATGTGATGAACAGAAAATGAAACTGACGAAGAACGGCGAAGCATTGTATATGCATTGCCTGCCGGCAGATATTTCTGATGTGAGCTGTGCAGAAGGTGAAGTTTCCAAGAGTGTATTTGAAAAAAACCGTCTTGCCACGTACGCAGAAGCGAGTTACAAACCGTTCGTTATTGCAGCGATTATGTTCTTGATGCGCATCCAAAATCCCTCAGAAAAACTGCAAGCGATTGTTAACCGAAATCAAAGACGATCGGTGTGAAGGAGTAAAATATGTCGAAAATCATTAAGCATATTAATCATGAGGTTGTAAAGAAAACCGCCGCGCGATGCAAAAAGTATGGTATCACTATTCCGACCTTTGCGCAAATGCGGGATCCAAAACTTATCCCTGATGCTATAAAGAAACAGCTTCCGGCAATCGGTTTGTGGGATGTTAATCCGCTCAACTTATTTCGCATCACATGGAAGAACGATTTGAAGACGGGCAGTTTTGGCGATGTAAATTATTTTGAAATTCCCCAAGCCATCAGCGGTGTGGATACACATATTGTCGGCCTTATTGGAAAATATTTTCCGACGGGCGCGCACAAAGTCGGCGCAGCATTTGGATGTTTGGTTCCGCGCCTTGTGAGCGGCGAGTTTAACCCCGATAAGCATAAAGCAGTGTGGCCATCGACGGGAAATTATTGCCGCGGGGGCGCATTCGATTGTGCCCTGTTGGATTGTACGGCAGTTGCGATTCTTCCCGAAGGGATGTCGAAAGAACGTTTTGTGTGGCTAAAAGAAATCGGTGCGGAAGTCATTACGACGCCCGGCACCGAATCCAACGTGAAGGAAATTTACGATAAATGCTGGGAATTGAAAAAGGATTCGCTCAACATCATCTTCAATCAATTTGAAGAATTTGGAAATCCGATTTGGCATTACAATGTAACTGGACCGGCATTGGAAGAAATGTTTCTTGCACTCGGTATGAAGAATGGAAATGCAGCGGCGTATATTTCGGCAACAGGTTCTGCCGGAACAATTGCGGCTGGTGATTATCTGAAGAAACTATCATCCACATTTGAAGATAGTCGCAAGTGAAGCATTGCAGTGTCCGACATTACTAATGAATGGCTTTGGCGAGCATCGCATTGAAGGTATTGGTGACAAACACGTACCGTGGGTTCATAATGTCCGGAATACAGATACCGTTTCTGCGGTGGACGATGAAGATTGCATGCGCGTCCTGCGATTATTCAATGAATCGGAAGGACAGAAATATCTGAAGTCGCTTGGCGTGACGGATGCACAAGTTGAAAGTTTGAAACTTCTGGGAATTTCCAGCATATCAAACATGCTCTCTGCAATTAAAACAGCAAAGTATTTTGAATATGGCGCATCGGATGTTTTACTGACTATTTTCACTGATTCTGCAGATATGTATCGATCTCGAGTGGAGGAATTGAAACGTGAACGCGGTATGTATTCACAAATCGAAGCAGCAAAGGATCACGCTGGACCATTAATGCACCAGAGCATCGATTATTATAAAGAGCTGACTTATTATGAGCGCAAGGCAATACATAATTTAAAGTATTTTACTTGGGTTGAACAGCAGGGGAAATTGTCCGATGAACTCCGACAGCAATGGGAGCCGGAATATTGGCGAAGTCTGTTTGAAGACGAAGTCGGATATTTCGATAAGTTGATCACAGAGTTTAATGAATTGGCAAAGTAATTAACCTTGTCAAAGTTCCCGCCACTAAGACGGCGGGCATACTAAACTTTGACAAGGTTGCCTAAGAGGAAGTTATGTTCAAAGAAATCCTGAAAACCGCACAAAAGAACGAACGTCAGGTAGCACAATTCCTGCGAGAATTGATTGCGATAAAATCGTTGAGTTCACAAGAAGAACAAGTCATCTATCGTATAAAACAAGAAATGGAAAAATGCGAATATGATGAAATCACAATTGACCCGATGGGCAATATTCTTGGACGCATCGGACATGGAAAACATCTAATCGCATTGGATGCGCATGTAGATACGGTCGATGTCGGCAATCCGGCAAACTGGACAATCGATCCATTCAAAGGAACTGAGAAGGATGGTATCATCTATGGAAGAGGCGCATGCGATATGAAAGGTGCGCTTGCATCGATTATTTATGGCGGAAAGATTATTAAAGAACTTGGATTGGAAGATGACTATACGCTTTATATTGTCGGCAGCGTGCAAGAAGAAGATTGCGATGGGCTCTGTTGGCAGTACATCATTAAAGAAGATAAGTTACGACCTGAAGTTGTTGTTATTGCCGAGCCGACGAATCTTGCTATCTATCGTGGCCATCGCGGTCGTATGGAAATTGAAGTACACACAAAAGGAATTTCATGCCACGGCTCTGCACCCGAGCGTGGTGTGAATGCGGTGTACAAAATGGCGCCGATTGTTGAAGATATCGAAAAGTTGAATGAACGATTAAGCGGTGAACCATTTCTTGGCAAAGGGACTGTAACAATCGCGGAAATTCGTTCCACATCGCCCTCGCTTTGTGCTGTGGCAGATTCGTCAACAATTCATTTAGATAGGCGGCTTGCTGCAACTGACACAATGGAGTCAGCGGTACGCGAGATTCAAGAATTGCCAAGTGTGAAGAAAGCAGAAGCCGAAGTTGTAGTACTGGACTATACAGTTCCAAGCTGGCGCGGATTAACATATCCTACGAAGAAATACTATCCAACATGGCTATTACCGGAGAACCATCCAATCTTGACGTACGGTATTAAATCTTATGAAGGATTGTTTAATGAGAAACCGAAAGTTAGTCGTTGGGTGTTCAGTACGAATGGTGTAGCAGTGATGGGTCAATATGGAATTCCGTGCATAGGCTTCGGTCCTGGCAATGAAATTTATGCACATATGGCAACAGAACACATTCCAGTGGACCATCTTGTCAAAGCATCTGCCTGGTATGCTGCGTTCCCATTAGCATTTATTGGTTCATTTAAACTTAAATAGAGGCATATTTATCTAATTCAATATTAAAATCTCGTTTCAGCAGAGTTTCGTTTTAATTGCGGCGGGTCGGGTCATCAGTTCTTGACACAAAGAGCGAAAAAGTGTATTATCGTATACATGTAATTTGAATAACCAACAATCACATTTAGAGAAATAGCTTATGCCTGAATATCGTGTTGATGGTGTATCGCTTGCTGGAAAAGTGGTTTCCGGTTCTATCACAGCTGACAATAAAGGTATTGCCAAAAGTAAAGCAGCAGAACTTTCGCGTGAAAAAAAGTTTAAAGTGACAGGCATTCACGAACGTGTGACATTCATCTATCGAGTGAGAAAAGGAACTGACAAACCGATCGACGGCGAACAGAAAGCGTTTACTTCTGACGAAGTTCGAGTAGCGCTGGAAAAAATGGGATTTAATGTTCTTTATGTTCGAAAGAAATTATTTGGGAACAAACAACATGCCGCTCCAGGGGTTGATGTTATCTCTTTTGTAAGAGTAAGTACAGACTTAATGAGACAAAAACTTCCATTTAATGAAGTGATGCAATTGTTAATCAATGACATTCCCAATGCAGGATTACGCGATGCGATTAAAGAAATCAATACAGAACTAAAGCAAGGTAAAGACAGTGAAAAAGTGTTTATGAAACAAGCGCCGGTGATTGGTAAATTCACAGCGCAAATGCTTGGTCTTGCTTCGAAGAGCGGGAATATGGCAGAGATTTATGAAAGCGCCGCAAAATTTATGGAACGCAATATGGAATTTAAAAAAAATCTTCGAAGTGCTCTTATTACTCCCTTGATCACTCTATTTGTGTTGTTCCTAGCCTGCTTATTTTATGTTTATTATATTTTCCCTAAGACAGCAGAAATGTTTGTTAAATTTCACATCAAGCTTCCTCCAATGACAGCAGCGACATTGAAAGCGAGCGATTGGATGACTGAACATGCAATCGTTCTTGTAATTCTATTCGGTGTGCCAAGTGTCGTTTTTGGGCGCTTCATGAGCACAGAAAGAGGAAAATTTTTAATGGATAAGTATATGATCAGAATTCCAGTTTTAGGTCCTATGTTTCATAAAACTGCAATCGAAATATTTTGTCGAGTGTTTTATGCGCTATATAGCGGATCAGGTGAAAATATTGAAATTATCCGAATGGCAGCAGAGGCATGTGGCAATAGATATATGGAACAACAGATTAAAACGATCGCCATTCCTATGATGCTCGAACGTGGAAAAGGTTTGACAGAAGCATTTGAAGCAACCGGCGTATTCACTAAAACGGCTATTTCTAGGTTCGCATCAGGGGCAGAAACAGGAACTGTGAAAGCGACAGCTCTTCAATTAGCGGAATATTATGAAAAAGAAACATCTTATAGGATGAAGAATGCAATTGAAGCTATTCAATTAGCTGTATCGATGATTATGATGATAGTACTGACAGCGTTAACCCTTGTTTCTTCGGAAACAGCGTTAGTAAAGCCAGAAACTCCAGGATCGCATATGCTCTTACCATTGCGTTTTTTACTTCCATGAATATAAGGAAGTTATTTATATAGAGGAACGGAACCATGCCTGAAATAGATATAACTGATAAAATCGGATATACGCTGCTTAAGAAAGGTATCATAGATTTTGAGACGCTTGAGAAATCGCTCAAGATGAAGGATTCCGAGGATAACAAGAAAAATCGAAAGAATCTGGGGCAGATTCTTGTAACAGAATTTGGTGCAGACCATGATGCTGTCTTTCGCGAAGTAGCGAACCTCTATGCGTTTCGTGAAATATTTCTCAATGATGAAAAAGTTGAAGAAGCACGAATCGCTTTTGTGAAGAAGTACATTGAACAACTTTCAGATCAGCAGCGGGAAATGATGATCCAATCAAAGATGCTGCCATTCAAGTTTGACGAGCGACAACCGGACAAGCTCATTATTATTGCTGCAGATCCCACAGATCGCAATTTGCCAATTGTAGCTCGCAGTTTCAATGTGAAGAAATATGAAATTTGCTATGTACGCTTGAAAGACTTGCAATCGTTGATGGATAAGGTAGCGCCAGCACAAAATGAATTCCTAAAACTCCTCGATGACAATAAAATTACTGTTGATGAAAGCGGTGGCGGAGAAGAAGGGGAACTAGATGAACAGGCCCTCGAAGCAGAGATTAGCAAAAGTGCTCTGGTGAATTTGTTTGAAGGTTGTTTGGTTGAAGCAGTTCGAAAAGACGTGAGTGACGTACATATCGTTGCAGCAGAGGGGAATCGGACTAACTTTTTATTTCGAATCGATGGCGATCTCAGAGTCTGGCATATTCAGGAAAACACATTGCCGGAGGCAGTGCTTGCTGTTGTCAAGGATCGCACAAAAAATGTAGATAGATTCGAACGTGAAATGACTCAAGATGGATTCATCCAACGTGTCATCGACGGACATCAAATGCGATTTCGTGTCTCAATTATGCCGATTGTGACAACGGAATTTAAACACAAATTTGAAAGTATTGTAATACGTATTTTAGATGACCGAAAAGTAATCACCGATCTCGAAAAGCTTGGTTTACAGGGACCAGCACGTGGCTTTTTCTACAAGGCAATAAATAAGCCTCAAGGTATTATTATCCTCACAGGTCCTACGGGTTCTGGTAAATCAACTACCCTGATTGCAGCATTATATCAGGTTATTGACCCTACAGTAAATGTACTGACGATTGAAGAGCCGGTTGAATATATTATTAAAGGTGCACGTCAGCTAAAAATTGGCCCCAAAATGGGATTTGAGGAAGCTATTCGTGGCATCCTCCGTCACGATCCGGATATTGTGCTGGTAGGCGAAATGCGCGATAAAATTACCGCGGAAACTGCCGTGAAGATGGCAAATACAGGCCATTTAGTATTTTCCACCTTACATACAAATGACGCGCCGAGTGCGATTGCCCGTCTCTATAAAATGGGTATTGAACCCTTTTTGCTTGCGTATGCAATCAATGTCATCGTTGCCCAACGCTTGATCCGAACTCTTTGTAAAGTATGTAAACAACCGATGGATATCAGCGAAAAAAACGATTTGTTAAAATTCGGTTTTACCGAAGAGGATGTTGCCACACATACGTTCTATCAAGCTGTGGGATGCGAAAAATGCAGCGGTGGCTATAAAGGTCGAGCTGCTATTCATGAAGCTCTGTATTTTACAAAAGCCATCAAGGACATCATTCTTAATGCTGGTGAAAAAGTAGATGAAAATGCTATTCGAGAACAGGCTTCGAAAGATGGCATGTGGACATTGCGCCGGTCTGGTATGGAGCGTATGAAGGAAGGATCTACAACACTCGAAGAAATCGTAGCAACCACTACTGAAGAAGATTAAACTTTTTGAAAATTTAATTATATGGAACTGAGTAAATGTACTAAATTATAAAACATCCTTTTTATTTTGAAAACCATAAAATTTTTGGAATTATTGAACCCATAAAACGTGTATGTGATTTCTACACAAGGGGAAAGGTGCTTTCACTTAAAAAAACCCTTTATATCTATTGCTTTTTCAGTTGGAGTTTCTTATTATTTAGTTGAACAAGGGCATATAATTTATCTAAAATATTTTGACAAGAATGTTCCTTATTTAACAATAAAAATATTTAAATGACGCCCCAACCACCATTGCCTTCTCCAAAAGAATCACCTGCTGTATCCTCACCATCGGAATTACCGCCATTTGTTATTGATGCAATAAGAATTTTGAAAGAAATGGCATCTCAGCTGCCCAAATCGGTTACGGGACTTGAGCGACAAATGATGATTAGCGATGTAATGACACGTACGGATGAGACGACTAAAATGAAACTCCTGGCTTTAGTCAATCACTTCCTCTCACGTATGTTCACATTGCATGCATCCGATATTGATATGGGGGGATATGGTTCACAAGGATATATCTGGTATCGAGTCTATGGATCAAAAAAACCGGATGCATCATTTGGAAAATATTCACAGGACGAAATTAATATCCTTATTCAAAGCGTAATAGGAGAGCGTCAAAGAGCGTTTCTTTTTGAGAATAGAAATCTTGATTTCTCTCATATGTTATATGGGGATAATCTAGATTTTAGGAGATTTCGTGCAGATGCATATTTTGATCTGGATCAGCTTGCATTAAATATGCGTGCAATTAACAATATTGTCCGCCCTTATAAAGAGCTGGAATTGCATGTTAATGTTACGAAGGTATTAAGTTTGGCTCACACGAAGGAAGGGCTTTGCCTTATAACTGGAATTACTGGCTCGGGGAAAAGTTCTACACTAGATGCCATCATTGATGCAAACAATCACAGTATAGAAGGGCACATAGTTATCATTGCTTCACCCATCGAGTATGTTCACAAGTCAGATAAATGCATTATCAGACATAGAGAGGTGGGGAGAGATGTGCTTTCATTCAAAGAAGGTGCGGTGCAAGCGCTGCGTCAAGACCCAGATATTATTATGCTTGGTGAATTACGGGATCCTGAAACAATTTTGACAGCATTGGAAATTACAGATTCAGGTCATAAGGTATTTTCGACATTACATACGGCTGCAGCAGTTGAGAGTATTGACCGGATAATTGGTGAGACACCACCAATTGAACAGGAACGGGTTCGCAATCGTTTGGCAGACTTACTCCGATGTGTTATTTCACAAAAACTTGTACCAAGCTTGGATGGAAGACGTGTCCTTGCCAAGGAAATTATGCTCGGGACTCCTTCGGTTCGTGCAGCCATCAAGAATAATAATATTAGCGAGATTTACCAAATGATCTCTGAAGGTACAGAACTTGGAATGACAAGCATGGAACAGGATCTTAAACGCTTGTACTTGCAGAAGAAAATATCTTTGGAAAATGCTATGAACTTTGCTAATAACAAACGTCGTCTTCAACAGCTTTTACAGTTGCAACCAACGGAATGATGTTCTCATGGCTAGTGCGCGATGCAGTGAAAATCGACGGACAAAGCTAGTTAAAGTAAACTTAACATAAAGAGGATATACCAACTCATGCCCATTCAAGCAGGAGAGGGAAAAACAGCAGTTGCCGTATTTGTGGACGGGCTAGAACTTAAATTTGTCCGCCTTTCTTCAAAGGGGAACAAGGTTACGCTCCGGGATTTTAAAACGGTTGCGTTAGTACACAAGTTTGAAGAAAAGGAAGCAGCCCCAGAAGAAAGCGAAGGAACGGCATTCGGGGATATTTCATCGGGGGATTCGTTCGCATCTGCGGGTGCAATAGAATCTCCAGCCGATGAAGGAAGCACGAATGCATCTGTATTGCTCGGATTATTGAACGAAGTCGGTTCCCCAAAAAAATATACACTCTCTTACGCAATCTCAGAACCAGCCGTAACATATCAGGAATTCGAGAGTAATTTCGGATTGAAAGGTGAGAGGCTGAAGAAAAAAATCTCACAAGAGCTCTCTACTATGCGTGCTTCTGCTCCGGCATTAGATGCAATTGATATTATTCCATCAGCGTCTGGCGGTTTACTATCATTAATACGTGAAGATGGCTTACACGTCTATGAGCTTCTTTCTGAAGTCAAACCATTTATGGGCGGGCGTGTACCTCTTATCAAACTAATGGATAGTGCAGACACTGCATTGATGGAGATGGTGCGTACCCAGTATGAACCACAAGAAGAAGAAGTTTCGGTGATTGTCTATGTAGGCCATGATTTTAGTCGTCTCGTGTTTATGCAGGGCGAACATTATCTCCACTTTGCCCCAATTATCAGCGAAGGATATGAATCACCCAACATTGAAAACACAATTTATAGTCGGATTCTTCTTGAACAAGACAATATTGCCCTTACGCGGATCGATAGAATACTTCTCGCTGGGGAAAGTCATAAAGTGAATTTATTGGATACTCTTGCCCCACAATTCTCAAGTGCTCTTGTTGAATATATAAAGGCACCTACTTTAGACCTTGGTGAATTTGAAGAATCAGTTGGTGAGGCGATATCAGAATATATTATCCCAATTATGACTGCATGGCGTTCGCTTCAGCCAAAGCTTCAGGGATTTTATGATATTAATCTTATCCCGCATTTTATTTTAGAAGGTCAGCGGACACTTGCACTCGCTTGGCATGGAATACTGATGGGGATATTAGTCACTGTAACCATTCCTTTTTTTATCCTTTCGTATATGGACCGTCAAACTGAAATCCGTCGGCTCAAGGGGGAACTTGTACAAAAACAACAAAAACTGACTGAATTAGATGTTTTTAGGCAGCGTAGAGCAACATTGTCTTCCGATATTAGCCGTTATAGTAATGCAACGAGTATTTACGATTCAGTTGCACCAGGAAGCGATCGCTGGAGTCGTATTCTACACTATCTCGCAAATAGCGTAGAGGATCTTAATTCATTATGGATATACAGCCTTAAGCCAGACGGAAAAAATATTATCATATCAGGTCGATCAATTTATCGCACACGTATCCCGCGTATCGCAAGTATATTCGAAAAGGCAACATTGAGAGAAGTACGCACCATCACAATACGGAAAAAGATTTTATACGAATTTGATATTGTGATCGAGCGTGTGGACAAGTTCGATATTCCCGAACCCAACACAAGATAGAGGGACGAGAGAACCGTGACCTATAAACTTAGAAATACGCTTGCCCTTGCTGCTGTGGAGCTTGTTATAATAATAATTGGTGTAATTGTGTGGATGGTTGTGCAGCCTCGCCAGATTAAACAAATCAATAAAGAAACTCGAGATGTCAATAAAAAATTAGAAGATCTGCCGGGATTAACGGATGATGTTCAGCGTTTGACTGCTCAATATCAGGATATCAAGCGACGATATGATTCCCGTAGCAAGGAAATTCCTCAATTTGATATCTCATCGCAAACATACGGCTATATGAGCCAAGGCATTGATGAAGCCGGATTTTTAAAGTTTGACATGAAATTTTTAGGGACGAATGAAAAAGCAAGCTGGGGATACAATTCTTATAGTTTATATAATGGGGAAGCACAATTCGAAAATCTTTTTAAGTTTGTATACTTTTTAGAAAATGGACGGCGTTTGTACAAGATTGCTTCGATGCAACTTGAACAGAAAGAGGTAATTGATCCGGAAACAAAAGATGTCACAAAGTATATTTCCTATAATATGGAAATTCATGCTTATTTCGTGCGTAATGTTCCTGAACTTAGTACATCGCTAGCTGCCCAATCGCTGACTATGATTCCATCTCCCTACGATCCATTCCGCAGTATGATTACACAGACGTTGGCTACAGAAATGCCGGAGGGGGAAATCAACGCAGATCAGTTAATAGTAAAAGCTGTCTTGCCAGGAAAAGCATTTGTTCTTACAGATAAAGCTCTGATTGTATTGCACCTTGGCGATAAAGTGTGGCGCGGAAATGTGACGCGAGTGAATCCAGCTGAAAGCGCTGTGGAGTTTACATTGGATGAAGGCGGAGTCATCCGAAAGCTGACAAAGAAAATATTGTTTGATAAACGATAGAGAATGAGGGACCTATGAGGATACACTCTTTGCTTTTTATTTTCCTATTTGTCGTCGGTATTGCAGGATTGACGCAAGCTCAAACGGAACAAGCAGTACGTCGTGCGGCACAGGGAAAGGTTGTCAATCAGGATGAGTTGGTCTCGTATAGTGCCGATGTTTCGTATTCTAAGGCAATTCAATCGCTTGGAGAGTTGAGTAAGAAAATAGATGGAAAATTGATAATAGACCGATCTCCTTTACAAGGGAAAGATAAAACCATCGGCATTAATATCGAATCGATGTATTGGAAAGATGCTTTGGAACTAATATTACGGAGTAATCAATTATGGTACAATGATTACCCGGAGTATTTAGAAATTCTTTCATTAGAGGATATAGGCAAACAAGCCGGTGAACAAGCGCAAAAAGAAAATCAATCTAGAAGTTTATCTCAAACACCGTCATTTACACCTACACCGGCTGTCACTACGGCGCCTGCGGTCGTCGTCGATTCCAGTGAATATTATTCAAAGCTTCGTGAGGTTTCCATCTCAAGTGTATTCTTCGATCTTAATAAAACAAAATTGGCTCAGAGTGGAATGGATTTTTCTATTTTCCGCGGAAGCAACATGAATCTCGGAGTGAATTTTCATGGTGCGACTAGTGCAACAACTACAGGAACTACTGGAACATCTTCGACTAATGGAACATCTATATCTGGCGGAACAACAACGATTACTGGAACATCGACGAATACTGGAACATCTACAACTCAAACTGCAAGTAGGTTGACAGATCAAGCCTTCAGCGCTGCCATGAGTCCAACTGGAAACATAGGAGTAGATATCAATGCGGCTATCGCAATGTTCGAGAGCGATCAGCTTGGTGAAGTTATAGCAAGGCCTGAGATTACGGTTCGCTCAGGTTCGACTCAAACAATCCAAATAGGGCAGGATTTTTCCGTATTAGAAAAAGATTTCTCCGGAAACACGGTGCAGCATTTTTATCCGACGGGAACAATCTTGACAGTCAGGCCCAAGATTTACAAAGTTGGAGATATGGAGTTTATTGATGTTCAGTACAAGGTTGAGAAAAGTACTTTCACAACCGGCACCACAACTTCAATCATTAATAAAACACAAGCGACAGGTTCTTTGACACTTCTCAATGGTGAAGAAGGATATATTGGTGGAATGTATTCCAATGATAACGAGATCGTTCGCGAAGGAGTGCCGCTGTTAAAAGATTTACCCTGGTGGGTTTTTGGATTACGTTATCTCTTTGGTTATGATTCGAAAGAAGCTATTAAACGGGAATTAATTGTTCTTATTAAAGCCGAGATCCTTCCGTCATTAGAAGAACGTGCAGCAAAACTACCTGCACCCAAAAATTTAATTCAGGAAAAAAAGCAGGAAATGGAAAAAAATCTTAATAATAACTCGGAAGTAAAATAATTTTATTTTGATAGCAGGGATTTTTCCCTGAGGAGTCAGGTATGAATTTGCGGATTTTTGCTTTTTTAAGTATAGCGCTATTATTATTAAATGCCGGATGTCAGCAAAACCCAACAGAACCAACCGCAACAAAAACATCTACAGTGAGTGGAACAGTGCTTGATGCGGGGAATAATCCTCTTGCGCTGGCTCGCGTTATCGATAGAGGATCTATAGCGAAAGTCGACACTTCGCAGACGGATGGTTCATATAAACTTACGATGGAATTGTCCAGCAATTATACTACATCTATATATGCAATTCTATCTGGATACGCATCTGATACGCTTAGTGTAAGTCTATCACCGGGAGACACGCTATCAGGCAAGAATATTCATATGATCGTGACAGATTCAAGTAAAATTGTTAATGGTAACTCGGGACGACCAACAAGCATTGGATTATTTAGTCAGTCAACAAAATCAATTTTACTCAAAGGCGGTATTAATCAATCTTGCACTTTAACATTTTTGGTTGTGGATTCCATAAATCGTCCTGTCACAGGATCAAATAAATGTAAAGTAAAATTCTCAATCAGTGTATCAAATCCGAGTGGAGAATCTATTAAACCGGATACGGGTCAAACCGATCCAGCGACCGGCCAAGTTTCGACAACAGTTTTTAGCGGTACAAAACCCAATGCCATTCTTGTGACTGCACAGGTGATTGATCCGACTCGTAAAATTGCTGCAACTGCGGGATTAACTGAAGGTACCGGATTACCTGACGGTAACCATGTCTCTATTGCTGCTTCAAAGTATAATATTGCTGGCCGTGTTTATGATGGCTTAAGCACAACGATAACGATGACCTTAAACGATCAATTTGGTAATCCTGTTAATGATGGGACACCAGTAGTCTTTGTTACAAATGGAGGTGGAATAACCAGTAATGCGTTTACGAGCAATGGTATTGCTACTGCTACATTAACAAGCGGTGGTGGAAATCCGCCAATCGGAGGCCTGGTAACAGTTACCGCTGAAGCGAAAGGTGATACTTCTGTCCGTAAAGCGGATAGTTCTATTGTAAGAACGATTCAAATTCTTTTCTCGGGACCAACTACTGTAACCCGCAGTTCTAACACTATAAATTTTGAAGTCCCAGATGGAGATATGAACTATTTCGATTTTACAGTCTCTGATGATAACGGAAAACCATTAGTAGCAGGAACTACAATTAATGTAACGGTTACTGCAGCCACTTCCGCATTACAGAGTACCTTGCAGATGACAGGTAATCAGATTACAATGCCCGATACGAAGGACACTAATCAAACGCATTTTCGAATATGGGTTATTGATAAAGTTAAGGATAGCCTCTCGGGTGTAATAACTTTCAAAATTAATATTACAAGTCCGAATGGCAACTATCCAATTGTAGATCAAACCTGGTTTACAGGATTTATGCGTGGTGCTACCAGTAGTGGAGGATTCTATGGAGTGCCTGCGAGTATTGCGTTGGCAGATTCATCTATACGACAATTATACTTATCTGAAACACAATTACCAGATACAAGTACAATTATTTCATTTATAGTAAAAGATGGAAGTGGCACTCCGATTAGCGTAACAAGAAAAGCTCTGGTTATGTTTTCTCTATTTCAAGCTCCAAGTGGCACACATCTTTCCACTAATCAGGATTCAACTGGAGCAGGTGGAGCTGTGAGTGTAACTATTAGTGCCGGGAATGTACCGGGCATTGCACAAATTGTTGCAAGGACGACTGATGGATTGGGGAATTTCTTTTCGGCGTTATCAATGCCTATACAAGTTGCCCATGGATTACCCGACTCAAATCAAATATTTGTAAGTTTACCGCAAAACATGTTTAATAATCAGGGAAATTTAGTCGGCACGCTTAAGGTCAATCTTGTTGATGTCAATGGCAATTTTCCGGCGCCAGAGTTTGTTCAATTCAGCACTTCCGGGGGAGTCATTAGTCCAATTGCTGCAGTAACAGATGTGAACGGGAGCGCTTCGACCGGATTGTACGGTGGTAAAGTACCGGCAGATCCAATTAATGGGTTTGGAAATGTATCTGCTATTCTTAAAGTACATGGCGGTGGGACTGTAACACGCAAAACTCCTTTTCTTTTTTCAGGCGCACCGGTTATAACGACGTTGAATGTTCCATCATCCGATACAATTGTTATATATGATTCAGGTTTTTATGATGTAAATTATACAGTTGCAGATGCAAATGGTAATCCGCTGGCAAGTGGTAATTCTATTCAAGTGAGTGTTTCGGGTTATGCCGCATCAGGTATTGCATTAACCAACGCATCTAACGTAACTTCCGGCGTAGTTGATTTTAATAATACCAGTAATAATAGTATTACTTATCGAGTACGACTTACGGACGCTGTCCCAAACGGCGGTATTAGCGGTAATTTTGATATAACTATTACCGTCAATGGACCTAATGGAACTAAGACAAGATTATTCCATGGAATATTATTGGCCGCTGGAACGATCATTACTTCAGCCCCCAAACCACCTGATCATTTTACATTTGCTTCTTCGGCGACTGATATTTTTATTAGTGGTGTCGGTGGTCTGGAAACAGCAACCATCACTTATCAAGTACTCGATGCTTATGGTTCTCCGATTGCAAGTACTCCGACATATATGGCAAACTTCAGTATACAATGGTTCCCCAATAGTACAATCGGTGGAGGAACAGCTCCTACAGTTACACCCACATCTGATAGTACAAATACTCAAGGTCAACTTCATGCTTCTGTTGCCAGTGGCACAGAGGCTGGCGTTATTGAACTTGTTGCTCAAATCACACTTAGCAGTGGAAAGATTGTTAGTTCAGATCCAGTGAAGATTACTGTGCATGCTGGTTTCCCAGATCAGGCACACTTTACAATCACTCCATATAGATACGTTTTTCCTCAAATTATCAGCAACAGTATAGCAGATTATCCAAAGTTCTTGGTTGCAGTCGGAGATACATTTAGCAATCCGGTTTCGCAAGGAACGGCACTCTATTTCCATTCACAAGCGGGGATAGTTGTAACGGGAAATCAGACTCCCGATCTCGCCTACACTGATATTCACGGTTTTGCTGTTGTGAGCCTTATAACGCAGAATCCATTGCCCTTTCCACTACCAGTTGGTGGTGGTTCCCAATATTTCGATCCGAACGCATTATCAGGTAGGCCTGGAGGTTTCTGGGTTACCGCACAAACACAAGGTCGTAATGGGAAATGGGTAAGTGATAGTGCACTTGTTATTATGAACTTAGGGCCGATAGTTGTAGTACAAGTACCAACCGCAATATCAATGCCTCATTTTGGTAGTTCTACTCTGGACACACTTGAAGTTACGGATTTTAATGGGAACCCATTATGTGATGGCACTACAATTACAGCTGCTTTTGTGATTCCGGCAGGAGAGAGTGGTGTTGCTTTCGACACATATGGCGCTATACCGGTAACGATGTCAGATGCAGGTTGGGCACGGTACCCTGGGTGGGGAACTACTAAATTCTTATTTGGTATTACGGATAATTCTACAACTGTTGTAAGTTCTACAACCTGTAAGATTACTATAACTGTACCGGGTCTAGGTTCGGTAACTGTAGCAATTCCTGTAACTTTGTTTTAGCAATTCCCCCTAGGAAGGAAAATAAAATAACAGTCTATTGATTGAAGGAGTTAATAAACACTAAGCCCCAATTCTATAAAGAATTGGGGCTTTATTTATAATGCTTCAACAAATCATGTATGCATCTTCAAATCTTCTGCAGTGCTTTGTAGCTTGTCTTAATTGTCTTCTCGATGAGCCGTTCTGTATGCGCAGTGGTTATAAACGCTGCTTCGAACTGAGAAGGCGGAAGATAAATTCCCTGTTCTAGCATAGCATTAAAATACTTCGAGAATTTTACAGTGTCTGAAGTTAAAGCGGAGTCGTAGTCAATTACCGGTCTTGAGGTAAAGAAAAGTGTGAATATAGATCCAACTCGATTAAATGTATAGCCCAATCCCAATTTTTGTAGATTTTCTTTTAATCCTTCCTCGAGTTGTACCGATCGCTGTTCAAGTTGTTTGTAGATCATCTTGTTGGCATGGAGAATCCGCAGTATCGTAAATCCTGCCGCCATTGCAAGCGGATTACCGGAAAGTGTTCCGGCTTGGTACATTGGTCCAGCTGGCGCTACCATCTGCATAATTTCTTTTTTCCCGCCGTATGCACCAACAGGAAGTCCGCCTCCTATAATCTTGCCAAGCGTAGTTAAGTCTGGTTGAACGCCATATAATGCTTGTGCTCCGCCAATTGCGACTCGAAATCCTGTCATCACCTCATCAAAAATTAGCAATGCATTAAACTCGTTGCATATAGAACGCAATCCCTGCAGAAATCCTTCAGCAGGGGGCACACAGCCCATATTGCCTGCTACAGGTTCTACAATAATTGCTGCAATTTGATCTTTGTTTTCTTCAAACAATGTTCGTACTGAAGTGAGATCGTTGTAACGAGCTGTCAGCGTGTTCATCGCAATCATTGTCGGAACACCGGGGCTATCGGGAACACCAAGCGCCATTGCACCTGAACCGGCTTTAATCAAAAAAGAATCGCCGTGTCCGTGGTGACATCCTTCGAACTTAATAATCTTATCCTTGCTAGTGAATGCGCGTGCTAAACGGATGGCGCTCATTGTTGCTTCGGCACCGGAGTTCACCATCCGTATCATCTCGATGGATGGGACGATCTTAGTGATAAGCTCTGCCATCTTAACTTCAAGTCTTGTTGGTGCTCCGAAACTTGTGCCGCGTTTTACAGCTGCCCGAACAGCTTTGAGTATTGCAGGATTTGCATGGCCGAGAAGCATTGGTCCCCACGAGCCTACATAATCGATATATTTGTTCCGATCTTCATCCCAAATGTATGCAGCGCTTGCTCGCTTAATAAAGAGCGGGGTTCGTCCTACTGACTTGAATGCACGTATCGGAGAATTTACACCACCTGGGATAATGGTTTGAGCTTTAGCAAATAATTTGTTGGATTTTGTCGATTTGAATTTGAATCGTCGTATTAAGATTCGTCGTTGCATAGAATGTTTTCTCTCAAAATTACTTTTTCCCTATCTTCACTTTCCAATTGAAACTGCCATATATATTAACATTCTGTTGCTATAATATAGGTGAAGGAAGATAGAAGGTCAATGATGCCAACCGTTATTGCTTCTTTAAAAAAGCGATAAGCTGAGCGTTAAATTCTTGAACGTTTTCCAAGTTGCTTATGTGAGCGGCATTAGGCAGGATGTGCAATTCTGATCCGACAATCGTCGTATGCATAGTTTGTGCATTGGAGGGGGGCGTTAACTTGTCATGTTCCCCAACAATAATGCATGTGGGAACATTGATAGAAGAAAGAACAGGTGTTGTGTCGGTGCGCGCGGCAAGCGCAAGTAAGGTTCCGCAAATACCACGCTGTGAGTTTGCACAAATTATTTGTTTGATGAATGCAATAACGCTCGGATTACTCTCAAAGGTTTTTTCCCAGAAAATATCTCTCACAAAGTCTTCAGCAAATGTACTAACACCGGCTGTCTTTACTACCTTCATAGTAGCGGCACGTTTTATTTTTGCGGCATTCGTGTCAGATTCGCTTTTCGTGTCGCATAGAATTAAGCCGTGTACTCGATCCGGATGTCTCTCGAAAGCACGTAGTGCGATGTATCCTCCCATTGAGATTCCGCAAAGAATCGCTTTTTCGATGAAAAGATGGTCGATCAACGCGATCAAATCGTCTACGAATAGTTCTATAGTAAATTGCCCATCACCGACATCGCTGATGCCATGACCACGTAAATCATAAGCAATAGCGTGAATATCGTTTGGCATTACATTCATTTGTGGCTCCCACAACTCATGACTGAAAGGAAAACCATGAATGAACACAACCGGCAAACCTTGAGGCCTACCGCGTTCGTCGTAGTTGAGTGCAACATTGTTGAGGATAATTTTCATAAGGAATTTCTATCAACAATTAAGCTAATAATTTATTTGGTTTATAGCTACATAGTTGTATTTGTCGCTTCCGTATTACATTTGGCGTGCACGTGCGATCTTTTTACTTTGGATTTGAAAATCATCTCTTACCCATCAAAAGCGAGTTATTTGATGATATTATCTACACTTTTTCGAAGGGAACCTTTTATTGACTTGCATCGTTATTATCGTTGAACCTTCTCGCCATTCCCCATGGCAGCTGGTTCGATAGCCTCCCTAACCCCTGGCGTTTGGTAGTGCGTCAGGGGTTTTGTTTACTTTGCAGTGCACAAATTTTATCGAAGTTAAGCCAAAAATTGTGAAAAGCGCGTTCAGGAAATTATTAACAGCCTGAGCAATTTATCAATTTCCTTATGATTCATTTCTCGATACATCCCTGGCTTTAGTCCGTGTATGCTAAGGAATGTGATAGATGTACGCACAAGTCTTAATGTTGGATGACCAATAGCAGCAGTCATTTTCCTTACCTGTCTGTTGCGCCCCTCGCGCAATATAATTTCCATCCACGATGTCGGAGTGTTTTTTCTGAAGCGAATTGGCACAGCGCGCGGCGGCAAGCTTGGCTCACGGGTTAACAATTTTACCTTTGTTGGCTTCGTGCGTTTCCCTTCAATCACAACTCCATTCTGTAATTGCTTTATATCGTTTTCATCAGGAAGTCCCTCCACCTGAACAAAATACGTTCGAGCGTGTTCGAACTTTGGATCGGTAATGCGGTGTTTAATAATATTGTCATTGGTTAGTAGCAGGAGACCCTCACTGTCTGCATCTAATCTGCCGGCCGAATAAATGTTTTTGGGAAATGGCCCAAAATCGGCTAACGATAAATATCCTGCCTCCCGTGTAAATTGTGACAGAACGCCATACGGTTTGTAAAAGAGGATATATGATTTTCTGTTTGAATTCACAGAAATTTCTGACGAGACCATATAAGAGATTTATAAATATTCGTTATTTCTGATGAAAATAAAAATCCCCCGGTATTTGCCGAGGGATTCTAAATTTCTAAAATGATACCGATTACTTAGTATCGATTATTTCTTCATCGTGTTTTTCTATTTGATTATCTTCGATTCCTTTTGGGGTATACACAAACACAAGCTCTTCTTTCTCTTTATTAAAATTTGCAAGTATAGTACTTCCCTGCGGGTAAGTACCTTTCAGAATTTCTTCAGCGCATGGATCTTCGATATATTTCATAACCGCTCTGCGAAGTGGCCGCGCGCCAAACGAAGGATCGTATCCTTTTTCAACAAGAAAATCTTTTGCTTCTTGACTTAGCTCGATTGTAATTCCAAGCGATATCATGCGACCAAAGAGTTCCTTGGTTGCAATATCGATAATCTTATATATGTGCGAACGTTCGAGCTGATGAAAAATAATCGTATCATCGACGCGATTCAGAAACTCTGGATTGAAAACCCGCTTGAGCGCATCTTCGATGCTAGACTTCATTGTCTTGTAGTTATCCTGATGCGTATTTGTCCCGAATCCTAATCCGCCAGTAACTTTAATGTCTCGCGAACCAAGATTTGAAGTCATTATCAAAATCGTATTTTTAAAATCAATACGACGGCCGAGGCTGTCAGTTAGTACTCCATCGTCCAATACTTGCAATAAAATGTTAAAGACATCCGGATGTGCTTTTTCAATTTCATCTAATAAAACTACAGAATAAGGCTTCCGCCGAACTTTTTCAGTTAATTGACCGCCTTCTTCATATCCAACATAGCCTGGAGGTGCACCGACAAGGCGCGAGACTGCAAATTTTTCCATATACTCGCTCATATCTATGCGAATAAGGGCTTCATCAGAATCGAACAGGTAACGCGCAAGCGCTTTTGCCATCTCTGTCTTGCCGACACCTGTAGGACCGAGAAAAATGAAGGAACCGATAGGACGTTTTGGATCTTTTAGACCGGCACGAGTACGCCGAATTGCCTTTGTCAGTTTGGAAATGGCTTCATCTTGTCCAACTACCATCTCGGCAAGCGCTGATTCCATCTTAAGTAATTTCTCGGATTCGCTTTGCGCAACTTTTTGTACAGGAATATTTGTCATCATCGAGACAACGGCGGCACAATCTTCCTCATTGACATCGTAAATCATATCCCGTGCCTTCAAATCCCATTCGCGTTTTGCAATTTCCAAATCGCTTAAAAGTTTTTTCTCCAAATCACGTAGGCGTGCTGCTTCCTCGAAATTTTGGTTTTTTACAACCTGGTTCTTTGATTGCCGAATTTTTTCAATCTCATCTTCAAGTTGGAGAATTTCTTTTGGCACCTTTATATTAGCTAAGTGCACGCGGGCGCCAGCTTCGTCCATTACATCGATAGCTTTATCTGGCAGGTACCGATCGGTTATGTACCTATCGCTTAGACGCACTGCTGCTTGTATGGCAGGCTCGGAATAGAGAACGCCATGGTGTTCTTCGTACTTATGCTTTATATTCTCAAGAATCTGGATTGTTTCATCAACTGTAGTCGGGTTTACCATGATCTTCTGGAACCGACGGTCAAGTGCTCCATCTTTTTCAATATATTGCCGGTATTCATCAAGGGTGGTTGCACCAATGCATTGGAGATCGCCACGAGCCAACGCAGGTTTGAACATATTAGATGCATCTAATGAGCCGCTTGCACCGCCTGCACCGACGATTGTATGCAATTCGTCGATGAAAAGGATGACATCTTTAGATTTCTCTAGTTCGTTCATTACTGCTTTCATTCTTTCTTCAAACTGACCGCGGTATTTCGTGCCAGCTACTAATGCTGCAAGGTCGAGTGTTACGACGCGTTTATCATGTAGAACACGAGAGACTTTCTTTTGAACTATGCGGAGTGCAAGACCTTCTGCAATAGCAGATTTTCCAACGCCCGGCTCGCCTATTAGTACAGGGTTATTTTTCTTCCGTCTACTCAGAACTTGAGCAACGCGCTCGATTTCTTTTTCACGTCCGACTATGGGGTCAAGCTTATCTTCGATCGCAAGTTTTGTAAGATCGCGACCGAAGTTATCCAACACAGGTGTTTTTGAGCGTTCCTGTTTTTTTTCTGTTTGAGTATGTTGTTGACTGGGAGGCGAGGATGGCTTGCCAGAAATAATATTATCCAATTCATTTCGAACTACATCATAGTGAACATTAAATTGATGCATTATCTGTGCGGCTATATTGTCGTCATCACGCAGGAGTGACAGCAATAAATGTTCTGTGCCGATTACATCAGATTTGTAGAGCTTTGCTTCCAAATAAGTGATTTTAAGGACTTTTTCTGCCTGCTTTGTCAACGGTATATTGCCAATTGTGAGCGTTCCACCTGCAGCACGAACCGTATCTTCAATTGTTTTCTTCAACTTGTACAAATCTACACCGAGATTGCGGAGAATCTTCACCGCTATACCTTCACCTTCACGAATGACACCTAAGAGCAAGTGCTCTGTTCCAATATAATCATGCCCAAGCCGTAATGCTTCATCACGGCTTAGTCGTATTACGTCTTGTACTCTATTTGAAAAATTTCCTTCCATATATTTTCCCTTAATAACGGAACCAACTATCTCAATAAAACGTCTTAATTCCTATATCATGAACCGTTCTAGAAGAAATAAAGTTTCCTTACCAATATAACCATTTTTACAGGGTCAGTCAAGAAAACGAAAATCGACTCCCGTATCTGCGGCTTATCACTCTTTTAGATGCTTTTTTTTGACTATCGTTCCAAAAAAGGTTAAATTTATAAACACGTACAAGTAATAATTAGAAATTTGGAGAAATTGTGCCGTTAGTAAAGGCAACGGGAATCGATAAAAAGCATCAAGAACAGCTTATCGCATACGGTCCATTGCCCAAACATATTGCCATCATTATGGATGGGAATGGGCGATGGGCGAAACGCCGGGGATTACCGCGAATTGCCGGTCATAACGAAGGTGTCAATTCTGTTCGGGATATTATTGAGGCATGTGCACAGCTTGATATAAAATATCTTACGCTTTATACATTCTCCACTGAGAACTGGAAGCGGCCGCAAGATGAAGTGTCCATGCTGATGCGCTTATTAGTGAGGGCATTGCGAGATGAACGAGATCGACTTCACCAGAATGAGGTACGCCTGAAAGTTATAGGAGAATTCTATATGCTTCCTATCGATGTCGCTAATGAATTACGCGATGCGATGGAGATGATGAAGGAGAATTCCGGTTTAACTTTGGTACTTGCGCTCAGTTACAGCGGTAGGTGGGATATAACGAATGCCATTAAGGAAATGTATACTGATATTCTTGCCGGAGTGTTAAAGAAAGATATGATCAGTGAGGAAATGATCGGGAAGTACCTTTCGACGAAAGATATTCCTGATCCTGATTTGCTAATCCGGACGAGCGGTGAACTGCGGCTTAGCAATTTTCTTCTTTGGCAATCAGCCTATTCAGAGATCGTTATTACAGATGAATATTGGCCTGCGTTTCGACGTAAGCATCTGTATGAAGCAATTGCGGATTTTCAAACACGCGAGCGTCGATTTGGCATGGTAAGTGAACAAGTACAGCCATCCTCAAAAAGTCATTCTGCCCGGATTATAGAAAGGTTTAAAAAAAGTGTCACGAATTCATAAACTCTTTTTCCTCTTCCTCTTCGTAGCATTCTCAGCTGGAGTTTTGTTCGGACAGAAGCAACAGCCGCAACCAGAAGTTTATAAAATCCTCGGTATTAGCGTGGAAGGGCAACGATCTGGAGACCCCTCTGCCATTATCGCAAATACTGGATTGAAAATAGGCGAGGAAATCACAATTCCAAGTGAGCAAACGAAATTGGCAATTGAGAGATTGCATAACCTTCGTATATTTGATGATGTCCAAATCTTCATTGAGAATCGAGTACAGGATGGAGTCTATCTTTTAATCAAAGTGAAAGAAAATCCAAGATTGGAACGCATTGAAGTATCCGGCAATGATGAATTAGATCAGGATGACATTCTTAAAAAAATAAATCTTGTAAAAGGCCAAATTGTTACGCCGCAGGATCTTTCAACGGTCATCCGCGTGCTGAAGCATCAATACGATGAAGATGGATATCTTAATGCACATATCACTCCAACACTTGTTACGGTGAACGACACAACCGGGCGTGTGGCATTAAAAGTTGTTATTGATGAGGGGGTGAAAGTGAAGGTAGACTACATCCACTTTCATGGCAATAAACGGTTTGATGATGGCGACCTGAAAGGTGCGATGAAGGAGACAAGTGAAAGAAGGTGGTGGAAGTTTTGGACAACAAATAAATTTGACAAGAAAAAATATAATGAAGATAAAGACCTTATCCTCGCATTTTATCGGAATAATGGATTCCGCGATGCCGAAATTCTTTCTGACTCGCTGACTTATGATAATACAAATAGGTACATGACAATTAACATTTATTTATCAGAAGGACAGCAATTTTTTATAAGAAATATCTCTTGGGAAGGCAATACAGTATATCCATCCGATGTGCTGAGTACTCGGCTAGGACTCAAAAAAGGGGATGTATTTAATCAAGAAAAATTCGATCAAAATCTGCATCGCAACGAAGAAGAGTCAGATGTTACGTCGCTTTATGCTGACAACGGCTATCTCTACTTTCAGGTGGAACCTGATATAAAGGTAGTTGGTACTGATAGCCTTGATATTATAATGCAAATCCACGAACGGAATCAATTCCGCCTTGGCCGTGTATTTATTTCGGGTAACACGAAAACGTACGAAAAAGTTATTCGCCGTGAGTTACTAACAAAGCCGGGTGATTATTTCAGCAGGCAGCTGATTCTCAGAAGTCTGCGCCAACTGCAGCAATTAAATTATTTCAATCCGGAAAAATTAAAACCAGATGTCCGGCCGGTTGATGACAAAACAGTTGAGTTGGAGTATTCTGTTGAAGAAAAATCCAGCGATACTTTCAATATGTCAGTTGGATATAGCGGCTCGTTTGGTTTCAGTGGTGGTCTTGGAGTTTCATTTAATAATTTTTCTTTAAGTGAACCATTACGGGGCGGCGCCGGTCAGTCAATGACATTCGATTATCAATTTGGTGTAAGTAACTATTATCGAACGTTTTCGATTGGCTTTACAGAACCGTGGATGTTCAGTACACCAACTTTATTTGGATTTAATATATTCGATACATATCAATCGTACTATTATGATTTACACACTGATGGCGCATCGGTCCGTATCGGGCGGCGTTTTAAGTGGCCTGATATGTATTTCCGCGGCGACTGGACATTGCATGTCCAGGAGACTACATACAATCCTCTTAGTACAACATCTACGTACTATGATTCCTATTATTATACAGGTACAACAACACAAATTGGTATTTCTCAGGTTCTCTCTCGCAATAGTACTGATAGTCCGATTTTTCCTTCTCGCGGCTCCAATTTTTCCTTATTGACAGAAATTTACGGAGGTCCAAGCTTAAGCAGTGGGACTAAAGCATCGCGATATTACAGGCAAATTTTTGATGCTGATTGGTATGTGCCTTTATCCAGTTCTGACAAAGTTACTTTGATGAGTTCTAACATGCTTGGACTTGTTTTTGGCATAGGTAGTACGCCCAACGTTCCATATCAAGATCTATTTTATATGGGCGGTACAGGACTTGGACAGATATCTGTGACTCCATTACGCGGATATGATGATAACAGTATCGGGCCTTATTCCACAAAAGGCATTGGCGGTAAAGCAATGGCAAAGTATACAGCAGAATTACGCTTTGCACTGACAGTAAATCCAATCCCGATTTACACACTTTTATTTGCCGAGGCGGGGAATGTGTGGCTCGATCCTTCTGTTATGGACATGCTTGATCTTCGCCGGTCAGCGGGATTTGGTGTTCGTCTATTAGTAAATCCAGTTGGTTTGATCGGATTTGATTATGGCTATGGTTATGATGGGGCAACACCGAACGCTGCCGCTCCCGGTTGGAAATTCCATTTTCAATTCGGAAAATCTATGTAAATTATTAATTGCAATTAAACATTCATTAACTTAATTAAACGAGGGTCCCTTGAAAAAAATCATTTTAATTGCTGCGATGGTCGTTTTGGTTGCATCCATCAGCACAGCACAGGCAGCCAAGATTGCATACGTTAATTCTGAGATTATTCTGCGTGAACTTCCCGAAGCTCAACAGGTGAAAAAAGAGCTTGAAACCACGATCAAAGTATGGCAGGACGAACTAGAACGTATGAGTAAAGAGCTTCAAGATAATTTAGAAGATTATCAGAAAAAGCAAGCGCTGCTCGATCCGAAAGCAAAAGCTGATAAAGAAAAAGACTTGCAGGACCTTCAACAGAAAGCACGTGAGTATCAATACCAGAAGTTTGATCAACAAAATGGTGAAGCAGTAAAGCTACGTGAAAAGAAGTTTGCGCCTATTCAGGAACGTGTAATGAAAGTCATAGAAAAAGTAGCAAAAGAAGATGGATTCAATTATGTGTTTGACAAGCTGGAAACGGCTACTAATCTGCTTTATGCAGATGCAAAGTTTGATCTTACTTATAAAGTGATCGATCAATTAAAGAGAGGCTCAGCAGCTCCAGCGACAACAAAGTCGAAAGAAGTTAAATGATTTGTTATGTCTCCCAATGAATGATTGATGGAGAAAGAGGACATGAAGAAAATATTAGCTTTGGTTGCATTCTTATCGTTATTATTTGCGATAAAAACAAGCGCACAAATGAAGATTGCTTACTTTAATTCTGAAGCGATCATGAAGCAACTTCCGGATGCACAGGACGCTCAGAAGCAGCTTGATCAATTCGTTGCCGATTGGCAGCAAGAGTTGAACAAGATGCAGGATGAGTGGAAAAAGAAGTTTGATGATTACGATAAACGGAAACTTATTATGACTGAACAACGTCGTGCAGAAGCTGAACGTGAATTGCGGGATATGGATCAGAAAATAGTCGATTTCCGCACACAAAAGTTTGGACAAAACGGCGAGTTGTTCAACAAGCAAAATGAATTGATGAAGCCGGTGCAGGACCGCGTATTCAAAGCTGTACAGGATGTGGCGCGCGAAGATGGATATGATTACGTATTTGATAAAAGCGGTGATATCTTATTGATGTACGCAAATGAAAAGTACGACCTGACACAAAAAATCTTTTCCAAGCTTAAAGTGACTACAACAACTCCGTCTGTCACAAAATAACGCGGCCACGACTTATGACCATTCGTGAAATTGCGGAGTGGCTTGGCGGTGAAATCGTGGGCGGCAATATTGAAGGTGAGCCAGAGATCGACCATGTTGCAAAAATTGAAGAAGCAACATCTGGCAGTCTCACTTTTTTAGCTAACCCGAAGTATCAAAAGCACCTCGGCGCCACCAATGCAACGGCAGTACTAATATCTAGAAAGCTCGACCTAAAGAAAATTGAAAGTCGAGCTTCAATTATATTTATCCGTGTTGACGACCCGTATATTGCGTTTCTGCATGTATTGAAACGCTTAACACCTACGATCGATCCATTTATCTCCAGTATCCATCCAACCGCTGTTATTTCATCTAATGCAACATTGGGAAAGAATGTATCGATAGGAGCGTATGCTGTAGTTGGTGCAAATGCAGTTGTAGGTAGTAGCACAAAGATCGGCGAAGGTTGCATAATCGGAGTACAAGCGCAAGTTGGAGCAGATTGTATGCTCTATCCTAATGTTGTTGTTTATCATCAATGCATAATAGGGAATAGAGTCGTTCTTCATTCTGGTGCGGTGATCGGGTCGGATGGATTTGGGTTTGCACCGAAACCAGGCGGCACATACGAAAAGATTCCCCAGCTTGGTATTGTTACCATCGAGGACGATGTAGAGGTTGGTGCCAACACCACCATCGATCGTGCGGTGATGGGTGATACTCATATCCACCGTGGCGTGAAGATAGACAACCTTGTTCAGATTGCGCACAATGTTGATGTCGGTGAGAACACAGTAATAGCTGCACAGACAGGAATAAGTGGCAGTACGAAAATTGGCAAGTATTGCATGATCGGCGGACAGGTAGGATTAGCAGGCCATATCGAGATAGCAGACCACACGGTTATTATGGCGCAATCAGGTGTTCATGATAACATTAATGAACCAGGCAAATCCTTTTTCGGAACTCCTGCCGATGAAGCAAGAAAAGCACAGCGTGCATACATAGCAATGAAGATGTTGCCGGATATACTGCACGAATTTACAGCGCTAAAGAAAAAAGTTGCTGATCTCGAACAAAAGCTTTTAAAAAAATAAAAAAAGGAGAGGTAGAAAGCATGCTTGTTCAGCAAATGACTATTAAGAAACCTGTCTCTATGTCTGGTATAGGACTTCATACAGGCGTGACAACAACGATGACTTTCAAACCTGCTCCCGAAAATTATGGCATCCGATTTCGCCGAGTTGATCTACAGGATTCGCCGGAAATTCCAGCCGATGTTGACCACGTAGTTGATCTTCAACGCGGAACAACCTTAGGAATCGGTAATACAAGAGTGCATACTGTTGAGCATGTTCTTGCCGCTATTGCCGGATTACAGGTTGATAATATAGTTATTGAACTCAACAACATCGAACCTCCTATACGTGATGGCAGCTCGAAACCGTTTGTAGATATGCTGCTTGAGGCAGGTTTAGAAGATCAGGAAGCACCGAAAGATTATCTCATCATAGATCAAGTTATCCATTATCAGGATCCTGTTCGCGGCGTCGAAATCGTTGCGTTGCCGACAGATGATTTTCGTGTCACAGTAATGATTGACTATAACAATCCAGCATTAGGAAGTCAGCACACAGGTTTATTCAATCTTGAAAAAGAGTTTGTCTCTGAATTTTCCTCGGCACGCACGTTTTGCTTCCTCCATGAAGTTGAAATGTTGTATGATCAAGGCTTGATTAAAGGGGGAAATCTTGATAATGCCGTCGTCATCGTTGATAGCGACCTATCCGACGATCAAATTAAAAAATTAGTGCATAAATTGGGTCTCGATCATTCGGTAATTCTTGGCTCTTCTGGTGTATTGAACGATAAAAAACTTCTTTATCGCAATGAACCGGCACGGCATAAATTGTTAGACATGATTGGTGATCTCGCGCTCATTGGTGCACCAATTAAAGCACAAATACTTGCTGCCCGCCCCGGTCATGCAGCTAATATTGAATTTGCCCGTAAGGTTCGAAAGCTGTATCAACAAAATAAAATCGTGCGTAAGTATCAGCATGAGAAAAAAGAAGGTGTAATTTTTGATGTTAATGCCATCCAGCGTATATTGCCGCATCGTTATCCATTCCTTCTTGTTGATAAAATTATTGATTTTCAGATGGATGAACATGCTGTTGGCGTTAAAAATGTGACGATGAACGAACAGTTCTTTCAAGGTCACTTTCCGGACAAGCCGATTATGCCTGGTGTGTTGATCGTGGAAGCACTCGCGCAGGCAGGCGGTGTTCTGATGCTGAACGGTACTGAAAATACCGGCAACAAATTAGTATTCTTTATGGCGATCAATAATGTGAAGTTCCGTAAACCGGTTGTGCCCGGCGATCAACTGATCCTTGATGTTAAAATGGTGAGCCGTCGTTCTAAAGTAATCCAGATTCGCGGTGAAGCTCTGGTGGACGGTATAGTGGTAGCAGAAGGTGATTTTACCGCGGCACTCGTTGATCGTGAAGAAGCAAAAGCAAAATGATTTTAAAAATATAATGAGAAAAAAATATGGGTGTTAATATTCATCCTTTGGCGTTGGTTGGGAAAAAAGCACAGCTTGGCGAGAATGTTACAATTGGTCCTTCGGCGATTCTTGGCGATGATGTTATCATTGGAGATAACTCAACTATTGCACCCTATGCAATTATTCAGGACGGAGCGCGTATTGGCAAAGGATGCAAAATCGCTTCGTTCTCAGTCATCGGTGGCCCACCGCAAGATTTAAAATTTAAAGGCGAGCCGACACTTATAGAAATTGGTGACAAGTGCGATATTCGTGAATATGTCACGTTGAACCGTGGAACAATTGAAACAGGGAAGACTATCATAGGCAGCAATTGTATGTTTATGGTTAATGCACACGTAGGGCATGATTGCATTGTTGGTGATAATTGCATTTTGGCGAACAGCGTGGCATTAGCGGGTCATGTCACTCTTGATAACTGGGTGATTATTGGTGGGTTGACACCAGTTCATCAATTCGTTCACATCGGAGATCATACGATGGTTGGCGGCGGGTATCGGGCTGCAAAAGATATTCCGCCTTACATTCGGTCAGGCCGAGAGCCGATGGTGTTTGAAGGATTAAATTCTATCGGACTCCGCCGTCGCGGTTTTAATCGGGAAGCAATAGATTTAATAGACAAAGCGTACATTCTTATCTATCAATCCAACTTGAATGTTTCACAGGCAGTTGTACGCATCAAGGAAGAATTGGAACAATCACCTGAGATTCAAAACATTATTGATTTCATAGCAAGCAGTAGGCGCGGTATTATTCCGGGTCCTTGTCATCACTAGAAAGAATATGAATTGGCGATTTGAAAACACCGGCACTCGTTCTGGTGTTTTTAATATGGAGTATGACGAAGCTCTTGCCCGAGCCCTCATCGATGGTAATGGTAATTCCACTATTCGAGTGTATGGCTGGCAACCGGTTGCCATTTCACTCGGTTGGAATCAATCGATAGATGAAATTGATCTCAACAAAACATCGATAGCAGGTATCGACGTGGTTCGTCGTCCCACAGGTGGACGAGCAATTTTGCATGCAAATGAAATGACATATAGTGTCGTTATGCAGGTGAAGGATAAAAATGTTCTAACTGTTTATGAAGATATCAGCCGAGCTCTTATTGCCGGATTGCAGGAGCTTGGCGCACCTGTGGCTATCGAGAAGAGTCAGCCGCATTTTCCGTCGCTCTATCGAGCTGCTTCTGCAGTGGCATGCTTCTCGAGCACTGGACGATATGAAATTAAATGTTACGGTAAAAAGCTTGTTGGTAGTGCTCAACGGCGCTATAACGCTGTTAATGGCGAAGAAGTGGTATTGCAACATGGTTCTATTCTGCTTGGTTCCGAACACAAGCAAATAGTGGATTTTCTAAATCTTCCATCGGAAGAACACCGTGTCTCTTTGAAGCAGGAACTTGATGAAAAGACAACCGATCTATCAACGGTTTTAAATCGAATAGTAAAATTCGATGAGATCGCAAAAGCAATTCTGCATGGATTCCGGAATGCATGGTCGATTTCTCCGGAAGTTGTAAATTTAAATGATGAAGAACAAAAGGTGACAATATGAAAAATTCATCCACGACATCAGGCCCGAAGAAAATTACGACAAAAGTTATTGCAGCAATGAAAAAAAACGGTTCACGAATCGCCTGCCTGACAGCGTACGATTATATCACTGCTCATTTGCTCGATCAATCAGGAATTGATCTTATTCTTGTAGGTGATTCACTCGCAAATGTTTTTCAGGGACAAGAAACGACACTGCCAGTTACACTTGATGAAATGATTTATCATGCGAAGACAGTTGTCCGCGGTGTAGATCGGGCGATGGTGATAATTGATATGCCATTTATGTCTTACCAGGCGAATGATGAAGAAGGGTTTCGCAATGCTGGCCGCATAATGAAGGAAACAGGTGCTGGCGGTGTGAAACTTGAAGGCGGTGAGCGTTCTGCCAATTTAGTGCATATAATGGTTCGTGCAGGAATTCCGGTAATGGGGCACCTAGGATTGACGCCGCAATCAATTCATCAATTCGGCGGTTTTACTCCACGCGGTACAACACCTTCTGAGGCAAAGCAATTGCTTAAAGATGCGAAGATTTTAGAAGAAGCCGGAGCATTTGGCATTGTACTCGAGAAAATTCCATCCGAGCTTGCTGCCAAAGTAACAAAGTCACTTAAGATTCCGACCATAGGTATTGGTGCCGGCTTGCATTGCGATGGGCAGATTCTTGTGGTATCTGATATGCTAGGGTTGAACGAAGATTTCCATCCGCGCTTTGTTAGGTATTATACGCATCTTGCTGAAACGATTCGCCTAAGTGTTAGCGGGTATGTAAAAGATGTTAAAGAAGAAAAATTTCCAACGCAAAAAGAAAGCTATTAAACTAAGCAAGATAAAACCGTAAAAGTATGCAAGTAAAGGCACCCTATATCTTTGCGATTTTACCAGTATTAAAATAAATTATGAAATCAAAACGAAAGCTCAGTATTCTTGTCTCAAACGATGATGGCATTGATGCACCGGGTATTTATGCGCTTGTGCAAGAAATGAAAAAGATCGGGATCGTGACAGTAGTAGCGCCGGACAAGCAGCAAAGCGCCGTCGGTCATGCTATAACGATGAATTATCCGCTGCGTGTCAAAGAATTTAAGAAAGATGGAAAGTTCTTTGGTTATGCTGTACAAGGCACACCTGCTGATTGTGTAAAGCTTGCAGTACGCGCTATTCTTAAACGCGAGCCAGATTTAGTTGTTTCCGGTATCAATCATGGTTCCAACACGGCAATAAGCATCATATATTCTGGTACAGTTTCAGCTGCGACTGAAGGAACGATACTTGGTATTCCGTCCATCGCAGTTTCTTTGACCACTTACGCACCGGCGGATTTTCGATATGCGGCAAAGTTTGCAAGAAAACTCGTTTTACTAATCGGCAAACACGGACTTCCGTCAAGTACTCTGCTAAATGTCAATGTTCCTCCTTTGAATTCCAAAGAGATTAAAGGTGTACTTATTACTCGGCAAGGCAAAGCAGTGTGGAATGATACATTCGATCATAGGCGAGATCCAAATAATCGTGAGTACTATTGGCTTACCGGCGGATTAGAAAAAGTTGATACAGATTTAGAATTTGATGAAGCCGCAGTACGCAGTAATTATATTTCTGTCACGCCTATTCAATACGATCTAACAGATTATAAAATGTTTGAAACAATGAAGAAGTGGGGAATAGGAAAGATTAAGTAGGAAGCGGAAAGTAACAAAGTGCGCCGCATGGAACACTGATAACTAATCATTCACTTCTGAAAACATCTCTCCATTTATAATTATTAATTATTTTATTTTACATTGCTTCTATGTCGACACCATTAATGAAACAATACCAGCAGGTGAAGGCGAAATATCCTGATACGATACTTCTCTTCAGAATGGGCGACTTTTTCGAAACATTCGATGAAGATGCAAAGATAACATCTAAAGTATTAGGGATTGTGCTGACTAAACGAGGCAATGGTACCTCCGGTGAAACACCTCTCGCCGGATTTCCTCATCATGCACTTGATTTGTATCTTCCCAAGCTTCTTCGCGCGGGATATCGTGTTGCCATTTGTGAACAGTTAGAAGATCCAAAATTTGCAAAAGGCATTGTCAAGCGTGATGTGGTTGAAGTTATGTCGCCAGGGGTAGCGTTCTCAGATAAAGTGTTAGAACAAAAACAAAATAACTATCTAGCCGCGGTGGCGTTGCCGTCTCCGTTGGCAACAAGTGAGGATCGGATCGGATTCGCATTTATTGATGTCTCAACTGGAGAATTCGGACTGAGTGAATTTCCGTTGAAGCAACTTTTTGAGCAGGCGAGTAGTCTACAGCCGCAAGAATTACTTGTGCAGAAACGTGATTTGGAAACGATAAAAACTTTGATTGGCGAATATTTTCATGTGCTCTATACGAAAGTGGACGATTGGGTCTTCAACGCCGATTATGCTTACGAGTTGCTCATTAATCATTTCAAAACACAGTCGCTAAAAGGTTTTGGTATTGAAGAAATGCGCATTGGTACAATTGCAGCCGGCGCAATAATGAATTATTTGCAGGAAACTCAAAAGTTGAACATTCCGCATATAAAAAAAATTGTTCCGCATGATGTGAGTGAATATATGGTTCTGGATGCTTCGACGAAACGTAATCTCGAAATTACAGCCAATATCTCCGGTCAACCTGAAGGCACACTTTATTCAATCATTGATCGTACACTTACTCCGATGGGCGGGAGAATGTTGAAACAGTGGATCAATCGTCCATTGAAGCGATTAGAACCAATCCAAGCGCGGCTTGATGCAGTGCAGGAATTGGTAACGAACGAGTCAACACGTCGTAAAATTCGGGAAGAGTTAGGACATATCGGCGATTTGGAACGATTGATTGCAAAAATTGCAACCGGCAGAGCAAATCCGCGCGAAGTGAATCAACTAAAAGCGATGCTGGAATTGATTCCAAATCTCAAATCCCAAATTTCAAATCTGAAAAGTCAAACGCTAACAGCGCTCAACAAGAACCTTGATTCTCTCTCTGATCTTGTCTTAGCAATTGATAAAGCAATTACCGATGATCCGCCAATGGCTTTTGTGGATGGCGGTGTAATAAAGAATGGTTATAACACAGAGCTGGATGAAATTCGCGCGTTGGCATTTGGCGCTAAAGATTGGGTGGCTAAACATCAGCAGTCAGAACGGGAACGCACTGGCATTTCATCGTTAAAGATCAGTTTCAATAATGTGTTTGGTTATTATATTGAAGTGACGAATACGCACAAAGACAAGGTGCCGGATAATTACATCCGCAAACAAACGCTGGCAAATGCCGAGCGTTTTGTGACTCCGGAATTGAAAGAATATGAAGAAAAAATTCTCCACGCGGAAGAAAGAATTCTTACGCTCGAAACACGTCTTTTTAATGAACTACGTCAAAAGATTGCAGAAAACGCAAGCACAATTCAAACTAATGCTTATGCAATTGCATCATTGGACTGCTTTATATCGCTTGCCGATGTAGCGGTTGAGAATAAATATACTTGTCCAATTGTGGATAATTCGTTGTTTATAGAAATCAAGGATGGGCGGCATCCGGTTATAGAAAAACTATTGCCACCGGGTGAGCATTATACACCGAATAATACACTGCTTGATACAGCATCGGATCAGATTCTAATTATCACCGGTCCGAATATGAGCGGCAAATCGAGTTACTTGCGACAGATTGGTTTGAATGTTTTACTTGCTCAGATTGGAAGTTTTGTTCCAGCTGCATCGGCGCGTATTGGAATTGTGGATAGAATTTACACACGCGTAGGTGCGAGCGACAATATTGCATCCGGTGAAAGTACTTTCTTAGTAGAAATGCACGAAGCGGCGAACATTGTCAACACGGCGACAGAGCACAGTCTAATTCTCCTCGATGAAATTGGACGTGGAACAAGCACGTTCGACGGTATAAGCATTGCCTGGGCGTTAACAGAGTATTTGCATGAACGAATCGGCGCCAAGACGCTTTTTGCAACGCACTATCACGAATTAAATGAACTTGCTGATGTTTTTTCACGCATCAAAAATTACAAGGTCGATGTACGTGAATATGGAGATAAAGTAATCTTTCTTCATAAAGTGATGCCGGGCTTTGCCGATCACTCGTACGGAATTCAAGTTGCACAAATGGCGGGTTTGCCAGAAGAAGTAACAGAACGTGCAAAGCAAGTGTTGAAGAATCTGGAAAGCTCGGAATTGGTAGTTAGAACAAAAGAAAAAAAGGTTGCAAGAGGTGAGAATCGACAAGAAGAGTGTGCAATTAACGATGTTTGAAGTGAAAGACGACAGGTTGCGCGCTGAACTACTTAATCTCGATATCGAACATATGACTCCACTGGAGGCGATGCAAACGCTGGCAGCGCTAAAGAGTAAACTTGAAAAGAAGGATTAAGAAATGACACAGATAAATGGACTCACACTGACAACGTATGGATCTGATTTTATGAATCAGCGGCAGTGTTGAAACATAGTTACGGATTGTCTATTGACATTGTTTAATGTATATCGGGAAGAATTTGAATATATTCTTGGAGCAGAAAGATTGAAGGAGAACGAGAAATTGATTAATAAGGAAATCCTGCTTTTAAGTTCAGGTACAGTATGAATCAACGACGATTATATCGCACTATAGAAAGCTTTGCTCTTGAACAATTTAGAACAGAAAAAGATTTGCTCAAGCATGTTCTCAATGAAATTGTCAAGAGCGAAGACATTCTTCTTAAAGGTGGACGACTTTGGCAATACGAACCATTGACCGAATCATATCGCCTTATTCACCAGATTGGACAAATTGAACGACTGGACTCGGGTTATCGCATTCAAGTTGCTCGATATCCGATGTTCAAGCACCTTGTTGAACAACGTTCCATCATTGCCAATGAAACAGATAGATATCTTAGGAATAAAGGAATTATCAAATATTCTGCAACAGGCATTGGAGATAAAGTATCTTACCGCAATGAAACTGTTTTCCAATATGTTTTAGCATTCAATTCAGATTTTATCGATCAGGATCTTCTTCCTAATCTAAACGTTATCAGTCTTGCAGTCACATCTGTTCTTCGTAGCAAACGTATCGAACAAAAAGCTCGATTGCTTGAACAGGATATTGACAAAGCACGGGAAATTCAATTAGGCATTTTACCAAATCCATTTCTTCATTTCTATTTTTACGATATTTATGGAATTTCCGTGCCGGACAGGATCGTTGGCGGAGATTTCTTTGATTATCTTTTTGCAGATGAGGTAAAAGATCGTTTGATGATTGTCGTTGGCGATGCTGCGAGTAAAGGATTCCGCGCTGCTGCACAAGCGTTGTATGTTGTTGGCGCCTTGCGGATGGGAATTGCGCATCAAACTAAAACTGCCGCATTGATGTCTGGAATCAATAAAATTGTGAATCGTTCATTTGCTGAAGAACAATTTGTTTCGATGTTCTACGCCGAGCTCACAGATGGTGTAAAAGGCCTGATGCTATATGCTAACGCGGGGCACAATAGTCCGATGGTTTATCATACGCAAGATAAAAGCATCGAATTGTTAGAACCGACAGGACTAATTCTTGGTCCGTTCCCTCGCGGCAATTATCGAGTGGAAAGCACGATGTTGAAAAAAGGGGATGTTGCAGTAATCTATACCGATGGTATTACTGAAGCACTTCGTAGCGACGGTATGCCTTATGGAGAAAAGCGCTTTGCTGAAAATATTCAAAAGTATGCGGCTAAAGGAGCAAAGGAGATTTGCAAATCATTAATTGAAGATGTTGAACTTTTTGCTGAAGGCGCAGAGTATACCGACGATCGAACTATCGTCGTTATTAAACGAGTCAGTTGAAACAAATCTTGCACGAGAAAGGTTGAACTATGGTGGAACAAAAATATATCGGTGTCGTCGCATCGGTGAATAGCGGGATTATTTCCATCCTTCTCGATCCCAAAACCACTTCACTAAAAAGAGAGGTTAACGGTAAAACATATTATATCGGACAAATCGGAACTTACATCTTAATTCCTATGGGAACATTGGTACTGCTTGGGATGGTATCGGATTTGAAGAAAGAAGACGTAAATGTTAATGGGCAAGCGCAGCAGCGATATATTCTTCTTGCTTCGATGGTAGGCACGGTAAAAGGCGGCCGATTTGAACGCGGCATATCTATCTTTCCTGTGGTTGACATGCCAGTTTTTTTTGCAGAGGATGCCGACCTTGCTGTAGCATTTGCAGTGTATCAGCGATATGGATTTTCTGTCGGACAGATTTCGCTGTTTGAAAACCAACGCGCCTTTCTTGATGCTAATAAGTTTTTTGGTAAGCATATCGCAGTGCTTGGTTCTAGTGGTGCCGGAAAATCATGCGCTGTTGCTTCTATCTTACAGAAAGTTTCAAAGTATCCAGATACAAACATCATCATCCTTGATATCCACAATGAATATTATAAGGCATTCGAGGGAAACTGCAATCATCTCGACATTGGAGAATTTGAATTGCCTTATTGGTTAATGAACTTTGACGAACTGCGTGAAATGTTTATTGATGATAAAGACGAAAATGCATCAAGCCAAATTACTGTACTAAAAGATCTTGTCATTATGTCAAAAAAAGGAAAGAATCCGGAAATGTCAATGATGATCACAGTAGACACTCCGGTGTATTATGATTTAAGCGAGATCCGTGCCAAGTTACAATTCATGGACAGTGAAAAAATAACTATGGGCGCGACGGTGAAAGAGGGGCCTTTCTACGGTAAATTTGCAAGATTCCTTGTCCGGTTGGATGGTAAATTGAACGATCCTCGGTACGCATTTATGTTCCGCCTAAAAGAATATGTTCAATCTATAGCTATAAACGATTTATTATCGAAGATATTGGGCGCAGATGGCAGCGCGCAAGTAACAATTCTAGATATGAGCGGCGTACCATTTGATATTGTTAATACGATAGTATCACTTCTTGCGCGTTTGATATTTGATTTCAATTTTTGGAATCCAAATCGACGCGATTTTCCAATTCTATTGGTATTTGAAGAGGCGCACAATTATTTGCCAAGCACAGGCACCGTTACGGCCTCTGCCCGAAAAACAGTAGAGCGTATTGCAAAAGAAGGAAGGAAATACGGCGTTAGTTGTATGATAGTCAGTCAACGTCCAGTAGAAGTTTCAGAAACAATTCTTTCGCAATGCAACAATTATATCGTTTTGCGATTAACGAACCCGCTTGATCAGAACTACATAAAGCGGTTGGTGCCAGATACATTTGCAAGTCTTACCGATGTTTTACCGTCGCTTAAAGTCGGCGAAGCGCTTATTGTAGGCGAAGCAATCTCTATGCCTTTGCGTGTGCAGATCGATTATCCTAATCCGGAGCCTGATAGTAGCGATATCAGATTTTATGAGAAATGGAAACAAAGTGATGCTAAAACAAAAATTGCTGAGGTTGTCACACGCTGGTGGAAGCAGGAAAAAGTAAAGTGAACTTAAATACATTAACTAATAATCGATCATATCATACTTCCACAGATTTCATTTTCTTTTTATCAACAACTGTACTTTGCCTGAACGAGAAAAGCAATACTGCTAATTTGGTTAATTTTTAGAGTATAACACTTGAATCCAACAATTTCCTTTTATACATTGGTGCAGCATAATTTGGCGAATTTCCTCTTGAATAACCATCTTGGAGGTAGTATGAAAGCGACATTGATTCCAATAATTCTAAGTATTTTTTTCTTAGCTGGTTGTTCATCAATGATTTTGAAACCAGGTGATTTTGCATGGCCCGTCGAGTCTCTCCTAAACGTGGATAGTCAAGGTAATGTGCAGAGCGAACGTTACAGCTTCTCACTCAATGTTAAAGAACTCCTCTTTGTCGAAACAAAGGATTCTGTTAATGTCTCAAAGATGACTTTGCGGATGATTCGCGATGTGAAGGGTTTTTACTTTATTACGGCGGCGCAATTTCAGAATGTATATGTATTTGAACAGGCAAAGGGTGGTTTGAAGCTCAAAAACAAAATTTTTGTAGCGGAGAATGGATTAAGTGAACCGGCATTTAACCAGCGAGTACCGTATATCCAACTTGTGAATGGACAAAATCAGACCATTTTACTAACAGAAGATGGAGTCTTTGAAGGAGAAAGAAAATGAAGACTATCATTCGACTTATTGCTTTGCTGGTAGCCTTGAATCTTATACTTGCTGCACAGCAAAAATCGGATTATGCTATTGTTCAGCATTTTCAGACCTTAACTAAATCCATTGAGAAAAATATTGATCAGGCAAAGACAATGCAAGAGTGTGCTGAAGCAAGTACTTCAATTGATGAGATAGAAAAAGAATTTGGCAGTGATAAAATATTCATCAATAAAGCAAATTATCCGGATGGATATGATAAAACAATAGAACAACTTCGAGGCAAACTACTTATTCGGCAAAGGGATCTTGGTGTAATTGAAAGTCAAATTGTGCGCATCACAGAATTGGAAGTAAAAATCCGTGAGCTGTCGGATCAATTAATGAAATTAACAAACCAAAACGCAGCATTGATGGCTGAAGTGCAGCAACTTACAGAAAACGTTAAAAAACTTTCAGGCGATCTCTTTAATTCTAAGACACCAATAGATTCACTCCGTAACATGATAGTAAAACTACGCCAAGGGCTGCAAGAACGCGATGCGCTTGTTTTCGCTCTTACAGATAGTCTTTTTATGCAATATGACAAAAATGTTGGTGATATGAAGGATATTGAGAAACAGGGGCTTATAGGCAAGTTCGATCGTCACGGTATCATTGGAAATGTGAAACGATCTATTATAGATAATATTGCCTTCCTTGAATCGACACAACTTAGGGGAAGTGATCTTGTAACAATTGTGCGACAACAGGAAAGATTTCAATCACAGTGGACTGGGTTAGCACCGAAACTTACTTCACTCTATCTGAGCAGGAAATCGAAGATGAGCGAAGTCGGCATAGTCGATTCAATGCTCACAATATGGCAAGACAAGGTTGATGGTGCGATGTGGCGCTCACTCAGCTTGTTGTTCAAAGAGAAAGGTTTTGCAGTAAAGGAGTTTAAAAACGGTGACGAATTTATAGCCAACTTTATCGCTTTCTTCGATGAGCAAACTCAAAATGTGAATAAGGAAACCGATGACACACGTTATAAACTTTTTGCGAACTTTAATGAAAGTTTATGGCAACCCGATCTAAATGCAACATGGCTGCCAGCTCTAACCGAGTTGCATAAAATTTCTGATACACAGAAAAAAGATATTGAATCAAAATTTGAAAAATGGCATGCCTCTGTAATGCCGGGAGCAAAGTGGCTGACGTATATATTGATAGTATTAGGTGTCCTTCTAGTAGCGATTGTTGGTGTATGGGTTTTCCGAAAGGGACCAAAAACGACTCAAAAAGAATGATTGTTAAACAGTGTTCGCTTCAATGAAGAATAAAATAGTTCCTCACGCGGATTTTACATCAGACGACATTGTCCGGACAGTGTATTTTACAGGATATCCAATTTTAATATTTTTATATCGTTAGATTGCATATGAATTATGAGTTCGCTAATTTTCATCCGTTTATGAATTCGTTTATAAACATCAACGATAGGATTTGTTATTTTATCAAAGTTTCCAAGCAGGTCTTTTATCATACATATATTTTGGAGTCGGCATGACCGAACAATTATTAAATGTGCTTATTGTAGATGATGAACCTACATATCGAATTGTTCTCACACAAACGCTAAAAGGATGTGGACATAACACTGAATCTTGCGAGACAGGAGATGATGCGATTAGTCTGCTCCAAAAGAATAAGTATGATGTTGTGCTTCTTGATTATAAAATGCCTGGAACAAGCGGTATCAATGTACTGCAATGGATGTACGGAATGAAAATGGATATTCCGGTAATAATTATTACAGGCTATGGTTCGGAAGAAATTGCTCTTGAAGCTTGGAAATGGGGAGCAAAGGATTATTTTGTAAAAGGAAAGTCAGATATGTCTCAGCTTCCAGAACTTGTCCTTAAAGTATATAAACAGGTAAGCTCAGAACGTCAACGAAGATCAGAATAAACTAGTATTATCCAAGATATTATCCTCTTTTTTTTACCCAAGTGCTATGTGCTTGATATCGCGCTGAGCACCAGATATATAAATTCGACACGGTGAAATATCTTAACGAAAATGAATTAGCGTTTTCCTTGGTTTATCGCACACTATTAAATATAAATAAGTGCATATTTACCTTCGGTCATTAATGTAGCTATGAATACACAATCACTTCATATACTTGTAGTGGATGATGATCACCCCTATAGCGCCCTCCTAAAAAAAGCTCTTACCGTACGCGGACATTCTGTAGTTATTTGCGAGTCAGCAGAGAAAACGTTTTCTCACTTGCAAAAGGAACAATTCGATATTATACTCTTAGATTATAAAATGGAGGGCACGAGCGGTATTAATGTCTTACAGTGGATGTATGGGAAAAAAATGGATGTTCCCGTAATTCTAATAACTGGCTATGGGTCGGAAGAGGTTTATGAAGAAGCGTATAAATGGGGAGCATCAGAATATTTCGTTAAAGGTGAGTTGGATTCCCTGCGACTTCCTGTAATGGTAGAACAAGCGTATAACAAACATCAAGCGCGGAAAAAAAGATTGAAATAGAAGAGGCAAGAATTCAGAGGATAGTAAAAGATAATAAATATGCGTTCATAATTATTCTTCAGAGATAAAAGCTATTTTTGAATTCTAAAGAGATTAGCGATGCCAGCTGCAAGAAAAATGATATTTGCTAACCAAGCAGTAAAAAGGGGGTTGAGATCGCCGTTATAACCAAATACTTGACTAGCTTTCATAAACCCTAGGTAAATAAAAGTAACTGCTGTAGCAATTCCGAATCCAAGTGCAGCACCAGTACGGGGCCTGCTTGCTGCAAACGGAACACCGAAGAGCACCATAATAATATTTGCAAATGGGAATGCGAGCTTGAAATGATACTCTACTAACCACCGTGCTACATCCTGTCCTGCACGTTGCTGATTTGCAATAAATTCCCGCAATTCATAATAATCCATTTCATCAGGCGTCCGTTGCTTTTTTTCTATATCGGAAGGTGTTAACGAGAGCTTCCCAACCATCAAACTGTCGAATGACTCAAGAGTCTGTGTGGAATCAGAGAAACTACGTGTAGTTCCATGGAGTAGAACCCAGTCCCCTTTTTGTACATCATCTCCGCTGGGTTGTATCCATTGCATTTGAAGTGCATCGTATCTATGCCGTAAGATTGTTATATCATTGCTGTCGAAATCCTGGATGCTAATCAGTCGTGCGCATTTGGCTTGTGTATCGTAGTTATTGATTGAAACGATGCGTGTTCTGCCTTCTTGAAAAAGAATATTGTATCGTACATTTGCTTGTTTGGAACGGTTCAAGTGAGTTCGTTCAATATAGAATTTTTTCTGATTGGCATATGGAACTGCCCACCCGCTGAGGTAGATGGAAGCAAAACAAATGATAAGTGTTACAACTAGGAAAGGTGCCATGATTCGATACAAACTGGTTCCGCTGGATTTGATTGCAGCAAGTTCGTTCTGGCTAGAAAGTCTGCCAGTTACAAACAATACCGAAAGTAGTACGGCGACAGGAATCATCAGTTTGACAATATCAGGAATTGATGCAATGTAGTACTGAACAACAATACTCGTTGGAGCTTGTGCGTCAATGAAGTCATCCAACTTCTCCATCATATCTATAATAATGAAAATACAAATGAATGCCAGTAAACCGAAAAGAAATACTACAAGAAACTGCCGAATGATGTATCGGTCGAGTATCTTCATGTTTCCTCCGGTGAGCGAGAGTCTGATCGCCACGATTTTGGAACCAATCGGGCGAGTCGCGACCAATCAATAGTGGGGTTCTCTCTTGCTGTTCGCACAGTCAGGTACAATCCAATGATCCCCAAAACAATATTTGCGACCCACATTCCGACCCAAGGATCAAAGTAGCCCCGGTCAGCGAGATTCTCGCCCCCCCTCAGGCACGCCCAATAAAATGTAAAAAACCCCAAACTAAGACTTGCACTCATGCCGAATGTTCCACGCCGCGACATAATACCAAGAGGTGCACCAATAAATACAAAAATTATACAAGCAAATGGAATAGAAAATTTTTTATGAATTTCTACTAAATATGAACGAATTATCCGCTCATAAATATTAATATTAAAAAGATCAGAACGAATTGCAGCTTGTTTCGATGGATCTGCCTTTATTCCATTAAGGGGTGACGTAAAAATCACGGAGGGCTCAATGGAGTTCTTGACATTTAGAATATCCTCCTGCCGCTTGCCTGTGAGTTCATATAAATGATGTTCTGTATTAACTTGTAATGTTCGAATGCTGTCCACATAATGCGACATCATTTGTACGCTCATCTCACGGCCACCACGCGAAATATCTGTTTCGCGCGAACGCTGGAAGTTGAATCCCTCTGCATCCATTACAATTCTATGTTTTTGAAATCGGATAACGCGATACTGGCTTTTGATTTGATTATTAACTTGATGAATTTCACCGTCCGATAAATCCATTACAAGTTTTCGATAATCGGTGGAGAAGGAAATCGTTCCATGGTGCGCTGTAATAGTGGAAGTCATCATTGGATCGGAGTAGTCGAGAATTGTTACACCTTCAAGATCGTTGGAATGCTCGAATGTTTTTCTGACTAAAATACTGTGTCCTTGCACTAATTGGATGAACATTCCGGGTACTAAAGTCAAGGTTGGTTTCTTATGAGAAATATCGTTTGTTAATACTTTCGTGCGGTGATTGGCATCGGGTAATACATCGTTATTGAAGCTGATCAGAAGAAGACAAATTACAACGGAAGCGCAAATTATCGGCGCAATCATTCGATAAAGACTTACACCGCTTGCCCGCATTGCGGTAATCTGGCTTGTAGATGCTAATCCTCCAAATGCCATTAATGTCGCTACAAGCACACCCATCGGTACTGCTAATACAAGCATCCATGCCAGGTTGAGTGTAATTAATTCAGCAATAACTGCTGCACTTAATCCTTTTCCAGTTAACTGGTCGAGGAATTTCATAAGGAATTGGAGCAGAAATATACACATCATCAAGACTACGGAAAAGATAAATGGTCCGATGTGCACACGGAGGATATGTCGCCATAATATAAACATCTAATCGAAATATAACGAGAATGTCTGCTCTTTACAAGTTTCTTATATATTGCCTTTGCCCTTGATGGTAAGTATATTTCAAATGTATAGGGTAGTTGTGCTGTAGAGGTATTCCTTGCTCGAAAATGAATTATAATGATTAAGAATCGCACTGAAGTACTTGTGATTGTAAGCTCATTTATTGCGCAACAGCAAATCATCTCGACACTCAATTCCAAGATATATAAAGGTTGAACTCGTGGCACTATGAGAAGGACGGCATAAATAATGGTGAATCCTAAAATATTAATCGTTGAAGATGAAAACATCGTTGCGAAAGATATTCAGAAACGATTAGTGAATCTTGGATATAACATTGTGGATATCGTTTCGACAGGTGAAGAAGCAGTTAAGAAAGCAATTGCTACATCACCTGATTTAGTATTAATGGATCTCCGATTGAAGGGCGGGATGGATGGAATTGAAACGGCTTCAGCACTTCGGTTTCAACACGGAATTGCAGTTGTCTTCATTAGTGCATATGCAGATAACGATTCACTCAAGCGTGCCAGTACAATAGAACCGTTCGGATACCTCCTTAAACCATTTGAAGAGAGAGAACTTCATACGACTATCGAGATGGCTCTCTACAGAAGGGAATTAGAACGGAAGTTCAAAGAGAATGAAACTTGGTACGGTACAACGCTACGAAGTATTGGCGAAGCTGTCATTTCTACAGATACGTCGGGCACAATCAAGTTTATGAATACTGCAGCGGAAAATCTTACTGGTTGGAAAATTAACGAATCACTTGGAAAAGATTTGCTGAAAGTATTCCGTACTGCAGAAAAATCAATTGAGCTTAACTTTACAAACCCGGTAGACCAAATTTTAAAGAATAGAATTACTGCGGTATTGAAAAACCATGCAACACTTATCTCGCGCGAAGGGAAAGAAATTCCAATTGATGAGAGTGCATCACCAATTATAGATGAACTTGGAAAGATAGTTGGGGTTGTGCTAGTTTTTCAGGATGTTACGGAACGAAAACGAGTTCAAGAAGCGCTGAAAACATCGCAGGAATACGCACAAAATATTATCAACAGTTCACTCGATATGATTATTGCAAATGATAAAAATCGTAATATTATCGAGTTTAATAAAGCCGCTGAAGAGACGTTCGGTTATAGTATCAAAGAAGTTTTAGGAAAACATATAAGCATCTTATTTGCTAATCCTGAGGAAAGCAATAAGGTACACAAAACGACGGTGGAACAAGGTCGCTGCGTTCAGGAAGTCGTGAACAAACGAAAAAATGGCGAGTTATTCCGGAGTTTACTATCGGCTTCCGTTCTAAGAAATGCAAAAGGTGACATGATCGGTGTAATGGGAGTATCGCGTGATATTACAGAAAAAAATCGCGCTGAACAAGCATTACGCGAGAGCGAGGAACGATACCGTACACTTGTTGAACTCTCACCCGACCCAATTATTGTTCATACCGGCGGCAAGTTAGTATTTGTCAACACTGCCGCGGTACAAATATTTGCGGGCAAGTCACCGGACGATTTGGTTGGGCGGTCAGTCGTAGAAATGGTTCATCCAGATTATCGTGTCATTGTTAAAGATCGGATCCTGCAAATGTCAAAGCAGGGAAAACGTGTACCAACTATTGAAGAGAAATTTATCCGGTTGGATGGGACAACATTTGAAGCAGAGGTCGCAGCGATGCCATTTTTGTGGCAAGGAAAATTCGCTATTCAAGTTGTACTGCGAGATGTAACGGAGCGAATTAAAGCAGAACAAGCCATTCGTGGTTCGGAAGCAAAATACCGAACGTTGATAGAAAACGTGTTAGACGGCGTCTATCAAACTACTCCAGATGGGGAAATATTAACAGCAAATCCTGCATTGGCTCGAATGCTTGGGTACGAATCTGAAATCGATTTGTTGCTTCTCAATATTGAGAAAGAGCTCTTCGTTGATTCAGAAGAACGGCGGCGGTACTTAGAACTTCTCAATAAGGGGGAACGGATTAAAAACGCTGAGTTTAAACTCCGGCGGAAAGATGGTCAAATCATCGATGTATTAGAAAATGCACGAGTAGTCCGGAGCCGACTTGGTGATATTCTATATTATGAAGGAACGATTACAGATATCACAGAATTGAAGAATGTGCAGGAAGCATTGCGAATCAGTGAAGAACGGTTCCGTGCATTTATCGAACAAAGTGCCGAGGCAATCTGGTGCTTTGAATCGCCTGAGCCGATGCCTATCAGTTTATCCGAAGAAAGACAAATTAAATACTTAATGGAAACTGGTTATTTAACAGAATGTAACGATATGATGGCAAGAATGTATGGTCTTGAATCTGCCGAACAGCTTCTCGGAACGAAAGTGAAAGATCTGCTTGATCCGTCAGATCCGGCAAATATTGAATATTTACGCTCGTTTATTCGCTCGAATTATCGGCTTGTCGATGCTACTTCTCACAAAATTGACAAGGAAGGAAAATCGAAATATTTGTTGAATAATATGATCGGTGTTGTTGAAAGAGAAAAACTTGTGCGTGTTTGGGGAACACAACGCGATATTACACCAAAGAAGCGGGCTGGAATGATCAAAGGAATAGCGGTACCAAAAGGTCAAAGAAATAATAAACGTCGACATTGAATCAATATCGCTAAAATGCAGAGAATCAACTCTTGACACTTTATTCCAGTGGCCATTGTCAAGAGATTACTTGATGACAGAAAAAAATAATTAAAAAAATGAACGAAAAAGAGCGACTTCAAGAACTTCACGACTATGAAATTCTTGATACTCAACCTGAAGCTGAATTTGATACGATAACATCTATTGCGTCGCAAATTTGTGCTGTGCCAATTGCACTTATCAGCCTCGTGGATGCGGAAAGAGTGTGGTTCAAATCGAAAATAGGATTTGATGGACAAGAAATGCAGCGCAGTCAATCGTTCTGTGATGAAGCGATAAAACAAAAAGAATTATTTCTTATTGAGAATACGGAAAAAGATGATCGCTTCTCGTCTTTACCGATTGTAATGCAATGTCCAAAGTTTCGTTTTTATGCCGGGGCACCGCTTATAAGTCCACAAGGAAATATACTTGGCACACTTTGTATCTTAGATACAAAGCCTCGTACATTGACAGAGAAACAACAGTCTGCTCTTAAAGAATTGAGCCATCTTGTAGTATCGCAGCTTGAATTGCGCCGTAATGTTCGCACGTTGGGAAAAAAATTGGCAGAAAATAAACGCATTGAGCAAGAGTTGCGGAACAGCCAGCAAGAATATAAACATATTATTGATTCTGCAAATGAACTCATTTATCGGACAGACAAAGACGGTTTTATCACATTCTTCAATCCTGCTGCAACCCGGTTGCTTAAATATGATCAAAACGAGCTCATTGGTCATCACTACCGTGAGTTGGTTCATCCGTCGTATCGTAAGTCTGTTGAAAAATATTATAGTGTACAGTTTCTCAAAAGGATACCGATAACATCTCATGAAGTTCCAGCTCTGGCAAAAGATGGCAGTATTGTTTGGCTCGGGCAGAATGTGTACTTGCTGTTTCAAAGCGAAAAGATTACAGGATTTTCTGTCGTGGCTCGCGACATCACCGAAAAAAAACGTATTGATGAACGTGTTGCTGAAAGTGAACGTAAATTATTGACTATTATCAACACGGTAAATGAAGGAATTACATTGAGCGATGAAAGTGGATTCTTCGAAGTATTTAATCATCGCATGGAAGAACTCACCGGCTATTCCTTGAATGAAGCAAACGACAATCCTGATTTCAACAGGTTACTTTCTTCAACTGAAGACGAATATCGAAGGATACTCTCTAATCAGAAAGAATTGTTAATTGCCAACAGAGGTCTCGAATCTGAAATAACGATTCGTTCAAAATCCGGCGAGAAGAAAATTCTCTTAATGTCTTCTTCATTGATAAAATATAATGATCGGAAAATGATTCTTAGTGCTTACCGTGATATTACGGAACACAAGAAAGCGGAACAGGCAATACGCTCAAGTGCAAAACGATTCCGTATTTTTTTCGAAAACAATCCGATACCCACTGGGGTAGTTGATCTTGAATCCTACAAATTTCTGGAAGTGAATAACGCAGCCATCAATCATTATGGATATTCAAGGGAAGAATTTCTTGCAATGAACATAATGGATCTCAGTTCTCCAGAAGATATCGATAGTTTGCAGGAAGCACTTAAAACAATTAAAACAAGAGAGTCCGATACAGCGGAACGTAAACATTGCCTCAAAGATGGCACCGTAATTGATGTTCATCTATCTTGGCATAATTTGGATTTTGACGATCACAGCGCGATGTTAATTGTTGCACAAGATATTACAGAATCCAAACGGGCTCATGAAGAGCTTCGGCAAGCAAAGGAAGCGGCAGAAATTGCAAATAAAGCAAAAAGCGAATTTCTTGCCAATATGAGTCACGAAATACGAACACCGATGAATGGTATTATTGGAACGATCAGTCTACTGGCTGAAACTCAACTCACAGCCGAGCAACAAGAATATGTAGAAACTATACGATTGAGCGGAGATGCTTTGCTTAATGTCATAAACGATATTCTTGATTTCTCGAAAATTGAGTCGAACGAAATTGAATTGGAAGAACATCCATTCCGCATTGAAACCTGTATCGAGGAAACTTTTGATCTGTATGCCATTCAAGCAGATCAAAAAAACATTGATCTCGTATATTGGATTGATGAAAAAATACCGCAAGTAGTCGTGGTTGATGCAACACGATTACGGCAGGTGCTTGTAAATCTCGTTAGCAATGCCGTTAAATTTACTGAACACGGCGAAATATACATCAATGTATCGAAGGTCTCAGAGAAAGACGGTAAAGTTGAACTTCTTTTCTCTGTACAGGACACTGGTATCGGCATTCCATCTGATCGAATTCACAAACTATTCAGACCGTTTTCTCAAATCGATTCGTCTTCTACTAGAAAATATGGCGGATCAGGACTTGGACTTGCTATCTGTGCACGCGCTGTCGCTTTGCTCGATGGCCATATCTGGGTTGAAAGCAAATCCACGGAAGGCAGCACATTCCGCTTTACGATCAACGTATCTGAATACACCAAAGATTTGCAAGAACAGAATTTGTGTCCGCCTTTGATCAACAAAACAAAGAAAGCATTAGTTATCGATGACAATAAAACATGCCGTCAAATAATAGAAAACTTGTTGTTAGAATGGGGATTTATTACACGTTCTGCTGCAACGGTAGAGGAAGCTCTTTCCTTCATTAAAGATAATCAGTCGTTCGATGTCGTGGTTGCAGAGCAAACACCAACAGATTACAGCGGGATGCATTTAAAAGAAAAAATACGCAGAGCAAACGGAAAGTCTGATGTTGCGTTCATTATTTTAGCTCTACGAGCGAAACGCGACCAAATCGTCAGAACTAATAATGAAATTCTTCATGTGGTTCTAAAACCCGTTCGGCACCGTGTATTATACGAAGCGCTTGCTGCAATAGTGAAACAATTGACGGGTGTGCCATTATCGTCGTCTGTCATTGGTGCATCGCCGGAGAAGCGCCTTGCCCTCCCACCAATGAATATCCTAATCGCGGAGGACAATATCATTAATCAGAAACTAATAGTACGTGTATTAAAAATTCTTGGCGAGGAAGTTGATATAGCGAATAATGGATTGGAAGCGTTAAATGCAGCACTCAAGAAGAAATACGATATAGTATTAATGGATATCCAAATGCCCGAGATGGATGGATATGAGGCGACGCGGCGTATCCGCACTGATGTTTCAAAGACAAATCAACCTATTATCATTGCGATGACAGCGAATGCAATACTGGGCGATCGTGAAAAATGCATAGAAGTTGGAATGAATGACTATATGAGCAAACCAATTCTTATCGATGAAGTCAGACGCATTATAAAAAAATGGTATGAAACAATTCACGGTCAATCCTAACGAAAGAATAATATGCCCACAACAGACACAACACCTTCGAATCCTCTTCTTACACGACTGCAGGAATTGGAACAGGAAACAGATTCGGAATTTGTTATTGAATTGATAGATATATATATAAATGAAACACCGAAACAAATTCAGGCAATTGCATCGGCGTTGACTACACAAGCCTTCCCCGCTTTGATGATTGCCGCACACACGCTTAAAGGAAGCAGTTTGAATCTTGGTGCCAAAGAACTAGGCGCACTTTGTCTGAAATTAGAAGAAATAGGACGTGCAGGCAAATCGATCCCAGAAGGCAGCAGTGTGGCGGAAATAGAGAATGAATATGAGAACGTTAAAACAATACTGCTTGCGTTCAAGCAAAGTAAACAATAGCAAAATATTGTCATTTTGTTCTTAAACAGGGCTTGCAATTTCGACTTCTTTTCGCTAAATTTTTGCTAAGTAGTATGTCTATTAGAAAATGCATTTAGCATCATGAATATCGGTTTTTTTATATACCCTCATTTAAAACCCTCCCGGAGCCATATCGAACGGTTGCGACCATTCTGAACTGGCTGTTAAATAGTAATATCTATTAATTGAACGATTAACGAGCGCTCGTGGTTCCGCATAAATTCATTATTCGGATAGGAAGTGTATGGTGGAGTAGTGCGCTGTTCGCTCTGGTTTTTTTCTGCCAGATGCCAACTGAAGCATCTAACTATACGTCCGCAGCGAATGACGAGGTATATCAATTCGTTGCTGGGTCGGATTCGACGCTGTCACAACAGCAACATTCAACAGGCAAACTCTCTCGACACGCCAAAGCTGCACAGCGACGCACATCAATCAATACGGCTAGTACTGTCTTTTACGATACTTCTCGCATTACATTAGCAGCAATCCGTGCACTCCCGCGGGATTCTTCTGCACGACTTGCACAATTTCAATATGTCCGCAAAGATAAGCCGGCTGAAGACGGTATATATCACAAAAATCATCCACTTTTTCTTTCTGATCCGCTCATAGTCAAGCATCAGGCGATTTTAGATTCCACTAGATGGGTGTACCGCCTGCGTGAAACTGTGAATGACAAGGATACGCACTTATCAACCGAAGTACCAATAGAAGAATATTCCTCGCTTCGGTTGAAGCAAGCCGTGCGGCAAAATTGGGAAACGATAACTCAATTCTATCTGGTTCAAGGTGAAACAAAAACCTCATTGGGCGATGTGTTTAGCAAGTTCACAAAGATTGAGGTTCCGGTTCCAAAAATACCAATGTTCAGCATATTCGGCCCAAGCAAAATATCGATGACTATCAATGGTGCAATTGATATTCATGCTGCATTTCGTAATGTTAAATCTGACCTATATACATCAAGCGCATTAGGGCAGAGCCAAAGTACACCTGATTTTTCACAAGAAATTCAAGTGAATGTTAAGGGCGAAATTGGCGATAAGTTGAAGGTTGATGCCGATTGGAATACTCAGCGCACGTTCGAGTACGAAAATCAACTCCATGTTAAGTATCAAGGTTATGAAGACGAACTTGTGCAGAGTGTAGAAGCCGGCAACGTGTCACTTCCCACGAATTCGTCATTTATTTCAGGTGGTTCGGCATTATTTGGAATTATGGCAAAATTTCAAATCGGACCATTGCGTTTGACTACTGTAACCACTCAAAAGAAAGGACAGATCAAACAGCTTTCTGTTTCTGGAGGTGGACAATCAAATGCGGTAGTGTTGCGTCCATCAGATTATTCCAAATGCCATTTCTTTATCGATACATCGTACATCAAATTTTATGAGAATGTATATCAGGTTCCCACGTTAATTAATTCTGATATGCAAAATAATAGGATTGTTCAAATTGAAGTATGGGTTTCTACAAAGACGGAAATGGACCCCGCAAAATTCAGAAATGTTCTTGCTTTGATGGATCAGGCAAAAGTAGACTCCGCAATAAAGGATAGTACTCTCAGAATCCCAGGCACATGGACTCCTACTCCGGGACAAGTTGAAGAAGGGAAATTTATTAAACTTGATCAATCAGCTTATAGTTATGATCAATATGCTGGGATTATTTCTCTTCAAAGCCAGCCACAAGATGACCAAGTCGTCGCTGTATGTTATAGTATAAATAATGGCGGTAATATTAAAACTATCGGTCAATCGAGCCAGACACAAAAAAGTTCTTTGAATCTTATTTTGAAACTTGTCCGTCCATCGCAGCTTAGTTCAACAGTACAGCCAGCTTGGAGTATGATGGTGAAGAATCGATATTTTCTTGGTGGGACCAACATAGATAAAACGAATTTTCAATTTAATGTGGAATATGATTTGCCGGGTCAAACTCCGGCAACGAGTGTGACCACGTCTAATGTCGGGGTTATGGAAATGCTTGGTTTGGATCGGTTTAGCGCAGACAATTCAGCAAACCCTGATAAGGTATTTGATTATATTCCCGGAGTTACTATTAATGAAGCACGGGGGGAAATTATTTTTCCAACGGTGGAACCATTCGATTCATCAAGTATGGTTAAATATTTTATAAAGCATGGCGGAGATGCTGCACAAAATGCACAGAAGTATGCGGGTCAATATGCTTATGGTGCAATTTATATTCAAGACCTATCCATTGCAGTGAACGATCCGCGAAACTTATATTATATGCGCGGCACGGTTAAAACAGCACAATCGGCAAGTTACTCGATTGGTTATAATGTTGTCGAAGGAAGTGTGCAAGTAATTGTCGATGGTCAGTCAGCAACACCGGGTGTTGATTACACGGTTGATTATATCTCCGGTCAGGTTGTTATTAGAAATCAAGCATATCTTAGCCCTGGACGTAACATTCAAATTAAGTACGAAGCTAACGATATGTTCCAGCTTGCTTCAAAATCGCTGCTGGGTGCGCGTGCTGAAGTCAATTTGAATAAAAACACTCTACTTGGTTTTACGATTATGAATTACAGCCAGCAATCATTAAGTGAAAAAGTCCGGCTTGGCGAAGAACCAATTAGCAATACGATTATGGGAATTGATGGCGGAACCACATTAGACGCACGCTGGTTAACTAATGCACTGGATTATCTTCCAGGCGCTAAAACAACGGCATTATCACAAATTACTCTCCATGGCGAGGCAGCTTATATGATGCCGAACCCGAACACGCGCACCAGTCCAATTTCAAGTGATGGCGGTAAAAGTGTCGCGTATATCGATGACTTTGAGGGCGCCAAACAAATCATCCCTCTTGGCAATACTTATTCGGCATGGAAAGATGCAAGCGCTCCTTGGTTTATTAACAATTTAGATACGTACATACCTCAGTACGACTCGATTAATGGTCCAGGCTACATTCCGACATCACAAGATTTATATTCATCTGGCATCATGCCGGATACATCAAAAATGGAGTACAAAGCTCAGGCTTGCTGGTTCAATGTTATCCCAACTGATATCATTACTTCAACAATCTGGGATAAAAATCGTAAAACTGATATTCAAGGTCAAGATCAAGTGACGTCTTTGGATTTTTACTTTCACCCGGAAAGGCGCGGCGAGTTTAACTATTCTATGAATTTACAAAATACCATCGGATTGGATAATCCGGATCCAAATTCGCACAAAAAATCATGGGCAGGTATTCAGCATATTCTTGGCACGAGCTCCACTAACCTTGTAGACCAAAATGTTGCATTCATAGAGTTCTGGATTAATATTGTTTCGGATAAGTTGGATAACGATTCTGCAAAGCTCAATATTGACATCGGGTACATCAGCGAAGATGTAATTCCCAATCATACCCTTAATACGGAAGATGGACTGGATAACCCGGCGCATATTCCTACAGGAGTCTTAAATCCAAGTTATGATTGGGGACTTGATACTATAAATGATGCGATGGAACGAGTATACTATTCAAAATTCTTGGATCACTATAAAACGACACATCCTGAATATAATAACGACCCGTCAGGTGATGATTTCTCCCACCTGCCTATTGGCAATGGAAGCCCCCTTGATACGTCTATGGCTGAACAATATGAGGGAGTTGATGGTACCGAGGGAAACTCTGTTAGTGATGCTGGACATTTGCCAGATACAGAAGACTTGAATAGAAATGGAAAAGTTGATCTATTAAATTCTTATTTTGAATATGAAGTTCCTCTTGATACAGCAGATAGCCGGTTTCAAAATTTAATAATTGGAACCGGAACCGGAACCGATCATAACAAGTGGCATCAAATTCGTATTCCGCTTGCCGGATATAATAGAAAGATTGGAGAACCGACATTTACTAATGTAGAAGGAGTACGAATTTGGGTTACAGGAGCAGGAAAGCCATTGTTATTTCGCCTTGTCGATCTAAATCTTGTCGGTAACCAATGGCAGAAACGGGTATTAACAGATTCTTCGTTTGAAGTGAGTGTTGTGAACGAAGAAGATGATCCGCTTTATACTATGCCGGATCCTAACCTTCGCACACAAGATCCAACGCAAGTAACTCAGACTGTTCTTAGCAATGAGCAATCATTGGATATAATCGTGCCGAATTTGCAAGATGGACAATACAGAGAAGTAGTAAAATATATGACAACAAATCCGATTAGTATGATTCACTATGGGACATTAAAGATGTTTGTCCATGGTGAAGAAGGCAATGATCCCACTAAAAACTATAAAAGATTTAAATATACCGATACAACTAACTATGATGCAGAAATGTTCCTTCATTTTGGCGATGATACATCAAATTATTATGAGTATCGTGAGCCTGTACATCCAGGCTGGACTGGAAATGATGTCGTCATCAAATTCTCTGATCTTACTGCCCTAAAAGTTTTAATAGATAGCACAAATATTTCACCAAGGAAAGCGGTACCTGGTGGATGGCCAGGCGCCACATATCAGATTCGTGGAAATCCGCGGTTGGATAGAGTACAATTTATTTCTATTGGAATTAAAAATCCGGAAAATAAAGGCGCTCCGGTCATTAGCGGAGAATTATGGGTTGATGAACTACGCCTCACTGATGTGGATAATACTCATGGGTGGGCGTATAAGGTGGATGCCAACATAAAACTTGCAGACATTGGGAATATTGCATTCTCATTCAGTAAGCGCGATCCATTCTTCCACGGATTGGAAGATCAATTCGGCACGCTCAACACAAACCGGACTTGGAGCCTTTCTACATCTTTTGCGATTGATAAGTTTTTGCCGGAGACATGGAACGGTTCTGTATTTAGCTTAAGTTATAGTCATGCGGAAAGTATTGACCAACCGCTATATCTTCCGGGCACAGATATTTTAGTAGAAAAAGCGGCTCAGTACGCAAATGCAGATTCTGTGCGGAGTCAATCTGAAACTATGAGCATCACGGATTCTTATTCCGTGCCTATGTTAAAGTTCAACATTCCAATTAAAACTTGGCTTGTATCGGAAACGATCAATAAAATGTCCTTTGGATACAACTATACAAAGTCTTTCCAACGTAATCCATCAACTGAATATGCGAATGCATGGGGTTGGAACGCGAATCTCAAATATGGGACGCAGTTCAATCCGAATAATTATCTTTCGTTGGGAACCTTAAAATTCTTTTTCACGCCTCAAATATTGAATTTTGGTGCAACTCTTAGCCGTAGCCAATCGTGGTCAAAGGACCGTTCCCAAGAGACTGGAAATGATACAGTGCGCAATTTAAGTGCGCAGCGGTCGATGGATTTCACTTGGCAATTCTTTAAAGGCGGATTGTTTGATCTTGGTGTTAACTATAATGTTAATATCGGGAGCACTCTTGTGCGTTTTGAAACAGATCGATACGGAAACCAGCGTTCATTTTCGGATATTCTCAATGATATATTTTTTAGTGATAGGCTGATTAACTTTGGCATCGATCAAAACTATGGACAGGCAATTACTTTAAATACGAAAGTGACAGCGCCGGAGGCACTAATGTTAGATAAGATTTTTACGCCAAATCTGCATTATTCTGTGAACTATAATTGGACGAACAATTTACAGGCGGGCCCTATTGGCCGCAGTGCCGGCTGGAGCAATGCGCCTTCGCTCTCGCTAGATGTTAATCTGAAACCAATCACAGATGCCATTTGGTCACCGACGCAGGTACAAGCCCCAGCACCAACAAATGTGGACACTAGCAAAAAGGGAAGCCCATTCAATCTATTGAAGCAATTCGATCGCATATCGCGCATCGTGTTCAAGAATACTATCTTCGATTTTGAGAAATTCAGTTTTAGTTTCACACAGTCGAACACAGCACAAAACAGTGGTGTGCTTGGAGGTTCGGGATTTGCCAATATATTTGCACGAGCTCCATTTTTTCAGTCGTCATTGGACGAAAATGGGCCAAAGTTTTTGTACCAATTCGGATTAATCTCAGATCCGAATGGCGAGTTGGTGCTGAAAACGAAAGGAACATTTCCGTTCTTCTACGGTTACACAGATACAATACCGGGTATTCGTGCTGCTAATGCGAATATTACTGATGCGTTTTCACAGAATAATCAGATTGCTATACATACATCGAGACCGTTATGGACAGGCGCAACAATTCAATTGGATTGGAAGGTAGGGTGGACTTATAGCGAAAACAGAACCAGTACTACGGACTCACTGGGTCATATCATACCAAGCTCGATAAGCAATACTGTTAGCGGAGACCTGGATCGTTCGTATATCTCGCTGCCATTTTTAAAAACGAATCTTGATAATGTGAACAATATATTTAATGGAATGAAGCAAGATGTGAATGATACACGCGATGATGCTTCAAAGTTATCTCAAGCTTTTGAGCAGGGAATGGAAACTCTCCCTTGGTTGTCAAAAATCCTGGGTTCGCTTGCTCCACGCGCTAACTGGTCAATCCATTGGGATGGATTAGAAAATATTAGTTTTTTGAAAAGTTTTGTGTCGCGCATCTCGCTCGATAATGCCTATACATCAGATTTTAAACAGCGATGGCAAATGACACCAACTACAGATCCGATTACTGGGATGACTAGCATGACTGAAGCAACAACAAGTGAAACGGTTACGTATGGATTTTCTCCATTAATCGGTATAAATATAACATTTAAAGATATAATTAAAGGAAACTTGAGTACAACGTTTCGGTACGGTACAACAACCTCGTATGATCTTGTACCGTCTTCTCAAAATGCAACTGAAACATCAACCTCAGATATTTCTGCTACAGCAACCTATAGCAGACAGGGATTTGAGCTTCCTTTTTTTGGGATATCGCTTATGAATAATATAGATATTACTATTAACTATGGCTATTCACATAACACCAGCGTGCTCTTCGATTTCAACAATTTCCAAAAAGACGGCTTACCGATGGGTGGTTTAGGCCGCACAACAATAGAACCGCGTATCCGCTACACGTTAAGTGAGCGTGTTACGGCTTCTGTCTATTATCGTTATACAAGACTTGCCCCGGATGCTGGCGGATCTACAACTCCAGGATCCACAACCAATGAAGGCGGATTAGATGTTCACGTACTTATTCAATAATCCATTTCTCGCGTTGATTCTCGCGTGTGTAAGTGGTACTTTACTTAAGGTCTAAATGGAAACTTCAAAAAAAATACTTTGGGTCGATGATGAAATTGACTTATTGCGTCCTCATCTGAGGTTATTGGAACAGAAGGGATATCAAGTCGATACGGCGACTAATGGCGAGGATGCGATCGAGTTAGTGAAGAATAATGGTTATGACCTTGTTTTCCTCGATGAGATGATGCCCGGCTTAGGAGGCTTACAAACTCTTTCGGCAATGAAAGATATCTCACCAACGCTTCCGGTAGTAATGGTTACAAAAAGCGAAGCAGAGAGTCTAATGGAAGAAGCCATCGGCAGTAAAATTACAGATTATTTAGTAAAGCCAGTGAATCCCAGCCAGATTCTTATGGCATGCAAGAAAATATTTGAGTCAAAAAAAATATCAAGTGCGTACATCTCACGCGACTATATAAAAGAATTTCAAAATATCAGTCTTACACTGAATACTTTGCTTGGGGAAGAAGAATGGATTGACCTATATCTAAAGCTAACAAATTGGGACATGGAATTAGATGCACATCCAGAATTGGGATTAAGGCAGACACTTCAGGATCAAAAACGCGAATGCAATGCCGAGTTTGGAAAATTCGTCGAACGGAACTATCGCAAGTGGATTGAGGACACAAAACGTCCGATTATGCTTTCGCCCGATGTTATGGAACGCTGCGTGCTCCCCGAATTGAACGATCACACTTCTGTCTTCTTCTTCGTTATTGATTGCTTGCGGCTTGACCAATGGTTGATTTTGGAAGAACTATTATCAGAATATTATACATTTGAAAAACAATATTACTTCAGTATTTTGCCGACAGCTACGCCATATTCCCGCAATGCGATTTTTAGCGGATACTTTCCTATCGATATAGAAAAACGATACCCTGAAATATGGTCTTCTGAAGATGACGACGACGAAAACAGCCGCAACCGATACGAACATCAGTTAATGGACAGACTCTTAGAACGAAGGCGTATTGTATTGAAGCCGGAATCAAAGTACGTGAAAATATTGGATTCAGACTTTGGCAGGCAATTCGAGGGAAACATCATTTCTTATACACAAAGCCGTCTCACGGCAGTTGTTGTGAATTTTATCGATATGCTCGCTCATGGGCGATCAGACTCGCCGCTCCTAAAAGAGATCGCGCCTGACGAGCCGGCTTATCGTTCTCTAACTCGATCATGGTTTCAACATTCATCTCTATTTGGTATGCTTAAGACACTTGCTTCGCAGAAAAATGTTAAAATTATTCTTACTACAGATCACGGAAGTGTCCGGTGTATGCGTGGGTCGAAAGTTGTCGGAGATCGAGAAGCGTCATCAAATCTGCGATATAAATTTGGCAGAAATCTTAAGGTGGACGAAAAACAGGCAGTATTTATCAAGAGTCCGGTTGATTATAAACTACCACGAGGTAGTGTCACTACAAATTATATAATGGCGAAAGAAGATTATTATTTCGTTTATCCGACGGAGTATCACAAATATCTAAATTATTACAGAGATAGCTTCCAGCACGGCGGTATTTCGATGCAAGAAATGATTCTCCCGATCGTGAAGTTTGAGCCAAAATGAGCGAAACTCGCACAACTGAATCGGCAGAAGAAACAATTGCTTTTGCGCGAGCTTTCGCTGATAGATTGCGGCGTGGTGATGTTATAACACTGTTTGGTGAACTGGGAAGCGGGAAGACACAGTTTGTTAAAGGTGTGTGTCAAGCATTCAAGACACGTACGGTCGCAACAAGCCCATCTTTTGTCATCCTAAATCGGTATGATGGAATGGATGAGCGCCAAAGCGAGATTCTATTGTATCATTTCGATCTCTATCGTGTTAAATCGCTCGTGGAAATATATGACCTTGGCTATGAAGAATTTCTTCAGAGTGATGGTATCTGTCTTATCGAATGGGCGGAGATGCTAGGGGAATTATTACCGAAGCAACGGTACGACGTTCGTTTTTCTTTTGGTACGAATGAGAACGAGCGCTGTATTAAAATTGCTGGAGTCCAAAAGTAATGACGATTCTTGGTATTGAGACATCAACGGCAGTTTGTTCTGTAGGATTAGCAAACGAATTTGGATCGCAGTCGGAAAGATCGCTTGTTGAGTCACATATTCATTCAGAAAAACTGTTAACACTAATTCAAGAATTATGCGATGCACAAAAGATTAGACTTGCGCAGTTGGATGGTATCGCAATCTCGATAGGTCCCGGTTCTTTTACCGGACTTCGCATTGGATTGAGTACCGCAAAAGGATTATGCTTTGCGCTTGAAAAACCGCTTATTGCAGTGTCGACATTCTCATCTATTGCAAGAAGTGCAGCATTGTCACAATCGGAGTATACGCAAGTCATTGTGTGCATTGATGCAAAGCAGAGAGAGTATTATATTGGAGTGTACGAACTTAATAACGGAGATGTACGTGAAGTGCGGCCTGTGCAAATTGGAAGTATTTCATCGATACCTGCTGCAGCATCCCTAAAAACATTGATAGTAACAGACCGCGTTGACGAAGTGAAAACGAAATTGAGCGATTCTATAATTGTCGATGATGTATTTTCGTATTGTCGGGGGGATATTGTAGCGCGTATGGCGGGCGAAAGATGGAATGATGGAAAAAGAAATATATGGGAACAATTGGAACCGATATATTTGAAAGACTTCGTTGTCCGGAATCAAACAAAATTGGGAAAATGATGCACGGTAGTTGAAGGAGATTACAATGGCTTGGTTTAAGCGATCAAAAGAAAATATTTCATCGGATGGTCAGAAAAAAGACATCCCTGATGGCATGTGGACGAAGTGCAGCGGATGCAGTGAAATTATCCATAAAAAACAATTAGATCAAAATCTTTATACATGCCCAAAATGTAATTTCCATTTTCGTATCGGAAGCAAAGAATATTTCAATATACTGCTCGACGATGGCACATTCAAAGAGATGAATAAAAAAATGCGTTCTGTAGACCCGCTGAAGTTCACCGATACAAAATCGTATGCAAGCCGTGTGGAAACGACAATCAAAAAAATCGGTCTTTACGATGCTGTGAGAACCGGCGAAGGAATGATAAACGGGATTCCAGTAGTGATTGCTTGCATGGATTTTGCCTTTATCGGCGGAAGCATGGGTTCTGTTGTAGGAGAAAAAATTGCACGTGCTGCAGATACCGCGCGCAAAAAAAGACAACCGTTAATTGTCATATCTTCTACTGGCGGTGCAAGAATGCAGGAAGGTGCATTGTCATTAATGCAGATGGCTAAAATGAGCGCAAAACTTGCACAACTTTCCGATGCAGGTGTACCATACATATCTGTGCTCACAGACCCAACGACAGGTGGTGTGACTGCAAGCTTTGCAATGTTAGGCGATGTACACATTGCTGAGCCTGCAGCGCTTATCGGATTTGCAGGTCCGCGCGTTATTAAACAAACAATAGGAAAAGATTTGCCAAAAGGATTTCAGCGATCAGAGTTCTTGATGGATAAAGGATTTGTTGATCTTGTTGTTCATCGTAAAGAACTCAAAGAAACAATTACCAAGGTGATTCGGAATCTTGTAGGATAAAAAAGAGGTTGTTGTTGTCAATTCAAATTGTAACAAAGATAAGGGAGATGCAGAATGTCGCTGAACGGTTTCGACGCGAAGGAAAGAATATTGCCGTGGTTCCGACAATGGGATATTTACATCGCGGACATGAAAGTCTAATTGAACTCGCTCGTTCTCGTGCAGATATCGTTGTTACCACAATTTTTGTTAATCCAACTCAGTTCGCTCCGAATGAAGACTTCAATCGTTATCCTCGCGACATTGACCACGACAAAATAATAGCTGAAAAAGCGGGCTCAGATTTAATCTTCTTTCCAGATGTTGCAGAAATGTATCCGATAGAATTTGACAGTAAAGTGGAAGTTGATAAAGCTTCAACGATATTAGAGGGGACATTTCGCCCGACACACTTTCGAGGAGTAACTACGGTTGTAGCGAAACTTTTTCATATCACAAAACCACATATTGCGATTTTTGGCCAGAAGGATGCGCAGCAAGCTTTTATTGTCCAAAAGATGGTGAAAGACTTGAATTTCGATATAGAAGTCATAATTGCTCCAATTGTTAGAGAAATAGATGGGCTGGCTCTGAGTTCGCGCAATTTATATCTGAGCGAAACTGAACGTAAGAATGCACTGGTACTTTATCGTTCGCTTCTACACGCTACTCAGAGTATTCAAGATGGTGAAAAGAACGTAACAGATCTTCGTGTTGAGATGGAAAAAATAATCAAAGCTGGAAACCCGAGTCAAATCGATTACATCTCTTTTGTCAATCCGATAAAATTTGAGGAAGTAAAAATAATTGAATCGCCGGAAGTGCTCGTAGCGCTTGCAGTACATTTTGGCAAAACGAGGCTTATTGATAATATACGCATACAGGTAAAATAAGGAATTAGCACTGAAAACAGAAAAGAAACATGATCTTGCAGTAGTGATTATGGCGGCGGGCAAAGGTACACGCATGAAGGATCCTTCCAGAGCCAAAGTTATGTATGAACTCCATGGCAAGCCGATGATTGAATATGTCGTTGACCTTGCATATGATCTCAAAGCAGATCGTGTTGTTGTTATTGTTGGATATCGAAGCGAAGTAGTAAAAAGTTATATTTGCGAATCGCATCCAAATATAGAGATTGCCTTACAAGCCGAACAGCTTGGTACCGGACATGCTGTAATGCAAACTGAAACTGCGCTAAAGGATTTTAATGGAGATGTGATCGTGCTTTCTGGGGATGTTCCGCTCTTAACTGCTGAAACTATACAGCAACTCATCGAACAGCACTTTCAAACACATGCGGCTGCCACTATACTTACTGCACACATGGATGACCCAACAGGATATGGTCGTATCATAAGAAACAATGATGATTCTGTGAAGAAAATCATCGAGCACAAGGACGCAACGGAAGAAGAGCGTCGAACGAAGGAAATTAATTCAGGCATCTATCTCTTTGATAAGCAAAAGTTATTCGAGAGTCTGCAACATATTACACCGCACAATGTGCAGAAGGAATATTATCTAACAGACGTATTCGAATATTTCTGGAAGCGTAATTGGAAAGTCTCTGCCTTGAAGGCGACCTATGTTGACGAGGTTCTTGGTATTAACACAGTAGCACAATTAAGAGAAGCGGAAACTCTCCTATTGACACGAGAACATTCTTGAGGATAGTGAGGAAGATAGCTTCGAAAACTTTGTCAAGGTTTCCGCAAAAAAAAGGCGGGCAAGTTAAACCTTGACAAAGTTGATTAATACCTCACACCAACTTTAAATCTTCGAGCACCTTTTTTAACTTTGCGCGGCTCGGTTCTGTGATAGGTACCATAGGCAAGCGGAAAGATTCTTCAATCATTCCCATCATCGCGAGTGCAGTTTTTACCGGAATCGGACTTGACTCAATAAAATTGATGTTCATTAGTGGAAGCAGGCGATAATGAAGCTGAAGCGCTTCTGTCCATTCACCCTTCAAGCATAAACGCATTAGTTGGGAATAATCTTTTGGCACTTCATTTGAAACGACTGAGATACATCCGTCGCCGCCAAGAGCGATTATTGAATAGGCAAGTGCATCATCACCGGAAAGAAGCGAAAAATTCATCGGTTTGTTGCGGGCGATTTCCATAACCTGTGCCATATTACCGGAAGCCTCTTTTACCATAACGACATTCGGTATCTCTTCTGCCATACGCAGTAATGTAGCAGCTTCAATATTTCCGCTTGTTCGTCCCGGAACATTATAAACGATAATCGGAATGTCAACTGCATCGGATATAGCTTTGAAATGTTGAAAATATCCATTCTGTGTCGGCTTATTATAATATGGACCAACGACTAGCGCTGCATCTGCGCCGGCTTGTTTGACGAAACGTGCTTTCTCAATCACCTCGGCGGTATTGTTGCTTCCTGCTCCGGCAAAGATTTTTACACGCCTATTTGCTTGTTCGATCACAATTTCAATTACTCTCTGCTGCTCTTTCATACTAAGTGTTGAGTACTCACCGGTTGTTCCTAATGGTACAAGAGCTTCAACGCCGCCCTTAATTTGAAAATCCACAAAACGTTGCAATGCAGCTTCGTCTATTGAACCGTCTTTTTTAAAAGGTGTGATGATTGCTGTTGCAGTACCTCGAAACTTTGTTTGTGTCGCCATGGCTAACGGTCTCCTTATTTGAAGAGATCTTGAAATGCATCATCCATTGTGAAGAGTCCTTTTTTCTCGCGAATCCATTCTGCTGCGAATAATGTACCCAGTGCCATGCCAGAACGATTTTTTGCTGTATGTTTTAATTCAATCATATCTGCGGCAGAGTCGAATGCGAGTGTATGTGTGCCGACAACTGTGCCACTTCGACTAGAGGAAACATGAAGTTGTTCGGGCAGTATTTTATTGTGTGATGTTTCGGTCAGCAATTCTTTTTTCCTTCGCAGGTGCTCAAGAACAATCCGTCCCATCGTTAGCGCGGTTCCGCTAGGGCTATCGATTTTATTTTTGTGATGAATTTCTTGAATGAAAGCATCATAATCCTCAAACTTATCCATCATCTGTGCCGTAGTCTTAACAAGATGAAAGAAAATATTAACGCCGAGTGAAAAATTTGATGAGTAAATTAAACCGATCTTGTTCTTTATAACAAGAGCTTCTACGTTTTGCAATTGGTTCTGCCAGCCGGTCGTTCCGACGACAATTGGTTTATGCGCCTCTGCCCAAGGGGTAAGATCGTTAACTATGTCTTTGGCATATGCATAATGAATTACCACATCTACATTTTCACGCTGTACCTTAGTTACAGGCGGTGTGTCAATATCGACACGTAGATCAATGCTCCAGCCACGCTCAATTGCGAGGCGTTCGATCTCTTTGCCCATCTTTCCGTATCCAACAATAGCTATGCGCATGGAAATTACTTGTCTCCAACTGGTTCAAACATATCTGTATCAGGAATAGATTCAAAGAATTGCTTGTGCAACCGCCGTACGGCTTCATCTACCTTTGTTTCATCAATAACTAAACTCATATTGATTTCCGATGCCCCCTGAGAGATCATTACCAAGTTAACTTCGTGCAGCGCATTAAAAATCTGATCGGCAACACCGGCAGTAGAGCGCATTTGATCACCCACGATGCAGATGATCCCTTGGTGTTTTAGGATAGAGACTTCAGCGAATTCGGAAAGTTCAACGACAATTTTATCAAGCGTCGCTGTATTATCGATTGTAAGCGAAACGGCAACCTCAGATGTGCTGACGAGATCAACTGATGTCTGATATTTGTTGAAGACAGAAAAAATCGACTCCAGGAAACCATATGCCATCAACATCCGCAGTGATTGCACATTTACAACTGTAATGCCACGCTTGCATGCAATGGATTTTACTGGAATGTGTGTTTTGGGCGGATGAGAAACTATTCGAGTGCCGCTATTTCCCGGGCGCTTTGAATTTAATACCACCACAGGAATATCTTTCTCCACCGCAGGGAAGATCGTACTGGGGTGTAAGACTTTAGCGCCAAAGTATGCAAGTTCCGCCGCTTCGCGAAATGAAATCATTCTGAGTTTCTGCGCCCCCGGAGCAATGCGCGGATCCGCCGTTAGTATGCCATCGACATCCGTCCAGATTTGAATTTCCTTGGCATCCAGTGCTGCGCCAATAATTGATGCGGAATAGTCTGAACCTCCGCGGCCTAACGTTGTGGTTATGCCTTTGACATTTGATCCGATAAATCCTTGAGTAATTATAATCTTACTTGAGGCTATTAACGGAGATAGAATTTCTTTTACTTTGGCATCAATCTGATCGAATTGCGGGGCTGCTGAAGTAAAGTTACTATCTGTAATCATAAATGTTCGTGCATCAACCCATTGTGCCGGGAGTCCTTGTGTTCGAATTGCCTCGCTGAGAATTTGCGTGGATAGAAGCTCACCGACAGAAGCAATGGCATCCAAAGAACGATTTGTTAATTCACCAAGAATAGCGATGCCTTGGCAAAGATTCTGTAGTTCTTCAAACCGCTGCTTGAATGACGCTATAAGCTGCTGCACCGTCTGGCGATTGTCGATAAGATTTTCCATTACAGTTACATGGCGGTCGAAGAGTCCATTTAAAAGTAGGATGGCGCTTTCGAGTTTACCCTCTTGTGCAGTTCGTGCAGATTCTAAAAGTATGTTGGTTGCACCGGAAATAGCAGAAAGCACTACAATTGGTGTTTGTGCCCGTTCCTTCCGGATAACTTCGATTACCGTGCGCATCGATTTAGCATCTTCAACAGAAGTGCCGCCGAATTTCATTACAATCATTTTTATAGACCTTGTCTTTATTTCATCCGTGAAGCGAGCAATTCTGCAATTTGCACTGCATTTGTAGCGGCACCTTTCCGGACGTTATCCGAGACGATCCAGAGGTTGATGCCATTTGCAATACTAAAATCTTTTCGGATGCGTCCGACGAAAACCTCGTTCTTTCCATATGCGTTTATCGGCATCGGATAGAGATTCTTTGACGGATCGTCTTCCACAATGACACTCGGTGCACTATTCAGAATTGTACGCACTTCTTCTGGAGTGCATGGCTGTTCAAATTCAATGTTCACCGATTCACTGTGTCCTCCGAACACAGGCACGCGCACAGCTGTCGCTGTGAGTGGAATATCTGCGCCCATAATTTTTTTTGTCTCTAACACCATTTTCTGTTCTTCTTTCGTATAACCATCCGGAAGGAAAACATCAATATGCGGCAAAACATTGAACGCAATTGGATGGGGAAATTTTTTTTCGCGCATCGGCCTTTTTGCCATTTCATCTTCCAGTTGGTTGACACCTTTTTTGCCTGCACCTGTAACAGATTGATATGTGGAAACCACAACGCGCTTGATACCAAATGCATCATGCAGCGGCTTCAAGACTACTACCATCTGAATAGTTGAACAATTTGGATTGGCGATGATACCGTGATGTTTGAAGGCGTCTTCGGGATTTACTTCCGGCACAACGAGCGGAACATCAGGATCCATCCGAAATGCACTGCTATTATCAATAACAATTGTGCCATGCTTAGCTGCCTTTGGAGAAAATTCTTTGCTAGTATTTGCACCTGCAGAAAAAAGCGCGAAGTCTACTCCTGTAAAACTTTCTCCTGTTAGTGTTTGAACTTTTACGGGTTTTCCTTGAAATATAACTTCTGTCCCAGCGGAACGCGCGGATGCAAGCGGAACAAAACGTGCCACCGGAAAATTTTGTTCTTCTAATACGGCCGTCATAGTACGTCCAACTAAACCAGTCGCTCCTGCGACTGCAACTGTATATAATTTGCTCATTATCCTGCTTAGATATGTTAATTGAATAATACTTTACCTTAGTTAAGATACAGATTCCGACGTAATTCTCCAAATAAATTCTTACAAAACATGAAAATTGTTTTTCTGTTGAACGAGAATGAAGAGCTTGGTATATTGGCATTGGGATTAATGTTATTTTAACGACCTGACATGAACGAATATATTTTACAAACACGACAACTAGGAAAACGTTATGGAAAGCGCTGGGCTGTCAAGAATCTTAATCTTGAAGTTCAACGCGGAGACGTGTTTGGCTTTCTTGGACCAAATGGAGCAGGAAAAAGTACTACCATCCGAATGATTTTATCGCTTATTAAACCGACAATGGGTGAAACAGAACTTTTTGGTTATTCGCTCAAGTCTCGTCGGTCGGATGCACTGAGGCTAGTCGGAGGAATTGTAGAGAAGCCTGATTTCTATTTATATCTCTCAGCATATAAAAATCTCGAAATTATTGGCGCACTTTCAGGTGGTGCGGAACGAAAGAGGATTTTAGAAGTACTGGATTTAGTAGGTTTAACAAGACGTGCTACTGACCGTGTAAAAACATATTCACATGGAATGAAACAGCGATTGGGTATTGCGCAAGCATTGCTGTCTGATCCTGAACTTGTCATCCTCGATGAACCTACAAATGGGCTCGACCCGCAGGGGATGAAAGAGGTGCGAGATCTCATTATGCATCTTTCACACGACCAGAAGAAAACAATCATTCTTTCTTCGCACCTGCTGAATGAAATTGAATTAGTTGCTAATCGAATGGTGATAATCAACAACGGTGAATCAGTTGTACAAGGTGATGTGAGCAGACTGTTAGATGAAGGTGAAAAGTACATCGTTATTCATGCTAAACCGCAAGAGAAGGTTGAGTCCGTTTTAATGCAGCTGAATAATAATATTCGAAAATACGAAGTGAAAGAAGGAATATTCAAAGTTTGGATGGATTTTGCCGACATTCCTGAGTTAAACAAATCACTTGTACTTGCAGGAGTTCACGTGCAGGCATTAATACCGAAACGCTCGCTCGAAGATTTATTTCTTTCTATGACCGAACATTCAAATGAGGCGCGCGTATGATTCGGCTTATTTATTACGAACTCATAAAAATATTTCTGAAGAAGCGCACGTATCTCGGTTTCGGAATTGTATTGCTAATTGTCCCTTTAGTGGAAATTGCAATGAAGTTAGAAGGTGGTCGTTTCTTGACAATGGCAATGCGCGGATTATCTAAGGATTTTTTATTTTTTGGGAATATTTTTAATGGCTGGTTTGTCGCTCATCAAATTATGAATAGTCTATGGTTACACATCCCGTTATTGATTTCATTTGTTGCAGGAGATCAACTTGCTGGTGAAGCGACAGCGGGCACCTACCGTCTCATTCTTATTCGGCCTGTTTCACGTACACGTATTTTTATCTCCAAATATATCACAACAATTATTTATACAGTTATTTTTGTCTTCTTCTTGGCAGCTTTGAGTATCGGTTTAGCTCTGGCTTTGTTTGGTCGCGGCGATCTTATTATTCTATCTAGTAACATTCTTCTTCTCCCCGAATCAGAAGTTGGGTGGCGGTTTTTCATTGCCTATCTTCTTGCCACATGGACTATGATTACCATCGCATCGATTTCTTTTTTCTTCTCATCGTTTGTCGAGAATGCAATCGGACCAATTGTCGCTACAATGGGACTATTGATTGTGTGCACAGTTATTACAGTTATGCCGGTAGAGATGTTTGAAATCCCCAAGAAATTTCTTTTTACAAGGTATCTCGACATGTGGCAAAAAATATTTACGGATCCTATTCCATGGAACGAGGTCAAAATTGGGTTGTTGTATATGGGTTCGTGGACGTTAGCAGCTGTGCTGGGGGCGTGGAGCGTCTTTGTGAAGAAGGACATTCTTTCATAAAAATTTGAATTGCCTCAAAGCAAGGAGAGTACGTGGATATTAAAGCAAGAGTGCAGGAGATAAGAAATGGATTCCATCCAACATTCTGGGTAGCAAATGGTATGGAATTGTTCGAACGGCTGGCGTATTACGGTCAGCAAATTGTTTTTATGATTTATCTTCGTAACAAACTCGGCTTCACGGAAACAGAGGCTGGACAGCTTTCCGGTATTTTTGGCGGTTTGATTTATTTACTTCCAATCCTTGGCGGCACACTTGCAGATAAATGGGGATTCCGCCGCGCATTCAACATTGCATTCTCAATTCTCGCTCTTGGATATTTCTTGATTGGCTCACTTGGAATGACTGCTTTTGCCGGAGTGTATAGCAACTTCAATCTTTATTGGCTGTTGATGATATTTCTTGTCCTTACCGCTTTTGGCGGCTCATTTATCAAACCGTCTGTATTGGGAACAGTTGCGGTCACTTCCAAAGAGGAAACTAAGTCGCTTGGCTTTGCTGTGTATTATTGGTTGGTGAATGTCGGAGCGATGTTAGGTCCCACGATCGCTTATTTTGTACGAGATAGCTTTGGCAATGCGTTTGTTTACATGGTATCGTCTATAAGTTGTTTTTCTATGCTCATTGTAAATTTACTTCTCTATAAAGAAGTGAAAAGCAAGCAGACGGTTGTTGTGGAATCGCTCGGAAAGAAAATTGCCAATCTATTCGTCGTTCTGGCAAATGTAAAGTTCATGATTTTTCTTCTTATCTATTCCCTCTATTGGATTATTTTCTGGCAGGAATTTATTATTGTTCCTTATTACGTTACAGATTATATAAATGCGAATGCGCCCTATGAAATTCTCCAGTCATGGGCTGCAGCCGGCGCAATTATTCTATTTCAGATTCCACTCAACCGTCTCACGAAGAATATTCCAACGCGCAACGCTATTGTTCTTGGTTTTGCAATCTCTAGTCTCATCTGGTTGATTATAGGTATTTATCCAAGTATACCAACCATTGCGGCTGGAATTGTTGCATTTGCAGTTGGTGAAATGATCCAAGCACCGCGGTATTACGAATACATATCTGAGATCGCTCCTCCCGGTCAGCAAGGATTATTTCAAGGATATGCATTCCTGCCTATAGCGATTGCGAGATTTGTCGGCGATCCAATAGGCGGATGGTTATATCAGACATCGAAAGCGAACGGTAAGCCGGAATTAATCTGGTTTGCGCTCATAGGCATCGGTGTGCTTGGCACAATTTTAATGCTGATTTACAATAAGATTGTCACGGCACAGGAAACTATAGTAGTTTAGACTGCGTTTAATACAAATACGCACCAGGATATCGCTCAGTCCTGTTAAATAGTAAAGGATGTTTATGAAAATCTTGAAAGTATTATTGATAATCGGATTGATAATGAGTAGTGCGCTTGCTCAAAGGATAGATAAAATTAAGGATACTAATGAAATTTTAGCAAAGGTCGTCAAAGGTTTCAATGAAGTAAAGGATTTCTCTGCTGTCATCGATGCTGAAATCAATATGGAACGAGTGCAAATCCCAAAAATGCATGCGGAGTTGTTCTTCAAGAAGCCTGATAAAGTTCATTTCTCATCACCAGGGTTTCTACTTATGCCGCGTGAGGGCGTTGCATTGAATCCATCGATGCTGCATGAACATTACCTCACAACTTCGGCGGTGCGCGACACGATGGATGGGAAAATGTTGTACAAACTTCTTCTTGCCGCTAAAGACGTAAAGACCCGCTTACGTGCGCTTTCAATCTGGGTGGACCCAATAAATTGGACGATCACGAAAATAGAAACTATTCCTTATGAAGGTCGGACGCTTTCTATGATATTTACTTATGAATGCCAGCAAGAAAAATATTGGCTTCCATCAAAATTGGTCGTATTATTTGAATCAGAATCGGATAAAGCGCAGAAAGATACTTCATCTCCCATAGACAATCAGTTAGAAGGTATTCAGCGTTCCATGCCGCGAAACGGTACTATTACAGTTGCTTATTCAAATTACAAAATCAACATTGGGCTATCGGATGAAATATTCGAGAAGAAGGAAAAATGATTAGTTCGCATTTGTTCCGTCCCGCCAGCGGTGAGTCGAGATCGCGTCTCGAACTTAGTTCGAGACGAACAAAAGTCAGTTATCAGCATTAGAAAATAAAAACATGAAAAATAACCAATCATCTGAATCGCTTTCAGACGTTCATGGTTCTGTGGGCATTCCCCAAAATTATGGGGTGATTAAGCGATTCCTTGCTTTTGCCGGGCCTGCATATCTTATTAGCGTTGGTTATATGGATCCAGGCAACTGGGCAACTGACATCGAAGGTGGCTCGCGATTTGGATATGATCTGCTGTGGGTTATTTTAATATCGAATTTGATGGCGGTGCTTTTACAAACACTGGCTGCCCGGCTTGGCATTGTTATGGGCCGCGATCTTGCACAAGCATGCCGGGATGAATATCCGAGACCGGTTGCAATTTGTTTATGGGTGCTTTGCGAAATTGCAATCGCCGCTTGTGATCTCGCTGAAGTACTCGGCACGGCGATTGGTTTAAATCTTCTTTTTAAGCTGCCGCTAATCATTGGTGTTATTCTCACAGGTTTCGATACTCTGATCTTTATGCTGATTCAGAATTTTGGTATCCGAAAGATGGAATTTTTTATTGTGATGCTTGTGTCGTTGATGGGTGTTTGTTTTGGCATTGAAGTATTTCTTTCTAAACCTGTTTTCTCAGAAGTTGTAAAAGGATTTATTCCGCGATTAAATTCCCAGAATCTTTACATCGCTATTGGAATTCTTGGTGCAACGGTCATGCCGCATAATTTATATCTGCATTCAGCGCTTGTTCAAACAAGATTGGTAGAGCAAACGGAGGAAGGGAAGCGGCAAGCATGCAAGTTTAATTTAATCGATACTTCGATTGCATTGAATGCCGCATTTCTTGTGAACGCAGCAATTCTTATTGTAGCTGCATCCGTATTTTATAAACATGGATTGATTGTTACTGAAATACAACAAGCTCATTCGTTATTGGTGCCATTACTTGGTACGACATTCGCAGGAGTGCTGTTTGCCGCAGCTTTGCTTGCATCGGGTCAAAGTTCGACTCTTACCGGAACATATGCAGGCCAGATTGTGATGGAGGGATTTCTTCATTTTAAAATGAGGCCTATGATCCGCCGATTGCTTACGCGAATGCTCGCTATTGTGCCGGCTGTTATCGTAATCGTTTTAAGTGGAGATGAAGGTACGTATAAACTGCTGATATTAAGCCAAATCATTTTAAGCCTACAGCTTCCTTTTGCCGTTATTCCATTGATTCATTTCACTAGTGATAAAGAAAAAATGGGAATATTTGCGAATAAGCAATGGGTCAACATCCTTGCCTGGATTTCAGCTTTTTTTATTGTTGTGCTTACTGTTCAGTTATCGATAAGTACTATTACCGATTGGATTTCTAGTGCAGGAAATGATGCGATCATTCTTTGGTTAACTATTATACCAATAAGTGTTTTTATATATATGCTCCTTATTTATATATCGTTACCAAAAACTTGGCGAAGGAGAAGATTAGCAATGCCATTTGAAATTGAACAAATTGAATTTGAACAACATCCATTTGCCAATATTGGAGTTGCACTCGATTTAAGCAAAATGGATTCTAAAGTATTAGCACATGCACGAACACTTGCACAACAAAACAGCTCGCATCTTGTGTTAATACATGTTGTTGAGGGAGTGGGAGGACAGATATTTGGTAAGAATGCCTATGATAACGAAGCGCGTGACGATATGGAACATTTAGAAGGTCATGCTAAACAGCTGCGCACTTCAGGATTAGAAGTTAAAGCCGTGCTCGGTTTCGGGCGAATATCGAATGAAATTGTCCGTATTGCAGATGAGCAGAAGGTTGATTTGTTGGTGATGGGCGCACATGGGCATCGCGGTATTAAAGATATTATTTTTGGAACTTCAATCTCGAAAGTGCGGCACCGGTTGAAAATACCGGTACTGGTTGTGCAATAACACAACCCTTACGAAGGTTCCCAATCCTTCGCAAGGTTGCTACCACAATGAAATACAAACCAGAAAAATACTACCACGTTTATAACAGAGGTGCGAACAAAGGAAAAATATTTCTCTCACAAGAAAATTATCGCTATTGCTTGCGGCTTATGCACAAATACGCAATCGAGTATAAAATCTCCATTCGTGCATATTGTCTCATGCCCAATCATTTCCATTTCCTGCTCCAGCAATCATTAGAGGGCTCCATTCAACGCTGCATTCAGACACTATTTAATGCATACACACAGGCGTTCAATAAACAATATTAGAGATCAGGAACGCTTTTCGAAGGCAGAGCGAAAGCTCGCGAGGTAGATAACGACTTGTATACTGTTCAGTTATGTGCCTACATACATCTTAATCCAGTTTCGGCACAATTAGTCAATACACCGGAAGAATGGGAGTTTTCTGACTACAAGGAATGGATAGATATTCGAAATTCAGATCGTACGGATCTATCTTTTAGAAATTCCTATTTTGATAATGGGGAACAATACCGCGATTTTATAGAGTCACAACGAAGGGCTCGCGTTGATGAAAAACTTGAACGTTTTATGCTTGATTAATATACTGACCTTGCGAAGGTTTAAACCTTCGCAAGGTTATTTACTATCAATTCCTTCTTGTAGTTCTTTTTCATACTTAATTTTATATTCTTTTACTCCTCTAAATAGAGCATCAGCTATCCTGTCTTGTCCACTCTCACTGCGTAAGAACTGTTCTTCATTTCTATTAGATAAATATCCCAATTCCACGAGTACATTGGGCATCGACGCACCGACGAGAACAAAGAAACCCGCTTGTTTAACGCCGCTGTTTTTAATACGCAGGCGCTTTGCCATTGAGTTGGCTGCACTTTCGGCAAATTGTTCACTTTGTTTCATATATGCACTTTGTGCCATCGTTACAATTATAAATTCCTCTTCGGTTAATTTCTGATAACGCTCTTTGTATCCTTCTTCAAGTTGAATAACGGCATTTTCGCGTGAAGCAATAGCGACAGCTTCTTCGGTGCGGCCTGGACGAAGCAAATAAATCTCGAATCCATTCATACTCGACGGTTTATGCGGCAGAGAATTACAATGGATACTGATAAACAATTTACCGCCTGCCTCATTGGCAATCTGTGTACGCCGGTATAACTCAACAAACTTATCGGAGGATCGAGTGTACACGACTTTTACATCTTTAAGATTTGTTTCAATAAGATGACCGAGTTTAAGTCCTACATCCAGCGTAATATTTTTCTCGCGTGTTCCAACGACTCCAATACAGCCTGGATCTCTTCCGCCATGTCCTGCATCAATCACAATAACATCTAACTTCCATCGGTCACGTCCGTTATTCAACTGTTGCTTCTTTTCTTCCTGTTTCTTTTTCTTCAATTCTTCTTTTTCTGAAGTTGAAAGGGTTCGGAGCGAGATGTGGATGTCGTTGGAAGCAGGGTCATTCACGGTCTCCGCCTGCACAACATCTGGGGTTACTTGAAATGTTAATTGAAGAGATGCAGGTGATTGAAATGCCAACACTTTTCGTACTGCACCAAATGGTTTGGTAGCATTAAGAATGCTCGTATCAGCTTTTGCGCCCATGATTGTCACAAAAAGCCATCCATCAGGCTTTAACCACCGTTCAACATCACCCAGTTTATTATTGGCAAGGATGGTAACGAGAGAACCGTTGACCTTTTTTTCGATTTGGATTCCTGTAATTGAGTATTTTGAAGTTGGGAAAGTTTCCAATGATAATGTGTTCTGCTGCGAATTGATTGAAAGACGTTGTTCGGTGAGACTTTCATACAAAGGAATAAATGCGCTTGCTGATACAAAAAATTCACCGTGTTTGCAGAGAACATTGCTGGACATTTGATAAACTGTTGAAGTATTACTCGTTCGTTCTGTGATAACAACAAAAGGATTGTGATTTGTAAAACGAACAAGCTGCATTCCAATGAGACATTCGATCTTTCCAGTAGTATCATTAACAGATGCCGGAAGCTGTAATGATTTTAAAAAATCATTGAGAGAAAAGAACAGAACTCCGGCGCTGTCCACACCACCGATAACTGTCGTATCTCCAGACGTAAGGCGAAAGGAAATAAATGTTTTGTACTCCGTTGTTTGGGCTTGGCACAACGAGAATACAAAAGAAAAAAAGATAGCTTTTGAAAAACAGGCGAGTCTCATCTATCTGTAATTCACGAATTGCAATGCAAACGGAAAATCGTGACTACGAATCAGCGCCATGATAGCCTGCAGGTCGTCTTTGTTCTTCCCGCTCACCCGCACTTGATCTTCCATGATTTGCGCTTGCACTTTTAATTTTGAGTCTTTCACAAGTTTCGTAATAATTTTTGCGTCGTCTTTCGCAATACCAACCTGCAATGTAACCGTTTGCCGCACAGAATTGCCGGCTGCTGGTTCTATGGTTCCATAGCGGAGCGCTTTTATCGGAACACTGCGTTTGATCAATTTAGATTGCAAAATGTCAACAATGCTTTTCATATGAAATTCATCACCTGTTATTAAAGTGATTTTTTTCTCTTTCTGATCTAATTCGATGGAAGTACGAATTGCTTTAAAATCATAACGCTGGATTATTTCTTTTTGCGCCTGATTCACTGCATTATCGACTTCTTGAAGATTTACTTCTGATACAATATCAAATGAGTTTTGTTGTGCCATGAGATTGATTATTGTTTTAACGTTGGATTGAAATATTTCTTATGTTACGCATTAAATATTCTTTAAAATTGTCCACCTCCCCTACGTCCCGATATTCAGATACTATATGTTGAAAAGTGCCATAAATCGGGCCGGTTTCCCCTCCTCAAACGAGGAGGGGATGAAGGGGTGGTGTATTTTTTGATTTAATATTGTTACTTTCGACTTAAAAGTCAATCAGAGCTCTCAAAGAGCAATGCCGGATTTATCATTTCCTGATTTCGCCGGTTTCCATGCTCCAGAAGACAAGATCAAGTTCATCTAATGCGATACCTAAATCAATCGCAAACTTTGAAAAACGTTTTTCTATATCCAAATAATGTTTTTTACTAATAGATTTCGGAATTGAGCTAATCACGCTGAGTCGTTTTAAGTTTCGTAAAATATGCCGATCGAGTATTGCAAGACCATCATTTTTGCCGATATTGCGTAAAAAATGTGATGCTTCTTTATATCCTAAGCCGAGAATATTATTTACAAGCCATTCACGCAACTCCGTAGCTGAAATAGGCTCTGACAATTTTTGAGCAATAATAGAGAATTGATCCTTCATCCGGAGAAGATGCCGGGATTTTGTCCTATGAAAACGAATATAATATTCTTTCTGACGAAGAAATGGTTCTGGATTTACGCTGCGATATTGGAATCCAGCATGGCGAAGTATGGCGACGACTTGTTCAGCATGAGCAGCACTTGATTGCGGAGTGAGGAGGCAATAAACAAGTTCGTAGAAATAATCTGCTGGTTGAACTTTAGAAAATTCCTTCAGCCTTTTTCTGATTGAAATTCTTCGCTCTTTATAAAAATGAGTCAGATCTTTTAGTTGCGCGGATTTTGTTTTCGGCATTATATTATGAGAACTTATAAATATTATTACATTAACTTTTCCACAAAAAGTTTGGTGCCATCGAGTAAATCCATTTTTTTCAATTCGTCTATTGTGACCCAGCGGATTTGTTCGAAGACATTATTTTGCGGCTCGTCGTCAAATCCTGAGACGAAACAGTAAGAAACATTGAACATCCCGCCGTCTTCGTAATATGTCGCCTCGGTTTGGATTCGTTCTATGGCATGGATCTCTATCGATAATTCTTCTTGAAGCTCACGGTGGAGACATTGTTCCACCGATTCACCCGGTTCAAGCTTACCGCCGGGGAATTCCCATTTTAACGAATACCTGCCACCGTGCTTTCGCTGACAGACTAGGATTAGATTATTTCTTCTTAATACGGCTACTGCAACTTCTGTCATTTTATTCCTTTTTTGCAATATATCGAAACCCGATTGAATTTCCAATTGTGACGGAATCATTTGTGCTATGAAATAGAAATTGGTTATATTGAAATCGATAAAAATGTTTTATTGATCTTTTCTGGGGGGTAATATGAAAAAACTAATTCAATTTGTTGTGCTGAAAATATTAAGATATACAGCGTTGTTAATTATTGCTTTGCTTGCATTTGCAAGTGCACAAGCACAAATCGCTACCTGGAATTTGACTTCCGCAACCACAACTGCGACTTCGATAAACGCCAATCTAACAGCAAACGCGATTAACGTGATTCCTTCGACCACACTTGCGTATCAAACCAGTCCTGGCGACATCTATTGCGGGACATGGTCAACGTCATCGGCATTTTCTACTACAGGGAAGTACTGGGAGTTTTCTGTTACTCCCAAGTATGGCTATCAAATAATTATTTCTTCAGTAACATTTAATGCAGGTCGCACTGCAACTGGACCAGCTAAAATTCAAGTGCAATATAGCTTAGATGATTTTACAACTAATGGAATAACGGCTCTGGGAGAAACTGCCAACTCAAATACATCTTCCTTGGATCAATTTTCATTGACATCAATTCCTCCAACAACTTCAAGTCAAGTAACTTTTCGAATATGGGGCTATGGGGCATCAAGCACAGGCAATTTTCGACTAAATAATATTGTCATAAATGGGAGCGTAAATTCGACGACCATACAAACCAGCGGAATCGGTTCGGCTTCCGTATCTCCGTATATATTCAAATATAATGAGCCAACCTCACTTCAATTTGTTGTTCGAGCGGCAGGAGATACCATCAACGGATTTCGAATTATCAAGCCTTCTGTTTTGAATTGGGAAACAAAAATGGCCTCAGTTTCACCGGATTCAATAAAAGCCACTTTTTTTTCGGATACCGTGCAGATTGCCGATATCAATTTGATTAACCAAGATAGTCTTGTTGTAACAATCGCAAATGTCAAATCGATTGATACAACAGATGTATTTTCTATAATCATTCAAACTTACAAAAGCGTAGGTTCGTACGGTTAAATTTCATCTCTCCCACAACTTCTTGTTTACGGTTCACCAAGAGCAATGAGTCAAGTGAAAGTAAAGGATGGCTCAGGTGTGCATGTACTTACTGGCAAGTATGTAGTAGTCCAAGGTGTTGTTACGGTCGCAAATGAATTTGGTGGACCGGCATATATACAGGATGCGACGGCTGGGATTTCTGTGTATGATTCAACGGTGTCCCAAAATATCAATCGAGGAGATGAAGTAGTATTACTGGGCGTTGTCTCTCCATACCAAAATATGTTTGAACTCAATCCTTGTTCGCTTTTACAAGTGATTAGCCAGGGAAATCCTGTAGATACAACGACATTAACAATTGCATCAATCAAAGGACAGAATCAAAATGGAGTTGAACCATATGAATGTCGTTTGATACGAGTTAGTAATATAACTTCGGTCATTACTTCTGCCAAATCACCTGCGACAACATGGGGCACGACCGGTGTTGCAAGTACTTTGTATTTGATATCTGGTACAGATACGCTGCAAACATATATAAAGGCAAATAATAGCCTCTGCAATACATCAGCTCCATCTGGAAAATTTGATGTTGTTGGTGTCCTAGGACAATATTATACAGAATATCAAATCTTGCCGAGAACATATAGTGATATTATTGTTGAAGGAGCGGGGCCTCGCATCATCTCAGGTGTACCATACGAAAGTAATATGACTTCTAGTAGTATCACAATTTCCTGGCAGACGGATTCGCCGGGAAGTTCAATTGTCATTCGCGGTCTGACAACGACATACACAGATACGTTGATAGATACAAATGCTGTTACCAGTCACCAATTGGTACTCAATGGATTGCTACCTGCAACTATATATCACATTAAACTTGGATCGAGAAATTCTGCTGGTGGTATAACGTATACAAACGATTACATTGTTTCTACTGCTTCTCAGTCTTCTAAAGGAACAATGAATGTGTATTTCAACCATTCTGTCAACACGGCGTTAGCTAAAGGTGAGAATGCGCAGAATGTCGATATCTCGAGTAAAGTTATTAATAGGATCAATGCAGCAAAATATTCCGTCGATGTTGCCCTATATAGTCTTAGCGGCACAGTAGGAGCGAAAATTGCGACTGCCTTAATAAGTGCCAAGGGACGTGGTACTACAGTGCGCGTTATCGGCGAATACGATAACCATACGACAGCTCCGTGGACTACACTCACTAATTCCGGTATCATTGTTATTTTTGATACATATGATGCTACAAATGCTGGTGCCGGGTTGATGCATAATAAATTCTTCATCATTGATATGCAGGATACTACATCTGACACAACCAGCTGGGTTATCTCTGGTTCTTGGAATGCAACGGATCCCGGTAATACCGATGATGCACAAAATGTTATAGAAATCCAGGATAGGGCGCTGGCAAATGCCTACACAACCGAGTTTAATGAAATGTGGGGGAGTAGCACCAGCATGCCGAATGCTACGAATTCTCGATTTGGTGCGCATAAGCTGGATAATACTCCTCATTATTTCAATATCAGTGGAATACCGGTGGAATCGTACTTCAGTCCCTCTGATGGCACGACAACGACTTCATCATTAAGCCCTCTGAATGAAACAAAAATATCTATTGATTTGGAGTTATGCTTTTACGCGTGGTGATATCGCGAAATCACTTATTGCAAAAAAAAATTCGGCTGATAATGTTCGTGGACTTATTGACAACAGCACCGATACTAGGAACGTGTATTCGATGCTCTGGTTGCTTTGGAGTGGACGTGCATCTGCAGGCAGGCCACAGTGTTGTAACTGGTTTGTTCCATCACAAATATGGTGTTGTTGATCCATTCAATTAATGCTAATGATCCCTTAGTCATTATGGGTAGCCACAATTGGTCTACTTGCCGCAGAAAATGATAACGATGAAAATACTCTCATTATCAACATTCCAGAGACATTGCACGTCTTTACGTGCAGGAATTCGCGGCGAGATATAAAGAAAGCGGTGGAACCGGAGTGATAATGCGGTGTTTCAAATATCATTTCTGCCATTCCTATGCATTTCAATGTTTCACAAAATTATCCGAACCCGTTCAACCCAACGACAACTTTCCAATTCCAAATTCCGGCTACCGGACTCGTGACAATTAAAGTCTACGACGTACTTGGACGCGAAGTTATGACATTGTTAGATGAAGTAAAGCCGGCGGGGATCTATCAGGTTAATTGGGATGCATCAGCATTAACGACCGGTGTCTATTTTTATAAAGTGCATACCGCAACTTTTAATGCAGTGAAGAAAGCAATTCTGTTAAAGTAGCCCAACTGGTTTTCCCAATTTTTCAAGCAAAATTGGATTTCGTCCGATTAGGCTTTTCTTTTGTTTCTGAAGTTCCATTTGGTTAAATTTTCAATATTACTTATTTCTAGTAAATATGCTTGGAGGTGGTATGAAGAAAAGCCGACTATTAACAATTATTTCTGTGATTATGTTTGTTCTGGTCATTGCATTTCCTACGAGTGCTCAGTTGACCACGAAGAAGGCGCTGACATTAGAGGCAGCAAAGAAACTTGCAGCTCTTGCTGAATCAGAAGCAATAAAAAATAAGTGGACGATGGTTATCGTTATTGTTGATGATGGAGGCAATGTGATGTATCTGGAACGAATGGACAATACTCAGATCGGAAGTATTGAAGTTGCTACTCAAAAAGCAAAAACAGCCATTTCATTTAAGCGACCGACAAAGTCATTTGAAGAGCGGGCACTTGCTGGAAGAAATGTTCTCCTCGCATTGCCTGGTGCAATTCCTATTGAGGGTGGGCTTCCGATTGTAATTGATGAGCAATATCTTGGTGCTATTGGCGTAAGCGGTGGAACTTCCGACCAGGATGGTATTGTCGCAAAAGCGGCTCTTGATGCATTCTTACCTCATTGATTGGATATGTTTTACGAAATAATGTTTCTGACATGATGATTAACGATTAAGAATGGGAAAGAATACCATGATTTACCGAACTAGATTAAATCAAATATTCAATACAACTTTATCTATCGTCATCTGCCTTATCCTTGGGGTCTTCCATTTATTTTCGGCATCATCGAGTGTCGATTCTATTAAGAGCAGTGTCTCTATCGATTCGGATAAGAAGTTGAATGAAGTAACAGTGAAGAACAATTCTATAGTATTAAAGGAAAATATAAATATGGCAAATCAAGCTGATCAATCAAACGGTCAAATCGTTTCATTAAAGAAACAACCGCGCTTAGAGCACATTGCATTCAATGTCAAAGATCCGGCAGCGGTTGCCAAGTGGTATTGTGAACATTTAGGGATGAAAATTGTCCGAAAGAGCCCACCTCCTGGGAATACACATTTTATTGGAGATTCTGCTGGGAATATGATGTGTGAGTTGTACAACAATCCAAATATACCTGTCCTCGACTTTGCCTCCATCAGTCATATGGCCATGCATCTCGCATTTATGACTGATGATGTGAAAGCAATGCGCGATTCGCTTCTTATCGCAGGAGCGAAGCTCGTAGAAGATATAACTACAATACCATCCGGAGATCAAATATTGATGATGCGCGATCCGTGGGGACTTGCTATTCAATTTGTAAAAAGAATTTCACCAATGCTTATTCCCACGGGCACACGGCCAGAGCATTTTGCGCTTAATGTTGCGGATCCCCAAAGCATGACGAATTGGTATTGTGAAAATCTTGGTATGAAGGTTAATCGGAAAGGCACTCCGCCTACTTATACAAATTTTGTGGCAGACGCCGGTAATAATATGATGTTTGAATTATACAACAATAGCGGATATCCGGTATTGGATATGTCGAAGATAAATCATTTATCTCTCCATATTGCGTTTGTCGTAGATGATGTGCACGCAATTCGCAACGCATTAATAGCAGCTGGCGCAACGCTTGCAGACGACATTACAATTAGCGCGAGCGGCGATGAAATCCTTATGTTACGTAATCCGTGGGGTGTACCGCTCCAATTTATCAAGCGTGCAAAACCAATGTTGAAATAATAAAGTGAAATATCAAAAAAGCTAACGCCAGATTCTTGTAAGAGTCTGGCGTTAGCTTTAAATGAACATGAGGGCGATTTTTAGTCTATCTGTTCCCATTCTTCAAAATATGATTCAGGATGCAGACATGCCGGACATTTTACGGGGGGAGTTTTCCCTTCGTGGATGTATCCGCAATTTCGGCACCTCCAACGAACAACTTTTTCCCTCTTAAAGACAGTTCCGTCTTCCACTTGTTTCTGGTACTTGCGATAGCGTGCTTCGTGTTGTTTTTCAACGAGTGCGATTGTACGAAACGCAAGAGCAATCTCAGAAAATCCTTCCTGTTTAGCGACTTCGGCGAAATGCGGATACAGTTCAGCGAATTCTTCATGTTCTCCGTCTGCTGCTGCTTTCAGATTTTCTTTTGTTGTGCCGATGACACCTGCCGGATACGATGCAGTGATTTCGACTGCGCCACCTTCAAGAAACTTGAAAAATCGTTTGGCATGTTCTTTTTCATTATCAGCAGACTCTAAAAATATCGCGGCGATCTGTTCATACCCTTCTTTCTTTGCTGCAGAGGCAAAAAAAGTGTAGCGATTTCGCGCCTGAGATTCTCCGGCAAATGCCGCTAAGAGATTCTTCTCTGTTTGTGTCCCATGTAGACTTGGCATTTATATTCACCCTTTCATTTTATTGATATTTATAATTAATGTAAAATGCGTTTTATCAATTATCAAATTACATCAGCTATGTCTTATAGATATAATATCTCCGTCTTTTACAATATATTCTTTTCCTTCAAGCCGCCATTGTCCGAGTTCTTTTGTTTTAGCAAAAGAACCTCCAGCGGCGATGAAGTGATCGTATGAGACAACTTCCGCACGAATGAATTTTGCAAAAAAGTCAGAATGAATCACGCCTGCCGATTCCTGTGCATTCATTCCCTTTTTGATTGTCCATGCCCGGCATTCGTCTTCGCCGACCGTGAAGAATGATTGAAGTCCGAGCAACGCATATGCTTCGCGAATCAACGTATTGAGTGCAGATTCTTTGATTCCGTATTCTTCCATGAATACTTTTGCTTCATCATCCGCCAGCTCGGACATTTCCATCTCTATCTTGCCGAAGAAAGAAACCACCTTCGTGTTCGTTCCTTCTTTCTTTTCGGCTACTTGTTTTACGAGATTTTCCATGTCGCTTCGCTGAGATTCATCTAAGTTCAATGCGATGAGCATCGGTTTGATGGAAAGAAGCTGGTAAGTCTTTAGAAGATGCAGTTCATCTTTCGTGAATGCGATTTCGCGCAATGGTTTTTCAGTTTCAAGGATTTGCTTGCATTTTTCTAATACAGGCAGTTCACGCTTGGCAAGTTCATCTTGCATTTTTAGAAGCTGTTTCTTAATCCGATCAATTCGTGTCTCGACAAGAGACAAGTCGGAAAGAATAAATTCAGTTTCAAATGCTTCGATATCCCGCATAGCATTGATTGAGCTGTCAGGATGCGGGACAGTATCGTTCGCAAACAAGCGAACAACCTGCACAAGCGCATCGTTTGTTTTGACATTTGATAGAAAGTTTGTGGAAAACTGCGTTGAGCCGGACTCGCCTTTTTTCAATCCTACAACATCAACAAATTCGATGGTTGCATGTATAGTCCTTTTAGGAGAGAATATTTCAGAACATTTGTCCAGCCGGATATCAGGAATTTTTACTATAGCGTGATGCGATTCTGCCTTTGCAAGGGCTGTCGGGTCAATATGAGTTTTCGTGATGGTTTGAAATAATGTGGATTTTCCGCAGAACGGGATGCCAACAATTCCTATTTGCATATGTTATCTTTCAAAATGTTTTATATGTTTTGAACAATATACGATAAAATTTGAAAGGAGAAAGTAGATGAGTTAAAACAAGTCTATCCATAATCGTAATGCTGTCAGGACTTACGTCCTGATAGTTAGAAAGCTGCACTTAAATGAAGTGCAGTATTGAGTATTTCTTTAAATTGATACTAAGATAAGTTATTGTGATTGGAATTCCATATGGCTATATTCCAATAACTATTCAGCCGAAAAGTCATTCCCGTCTCGATTGATGTTATCAATCGGGATTATCGGCTTGCCCGCCGTATAAAGTGTGCTTTGGCGGCGTGGAATTTTGATAGATTTAAAGTAAGATTCCCACTAAAAACATGTGAGAAAGACAGGTTCTTTTTAGGTGTGCTCTAAATGCCACGGAATTCATTATCTGCCATTTAAACAGCATAATAAAGAGGTCAAATAGGAAAGAAACGGTAAACTTATGAAAGATGATAAACCACTTCTAATTCGATGTCCAAATTGTAAAGAAAAGCATGAACCTGACTACAATGAAACTACACGACGCTACGTGTGTCCGATTTGCTCCGCTCCACTCGATGTTCAAGTTATCATCGAGAAAAAAAAACGTGGACTGAAGTAACTATTTGGGAATTTGTAAGCGTAGAGTCCGACCATCAGACCCAAGTTGTGATGGAGATGCCAAGCAAGTTGTGAGGGAGATGCTCTGAAGTTAGGTCGGGAGTAAAACTCCCTCCCAACTCTGGGACTGAATTAATTACCAAGTTGTGAGGGAGATGCTCTCCCGAACAGAAAGGAAAAAGGAGCTCGCCAATTAACGGACAAATGTTCTTGGATGAAAAGCTCTGTTGAATAGCACTATTAAGCTGAGTTTTGCAACGAGGATGAATGAAGTTAGGTCGGGAGTAAAACTCCCTCCCAACTCTGGGACTGAATTAATTATTTGGGAAGAAATTCAGAATTTGTAACAGTAGAGTCCGATGATCACATCGGACGACATTTGATATATGATCCGATCGGTGATCGGATTCTACGATGGAAAGACTATGTATCTTGCGATAAATCAGGTCTTCTTAAACTCTGCAATCAATTGCTGCAAAACATTTTTTGCATCACCGAATAACATTTTCGTGTTCTCTTGATAGAAGAGCGGATTTTCGATGCCGGCAAATCCGGTTGCCATCGAACGCTTCATCACAATAACGGTCCGTGCTTTATCGACATCAATAATCGGCATGCCATATATCGGGCTTCCTTTGTCTGTGCGAGCGGCAGGATTGACCACATCGTTTGCACCAATCACAATGGCAACATCTACTGTATCCATCGTAGGATTGATAACTTCCATCTCTTGCAATTGGTCATAAGACACATTTGCTTCAGCGAGAAGCACATTCATGTGTCCTGGCATGCGTCCCGCAACCGGATGAATAGCAAATTCAACTTTTGTTCCGCGTTTTTCTAATTCATCACTCAGTTCACGGACTGCATGTTGAGCTTGTGCCACTGCCATTCCATATCCCGGAACGACAACCACACGATCTGCCTGTTCAAGAATAAACTTTGCATCTTCAACATTTATTTTTGTGATAGGTCGGTCTTCATGAAGAGTTGAAGTGTCGACTTGTGGAGAACCAACAGCGCCAAAAAGTACATTTGCGAACGATCGGTTCATAGCTTTGCTCATAATGATCGAAAGAATAAATCCTGACGAACCATCCAATGAGCCGGCAATGATCAGCACTTTATTGTTGATTGCAAATCCTGTTGCAGCGGCGGCAAGTCCGGCATACGAATTCATCAACGATAAAACAACCGGCATATCTGCTCCTCCGATAGGCATAACAATGAAAATGCCGATTAATAAACGAAATTGCAATCATTGAGCCGAAGACAAGAGCATTTTGCGGGAAGAAAACGAGATAGACGAACATTCCGACCGTAACAAAAAATAGCGTGATGTTGACGAAGTTTTGACCTTTATATGTCATAGGTGCGCTTCTTAAAATACCTTGAAGTTTCCCGAAAGCCATCAAGCTGCCTGCAACTGTAAGCGAACCGAAGAGCACTTCAAATCCTAATGCTCCCATAAGTCCGCTTGTAACTTCCGATCCCTTTATAATAAATTCATTGATACCAACAAGCACTGCGGCAAGTGCGCCAAACGCATGCGAAATTGCGATTCGTTGCGGCATTGCCGTCATCGGCATGAAGATTGCCATTGCGGTGCCAATAAGCGAACCAATTACCAGGCCAATTAGAATCCATTGCCATGTAACAATATTTTGACCAAGCAGTGTGCCGATGACTGCCATCAGCATTCCGATTTCTGCATAATGCATGCCGCGGCGTGCTGATTCAGGATGACCGAGTCCCTTCAATCCCATAATAAATAGGACGGAAGCGATGATGTAAGTAATTTCGAGCGGATAATTAATCATTGCTGTTTCCGCTCCTTTCGTTTGAACATTTTCAACATTCGTTCGGTGATCATAAATCCGCCAACGACATTGATAGTGGCCGCTGTAACCGCAACGAGCCCGAGCATTTGACTGACAAACTGATCGCTTCCAGCGGCGACGAGTGAACCGACTAATGAAATTCCGGAGATAGCATTGGTTGCTGACATCAACGGCGTGTGCAGCGTTGGTGTCACGCGTTTGATAACCTCAAATCCAACGAAGCCGGCGAGGATGAGTATATAAAATGATTCAATTAAGGGAAACATAACGTATTATCCTTTGTGAGATTTCTTTTCTTCAATGTGAGGTGCAAAATTGGGATGTACAATAGCGCCGCCGTGTGTGATCAAACATCCTTTGATGATATCGTCGTCGAGCTTTAGTTCAAATTCCTTTTTCTCTTTGTTCCAAAACTCATCGAGTAGATTTGTTAGATTGTTGGCATACATTTGGCTGGCGTTCATTGCCACACGAGCCGGCATATTTGCCAAGCCGATAATCTTGACACCGTTCTTGTTAATAATCTTGCCGAGAACAGCACCTTCTACGTTCCCGCCTGTTTCAATGGCGAGGTCAACAACAACGGAACCTGGCTTCATTGCATCAATCATATCATTCGTAACAATGACTGGAGCTTTGCGTCCGAAAACTTGTGCCGTAGTAATTACAATATCTGCCTGCGCACAATATTGTTTCATAACATCGCGTTGCTTTTTCAATTGTTCTTCAGTCAACGCTTTTGCATATCCCTGAGCAGTTTGTCCGGTTTCACCGAGATCAACCTCGACGAATTTTGCACCGAGCGACAAGACATCGTTTTTTGCGATGGGGCGGGTATCGAACGCATCTACTTTTGCACCGAGACGCCTTGCAGTTGCAATCGCCTGCAATCCTGCAACACCTGCGCCGATGATAAACACTTTCGATGGCTGCAATGTGCCGGCAGGCGTCATCATCATAGGAAAAATCTTGTATATATTATCGGCTGCTAAAATCACTGCAGCATATCCTGCAAGACTTGCCTGCGAACTCAGTGCATCCATCTTCTGTGCGCGTGTCGAACGCGGAATCATTTCCATTGATATTGCAGAAATCTTTTGTTTCGCAAGAGCTGCAAGAAGTTCGGGCTCGTTAAATGGATCGAGAAAACTAACTTGAATTGATCCCTTTTTCATTGAAGGAACTTCATTTATATCAGGTTTGCGCAAACGTAAAATGATGTTTCCTGACGCTAAGAGTTTTTTACGGTTCTTCTCGATGGAAGCACCTGCTTTTTTATAATCTTCATCTGAAATACCAAGTGTAGTGCCGAGTTTCGATTCGATGATTAATCTTTGCACCTTTTTTAACAAGTTTTTCGACGTTCTGAGGCAGCATTGCAACCCGCAGTTCGGATGAAGCTTCTTTCGGAATTATTATATTCATAGTCTATTCTTTAATAATTTATGGATATTTAAATTTCTTAAAATTTTGCTTGAAAATCTACTATTCTTCAAGTCAATGTATAATAAATGAACTTAATCATTCTTAATTCTGATGGATGAAGTGGAGGGATGAAAAAGGGAATCTTTTCCTGAGCGATTGGAGGTTCAGCAATCTCAGTTTGTTCGCCAAAGTCTTGCAAGTTCAAATACTGCAATTCCATACGCCACCGCAACATTCAGCGATTGCTTGATGCCGTACATCGGAATCTCTATCGCCAAATCGCAAAGCTCAATGATTTCTTTTGATACTCCATTAATCTCGTTGCCAATAACAAGACAAATCGGAAAATCAGATATCTTGATATCGTTGTAATTGATACTTTTATCCGTCAATTCTAAGCAACAAATCTTGTAACTGCGTTCCTTCAACCTTTGAATAGTTTCGATCGGATGCTTAGTGTATTCCCATGGGACGCTTTTTGTAGAACCGAGCGCTGTTTTTTCGATTTCCTTGCGCGGCGGTTGCGGCGTAAATCCGGCGAGTATGAGCTTCTCAATCATAGCTCCGTCGGATGTTCGGAAGATAGAACCGACATTATATAAACTCCGGACATTATCTACCAAAACAATCAGCGGAGCACGCGTCGCATTTTCTACCTGTTCTACATGAAGGCGTTTAATTGAAATTTCAGCGTGTGTCAGTTTTCGCATAACAAAAGATAAACAAAAAAGGAGGGAAATGAAAAAAAGAGTATAAGCTATCCTAAAAAATGATTTTAAGTCGCCCTGAGCGATCGCCTGAACGTTTGACCGAGCTCACGTTGAGGTCTCACGCCGAAGGCCTGTCGATAAGTGTTGGAATATGCGATAGGTCAGACTTCGATCCGCCTGTGTGCCTTCGGAGGGCAGGCAAGCTCAATCTGACAGTAAGAAATATTTTTGAGATATATTCTAATCATTATTTCACGGTGCAATTTCTTTTAAAATTTCCTATACTACCGTCAATGTGAAGGTAGAGAAGATCATAAAAAAATAGGAATCTGCAATTCTATGATAAAGCAAATAGTGGTTTACGGCATTCTTATGTTTCTTTTTTTGGCAAGCATCCTGAATTCAGCGGAAGTTACTGCGGTTTTCGATGCAGTGTGGGATGGCCCGTTCTTCGCTACCTTGCTTGGGAAAATAGGAGGATACCTCCCCGATCAATTTTTTTTCAGTGAATCAACATGGAAGAATAGTAAAGGTCGAGAAGAATTCTTTATAGCCCTGGATGATAAAGGAGGAAAAGCATGGGCTCGCATTCACTCCGACACTACTAAAGAATCCGCAGTATGGCTTCCAAGAAAACCTGCGGAGATATTAAACAATGATGCAATCCGATTTGTGAGAACACTCCGAAATATGTTCAAAGACTCTTCACGTCATGCTATGCGGGGAATGTTTATTTTCAGTAAACGAAAGCTGGCTGCAGAAGCGGCGGAATTCAAGCTTTCGCAAGACGAAGAACTGAAGTTCGGACATGCACGGGCTTTCAATGTCCTCACATTTGACACGGCTGGAACTCCCGATATCAGAGGACGAGTAGTGATAGACAACGTTGGCGCTCTTCACTATCGGAAAGTTTCAATCTATCTTCCGGATGATGAAATAGAAGTCACCCTGGAAGAACGGAAAGAAAAATAGATATTCACAGGCTGCTTAAAAGATATTTACTAAAGAAAAATAATGCAGCGAAATCCACTACATAATAAGGTTCGTCCTTTCACGCTAGTTCTGGGTGGAGGCGGAGCGCGCGGGTTGGCACATATTGGAATTCTCAAAGCTCTTGAGAGGATTGGGCTAATACCATCACTGATTGTTGGTACTAGTATGGGAGCTGTTGTGGGCGGCATGTACTCTCAACTGAAAAATGCGAACGCTGTAGAAAAAAAATTCAGAGAATTTCTGAATGGATCTTTCTACAAACAGATCGGATTAGAACAATTTTCAACCACAGATACCAAAAGTTCTCGTTTTGTGTGGGATAGATTTGCCACGCACTTACGACAAAGATATTTCATGTCAAAGTCTGCACTTGGAAACGGAAAGTTTGCACAAACAACATTGATCCAATCGATGGCTTTGCTCCTGGAAGAAGGAGATATAAGCGATTTATCTCTTCATTTTGCTGCTGTAGCAAGTGATATAGTCTCCGGTGAAGAATATGTGTTTACCTCCGGGTCCATCATCACTGCTGTTGCAGCAAGTTCGGCAATTCCGGGTGTTGTTGCTCCTATTGAAATGGGCCGTTATTATTTTGTTGATGGAAAAGTTACTAGTACCGATTCCTGTGCCGGCTGCTCGTTCGTTGTCGAAAGATCCCATCGTTGCTGTTGATGTCCGCCAATCCCTTGGCAAGTATGAGAACCATCGGCATGGATATGAGATTGTTATCCGTGCGGCTGAAGTTACAAACAACAAGCTTGACGATATTCATCTGCACCACGCGAACATTGTTCTCAAGCCGGATGTAGATACTATCGATTGGAATGAATTTCACTAGCATCGATCAAAGTATTCTTGCAGGGGAACGAGCAGTCGAAGAGAATTCCCAACTATTAAAGGATAAGCTTGTAGGAAATAAATTGCAGATTGCCTTGAGAAGATTTTATGGTACACTCAGTAAATGAGAACTGGCAGGATGCAAACGTTTAACATCGTTCCCAAACTCCGTTTTGGAATGGATGGCATTGAGGATAGATTCCAGAGCAAGAATGGAAGCGGAGCTTCTGGCAGTTGCGATTCCAATCAGAGCTTGGGATCGAGAATAGCAGTGGCGAAATGCCATCTGACAGCCGGAGGCATGAGAATGTCACGAATCTATTCGTGTCAATTTGGAAGAGATCTGACTCTGGCGAAATGCAATCTGACCTCAACGGGAAGTCATCTGACATCGACGCTAAGCCATTTGACGACGATGCGGAGTCATCTGACATTGATGGGAAGCCACCTGACGATAGCGAAAAGCAGTTTGATAACTGGGCAGAATGCTTTGACGAGGAGGGAGTGTCAGGTGACAATGACGCGAAGTCAGTTCACATCGGCGCGGAGCTGTCCGACGTTATAGTAATTTAAAAAGTCAAGCGCGAAAAGTACTTTGGCGATACCACGGATTAGTTTAACAATCGTGCGAAGCAGTTCGACGAGAAAGAAATGCGAATACAGCGAGAAAAAAGCAATAAGCCATCTTAAAAACGCGGGAAGCAAGTCAGGCTGAGTAAGCGCCACTTGTCGAAGCCTGATATTCGAATTATTAGTCACTCTTCGACATGCTCAGGGTGACATTTACACATTCTTGAGGTACCAAATTGGCACCTCAAGATGGGGCGGCGCGCGCTATTCTCCTTATGTATTTACGGAAAAAAGTGTTGCAATGCTTTCCGGGGTATTACAAAGCAAACGCGCAATACATTGGAAATGAGAAGATGATAAAATGAGCAATGGGGCTATAAAAATCTTGCATTTTGCCCAAAGCGTTGTTACAATAACGGTAAGTTGTACCCGTTGGGAGTTCGGGATTCAGCTTTACCTCCGTTAGAAATTCACAAAAAGAATAAAGAGTCCGTTCGGGACTTATTCTACCGGGCAGAATGCGTTACAAGAAATCTCGAGAAGCCTCCAGCACTTGCCCGCTACTTTTTTTGGGCGGGGGGAAGAATGATGGAGGCTTTTTGTGTTTTATAGACCAAGGTCTTGAAAATATAAAATGATCACAACGCTTCACAATAGGAAAACGATACGATTAAAAGAATACGATTATGCTCGGCCAGGAGAATATTTTATTACGATATGCACATACGAAAAAGAAGATACATTCGGTGAGACCATCGCAGACGAAATGAGGTTATCGCAAGAAGGAAGAATTGCACAACAATGTTGGAGGCAAATACCGAGTCATTTTGAGGATGTGGAATTGGATGAGTTTGTTGTTATGCCCAATCACATCCACGGTATAATAATTTTGAATGATCATGGTAGGGACGTTCAATTGAACGTCCCTACAAGGTTGTCGCCGAAAAAAGGTTCATTATCTATAATCATAAGGACATACAAAGCAGCGGTTACAACAGAATGCAGGCGTAAAGGGTTATGTGATTTCCGCTGGCAATCTCGATTTTACGAACATATTATACGCGATAGCAAGGATTTGAATAATATTCGAGATTATATCACAGGGAATGTTCTTAAGTGGGCGTCCGATTCAGAATATGTACAATGAAATTATTTATGCCCAAACACAAAACAGAACTCGATAAAATGTTTAACGAATTTGAAATTCACAACAAGAACAAAGAGGCCGTTCGGGACTTATTCTACCAGGCAGGGTGTGTTACAAGAAATCTCAAGAAGCCTCCAAGAAGAGATATGCATTTCAGGATGGATTTTAAGAATTATGGGTGACTTTATATATAGTAATCCGTCCGAGGTTGTGGAAAAAAAGATTGTCCTGATTAGAGGACAAAAAGTATTGCTCGATTTTCAACTTGCTTCATTGTATGGTACCTCGACAAAACGTTTGAAAGAACAAGTGCGACGAAATATCAAGCGATTCCCGGCAGATTTTATGTTTGAACTAAATCAAAAAGAAGAGGCTGCTTTGAGGACGCAATTTGCGACCTCAAACAGCGGACGGGGCGGTCCGGCGATATCCACCATTTGCCTTCACTGAACAAGGTGTCGCGATGCTTTCTAGTGTGCTAGATAGCGAACGCGCCATCTATGTTAATATTGCAATCATGAGGACATTTGTAAAAATTCGATAACTGCTTGCAACGCACAAGGACATTGCTGCAAAGCTTGAAGAAATGGAAAAGAAGTACGATACACAATTTAGAATTGTATTCGATGCCATCCGCCAACTTATGGCGCCTCCAGATAAACCAAAGAATGAAATCGGTTTCCGTGTGAAAGAGTCTTTGGCAAAATACAATGTGAAAAGAACAAGATAAAATGATATTATTAAAATTATATCGATGCACAAAACATATCTCGAAATAGGAATAATGTGTTCCCAATTAGAACTTGGGAATGAGATGAAATTAAAATGGTTACAGTGTCGCAGCTTAGAGGCTATTCGTTAGGTGGCATAATAATAGAGGAAATTTAAGTGACATGTCCGAAATAAGTGAAACTGCTACAAAACAAGCTATCAGCATGTTCACGTATTTACGAGAACTTGTAGAACTCAAAACCAAAACTGTCCGGCGAATTGAAGAATACGAAAATGTTCTGTGGTTCGCTGACGTTCCCAAGGAACAAGAATGTTATACTCCAGCTTGGGGTGCTTTCCGAACTGAGGACGATGAAGTGTGGTTGGAAATCAAGAAACCAAAAATCAAACCGTTCCCTCCAGTACCAAAAGATGTACAGCCGTGGATCAGAGAAGTTGATCTCGCAAATTCAAGCGATATACCGGACATACTGACCAAGATAGCTGTGTCAGAAAACACAGAGGAAATAAATGACGCTGGCATTAAAGAAACATTCATTCAGTTAGAAACGCAACCACACATTCGTCTGCAGTGGGATAATTACCTCAAAGAAAAATGGTCACCATGGGCACAGGAGAATGAAAGAGTAAAGAAGATTCAAAACGTCTATGGAACTCTCCACGCAATTTATCAATTGCAGAAGAAACTCGGTGAGGCGTTCGAGATAGTTTTGGGTTTAGGCCTTTTGAGTTGGAAAACTCCGTCCGGACAGCGGGTTCGCCGTCATCTTGTTGTCGCCCAAACATCCCTCGATCTTGATGGAAGGTATGGAACATTAACTGTAACGTCTGGCGCAGAGGGCCCGAAGCTTGCGATAGAGCAGGGTATGTTAGAGGAGAATGAAAAAAGTCCTGCTTTTACAGCTGACAATCCAGAAGAACTAAAGAATCTTGGGGATGTGATATGGAATAATTCTGATCTAAATTCGCTTCTGCAAACTTGGATACATTCTGTGTCTGCAAAAGGATCTTATACCGACGATCTTGCTACACCAACAAGTGAATCTGAATCGCCAGTCGTTAGTTTTTCGCCTGCTCTCATTTTACGAAAGAGATCAGAACGGAACCTTGTTTCAATGTTCAATGGTATTGTTGAACAACTGAAGTCGGGTGTTGAGTTGCCGTTTTGTATTCAACGCATCGTTGAAGTCGTAGATGATCATTTTGCATCAGAAGACAAATCTGATTCAGACAAGCATCTTAATGATTTTCAGGAAGTTCTTTTCCCGCTTCCTTCGAACGACGAGCAAAACAAAATTATAGAAACAATCAATAACAGACCAGGTGTTGTCGTTCAAGGACCACCAGGGACTGGTAAAAGTCATACGATAGCAAACCTCATTTGCCATTTGCTTGCCACAGGAAAGAAGGTGCTTGTAACAAGCCAAACTCCCAGAGCACTCAAAGTTCTTAAGGGAATGATTCCACCGGAGATGTCAGCTTTGTGTGTTAGCCTGCTTGGGAATGACTCTACCGCACTGAAAGGATTAGAAGACTCGGTTAAAGGCATTACTAACAAGCAACAAAACTGGAATGCACAAAAGAATAATAAGGAAATCGATTACCTTAGAGATAGAATGAATTCTTTGAGAAAACGAGAGGCTGATCTCAATCGCCGTCTAAGAGAAATAAGGGAACGTGAAACCTATGAGCATGATGTTTGTAACGGGTTGTACCAAGGAACAGTACAATCTATTGCCAGACAAATCAGAAAAGAGCAATCCCTCTATGATTGGCTAGAAGGAAAAATAGGTACCTGAGACTCAACCCCCACTAACTAATAAGGAAATTCTGGATTTGCTTAGGATTCATCGAGAACTCACCGAGGACAGGGTTTTTGAATGTCGGAAATCCTTGATTGAACCAGATACTTTGCCAACGCCAGAAGATTTTGTAAAAAACCATAGGCTTGAATCAGAAGCCAAAAACCACCTCAATAGCTTCGGCCCCATTTTAACCTCAGAAATCTATCCTAAACTTTCCGTGGCATCGCAAGCACAACTTGAGGATCTTAAAATTGCCTTTTCTCGATTTCTAGACACTCGGTCGAACGTTCTAAAACATAACCAACCATGGATTCCCAAAGCAGTAAATGATATTCTCGATGAGCATGGTCGAAGTTGGCAAGAATTGTTGAACACATCTCAGAACTATTTACGAGGTCTAATTGAACTTGCACGAAAAGCTGACGACAGACAGATTAATCTACCTCAAGGTTATGAGCGCTCTGTTGTTACTGCAGATGCCAGGTCCTTACTGACACATTTTACGAACGGCGGCTCACTCGGTTTACCCTTATTTAGACCTAAGCCTGTAAAGGACAATTGGTATATTATCAATGAGACTTTTGTCAATGGCAAAAGATGTAACAATCCACGTCTCATTAGAGAACTTCTAGAAACTCTTACAGTTGATTATCGAATTGAAAAACTCTGGTCTCTTTGGTCACCTTACACAAAAAAAGTTGCTGGCAGTCGCTCAATTCAAGTTGCGATCATTAAAGATCTTTGTGAATCACTGGAACAGGCATTGAGTTTGCATTCCATAATTGGTCAAGCACGGGATGTTTGTTTACCCATACTAGGATTGTCACAACCTGCATGGCACATTATTGAAGAAATTGAAAACTACTACCAGACAATATACGCAATCGAAGCTGAACGCTCGTTGCGTCGCACCCAGACATTCTTTGATGAGACTGTGCAAACAATTGTAGTGGGCTTGGCAACAGAAAATCCGCATTCACTCATAAACGGAATGCTTCTAGCAGTAAAAGAGCGAGACGAAATCGCTTACGGCAAATCTCTTATAGCTTTAAGAACTCTTCTTCATGATAGGTCTTTATACCAACAACGCTTGGTATTACAAGGAAGACTATCGCAAGTTGTTCCCGCCCTTGCACAGAAAATTGAGTCGGAGCCAAACAACGCTGATTGGGACGAAAAGCTCGGTACATTCTCTCGTAGCTGGAATTGGAATCAGGCGAAATACTGGCTTGAGGAATACATTAATGATGCAAACGAACTAGAGTTAGTTTCCAACTTTAAGGCCACACAAGATGAAATCCACCAGACCACTTCCACACTTGCAGCGGCTTGTGCTTGGAAACATTGTTTTGTTCGTTTGGGCGAACATGAGCGACGGCATCTTGAAGCATGGACTCACGAGATGAAAAAAGTTGGCAAAGGTAAAGGTAAACGTGCCGAGTTGCATCGAAAAGCGGCCCGTGAGAACATGGAGGAATGCAGAAGTGCAATTCCTGCTTGGATCATGCCTTTATATAAAGTTGCAGAGACGGTGAAACCTGGGGTCGATGCATATGATGTTATTATTATCGATGAAGCGAGTCAGTCAGGCCCCGATGCTTTGTTCCTACCGTTCCTTGCTAAAAAATTAATCATCGTTGGGGACGAGGAGCAGATTAGCCCAGACAATGTGGGTATGCCTCTTGAGTATGTCGACTTGTTGCAACACAAACATCTGAAAGATTTCCCTATAGAGGCTAAAGCGGTTATTGATTTAAATAGCTCTTTCTTTGCACTTGGGCTTGTAGTTTTCCCAGGTCGTATCATCTTGAAGGAACATTTTCGCTGTATGCCGGAGATAATTCAATTTTCAAACGATTTGTGTTACCAACACTGTCCGTTGGAACCACTTAGGCAATACCCACCAAAAAGGCTTGAACCTGTTGTAGCCTTCCATGTTAAGGACGGTTATCGTGAAGGAAGTACTCAAGCGGCAAGAAATCTTCCGGAAGCAAAAGCCATCGTTGAGAAGATTGCTGAGTGTTGCAAGAATCCCGATTATAATTGTAAAAAAGACGACAAATATCCATATGGCAAGAAAACCATTGGTGTGATTAGTCTTCTCGGTGAATATCAAGCCCGTTTGATCGAACGAATGCTGCTCGAAGAAATTGGTCCAGAAGAAATCGCTCAGAGAAACATAGTTTGTGGAGATGCCTATGCTTTTCAAGGTGATGAACGTGATATAATATTTCTGAGTATGGTTGCCGCACCAGGTGAAACTCAAATGATAGCTCTAACAAAATCATCTGATATGAGAAGATATAATGTTGCTGCGAGCCGAGCCAGGGATCAAATGTTGCTCTTTCATACTCCATCAATAAATGACTTCAGAAACAAGGAATGCTTGCGTTACAAACTTCTCAGTTACTGCCTAAATCCTATGTCGCAGGTGCAAACTATAGGAGGAATAGATATCAATAAACTAAGACTAGACTCAAGCTCTGTCAACCGTAAGATCGTTAGACCACATCAGCCTTTCGAAAGCTGGTTTGAGGTCGATACATTCTTAGTGATCTTCGATAAAGGATACAGGGTTGTTCCTCAATTCAAAGTAGCTGGCTACTCGATTGATTTAGTCATTGAAAGTGATCAAAATAGATTGGCCGTAGAATGTGATGGAGATGAGTTTCATTCAAGCCCAGAGCAGCGAGAGAATGATATGCGACGTCAACGTATTCTCGAACGTTGCGGGTGGACATTCTGGCGTATGCGTGGGAGCGAGTTCTATTTCAACAGAGAACAAGCAATGAAATCTCTATGGCAAACTTTAGAAGCACATAATATCTTGCCACTAGATCGTCACGAATCAGTTCGCCATTTAGCGTCGGTCCGTTAGCTGGTATATCAAATAAACTGATATAGTAATAAATGCAACTATTGATAGATATTAAGGATGCTAAGGAAATCAATAAAGTCCCGCACATCCGTGAACTTATTGTACTCTGTCATATAGTAAATTCAAATCAAAGTATAAGAGATCAATATTTGCGGATTGACTATTTTTCCCTTGAACCCGCGTCGATGCGGGATAATATTTACGGAATGCTTTTATTGTCTTCGATTACGTATGAAGGAATGCTTAAAGGGAATTCTATATTGAAGAAACTGACTAATATTATTCCCCAAAATTTACATTCTGAAATATTATGGCTTCACTCCGAAATCAAATCGTCAAATTCATTCTTTAATAAAGTATTAAAACCTATCAGAAATGAACTCGGATTTCATTTTACTCACTCTCTAGCTAATCTACCTTTACATAAAAGCATTCCTCGTATACCTCCTGTGATAGCAGAATTTAGTGGGGACGAAAGCTCAGAAATGATTTATATATTGCCGATCGATATTATGTCGAGTTATTTTCTTTCCCTTATTTCTGAGCCAGTAGATCCGAAAGAACGAATAACAAGTATGATTACACAGCTAGGTGAGTATAATAAAAGAATTTCAAATCTATTTAGAGAAACAGTATATGCCATTATTGGCGAACTTCAACCAAACCTTCTTTCTAAATAGGATGCACCAGCTCACCAGTCGCTCCCACCCACCAGCATGCTACACTTTCTGGCGTGAAAGATAGCGGCAAATAGCGGGGAGGAGGAGGCTTGTATGGCACACAAGAATAAAAATAAATCTACCGATATTACATTTTGTTTTTCAAATGGCGGCTACAAGTTAATATTCACACACTCAAAAACTTCTCCCATCTTCTAAATAACTCCGCGGTAGCATGCAAATCCCGAAGATTGTATTCTGCTATTTCACGAAATCGTTTTTCTTCGGTCAATTGTTTCATGTCTAAACCTGTTACGCCATGCGTTTTCGGGCTTTCAATGCCGAAAGACTTGCAGTAGAAATCTAAATTAAACTTTCGCAGTGCGCCGTAGAATGTAAATTGTTCCAGCAAATCGCAATGAATGGATGCATCGTACCGATAGGGCATAAGGTTGCGTGTTGGTTGTACCTGGAGAATCGCAGAGCGCATCATCAGAAATGGACAATCGAACCCGCGGCCGTTGAACGTAACGAATTGGTCGTAATGACCGATATCTAACCAAAACTGCTCAAGAATTTCTTTCTCGCTTCCGGATTTAAAGTGCACCAATTCATCATCCGAATAATAATCCAATTTTTCATCTGCTTGAAAAAGAATCTTGCCGCGATTAGTCTCAGGATTCAGCATACCAACAGCGATAATTTGTGCAGTGGTTGGATAGAGGCTGAGCTTCTGGATTGTTTCTGCGCGGTCTGCATCTGTCTCAGAGAATTTCAGCAAGTAGTTTTGCTGAGTTTCATCAAACGATTCGACAGGGAAGCCAAGGGTTTCAATATCAAGCACCACGTGTGACATATTATCCCCTTTCTAAGCAGTGATACGGTAGTTTTTTAATCCCCAATAAGTTTCGACAGCTGATGATTTAAGAATTGTTGCAATTGGAATGGCAAGCAGCATGCCGGTAATTCCCATTAAAGAGTCCCCAATTACTAAAACAATAATCACTGTAACCGGATGCATATCGACTGTCTGGGAAAAGCAAAGCGGCTGAATGATAATATTATCGAGCAGCTGTACAAGAGCTAACGTGACGACAATAATAGCAAATGCCTGCCTGAAATCTCCGCATTGTGAAAGAGAGATCAAAAGCGCCGGAACAACACCGAAGAATGGTCCTACGTATGGAATAAGATTGCAAATTCCGGCAAAGATACCGAGAAGAATTGCATAATTCACACCAATTAGATAAAAACCAGCGATGTTAAGTATTCCGACGATAACAGAATCAAGAATCCAGCCGCGCAAGTAGCCGACAAGTTCTCTCTGAATTTTATCGATTACATTTAAGACCATCTCGAAATACTTATTTGGAACTCGCTCGATTAATTTCTTGACTGCTGTATCACCTTCAGAAAGGATGAAGAAAGTGATGAAAGGGATGATAGCAAGATTCACGAGAAATCCGGCAGCTGAAGCGAGGATGCCGCTTAACCCTTGCAATCCGCTTTGAACAAACGAATGGACTTTTTGTGTAACTGTTTCAGGATCCAGGAATGGAATATTCGCCGTTAAGCTGATGGCGGCTTCATTCAATTTCTGATCAAATGGAAAGTTTTTAAAACTATCGTACAGTGTTTCGAATCGATTAATAGCATACGGAATAAATAAAATACTGATAACGATGAGACCTCCGCCAACGAGAAGAAAAACTATGCTGACAGAAAATATTCTACGAATTCCAATTCGGAATTCAAGCAACGATACAAGAGGGCGAAGAATGAAAGCTGCAAGAATAGAAAAAATGAGTGTCAGAACAAGATCTGGAAAAAATGAAATGATCCAGAATCCGAGGATTATAATTCCAAGAATGAAAAGCACCTTTACCATTGGTCTATTGGATGTTGTCGGCATTAATCTTGTTTGTTCTAAAGACATAACGTTTTATGCAGTAATAGTATAATGCTTTAATCCCCAGTATGTTTCTGTAGCTGAAACACGAAGGATTGTAGCGATAGGAATGGAAATCACCATTCCTGAAACTCCCATTAATTGATTGCCAATAATAAGTGTGAGTACAACTGCGACAGGATGCATATCTAAGGATTTACCAAAACACAGCGGCTGCAAAACAAGATCGTCGATGAGTCTGACGATTAAAGTTAAAATAACAATCGGAATCAGCATGCGGAAATCACCTGTCTGCGTCAATGATGCGAAGAGGGCAAGACATGCGCCCGCAATGAAACCCAGATATGGAACAAGATTTGCAATTCCTGTGAGAACTCCTATAATAATTGCATAAGGAATACCGATAATTATGAATCCAATTATCGATAGTACGCCGACGATGCTGCATTCAAGAATCAATCCTCGCATATATGAAATAAGCTCTTTGCCGACCTTGTCCATTATATTCAGTGACATTTCAAAATACTTATTCGGAATATTTTCAACCAATTTTTTTAATCCTATATCGCCTTCTGCTAAAATGAAATAAGTAATAAATGGAATGATAGCAAGATTCATTAAATAAGAAACCGTAGTGCTGGCAGCATCACCAGCTGAGGAAATAAGCTGCTGAATAAACTCGTGAACCTTAGTACCAATGGTTGCGGAATTAATAAAAGGAACGTGTGTTGTTATTTCTTTTGCAGCTATCGTTAACTTCTCTTCAAATGGAAATTGTCGCAATTGCTCATACATTAGCCGTAAACGGGCGATTAAGAGCGGAATCGTTTCAAACAATGTTAAAACAACAATTCCCCCGACTAAAAGAAAGATTATACCAATAGCAACTCTCCGCTTTATGTTAAATTTGAATTCCAAGAACCGGACAAGCGGTTTGAGAATGAATGCAACGAGCGTGGAGATTATGAGTGTAAGAACAAGATCAGGAAAGAACGATGCAATCCAGAAAATAAAAATTATGAGTCCTAGAAAAGCAATTACTTTCACAAACGGTTTGTTATGTATGGAAGTTGATAAATGCATCGGTTAGCGGTCAAGCGTTGTGTGTATAGTTTTCATTGCGATCTCATAAGAAAATCCACGGCGAAGAAGAAAATCGAGAAGACGTTTCTTCCGTTTTTCTTTGTCAAGGTTTTTTTTTGAATATTTTGTCACTTGTAATTTGCGTTTTGCCGCTTGCAGTGCCGATGCTTGCTGGCTTTGTGGTGAAATCAACTCAGCAAGTACCATTTCGGTCATTGATGATGTGATTCCTTTTGCAAGTAATTGTGCCCGCAATAACGCTTGGCCTGTCGGTTTTCGTTTCAGCCGATCCCGAACAAATACGCGGGCAAATTCGAGATCATTAACCATTCGCGCTGATTGAAGCTGGCATGCTACATCTTCGGCACATTCATGCAAGAAACCCTTCTTCACTAAATGATCTATGATTTCCTTTGAACTTCTCTGTCGATACGACAAATAATTGATAGCAATGTTTTTCGCCTGCGTTTCTGCTTCAGTCGATTTAATTTTGTCAACCGTTAACTCATCAAGATCATCGCCGGTGCGCAAGCCGCACTTACCGATAGTCCAATCGCTTAATTCTAACGCCGGCACACCATCGAGATGCACACTATATCGTTGGCGTTTTCCGCGAAGCCTTTTAATTTTTGTAATAATCAACTTTGCTTAACTGCGTTTCGATTTTTTTTGTTCAGGTGCGGTTGCCTCTGTTTTCTCAGCGTGCCGGTTTCGGTTCTTCGTTTGTCAGCCCGAGCTGTTTGCGGAGTTCCGTATCAATATCTTTTGCAACAGCTGGATTTGCCTGAAGAAATACTTTTACCGAATCGCGCCCCTGTCCGATGCGATCTTCCTTATAGGAGAACCAGGATCCGCTTTTCACAATAATGTTTTTTTCAACAGCCGTATCAATCAAATCGCCGAGTTTTGAAATTCCTTCGTTATAGAGAATGTCGAATTGAGCTTCTTTGAATGGCGGTGCAACTTTATTTTTTACAACCTTCACACGCGTTCGATTACCGACTACGTTTGTACCGTCTTTGATTGCTTCGATGCGGCGAACATCCATCCGAACAGAGGCGTAAAACTTGAGAGCGTTGCCGCCGGTTGTGGTTTCAGGATTTCCAAACATCACACCGATCTTTTGGCGAAGTTGGTTTGTAAACATAACGCTTGTTTTCGATTTGCTAATTGCAGAAGTGAGTTTGCGGAGCGCCTGAGACATTAATCTTGCTTGTACTCCCATTGTTGGGTCGCCCATTTCGCCTTCTATTTCTGCACGCGGTGTCAATGCAGCGACAGAATCGACAACGATAATATCTATGGCATTACTGCGCACAAGCGTCTCCACAATTTCAAGAGCTTGCTCACCAAATTCCGGCTGGGAAAGTAGAAGATTATTGACATCCACGCCTAACTTTTTTGCGTAAGCAATATCTAATGCATGCTCTGTATCGATGAACGCTGCTAATCCACCGGATTTTTGCGCTTCAGCAATAATATGCAAGCAAATTGTTGTTTTACCGGAAGATTCCGGGCCGTAGATTTCGATAACGCGTCCGCGCGGCACACCGCCGATGCCAAGTGCGGCATCTAATGAAATTGATCCAGTGGAAATTGCATCGATCTTGGCGATAGGTCCTTCACTTAATCGCATAATAGAACCCTTGCCATGCTGTTTTTCAATTTGATCAATGGCAATTTTGAGTGCTTGCATTTTTGACTCTTTATTAGTTTCGGTCATGGAACTCTCTCCGGTTAAGTGTGAAGTGGTAATGATTTTAAAATTGTATAGATGGAACCGCTCGGATGTAATTCACTTTTCATCAACAAAATCTCCGAGCAAAGTGTTTCGATAGGTTCAAAAGTAATAGTTTTTATCGCTTCTGTCAAGCGAACAAAATTGCGAGTTTCTTTAACTCTGCCAAGCGTAATATGAGGATGAAACGCACGGGCTTCTTGGGGGAATCCGAATTCTGCACATATTCGTCCAGTTGTTGCCTGTAGATCAAGAACCGTTTGATTGGATCTTCGTGCCAATCCAAACAACGCGCGGGTTATTTATATTCGGAAATGCACCAATTGATTCATACGCAATAGTAAATGATGGAAATTGTTGAATTGAATTTGCTAATGCTGACGAGAGTGATTCGAGTTTTGATTGTTCAACATTTCCTAAAAAAACCAAAGTGATATGAAACTTATTATGAGACTCCCATTTCACATTTGCATGTGTTGCTTCTAATTTTGCTTGAACCTCGGCAATCGCTTGCTGAGCGTTTGGTTGGGTAGGAAGTGCAATGAATGCTCGAAAACCTGGCATCGAATTAATCCGTGATCTTTAGAAGCTTCCGCCGCACTAATTCCAAAGCGGCTTGAGCCGCCCGTTCTTTTACGATTCTGCGCTCGCCATTAAAGATGAATTGTATCGCGAATGTTTCATTTATATCAGAATATCCAATCCAGACAAGTCCGACAGGTTTTTTTGGAGAACCTCCGGTTGGTCCTGCAATACCAGTTGTCGAGATGCCGATATCAGTATTAGATGTAGTGCGAATACCGAGCGCCATTGCTTCAGCGACTTCCCGGCTCACTGCACCGTATTGATTGATGATTAGTGATGACACACCAAGCTCATCTGTTTTTGATTTGTTGCTGTAGGTGATAATGCCGCGTTCGAAATAATCTGATGATCCAGAAACATTCGTAATTCTATCTGCAATCAATCCGCCGGTGCAGGATTCTGCAATAGCAATAGTCGACTTTCGTTTACTCAACAATTCGCCGATGGTATATTCTAGTTCCTTTTCATCGGTTGCATAAATATATTTTTCAATTTTATTGCGTAGCTTTGTCTCAACGTCACGAATTTTATTTTCAACTTCATCCACAGAATTCGCTTTGGCTGTAATACGCAACCGCACACCAAGTGAACTTGGAAGAAACGCCAAAGTAACGCCGGAATTTGGAGAAAATAAATTATGTACAACTCCAATTTGTTCAGCTAGAAATGATTCAGCAATACCTGTCGTTTTTAATGTTTTGTGACGAATGACCAATCCGGTTTTATGTTTTTCAAAGAACGGAAGGATAAAATCATCTATCATTGCCTTCATTTCATACGGCACACCGGGCATAACGATGAAATACTTTCCATTTTGTTCGAAGAAATACCCCGGTGCAGTGCCAAGCCGATTTTGGATTACAGTACAACCACGTGGAACAAGAGCCTGGTCTTCATTGATTTTCCGCGGTGCCGACTTACGCCGAGTAAAAATACGTCTTACATTCTCAAGTGCCTCTTCATTTATAATGGTATCTGTATTGAAGAACTTGCAAACGACGCTGCGTGTAATATCGTCATGGGTAGGTCCAAGTCCGCCGGTTACGGTAACGACATCGTGAGAAGCATATGCCTTTTGAAATGCAGAAAGAATTTCGTTTTCATCATCGCCAATCGTTGTCATCTTGTCGCTAAAGATACCGATTGAGTTGAGCTTTTCTGCAATGTGTGCCTGATTGGAATTGATGACTTGGCCAATTAGCAATTCATCGCCTACAGATATAATCTCTGCCTTCATAATTTCTATCTCAATAAAAAATCCTTAGCAATAGGAATTAATAATAAAAGTTGAAGGATGATGTTCGCATAAATGCCGGCAATAACATCGTCCATCATAATACCGAAACCGCCGTGCATATTATCAAACTTGCGAGCTGGATATGGTTTGAAGATATCGAAAAACCGAAAGACGAAAAATGCTGCAATCACAACAAATATTTTTTTAGGAAGCATAACCATTGAAATCCACATACCCACAACCTCATCGATTGTCACTTCAGCAGGATCGTGGCCGTACCGCTGTTCCATCGTGTTTGCTGTTTTGAGGCCAAGAATAAAAACTACAAATATTGATGTGCCGATGATAGCTAATGATTCAAATCCAGGAATAAAATAAAAAGTAAGCGCAACCGCACTGCCCACCGTACCGGATGCGATAGGTGAATATCCGGAAAATAAAGCTGAGGCGAATAACTTAGTGACAAACGAAGGTTCAACGATTGTAACATCTTTATTCGGGTTCGGAAAATTTGTTTGAGGACTCATATAGTTCGTGAATGGTTTTCCAGTTGTCGATAATATAAATGATTCCGGTCCACAATGTAATACCGGTGATGATCAGCATTGCACAATATATAAAGGAATAATTTAGGAGCGTTTTAATTAATCCGCTAAAATGTTCCTCAATCGATGGGGTATTTTGCGCAACATAAAAAATCAATAAATAATAGATGATGACATATTGCGCGAAAGTTTTTGTTTTGGCCAACTTAGATGTATCTACCGGTTTGCCTTTGTACTCAGCATAAGAACGAAGAATGGTGATGATGGCATCACGGATAACAATAATCCACACCATCCAAACTGATACTAAGCCGAGATATGAATAAGCAAGAAGGGCAGCTGAAGTGAGAACTTTATCGGCCAATGGATCTAGGAATGCTCCCCAGCGTGTAACATAACCCCAATGCCGTGCAAGCCATCCATCATACCAATCGGTTATGGCAGCAAAAATAAAAACTGCAAGTGACCATTGACGTAAAATGGAATTGGAAGACAACAAGAAGACAAGGAATACCGGCGTGAGTAAAATTCTCAGAAAGGTCAATTGATTTGGTGGTGAAAAAAATTTCATCGCTTGAATAAAATATACGTGACGAACTCACCGATTTATCAAAAATATGCCCTTATGGTTGCCTCTCATAAGCGGTTGACAAAAAATCCCGCTGAGGGGCGGGATTTCAAAAATTCATAATGCCCAATAAACTTACGCTGCTTTTTGAATCTTCCCGGATTTGATGCAGTTTGTGCAAACCTGAATGCTTTTTACGCTGCCAGACCCCACTTTCACTTTTACATTTTGAAGATTTGGAAGAAAACGTCTTGGAACGCGATTATGTGCGTGGCTGACGTGGTTGCCTGCCATCGGTTTCTTGCCACACACTTCACAAATTCTTGCCATTTGCAACTCCACTAATTTCAATGTTATCAATTATAAAATTAATATAACGAGAAAACCCACGAGAGGCAAGGAGAAATTCTACTATTAACAGCGATGTTTGAAGAATGAAATCATAAAACTACCATCCTTAAGTTAAAATTTCTATGTTAGATTCGATTCATTATGGCGCAGATAATTTCAGTTGTTCCGTTGCACAAAGAATCAAATTTGGTTATCATAACAATAAGTATGGTCATTTTAGGAATTGAAACATCTTGTGATGAAACTTCTGCAGCAGTAGTGAGGGATGGAAAACTTCTCTCAAATGCTACCGCGATGCAGCTATTTCACACGGAATACGGTGGAGTAGTGCCTGAGCTGGCTTCGCGCGCGCACCAACGGTTCATTGTTTCGATTGTTGATGATGCGTTGCGGAAAGCTTCGATTAAAAAGAAAGATTTAGATGCTATTGCCGCAGTTTATGGTCCCGGACTTATTGGATCAATTTTAGTTGGATTAAGTTTCGGTAAAGCGATGGCAATGGGACTCGGCATCCCATTTATCGGTGTCAATCACATGGAAGCACACATATTTTCAAATATGATTGAAGAACCGAAGCCGTCGTTTCCATTCGTTAACTTAACGGTTTCTGGCGGACACACACAGCTTGTGTTGATGAAGGATTATTTTAAAAGTGAATTGCTGGGCGAGACAATGGATGATGCGGCAGGTGAAGCTTTTGATAAGGTGGCAAAAATGCTTGGCGTAGGCTATCCGGGTGGACCGCTAGTTGACAAGTTTGCATCAAAAGGAAACGCGAAAACCATAAAGTTTCCGCGTCCATATCTTGAGGAAGGTTCACATCAATTCAGCTTCAGCGGATTGAAAACTTCTGTGCTGTACTATTTGCGTAAAATTGGGTTCGATAAAACTGCCAATGTGAATGAGCAATTTGTTGCCGATGTATGCGCAAGTTTTCAGGCGGCGGTCGTAGATGTGTTGATTGCTAAATTGATATCTGCAGCAAAAAAAAATGGAGTGAAAGATATTGCAGTGTGCGGTGGAGTATCGGCAAATTCGGAATTACGCCGTCGTCTTGAAGTTGAAGCGAAAATCAATCACCTGCATCTCTTTATTCCCAAATTAGATTTTTGTACAGACAATGGTGCAATGGTAGCGCAGGCAGGATATGAGCGGTTGCGTAAAGGATTCGTTTCAAATCTTGAACTCACAGCTGAACCGAACTTACAATTGAATTGACTATGAAAGATCCCAAGAAAGAAATAAGCCGTTGGCGTGATCGGATAGACAAAATTGATCATGAATTGGTAATGCTTCTGAATGAGCGAACAAAATGCGCTGAGGAGATTGGCAAGATCAAAATTCTTCTTGGGATGGAAGCGTATTCGCCTGAACGTGAAGAAGAAGTGAAACACAATGTTGCGGCGGCAAACCGCGGCCCGCTTTCTGTTAAAGCCATCCAGCGGCTCTTCGAGCGCATCATTGATGAATCGCGAAGTGCTGAGCGTATTGCGATGCACGGGAAAAAGAAACATTTGAAATAAAAAGCATGACAATCCGGTTGTTCCATCGATTATTAATTATCACAATTGCCTTTTGTATCCTTGTATTCGCTTTTACATACTATATTTTCCTAATGCCATATAATTATAATGATCCGAAGGGAAAAGTAGTGACGATTCCACGCGGTGCATCATTTCGGTCAGTAGTTGATTCGTTAATAAGCTCGCAAGCCATTCGAAGCCAATGGTCATTTCAAATTGCCGGCCGTTTGATAGGGTACACGAAAGTAATAAAAACAGGAAAATATCTTTTCGTTTCCGGTCAATCCAATCTTGACATTCTTAAAGATATCCGTGTGGGAAAATCACGTTTGATTATTCCGGTTACTATTCCGGAGGGATGGCGGATGGAACAGATTGCGCGCAGGTACAAACATGAAATTGGAATTGATGAAGAGAAATTTCTAGCAATTTGCAATGATAGTATGTTCCTTCATAATCATGGCATTGAAACGAAGTCGTTGGAAGGATATTTAATGCCGGAGACGTACACATTTTACTGGCAGACGGATGAGCATGAAATTATCGAACTAATGCTTACTGAATTTAAGCATTTCTATAATGATACTCTTCTTGAACGACAGCGCGAGATGAAAGCGTCACAGCAGGAGATTCTTACACTTGCCTCGATTGTAGAAGCTGAATCAAGTATTAGCGATGAACGTCCTATTATTGCCGGTGTATATTGGAACCGGCTAAAAAAGAGAATGCAGCTTGAAGCTGATCCGACGGTACAGTACGCACTCGGGGAAGGTAAGAAATTGAATCATAAAGATTTGGAATTTAATTCACCTTACAATACTTATCGGCATTATGGATTGCCACCTGGCCCAATTAACAATCCAGGGAAATCTTCTATTCGTGCCGTCCTTTTTCCTCAGCAGAATGATTATTTATATTTTGTCGCCACAGGTGTCGGTGGGCATCACTTTGCTAAAAAGTTCAGTGATCATCAAAAAAATGTAATTATGTATCATCGCACACGGCGCGAATTACAACGGGCTTCAAAAAAATGAAGTATAACGTCATTGATCATATAATCATTTTTTCTTTTGTTGTGCTCTTTCTTGTGGGATGTGCTAACCAAGAACCGCCGCAAGGAGGGCCAATTGACAGAACAACACCGGAAATTGTTTCAACATATCCTGATAGCAGCAGTATAGCGAAATTTCAGTGACAATAAAATTCAATTGAAATTTGATCGCTATATGAATGAACGAAGTGTCGAGGAAGCGGTCTTTATTTCACCGTACATTGGAACACCGGAGTTTAACTGGAGCGGAAAAGAATTAGAAATAACATTCTTGGAAAAACTCAAAACCAACACTACGTACGTTGTAAATATCGGAACAGATGCGGAGGATCTTAATAAGAATAGAATGGCACGTGCATTTACTCTTGCGTTTTCAACTGGAAAGGAAATCGATCGTGGAGCAATTGAAGGACGCGTGTATCCAAGAAATAATGGCGATGCAATTTCTGGTATTATGATCTTCGCGTACCGATTAGAGGGCTTGAATCCCGATACTCTAAATCCTATCAATGTAAAGCCTGATTTTATTACTCAGACAGGAAAAAACGGCGATTTCTTCCTTCATCATATCCCTTTTGGCAATTATCGAATAATTGCAGTCCGGGATGAGTATCGGAATCTTGTATACGATCGTGAAATAGATGAATATGGCGTGCAGTCAGACATTATCAATATTACAGCTTTAGATTCATTAGCCACTGGAGTGTTGATGAAGCTTGCGAAAGAGGATACAACATGTCCGCGGCTTGTCAAAGTTACTTCACCGAACCGAAATCATATACTTGCAGGATTTTCGAAATCAATAAATCCGGCTTCCATCAGTCTTTCATCGTTATCAGCTATCGATACTGTTGATGGGAAACCGCTTAAGCTTTTAATAGCTTATTCTTCGCCTACAGATTTAAGTTCATTCTTTGTGATTACACAAAAACAAGATTCTGGCAGAGTTTACCGTCTTAGCGTGCAGGGCATAACGGATTCTATTGGGAATAAAATTAATCTGCTTGCGAATGCACTCCTATTCCAGAGTTCGCTGAAGTCGGATACGCTTGCTACGCGATTAGTTTCTGTGTCGATCAAAGACAGTGCACAAGCCATCGACCTTCAACCGGTTGTAACAATGACGTTTTCAGATGCATTGGCAAAATCGGATTCACTTGATTGGATAAATCTTTTCGACAATAATAAACAATTAGTAGCAACTGAAAAGAAATTGATTAGTGATGTGGAGATTTCACTTCAGCCTGAGAACCAATTAACGAGCCGGACATGGTACACGCTTCGTGCAGAATTGCGAAAAGTGCGCGATTGGGCTGGACATGCATGTCATGATTCCACAAAATCGTGGCGTTTTGAGACATTTGATATCGAAGACTTAAGCAGCGTCGAAGGAATTGTTGTTGATAAAAACAAAATAGATACCACAGGACATTTGTATGTAGTAGCATCTCAAATTGGAGAAAAAAAACCAAAACAGTACATTGTAACAACTGATGCAACGGGAAATTTTTTATTTCCGCAAGTTACAGAAGGGCGCTACATTTTTCAATCATTTAGAGATCGAAACAACAACGGCAAATACGATTCAGGTAAACCTTTTCCTTTCATCTACTCAGAACGGTTTAGCTCGTTTTCCGACACGCTCAAGGTTCGCGCTCGCTGGCCTTTAGAAGGCGTGAAGATTGAGATGAAGTAACTAGTAACTTTCCGAAGATCATCTTCGTTCAAACAATGAGACCTTCGGAAGGTTGCAAAGATATCAAATGGGAATTATCAGTGCTCTTCTCTTGTTTTATAAAATGAGCTTGAAAATGAAGCTGGGTTTGTTTTTCAAGCAATTATTTTTAAAATATCAAAAAATGGAATATTCTGTGAAATGATTGAAACTTATATTCCAATATTTCTGATGATCGGCTGTGCCGCTGCGTTTGGCATTTTCATGGGCAAAGCCAACGAGTTATTTGGGCCCAGACGTCCCGGTAGTGAAAAACAATCTACATACGAAAGCGGTATGGAACCAGTGCGAACAGCACGTGAACGTTTTTCTGTAAAATACTATTTAGTTGCAATGCTCTTCATCGTCTTCGACATCGAAATCGTTTTTATGTATCCTTGGGCAGTGACCTACAAACAACTTGGTGTACAAGGCTTTGTGGTGATGTTTGTTTTTATCTTCATCCTCTTAATTGGCTTTTATTACGTTTGGAGGAAAGGAGCCTTGGAATGGGATTAGAGAGCTGGATGGGCGACGGATATATTGCGACTAAGCTTGAAGATGTTATCAATTGGTGCCGCAAGAATTCTCTTTACCCAATGCCGATGGGTATATCATGCTGTGCCATCGAGATGATGGCGGCGGCAGGGCCAAGATTCGACATCGCTCGCTTCGGATCCGAGGTGATGCGTTTTACTCCGCGTCAATGCGATGTAATGATCGTTGCGGGAACAACAACATTCAAGATGGCAAAAGTTGTGCGCAAGATTTATGATCAGATGCCCGAACCGAAATGGGTTATTGCAATGGGTGCGTGCACATCTTCCGGCGGAATGTATCGGACATATTCCGTGGTTCAAGGTATTGATCAGTTTCTTCCAGTGGATGTTTACGTTGCCGGCTGTCCGCCGCGTCCGGATAATCTTTTAAATGCACTTATATATCTTCAGCAAAAAGTGCAGCGGGGCGAAAGCAAGGGAACAGCTCCTGCGTTTATTGGCGATTTCCGTGGCCACACTGGATCAAACGCAGCTGCAAAATAATTTCCAAAAGAAATCAAGAACTGATATTACACAAAACCATCTTATATATTGGTAAACATGAAATGTAATAGAACGAAGTACAACACCCCTTAATCCCCTCCTCGTTTGAGGAGGGGAAATCCCGGCACGATGTTATATCAAATCGGGATGGGGAGGTGGTTTTTATCGTGATGTCGGGACTTTCGTCCCGGCATAAAATTGTCTCGATTTGCTGTTAGGAGGTAACTCCTGACAGCACTCGAATGGTTTCTAAAAAGGTATTCATAATATTTAATATCTATGGAAGCGATGAATAAAAAAGTTCTCGAGCGACTCGAAACGAAGTTTGCTGATATAGCACTGGAAGCAAACGAATTTCGCGGCGAGTTAACCGTCGTAATCCCAAAGGAACGAATTGTTGAAGTCTGTAAATATTTAAGGGAAAACAATGAACTTAACTTTGACCTTCTCGCAGATTTATGCGGTATTGATATGAATACACCGTCGAAACGATTTGGCGTCATTTACAACTTGTATTCTTTCATTAACAAGCATCGTATTCGGTTGAAGACCTTTACTGAAGAGGAAAATCCGAAAGTGCCTAGTGTAACAAGTGTGTGGGGAACTGCAAATTGGCACGAGCGTGAAGCATTCGATATGTTCGGTATCATCTTCGACGGGCATCCTGATCTGCGTAGAATTTACATGCCGGATGAGTTTGAATATTATCCGCTTCGCAAAGATTTTCCGTTGATGGGTATTCGTGGATCTTTAGAGTTGCCGAAAAAATAAGATGGAAACAAGAATAGAACAGAACGATCGCAAATCAAAGATTCTCGAAGCGCTTGAGAACGCGCATTTAACGTGATGTCGGGACTTTCGTCCCGACATAAAATTGTCTTGGTTTACTGTCAGGAGGTAACTCCTGACAGCACATGGAAAAGCTGAGGCAGTAAGCGAACAATGGAACAGAAACCGGAAAACACGATCAGAAAATCAAAGATTCTCGAAGCGCTTGAGGACGAGCATACAACTGTTACGTTTGATGATCCGCTTGAGAATGAGATGGTGCTTAATATGGGACCTCAACATCCTGCAACGCACGGTGTGTTGCGGTTGCTTATCAAGCTGGACGGTGAGACTGTGTTGGCATCGGTTCCGGAAATCGGGTATTTGCATCGCGGGTATGAAAAATTGGCAGAGAATTGCAGCTTCCATGAGTTTATCCCACATACAGACCGTCTTGATTATCTCTCACCGCTTTCTAACAATGTAGCGTATGTTCTTGCTGTTGAAAAGTTACTCGGCATCGAAGCCCCGTTGCGTGCGCAGTACATTAGCACGCTCATCTCTGAGCTAGCCCGTATTTCTTCTCACCTAATGTTCCTCGGTTCGCTTGCAATGGATGTTGGCGCATTGACAGTGTGGATGTGGTCATTCCGTGAGCGCGAAAAAATGTACGATATCTTCGAAATAATTGCCGGCGCTCGCTTTACTACCAGTTACACTCGTATTGGCGGTTTGGCGCAAGATATTACATCGGAAACACTTTCGATTATCCGTGGCTTTATTGATGATCTTCCGGGAAAAGTACTCGATTGCGAAAAATTACTCAACACTAATCGAATATTTCTTGGCCGTGTTGATGGAGTTGGTGTAATATCCAAAGAACGGGCAATTGACCTTGGTCTCACCGGCCCCTGTCTCCGTGCATGCGGTGTGGAGCATGATTTGCGGCGAGCAAATCCTTACCTCATCTATAATGATCTTGATTTTGTCGTTCCAACTTACGAAGGCGGCGATTGTCTTGCGCGCTATTACGTTCGTATGGCAGAGATAAAAGAAAGTATAAAGATTATTCGGCAAGTACTGGATAAAATACCTGCTGGAGAAGTGAACGCAAGCCAACCAAAGAAAGTACTTCCAAAGAAAGAACGTGTATATAAGAAAATGGAAGAACTCATTCAAGACTTTATGATCATAAATTTTGGAGTGAATCCACCTGTTGGCGAAGTTTATCATGCAGTTGAAGCGCCAAAGGGTGAATTGGGCTTTTATATTTATAGCAACGGCGAAGGTCAGCCGTGGCGATTGAAAATTCGGTCTCCGTCATTTGTTAACTTGCAATCAATTTCTACTATGATGAAGGGCGCAATGATTTCCGATGTTGTGGCAATTGTCGGCAGCTTGGATCCCGTGATGGGAGAAGCGGATAAATAAGAATTAAAAATGAAAAAGATAAAAGTAAAAAAGGTGTTTAGTAGGATTGCGATAATATAGCAATCTTGACATTCCAAATATATCATAAATGTTAAACGAAGAAAATCTAAGTAAAGTTGAAGAATTAAAGAAGCGTTATCCAACAGCGCAAGCGCTGGTACTGCCAGTATTGTGGATGATACAGGAGCAGGAAGGTTATATCTCGGAAGAATCGATGAAGTATGCCGGCACCCTTTTGGATATTCCTTTCAGCCATATACTTGGCGTTATGATGTTCTATTCTATGTTACAAAATAAAGCTGTTGGTAAGCATCATATAGAGGTATGCACAAACGTTTCATGCATGCTGCGCGGTTCAGGAAAAATTCTTGAACATATCGAAAAACGTCTCGGTATCACGGCAGGTGAAATATCAAAGGATAAAAAATGGATGCTTTCGGAAACGGAGTGTTTGGGATCTTGCGGCACCGCTCCCATGCTTGCCATCGGAGACGAGTATTATGAAAACCTGACCTTGGAAAAAGTAGATAAACTTATAGACAGTCTGCAATGAGCCTTCAACCTGCGAATACTGAAAAGCTGACATCGTGGAAGCGAATCATTCTGCCTGATATAACCGATTTACACAAGATCGACTGCTATCTTGCGAACGGCGGTTATAAAGCGTTAAAGAAGGCGCTGGACATGAATCCAGACGACGTGATTGAGGAAGTTAAAAAATCGAATTTGCGGGGGCGCGGCGGCGCATGCTTTCCAACAGGATTGAAGTGGTCGTTCATGCCGAAGAATTCCGATAAGCCAAAATATCTTTGCGTCAACGGGGACGAATCAGAGCCAGGCACATTTAAAGATAGACAGATTATAGAATTCAATCCACATTTACTTATCGAAGGGACACTTATCGCTTGTTACGCGATGGGAATAACTACGGCATACATTTACATGCGAGGCGAGTATGGCAAATGGATTAGAATGCTTCAGAAGGCGATAGACGATGCATATACAAACGGTTTAATCGGCGAAAAAATTCTTGGAGCGAATTTCTCTACAAATATAACTATTCATCGCGGAGCAGGAGCGTACATTTGTGGCGAAGAATCGGCGTTAATGAACTCCATTGAAGGCGGACGTGGATATCCACGAGTGAAACCGCCATTTCCTGCTCAATTTGGTTTATGGGGATTTCCCACAACGATCAATAATGTTGAAACGATTTCTAATATTCCCATTATCATTAATAATGGCTGGCAATGGTATTCACAAATTGGTGCCATAAAACATCCAGGTCCATTGCTTGTTGGCGTCAGCGGGCATGTGAACATTCCCGGTGTCTTTGAAATGCCGACAGGGGAACCTTTACTCGAAATTATTCACAAATGGGCTGGCAGTATTCCCGACAATAAAGGCATCAAAGCTGTTTTTCCAGGCGGTTCATCCACGATGATTCTGCGAGGCGACCAACTCGAAGGAATTCGTATGGATGTTGACTCGCTGAAAGCAGCCGGTTCCTCCGTCGGTACAGCGGGAGTTATTGTAATGGACTCTGATACTGATCTCATTCAAGTTATTTCGCGTATTGCAGAATTTTATTATCATGAATCATGCGGACAGTGCACGCCATGTCGTGAAGGGACCGTCTGGATGTATAAAATTCTAAAACGTTTTGAGCAATATGAAGCAAATTTAGATGATATTGATTTGCTAATGGACATTGCTAATAACATTGAAGGGAATACGATTTGCGCGCTCGGCGATGCCGCCGCTTGGCCGGTTCAATCAATGATCAAGCGATTCCCGGAAGAATTTGAAAAACGAATCCGAAAAACCCGTGTACCTCTCAAAGCTTATTGAAAATTTCGTGCTTCTGCAATGCTTTTAAAGTTCCATTTTTATTACATGAAAGAAAAGCTTATAGGATGAAATAAAAATGAACGTACTTTTTAGTGCATCTGTGTGTTGTGTATTATTTTCTTCTTTAGTTTTCTCACAGCAGTCGCCGCACGACGTTGCAGAACGTATCGCTTCCTTCATTCAATCGGAAACGAAGAACCAGATTATGGATAGACAAGCGAAAAACGTCATAACAAAACTCGATCCTTCAGCGGTTGATACGAATGTCCAATTTGCCAGTTCGTTCAACGATTGGAATTACCCTAATGGTGTAATGCTTTACGGCATGATAGCTTGCGGAGAAAGCAAATATTCAATTCGAAGTTTTGATTTTCTTTTTCGGGACAAAGAATATTTTAAAAATATGTGGAACCAGTTTCATTCGGAAAAAGAAGGGACAGAATATAGATTGCACCGCATGGAATCTTTAGATGACTGCGGAGCAATGGGGGTTGCCCTCATCGAGGCGTATCGCCTGACAGGAAACAAACAATGGCATGAAACGATCGATACGATTGCAAACTACATTCATACAAAACAAACTCGACTCGCTGACGGTACTTTATGCAGAACCGGACCTAGGAATATGACAGTTTGGGGAGACGATCTGTATATGAGCGTCCCGTTTCTTGCACGTATGGCAGCCTTAACACACGATACCGTATATTATAGCGATGCCGTTCATCAGGTACTGGAGTTTTATCATTTGCTGTCCGATCCACAGAAGAAAATCATGCGTCACGGTTATTATACAGATTCCGCGCAACAAACAATTGCGTGCTGGGGAAGAGTGAATGGATGGATGCTCGTTGCTGCTACGGAATTGCTGAAACAAATACCTGATCATTATTCGGGTCGCGATAAGGTAATTCAATGTGTTCAATCTCATATTCAAGGGCTTGTTGCTTGTCAGGATTCATTGACCGGTCTCTGGCATCAGGTATTGGATCGACGGGACTCGTATCTTGAAACATCATGCTCGGCAATGTTCGTTTACAGTATTGCAAGCGGCATTCAGAACGGCTGGCTAGATACAACATTTACGACATTTGCAAAAAAAGGATGGCTGGGAGTTGCATCGCGTGTAACATCTGAAGGTCACATCCTTGGAACATGCGCAGGGACGCCTATTGGAAATGATTTTCAGTTTTATTATTCTCGTCCTGCGCCGGAAAACGATTCTCATGCCTTTGGGCCTGTACTTTTAGCCGCCTCTGCTATGATGAAATTATCTCAATAATATCTATTGATTATTATTTTCAATCGCAAAGGAATAAACGCCTTGCTAAGATCCCGGATTTTGGCAAGGCGTTGCAATATAATAATGCGACACGTTTACGTGAGTATTTTCTCCACTTAGCAGTGTATATGGGAACAATTTCTGGTAAAAAGCGTCTATTGTTCTAGTTGCATTGGATGCATGAAAAAACTGAACATTGCGAAAAAACCATGGATGCGAGAAATATTGGAGGAAGCATGGCGGTTCCATTTCCGCGTAGTGAATGGAATGAACATGAGCCTGAAAATATTGGAGTTCGTGGAAGAAGTTTTGTAACTTCATTCCTAAGAACGAATGATACGAAACCCATGATTAACGATAAGGTTCAGTCCAAACCCAATGCCGAAGTTCTCCGTGAAATGAACGATGAAGCGCTAATCACGGCATTCCAGAGCGGTGATCTCGATGTTTATCGCTTTCTGGTGGAGCGTTATCAAGAGCGGATTCGCAATTTGCTGTTTTCGATTTTCCACGATAGAGACTTCATCGATGATCTTGCACAGGAAGTGTTTATTAAAGCATATCAAGCACTTCCGAATTTTCGATTTGAAGCGTCATTTTACACGTGGCTTTACAGAATTGCTGTAAATAAAAGCAGGGATGAACTTCGAAAGAAGAAGGTGCGCCGCTTCTTTTCCTTCCAAACTCTTGATGAAGGAATTGAAAAAGAATTAAATGTTCGCCTTTCAGTTCCGCCCGAAAACAGAGATACACAGGAATTGGTAGCGATGGGATTGCAGACATTGCCAGAAAAATTTAGAACAGCAGTGGTATTGAAGGACATAGAGGGACTTTCATACGAAGAAATAGCCGAAGTAATGCAGTGTCAACTCGGCACTGTGAAATCAAGAATCTCCCGAGCACGTGCAATGCTGAGGAAAGCATTAAAGCCGTTAATGGAGGAGGTACAATTATGAGAAAAATAAATGAACAAAAATTAGACGCATTGCTTTCACAATATATCGATGGCACGCTGTCCGAAAAAGAAGTGCGGCAAGTGGAATCCTTACTTGCGGAGGATGAATCTGTAAGAAAACACGTTTCAGAACTAAAGAATCTAAAAATACTTTTGGCTTCACAACCGAAATTAAATCCTGATATTGGTTTCTGGACTCGCTTTTCAGTAGCAATGGAAGAGCAGAAAGAAGAAGAACGCAATCTTCTTCCATTCCCGCGTAAGTTTCTTCCTGCGATTTCTGTTATGGTTACTGCCGTTGTTGTGTTTGTAGGAACATTAGTCATTCAAAATCGGATGCAATTCGTACAGTTTTTTTCTGAGAAATCGCAGGCAGTTCGAAAAGTGTACGAGAATAAAATTCTGCAAGGTTCTCTATTGCCGCTCTTTTCCAAAGTGGATAAAGAGCGCGCATTGCAGTTTTCACTCTTTGGAACGCTTCAACTTGATGATAAGTCAGAGACTGCGCTTCGCGTTGATGAACAATCAGAGAAAGGGTATCGTATAGAAGTTGGGAATAATTTAAGAAACAAAACTAAATCGGTTACATTTGATCGCTTTATTTCTGAAGTGAAGCCATCTGCAAAACAGAAAAAAATAATTGACTCCATGTTGGAATTGACTGGAAGGCGTATTGAATCCTCTGTTTTGATTGGTGATAACAATACAATGGCCATTGCACCTGATCTGCCAAAATTGAATCGATTGATGGTAACTAATATTGCTTCATGCTTGGAGCCGGCTCAGCGAGTAAATTTCGAGCGTTTGCTTGAAGCCAACAATGCACCTTACACGGTAACAGCGAAGAGTGTGCCGACTGGAAAAGTAGGCAATAATTTCCAGCGTATCCAAAGATTTCCACAAAGTGATCGCTTTGTTATTATCACACCGGACACAATGATGTATTCTCAAATTCATATTGATTTCGATAGTCTTCGACGGCAAGTGGAAAAGGATTTTGCCGCTGCGGGAGTTCGTAGAGAAGCGATGCTTAGAAAAATTATGACAAAAGAATTCCGACGCATACCGAGGAATGTGCAATTTCCACCTCCTGATCAGATTTTTAGCGGAGAAGAATTCTTTAGCGTGGAAATTAACGTTCCTGGCGAAGAAGATAATCAGCAACCGATGCGCGTCGTTGTTCAGCCACGTTTTCGGAAACAATTTCTCCTGCCTGAAATGCAAAATCATTCTACCAAAATGCGTATTGGAAAAGATACATCTTCCGTCAATATCACGCCATAATAGCAAATTGCGGTAGTGTCTCAGTTTCGTGCGGTCAGGACTTACGTCCTGACCGATCCTGTTGGATGTCAGGAGGAAACTCCTGACATCACTCGCCAGTAATATTAAATTGAGACACTACCGAAATCGCAATAATACACCTTTGTATAAGCCCGGCATTTTTTGTCGGGCTTATTTAATATTGCGACTTAATTAAACAACTGTGAGTTTTAAAATTTAATCTTGCTTCTACCAGCACCTTTTGGTATATTTTTTTCGCGAAATATATGACTTAATGACCAACATAAAGGATGCTATCCATGAAAAGTAATTTATTCTATTTATTCTTTGCGTTACTCCTTGTGGGATTTATAATTCAAGGATTTCAATGCGGTTCTCCAGATTTCACAGGCGCGAAAGTACAAGAGCAAAATAAAAATTTCCGATTAGCGGCAAAGCTGTACGAACAAGAAGTTCAAAAAAATCCGGCAAACTTTGAAGCGTGGTATCGTCTTGGCCGTCTTCGCGGCATGGAACTGAATGACTTCGTAGGCATGAATCAAGCGTTTGACTCATCACAAAAATATTCCAATCAATTTTCCAGCGATATTCGCGCTATTCGCACACATTTCTGGGTCCAATATATTAACAGTGGCGTGGCCAATAAAAATCGAGCGACAAATGATTCATTACAATATTACGACAAGGCAATTCAGGACTATAAAATGGCAAATGCGGTATGGCCGGATACATCCATCACATATCTATACCTTGCCGGAGCATATAAATCAAAAGGCGATCTTGACAGTACAGTCTTGTATCTAACTAAAATGTGGGATATGGATCATGATAAAGAGGCCTATAAATCGGTTGGAAGAATTTACACTCAAAAGGGTTTGGATAAAAAAGAACAGTTCAGAACAGAAAATGCTGATAAACTAAGGCTTCAAAAAAATCTGAAAGATATCGACAAGGGTAGCTTTAAGAATGATGTAACACAGGCTTTTGGACCTCCGGATAGCCAAAAGAAAGATAAAAAGGATCCAAAGAAGGAAGAATGGACCTATAATCAATATTCAATGACTTTTTCATTTGAAGGTGAACGTGTCGTAAATAAGAAAATTGACAAGCCTTACATTATAAAAATAGATTCTACAAAATATATTGAAGCGGTAGCTGAATTTAATAAAGCTGTGGATATATTTGAGGCAATTAAAAAAGTAGATCCGAAAGACAATGAAAACTTGAATTTACTGCTACAGGCGTATTATGAAGCAGACCGCGCTGTAGAAGCGACTAAAGCCTTCAAGCTTGCAGTTGAAAACGACCCGGGGAACAAGATGAATCATTATATACTTGGTCTTCTCTATAGATCGGTTAGTGACTTTGATGGAGCGATTTCGGAATTTAACGAAACGTTAAGATTAGATTCTAGTTTTACCGATGCATATTATGATATCGGCGCGACCTATTACAATTGGGGCGTAAAGATGAAAAGAGCCTCGCAAGAAAAAGGAGACGAGAATGAAGAGTATAAAGCAAAATTCCAGGCGGCATTACCTTGGATGGAAAAAATGACAGTAATTAAAAAGGATGATGCGAGAATTTGGGAAACGCTTGGAACGATCTATGCTCTTCTTGGTCAATCAGATAAAGCAACGAAGGCACTTGATGAAGCAGATAAAATACGCAGAGCTGGTAAGTGAACAATTTTATCAAAGTTAGTAAGGAATGGATTCTGATATGACTGATCAACCTGTTCAACAACAAATTAATATCGAGCTTGGAGAAAAAGAGGCAGAAGGTATCTATTCCAATCTTGCAATTATCACGCATTCACCGGCGGAATTTGTCATTGATTTTACGCGAGTGCTTCCAGGGACTCCAAAGGCAAAGGTTCATGCCCGCATTATTATGACTCCGCAGCATACAAAGATGTTACTTAACGCAATTCATGACAACGTTGACAAGTTTGAGAAAAAATTCGGTGAAATAAAACTCATAGGCGAACCACCTGGTGGATCAATTTTCGGTTTCCAGCCGCCTACCAAAGAAGAGAGATTTCACTAATTTCATTCTGAAAGTATGACCATAAAAGCTGATGTCGATTTAGCGGTATCAGCTTTTTTATTTGTGACTATAGACATATAAATCATCATAAGACAAATGCTTTGAGGCATTTTCTTGACAATTCTTTAAGCAGTCGGTATATTAAACTGAATATAGTAATATTCATTTATAAACTGAGGGAAGTATTATGAAGAATATTGTTAAAGCTTTACCCGAGGCAATGATTGTGGGATTTGCAATGTGTTTGCTTGCATTCATTTCCTTCAATTGCGTTGATATGCCTTTGCAGCCTGTGGCTCCGTCATCGGATATCCAATTGAGCATGCCAGTTGCTGATGTTACCCATTACGTTTTGGAATGGGTTCAGAAAAGTCCGGCACTCACTCTTAATCCCGATGGAACATTTTCATATTTATATAACCAATCGATGCCGCCGCAAGGAATAGGTCAGATATCGTTGCAACCGAAATTCTCTTCACAGCAAGTCGGTGTTGGACAATTTACAGTAAATGGATTTTCTAAGAACTCCACAATCCTTGCAACAACAATCTCTCCCAGTTTAAATGGTACATTACCCGCATTACCGGCAAGTTCATTTCCCATTCCTGCTGTATCGATTAGTGATTCAACATTCGATTACGTAAAAATAGCATCTGGAACGTTAACACTTTCCATCACTAACAACATGCCGGTTCCAATTGATTTTCCTGCTCCGATTGTACTTCATAATAATTGGACGAACCCAGTTGATAATTCGGTAATTGCCTCGTTTTCTATTTCGGGTGCAATTAATCCTGGCGTAACCCTTCCAGTTCCCGCAGTTATAGATGGAAAGTTATTACGTGGCTCCTTAACAACTGACCCCATTCAAATGCATACATCTGGTTCACTTAATCCCGTAACTTTTACATCATCAAGTGGAGTATCAATTTCGTTTCAATCGTCGAATCTTACAGCAGATAGTGCGAATGCAGTAATACCTACACAAACTGTAGCGTCGATTAATGATACATCGATCACATTGGACGATACAATTGCTATTCAAAATGCACAATTTCGTCAAGGGTCATTTAATTTTGCTCTCATTAACCGCTCAAATGTTCAAGTAGGGGTATTTCTCAAAGTAAATGATATTAGGAAGATCACAAATGGGGATACTTTGAGAATTGATACAACATTGAAAAGTCAGGATAGTGTAGTTGTACCAATCATTTTTAATTCCACCAACTATCAAGTTCAATCGGCTACATTCTCTCCTTCTTCACAGGGAACGAACCTTGTTTATTCTGTCGGTATCAAAACAATAAATTCAGGTGTTGATAAAAAGGTAATCACTAAAAATGATTTTGTTCGTGCTGAAATCCGACCGGGAGATACTTTCATACTAAAATCTGTAACGGGAAGAATCAAGCCACAGACTATTCTTGTGAATCAAGGAATCAATACAAACTTTCCCGGGTTGCAGGATATTAAAAATAAATTAAGTGCGACGTTAAATTTCCAGGGCGTCTCTATTATATTGCGTCTACCGATTACCGGCGGCGGATTCCCGATGGATTATAATTTAAAACTCATCACGAAAAATTCTTCAAACGGCATAGTAGATACTTTAGGAATTCCTGCAAATTCTGCTGGACAGTTCAGGATCACTCCAGGCGGAACGACTTCTGAAATTAATTTATCAAGCGCACCAGGATTTAATACGTTTCTTTCGCATTTCTTTAGTTTCCCGAATTTACCTGATTTCATGTCTCTGCAAGGAACCGTTGTTCTCAGCCCAGCAGATGTATCTGTTTCCGGTCAGGCATATACTGTGGATGATACATCAAAAGTATATCCGGATGTTGCTCTGACATTCCCGAGTCAACTTGGGATACAAAGCGGCTCGTATAAAGATGTTCTTGCAATGAGCGAAGAAAATAATAATCAAGACTTTACGAATAAAATGGTGAACGCAAGGATGAATATTACCGCGACGAATGGGATACCGTTAGGTGTAAAATTCGGTATAAAATTTTTAACGTGGAATAATCTTACTCGCCATTCAGATACAACGCTGACGATAGTTCCAGATTCGACATTCCTTCCTGCTAATGTCAATGCCTCTGGTGTAGTTACAAGTCCAATGACGTCATATATCAGTATCGTGTTGGATACGGCTCAAGTGCGGAAATTTAATTCATCCGATTCAGTGGCAATAAATTTTGCGCTTAGCACGAGCAATAACGGGTCAGTACCGGTGGTAATAACAACTAATCAATCTATCCGTCTTAGAGCTTCGGCAACCTTGACATATCAAATCCAGGGAAAGCAATAAAGGAGAGAATGACCATGAGAAAAAATATACTTATGATACTGGTTCTCGGAACTTTATTGATGCAAACTGTTCAGGCGCAAGACCTATCAAATATTCGCGGAATGGGCATGGCGCAGACAACCACTGCTGTATCGCGTGGCACGGATGCAATAGGTATTAATCCGGCCAATGTTGCATTACCGGAATGGAATCCGGTTACACTCAGTCTTCCGAATTTTGGAATGAAATTACGAACAGAATTATTTAATTACGATATTTATCAAAATTATTTTACCGGTGTTCCTGACTCAACAGGAAAGAGAGTGAGCAAACTTTTAACGAATACCGATAAAAATAATATTCTTTCCCAGATGCCGGAAAACCCACAAACAAAGTTTTTATCGGAAGTCCAATGGTTCGGATTTTCACTTCAATCACCTGTTCTTGGCGGTATTGGATTCGCAATAAGAGACCATTTAGGAGCTACCATTTCTATGTCTAAAGATTACTTCCGTCTTGCTGCATTCGGTTTAGATTCGTTAGGCTCGTCGTATGATTTCTCCGGAACAAGCGGGGAGGCGTGGTGGTACAGGGAATATAACATATCCTATGGAAGAAAGCTGCCAGTTACCATTCCATTCTTGAAAGATTTATATGCTGGAATCGGTATAAAGCTTGTAAAAGGGTATGGAATATTTGAATCGACGCAGAACAACACTTCATTTAGTAATACTCTTGATCCAAACGACCGCAACCAATATATAACGAAAGGGAAGGTCGATTTTCTTGCACGGCATGCCGGTATTGAAATGTTGACCGGTGACTCAAGTAAAATGGGACCGACATTTGATAAATTCAAAATGTTCCCCGATCCGATTGGAACGGGAACCGGATTCGATATCGGAATTACCGGAACACTCTTAAGTGAAATACAGTTAGCATTGAGTATTACCAATATCGGTAAGATAACGTGGGATAAAAACATTATTGAGTCATATGGCAGCGATTCGCTTAACATCAACAATCCTTTTACGCAATTTGCCGGCCAAAATGATTCTTTATTGACAGCGATCAAAGGGAAAAATCGTCCGGGGGCCTCATTTACCACAAGTCTTCCTACTGCATTGCGAGTGGGGATGATGATGGAAGCTAAAGATATACCTGGTTTAAGATTCCTGCCAGGGAAATTATTACTTGCTTTCGATTACCTCCAAGGATTTAATGAGTCATTGGGTAACACAACGAAACCGCGTGTTTCACTAGGCATGGAATACCGAATAATTCCCTTGATTCCGTTGCGAACAGGTCTCTCGCTTGGTGGAGGAGATATACCACGTTGGGCATTTGGTTTTGGTATCGATGCCTATGTCTTTAGTTTCGATTTGGCAACGGATAATTTTGGATTTTTATTCTCTGGAAAGAATTTCCAAATGTTCTCGATTTCTGCGGGGATGAAAATCAGAATTTAAAAGCACATTGGAATAAAAAAACAAAGCACCATGAAATAGAAACGGGCAAGATTATCTTGCCCGTTTGTCTGTACAACCAAACCATCAGAGAATATATCTACTGAGGTCACGATTCTTTACGATGGAATTCAATTTATCTTGTACAACTTTCTGTGTTATCTCAATTGATGTTTCCTTAATTCCGTCCGGAGCATCAAAAAGAACTTCTTCCAATAGAGTTGTGATGATAGTATGAAGGCGGCGCGCGCCGATGTTTTCGACTTGATCATTAACTTCAAAAGCAATCTTTGCAATTTCACGCACAGCCTCGTCATTAAACGTGATCTCGATTCCTTCTGTCTTCAACAAAGCAGCATATTGTTTAATGAGTGCATTTTGCGGCAAAGTAAGGATTTTAACGAAATCCTCTTCGATTAAACTTTTTAATTCTACGCGAATCGGAAATCTTCCTTGCAGCTCTGGAATCAAATCCGATGGTTTTGCAACGTGGAAAGCTCCGGATGCAATAAAGAGAACATGATCTGTCTTAACCATTCCATATTTAGTAAGAACACTGGATCCTTCTACAATAGGAAGAAGATCGCGTTGGACGCCTTCACGTGAGACATCCGGTCCAGAACTCTGGCCCCTCGAACTTGCAATTTTATCAATCTCATCTATGAAGACGATACCAGAATTTTCTACTCGCTCAAGCGCTTCTTTCGTTACCTTTTCCATGTCAATCAACTTTTGTGATTCTTCTAAAATCAGTAGTCGGCGGGCTTCGGCAACTGTCACTTTGCGGCGTTTTTCTTTTTTAGGTAAAATATTGCCGAACACTTCCTGCAAATTAATACCCATTTCTTCCATACTGAACGGGCCCATCACCTGCATCAAGGGCATTTGTGATGCTGATAATTCAAGTTCGACCATACGTTCATCAAGACTGCCTGAACGCAGTTTCTCGCGAAATTTCTGTCGAGTGGTTTCATTATCTTGTTCTACATTAACTGCCGGGTTCACTGGCGGTTCCTGTACTTCTGATGTCTTAGTGCGGCGATTAGTAGGGACGAGAATATCGAGCAGACGTTCTTCTGCTAGTTCACGTGCCTTATTTTCCACTTCTGCCGCTTTTTCCGCTTTCACCATATTTACAGAAATTTCTGTAAGGTCGCGCACCATCGATTCGACATCGCGGCCGACATAACCGACTTCTGTGAATTTCGATGCTTCTACTTTAAGAAACGGCGCGCCGGAAAGTTTTGCCAGACGTCGTGCGATTTCTGTTTTGCCGACTCCGGTAGGACCAATAAGAATAATATTGTTCGGCATAATATCTTCACGCAACGTTCCGGTTACTTGGAGCCGCCGCCAGCGATTTCGCAATGCAATGGCAACTGCTTTCTTTGCAGCGTGCTGACCAATAATGTATTTATCTAGCTCTCGGACTATTTGTCGTGGAGTCAATTCTTTTTGCGGAATTACAATCTGTTTTTTTGCCACGGTGCCTACAATTCTTCAATAGTGAAATTTTTGTTTGTATAAATGCAAATATCTGAAGCAGCGTTGAGAGATTCCTGAACAATATCGCGCGCGCTTAGCTTTGTATGTTTAACAAGTATTCGTGCTGCAGACAGCGCATAACTTCCGCCGGAACCAACGGCAACTATGCCATCGTCAGGCTCAATAACATCTCCAGTGCCGGAAATGATGAGCGCGTGTTCCTTGTCGAGTACGGCAAGTAGCGCTTCAAGTTGACGAAGATATTTATCTGTTCGCCATAGTTTGGCAAGTTCCACAGCTGCTCGCGCAAGCTGACCTTGGTATTGTTCTAGTTTTTCTTCAAAACGTTCTAATAAACTAAATGCATCGGCAGCTGAGCCTGCAAATCCTGCGAGTACAGAATTGTTATAGAGTCTTCGTATTTTATTCGACTTTTGCTTCATCACCGTATTGCCAAGTGTTACTTGGCCATCGCCACCGATAGCTATATGTCCGTTATGTCTAAGCCCAATAATAGTAGTTGCGTGAATTTTGTTATCTTCATTTATTATTCTATCCATATTGAATCAAACCTTTCTACGCATTCGCGCGATAGGAAGTCCAAGCTGTTCACGATATTTTGCAACCGTGCGCCGGGCAATGTGAATTCCTTCCTGTTTCAAAATGTCGGCAATTTTATCATCGTTCAACGGATTCTGCGGTGGCTCCGCTGCGATAATATCCTTAACTCGCTGTTTAACAACTTGATTGGAAACATCTTCGCCGTTCTCGGATTCAAGTCCGGAAGTAAAGAAGAAACGCAAGGAATGAACGCCGAATTCTGTTTGTACATATTTACTATTGACGACACGGCTAATTGTAGAGATGTCAACTCCTACAACTTCAGAAATGTCTTTATAGATCATCGGCTTAAGCGATTCGCCTTCTTCGAACCACGTTCGTTGTCTTTCAACAATAATTTTCATCACTTTCATCAATGTTTCATGCCGCTGCTGGATAGAGGCAATAAACCATTTTGCTGATTCGAATTTCTTTTTGACGAAATCTTTTGTCTCTGTCGAAACTTTCTTTCCTTTTGGTGCTATTAATTGTTTATAAGCGCTGTTGATTCGCAATGTCGGAATGTTGCGATCGTTGAGTGTGATAATGAAATCGCCATTATCCTTTTCAACTATGAAATCGGGTGTGATGTAATTTTCTTGTGCCGAGAACTCACCTTCGCCCGGTTTCGGATTGAGATGTTGAATTATGTCGATGACTTTCTTCAGCGTTTCTCTGCTTATATTGAGATTGTGTTCAAGATTATCAAAGCGTTTAAGTTTAAAATCTTCAAAGAAATCCTTCAGAATTCTAATTCCCAGTTCTTTTAGCGAAGATTCATACTTGCCGGCATGGATCTGGGCGATGAGACATTCCTGTAAGTTCCTTGCCGTAATACCGGGTGGATCTAATAGAAGTATTTTCTGAAGAACATTTTCTGCCTTCTCAACGGAAAGTGTTAACCCAAAACTTAAATTCAGGTCTTGGACGATCAGAGTTAAATCACGCTGGAGATAACCATCCTCATCTACATTCCCAAGAATCTCTTCTCCAAGTAGAATCTCTTCATCATCACTCACGAACATTTTTAGCTGGCTGATAAGTTTTTCGGAAAGTGGAATAGTAGATTGCTGAGGCGACTCATACGAATCGTCCTCGTCATTAGCTTTATATGCCTCGGGACTTTTAAACCCCGAGAGGTCATCATTCATATAATCTTCAATTGTATAATCGTCTTTATTCTGAATATCTTCTAACGGTTCTTCAGATTTATCTTCGGCTTCTTCGGTTGGCTCTTCTTGTTCTTGAGATAATTCCTGTTCTTCATTCAACTCAAGCATAGGATTCAGTTCAAGTTCCATTTTGATTCGCTGTTCAAGCGAAAGCGTAGGCAACTGGAGCAGTTTTAAATACTGTACTTGTTGTGGCGTGAGTTTTAAACCAAGCCGAAGTTGTTGCGAAAGATTGATCATTTATTAGCTTTTAATAGATACTTATTCATTCTTATGGTCTATTCTTTCCCCTTCGCACAAAAGTCGAAAGTCTTCATACCAAGCTAAACCATAAGCCCGGATAAGTGGTTCCCTTAGGAAGTTGCTCAAAAAAATATTTTCATTTTGTCCGCAATCTTTTACAGGGTTACATTCAGCAATTTGTACATAGTGCAATAGATCTTGTACGCCAGAAACGTACTCGAATTGGAAAAAGGTGGCAGGAAATTGGTTTCCTCCATTTCAATTTGCCCGCTTTAAATGCTTTCTCAAAAGCGCATCGCGCAATTCCTTCTTCGTAAAATACAAACACGCAAGCACGATTATTGAAGCACATTGTTGTGTAAAAGCCGGATTCGCCTTCATAAAGTCCGAATTGCTTGATGAATTCAAGATGTTCTTTCGGAAGTAAAGATTTGACCAATGGGAATGCATTTTCAATTTGTTCAAGTTCGTCATCCAATAAAGGCGCACCAGTGCCACCGGCAAGTGTACAGCATGCTCCCTTGCAGACAGAAAGATTGCATGCGAATTTGATATGCGGAATATTATCGTCTATGATTGTTTGTCGAATCTCTAGCATTTTTCTCTCAATCAATTAATATAGTATAGTGAAAAATCAGATGAGAGAAAAGAAACACAACTTAGGACCGGACGAACAACTTGCCTGGAAGTTGGCGAACAATGCCTTTGAATTCTAATGAAAGCAATGTTACCAATGCATCGGAAGTTGATATTTCGTTTTTTTCAGAAAGTGCATCAATGTGAATTGGTTCGTCCGAAAGGAATTGAAATAGTGACTGTTCAGTTGGGGTTAAATCGACTTGTAATTTAATATTGTTTTGATCAAACGGAAGATGTAGCTGAGACGCCAGTTCGTCGAAAATATCTTGAGCGTTTGTAATAAGCTTGGCTCGCCCTTCGCGAATTAATTTATTCGGTCCGCTGCTACGCTTTTCTGTTATGTTACCGGGCACAGCAAAGACTTCGCGATCTTGATCGAGCGCCGTTGTAGCGGTAATCAATGCACCGCCATCTTCAGCAGATTCGACAACGATAGTGCCGAGGGAAAGTCCGCTAATTATTCGATTACGCCGTGGAAAGTTTGGCGCATCTGGTTTGGTGCCCATCGGAAATTCCGAAATGACCGCACCTTCTTCGGCAATATGTTCCATCAATTTTTTGTTTTCAGGAGGGTATGGGACGTCCAACCCGGAGCCAATGACAGCAATGGTCCGGGTTCCGTATTTCAACGCTGTCGAATGCACTATTGTATCCACACCTCGCGCCAATCCGCTGATGACAGTAATAGAATGTTGAGCGATTTCATGGGTTAGACTTTCTGCGACAGAATGACCATAAGGAGTAGGATGTCGTGTACCAACAAGCGCGAGGGAACGGGAATCAGTTTCTTTTATTTTTCCAAGAATAAAAAGGAAGGCAGGCGGATCGTAAATTTTACGAAGGAGATCGGGATATTCTTTATCCCATATCGTTACGATTCTACCACCAAGTTTGTTTAATCGTTTCAATTGTTCATCAGCAAACTTTTCTTCGGTGGCGTGATGAAGTATATTTGAAGCAAGTTTTTTATCGATTCCGGGAACAGCAATCAACTCACGAGCAGAAGCGTGTAAAACATTTTCTGGTGTTTTAAAGTGCGCGACGAGGGCGCGAATTTTCTGTGGACCAATGCGCGGCACAGAAGAAAGCCGGAGAAGTTCTCGGACGTTGATCATATTCAAAAAAAATTAGAGTTATTCTGTAACCGGTATATCCATCCCATCTACTACTGCAACAATTACCGAATGCACGGGAATGTCTTCCCGCTTCAAAATTTGCCGTGCACCGGTACCTTCCTGCATTACAATCACGGTATCGCCTACGCCGGCATCTACGTGATCGATAGCAATTAAATCACGCCCTACGAATGCACCATTGAGATCAATCGGTTGAACGATTAGTAATTTATACTCACGCAGAGATTGGTTCTTCTGTGTGGCGACAAGAGTGCCGATGACTTTGGATAGAAGCATCTTTAACCTCCAACTCCCTATGCAAATAAATTCGCCTTACGATTTACTCTATGCTTTTCAAGATAATACTCGTATTCATGCAATGATGCAAGCATATTTCTTAACTCTATGAAAAACTAGTCTTGCGTCTCAATTCCAGCATTCAAGGTCTATTAGTGCTTATACCAAGAGGAAGAATAGATGCTGTCATTCCAATGGTGTAAGCACCATTAGCGTCCGCGATTAAAAAGAATCCAGGTGAAAAGGACTTTGTGGAAAATACTCCGGGATATATATTGAACGTCAGACGTCCATTAAAATTATCGGAGGCGACAATGGATGCCATAAGTGAATTGTTGCGGTCCCAGTAAATACCTGCACGCGGTCCTAATGTAATTGTAAAAATTGGTGCTCCTTTACTATTAAAACTTGTTTGAATACTATTCGATGACATCCCAATCCCAATCGATATAGCATCCTCCTTGTTGGTTTTCATTGAAAGTCCCAATTCCCCAAAAGTACCGAAATGATACATCAAGCTGGTCTTCCCGGAAGCAGTGATGGGATATTTCATAATAAAATTCTGGCCGGTGTTTTGAAGACCGAGTGGGAAAAATGAGAATGCGGCTTGATTATTCCAATCATTTAAGCTTACCTCGGACGAAAAGAATTTGCTTATCCCGTCGAAGCTGAAGAGCAGGATACCGAGCGGATCGAAAATAAGTAAATCAGCAATCGGATCTGTATTAGGGCCCATCCATTTGCCGTTCTCCAAAGTTTCGTTTATGTAATGATATCCCATGGTGGTGATGAACGCACAAACGAACGGCAATGGATATCCGTAGTAATCGAACCATTCTGCTGCTTTTCGGTACTGCATCCCGCCACCTATGAGGTGTAATGTATAGTTGGGAAAGTACTGGGCATCATCTGCCTTAAAACTCCGGGGAATTACTTCGTGGAAGATGAAATCATTCCATCCGAACTTATTTATTTGCGGAAAAGGAGCGATGATATTGTACCAGACATTCTCAGCTCCTTTTTTCCAAGGGATTTCCGACAGCGAGGATGAGCGCCAAGTCGATTGGAGCTCGTCGAATCCGCCATCGGCAATAAGTGATATGGGATTAAAGGTTGATTCCGAGCCGTAAGTAACCGGATGGAAGAAGTAGTAATTGTTTTCCTGTGCTATTGACTTGAGAGGATAGCACGAGAATAATAAAATTAAAAGAACTTGCATGCGAACAAGAAATCTCACTACGCGAGTATCTCCTTCGTAAATATCTTCACTAGCTCGTCTGCCTCAGTTTTCGTACGCGCTTCTGCGATGATGCGAATAATCGGTTCGGTATTTGATTTGCGGAGATGTACCCAAGATTCCGGGAAATCAATCTTTAATCCATCATCGCTGTTTATAATTCCAGAAGAAGAATATTTTTCGCGTATGTGCTCCAAAATTCCTTTGGCATTCAAATTGCCGAGTTCTATTTTCCCTTTTGTAATTAAATATTGTGGCATCGTAGCTTTCAGTTCCGACATTGTACCGCCGAATTCCATCAGACATTGAAGAACAAGTCCGATGCCGACAATAGCGTCGCGACCTATATGAACTTTCGGAAGAATTACACCGCCGCTTCCTTCACCTCCAATAGTTGCCCCGATTTCCTTCATCTTTTTCGCAACATTGATTTCGCCAACGGCGGTGCGATATGTTGTTCCTTTATAGCGGTTTACTATATCATCGACTGCCCTTGTTGTCGAAAGATTCACCACAACTTTTGGATTATTCAATTTATCCTTTTTCAAAACAAAGTCGATGCAAGTTGCAATTGTGTATTCTTCAACAAACGGCTCGCCTTTCTCGTTGATAAGAACAAGACGGTCGACATCAGGGTCGACAGCAATTCCGATATCTGCTTTTGCTTCACGTACCTTTGTACAAAGCGCAGTAAGGTTTTCAGGAATTGGTTCAGGTGTATGCCCAAAAATACCGGTCAATTCACAATAAAGAGGGGTAACTTTACAGCCGAGTTTTTCCAGCAAACGCAGAACGATAATTCCGCCGGCAGCATTGACACAATCCAGCACAACTTTGAATTTGCGAGCGCGAATCTTTTTACTGTCGATATAGGAAAGAGAAAGCACCTGATGCATATGTTCATTTAGGAATTCTTCGTTAAGTGTGTAATTGCCTTGCTTATCCCACGGAACATATTTTGCAAGATGTTTGGCAAGTTGCCAGAACTTCAGATTTTCATCTGCATCTAAAAACAAGCCGGTTTGTGAGAAGAATTTTAATCCATTCCACATCATAGGATTATGACTTGCAGTAATTGAAATACCGCCTGCGGCTTTCAGTTTCTCAATAGCAAGAGCGACAGTCGGTGTCGGGCAGATACCTAAATCTGTAACATTGCAGCCCATTTGCCGAAGTGTAGAAACCACGATATCTAAAACATTTTTGCCAGTAATGCGGCCATCTCTGCCAATAATAATATGACCGCGATTGCAAAACTCAGCATATGCAGATGCATATTTAACAATTGTTTCGGGAGTCAGAGTTTCACCGACTACGCCGCGAATTCCAGAAATACTTACAATCAATGCCATAAAAATTCCTATAATTTCAGCGATAATCTACACAGAAAGGCAGGGAGATGCAAGATGCAGATAGATTGTGCTGTGAGAAGTTTATTTACGCAAGCTTGTTCATTGCTCGAATTAGATAAGATTAGAAAGCTGCGATAGCTTGACGGTTTTTCTAATTGATATTAATGATAATTAATTGTAAAATTATTATCATCGTCCAATTATTTCTACTATCGTGACTATCTTGTATTCTTGGGGAATACTTGCAAGGATTCAGATGATTTTGGGAGCAATACTATGCTTAAGAAAAATCCTCGAGTAAAGCGGTCAATTAAACTTTCAAAAAAGCCGGCCTCAAAATTGAGCAAGCAGGCGGAAGGAACGCTGAAGGAATCGGTATCACTTTTGCAAGCAACATTGGAATCCACTGCCGATGGAATTCTTGTCGTTGACAGATCAGGAAAGATAACAAGCTATAACAAGCAGTTTGCGAAGATGTGGAGAATTCCCGCCGATGTTCTTGCAAGTCGGAGCGACGATCTTGCATTGAGCTATGTCCTGGAACAATTAAAAGGCCCTAAAAACTTCATCTCGAAAGTAAGAGAGCTCTATTCCCATCCGGATGAAAGCAGCTTCGATGTATTGGAATTCAAGGATGGAAAAATCTTTGAGCGTTACTCTCAAGCACAAAGAGTCGATGGTAAATCAGTAGGCAGAGTCTGGAGTTTCCGGAATGTTACGGTGCGTAAAAAAGCGGAACAAGAAAATATATTGCTTGCAGAAGCAATAGAGTCGACGCAGGATTGTGTTTCGATTACCAATCTCGAAGACAAGATTATTTTCGTGAATGAAGCATTCCTGAAAACATACGGATATACACGTGAAGAGTTGTCGGGCCAACCGATTTCGATTGTTCGTTCGGCAAAGACTTCATTGGAGATAGGAAGCCGGATTCTAACGGCAACATCTATGGGGGGATGGAGTGGCAAACTCCTCAACCTCCGGAAAGACGGCAGCGAGTTTCCGATTGAGCTTTGGACCTCGGCTGTGAAAGACGATAATGGTAAGGTCATCGCAATGGTAGGTGTTGCTCGTGATATAACTGGGCAAAACCAAGTCGAAGATGCCTTACGTAAAAGTGAAGAACAGATGAGGGCAATAGTTGAGGGAACACCGCATCTTTTTTTCTATACACAGGATGTCAATGCAAATACTACATACGTATCTCCAACAGTTGAGCAAATAACAGGATACAAAGCCGATATTTGGATAAAGAGAAAGGATTGGTTTATCACTGCAGCCGAATTTAACCAAGTTGCAAAAGAGAAAACGCGTGAACATCTTCGTGGAGAATTCACTAAAGAGCCAATCCTTTTGGAAGTTCTTCATGCAAATGGAAATCGAATCTTGCTAGAAGCATATGAATATCCTATAATGCGGAAAGGAAAAGTAGTCGGTCTGCAGGGGGTTGCTCACGATATCACTCAGCGCAAGCGTACCGAAGAGGCGTTACGCGAAAGCGAAGAACGTTACCGTCATTTGATTGATACTATGCAGGACGGTGTCTATCGAAGCAGTCACGAAGGGAAATTCCTCGAAGTCAATCCAGCTATGGTAAAAATTCTTGGCTACGACAGTAAAGAAGAATTAATGGCAATCAATATAAAAAAACAATTGTATTTTGACCTCGGAGATCGTGAAAGCATAGCGTTAGAGGAAAAACTTGAAGAAATGGCAGTGTATCGACTCAGAAAAAAGGATGGCTCAGAGGTTTGGGTAGAAGATCATGGACGTCTCGTCGTTGATGAACACGGAAATGTGCTTTACCATGAAGGCATCTTGCGGGACGTGATGGCGCGCAGGCTGGTAGAAAAAGAGCGTGAGAAATTAATTCAAGAACTTAAGTCTGCTTTGGAAAACGTCAAAACTCTGCAAGGACTTATTCCCATATGTGCAAATTGTAAAAAGATAAGAGACGATGAAGGATTTTGGACTCAAGTGGAGGGTTACATCAGTCGACACACTGATGCAACGTTTACACACGGTATATGTCCCGAGTGTGCAAGAAAATTATTCGAAGAGCTTTAAAGGGATGCGAAGATTGCCGATTTTTACCACTTGAAATTCAAACAAATAAAGTGTAGGGTTTATATGGTTAAAGAAGTGCTTACCAGGGCTCTATCTTTTTACCAGGGGAACACTTCAAAGAATCTCAATTAGAAATTTACAGTGTAAATTATAGCGTTGTAATATTTTCGTTTTGCAACAGATATTTTACTGCAAGAGTAGTAGGGCTGTTTGTCGAAATGATAAGCAACAATTAATTCATTGTTACGGATTCTTGAGAAGTAGAGGTTGTCGGAACATTTTTTTGCATTCCTTTTACTAATAAATTGTGATGACATCGACGTCACATGCTGATTTATCACATCAAAATAGAATGGTATTCCAACAAAGAGGTCAGAAATCTGGACACTGAAGAATCGGTAAGAGAGTAAAAAATATATTGTGTCTAATAGTTGTTAAAAGAATTTCAAGATGACAAACCAAGAAATAAAAGTTGTAATTGTAGCACCAACATTTGGATCGGCATTACGAATTTCAATAGTCCGAAACCTCAGGAAGTTCTTCACACCAGAAGAGATTGCATTGCGGTCGGCAACAGACGATGCAGATAAACAGGTAGAGTGCCTGAAGAAAATACTCGAACAAAACAAACCTACTGCACTAATCGCTATGGATATACAGCCGGATTCCAATACTATCTCGGTCTACAATGCTACGAGTGTCCCTATAGTTCTATTTAACGAAGAAATGGACGGTGTGTCCACTATCGCAATAGATAACTATAAAGGAGGACTTATTGCCGGGGAGTATCTAATTAGTAAAGGTAGGAAGAAGATAGCAATTGTTTCTGGCAGATCTAAGGTTAAGGGTAGTTGCAATGCAGAACTAAGATTCAAGGGGTTTGAATATGCATTAAAAGCTAAAGGGCTTTCGATACCGGAAGGGTGTGCGATTGAGGTGTTGAATTGCTCTCGCGAAAATGGAATTGAAGTAATGTCAAGGTTGTTGGCAAAGAGCGTGGATGCCATTTTTTGCGCAGCTGGTGATAACTGCGCACAAGGTTTGCTGACCGTAGCCAACGAACGCGTAGTGCGGATACCCAATGATGTTGCTATTGTGGGCTTTGACGACTTACCTATTGCACGGCTTACGACACCAACACTTACTACTGTTAATCAACCTTTGGAGGAGATGGCTAAAGCAGCATACAATATGGTTGTGAACCAAAGAAACGAGATACTTCGTACCCCTAAAAAAATTATATTCAATCCTGAGATTGTGGCTCGCAAATCGGCTTGAAATATCGCAGCAAAATAACAGCACAGTTCGAACTAAAGTTGTGAGGGAGATCAACCAAAAGATGAAGCATGACCGACAAGTATTCTCCTGAACAGAACCGGTCAACCTTTAGCAGAAGATTATTAGTCGGGAGTGTAACTCCCTCCCGGCTTAAGAAAATGTGTCAATATTTTAGCAGGAAATCACAGGTTGGGAGTATAATTCATTTCCAACTGAGGAATGTTCGTAGCTCGGTTATAGCATTTGAACGGCCAGCAAATCCCGTCGAAAAATCCCGCTTCACCTTAAGAGACGAATAAACTATCTCCAAACAGGGCAGAAAAGGAATAAATCTATAGATGTCTGACTGCGAGTCGGACACTGCAATATTATCCTATTGAATGTTTCGCTGCGGCTTCCTACCTTATAATTGTGAGTATATATGGAGGCAATTTCGATGAACTTAACAAACGAAGAAAAACATACACTGTTAAAGATTGCCCGTTCCGCAATTGCTTGCACACTTGAAAATAAAACCCTTCCACCGCTCATTTTTCGAAGCGAAGAGCTAAATCGTCGTTCTGGTGTCTTCGTAACACTGAGAATTGGCGAAGACCTGCGCGGCTGTATCGGTTATATTGAGCCGTTATTTCCGCTTGCTCATGCAACGCAGGAAGTAGCAGTGAAAGCCGCGATGGAAGATCCGCGGTTTATGCCAGTTACATCACCTGAATTGAATAGAATCACGATTGAAATATCAGTTCTCTCACCGCTAGAAGAATTGATTGATACGGAAACAATTGAAATTGGCAAGCATGGGTTAGTAATCGATGCAGGATATCGGCGCGGATTATTACTGCCGCAAGTGGCAACAGAGTATGGTTGGGATCGCAAACAATTTCTTAAGCAAATCTCTTTGAAAGCTGGATTGTCGCCTGACGCCTGGAAACAAAAAGAAGTAAAACTCTTCACATTCACAGTCGAGAAATTCGATGAATCTGAGCTCAAATCATTAGAGGAGAAATAATTTCGATGAGCGTGCATTATAATGTTCGTCCTCCGACCGCTGCTGGACTATTTTACGAAGATTCACCGGATAATCTTCAAAAGAATATTGACGAGTACTTAGAACATGCGCGAGTTCCAAAACTGAAAGGTACGGTACGGGCATTAGTATCGCCGCATGCAGGATATGTTTATTCTGGATTTGCAGCAGCACATGCTTATAAGATGGTTGAAAAAAGTAATTATGATTGTGTTATCGTTGTAGGACCGAGCCATCGTGAATATTTTAATGGTATATCTATTTACCCCGGAGATGCATACGAGACACCGCTGGGGGCAATTCCAATTAACAAGGAAATAAGAGAATTATTGTTAGAAGAGAAAAATGCGATTGTTGCATCGAATGAGGGACATCGTTCCGAACATTCGATTGAAGTTCAGTTGCCATTTCTCCAGCGTGTGCTTGGTGACTTTTCATTTGTGCCGGTTATCATGGGGGATCAGCGCCGACAGTTATGCAATGAACTTGCCGAGGCAATTGTACGAGTAGGGACAAACCGTAACATTTTATTAGTTGCGAGCAGTGATCTTTCGCACTATCATCCTTACGATGAAGCGGTGCTGCTCGATAATCGTGTGATAAACGAACTGGAAAAATTTAATTCTGAAACGTTTATCAATGAAATAGAAGAGCGTTCATTTGAAGCATGCGGCGGCGGCCCGATCGCAGCGATAATGAATGCAGCGCGGCAGCTCGGAGCAAACAAATCAGAAATTCTCTATTATTGTAACTCGGGCGATATTACCGGCGATAAAAGCGGCGTCGTTGGATATCTTGCCGCTGCGTTCGTATAGAGAATTAGATGCGAAACAAGGATCAATTCACAATTAGTATCGTTGGTGCAGGTAAGGTCGGAACAACATTTGCATTGTTGTTTCGTCGCGCGGGTTATCACGTTGTTTCCATTATTAGCCGAAAGAAAAATTCCGCAAAGAAACTTGCAAGAATTGTTAGATGTAGAAGCTTTTCTGATTCTCTTTCTGATATTCATTCAGCAACGCGGATTATTGTTATTGCAGTGCCAGAGGAGTATATTTTTGACATTGCGAAAGAGATTACGAAGCGATCGAATCTTGATTTTTCAAAACTTGCCGTCTTCCATACATCCGGTTCACTCACAAGTGATGCCTTAGAGCCTTTGCATATGAAAGGAGCAATGACGTTTTCTCTTCATCCCATCCAATCTTTTTCAAAGGTGTCAACTCTTGCACATCAATTGGCTCGAATGAAGGATGTTGTTTATGGATTTGAAGGAAATAAAACAGCACTCTTGTTAGCCCGTCAGCTTGTTAAAGATTTGCATGGTAAATTAGTTCAGATTCCAAAAGAAGAAAAAATTTTGTATCATATTGCATGTGTTTTTGCCTCCAACTATTCAACAGTGTTACTTGGAACGGTAGATGAATTAGTAAAACGTATTGGCAGCGGAATAAAACTTGCACATTTTGAGCCATTGGTAAAAACGAGCATAGAAAACGCTTTCCAACTGACGCCAAAGATGGCGCTCACTGGACCCATTGCACGCGGGAGTTCTGTTACAATAGAAAATCATTTGCGTGAACTTAGGAAAGCCGATAAACCGCTCGCTTTATTATATCAGCAAATCGGAATGCAAGCACTAAAGATGGCAATTACAAGAAAGTTCCTAGAGCCAAATGTTGCAAAGCAGATTCGTCAAATTCTTGAATCTTAGATTAATATTGTAAAGGAAAATCATTGAAAGCACTAATTGCCAGCGGTGGACGTGGTACTAGGTTGCGTCCCATAACACATACACAGAACAAGCATCTTATTCCTATCGCAAACAAGCCAATTCTATATTATGCGATCGAATCGGCAGCGGCGGCAGGCATCAAAGAAATTGGCATTGTTCATAATGCGGATAGCCAGGAAGTACCAAATTATATTGGAGATGGCTCGAAATGGGGAGTGAATATTACGTACATCCCGCAAACGGTTCCCGGTGGACTTGCACAAGTAGTGCAGTTAGCGGAAAAGTTTATTGCAGGCGACAAATTTATTTTTTATCTCGGTGATAATATGCTTGTCGGAGGCGTGAAACGGTTCGTAGATGAATTCGAAAAGAGCAAATGCAATTGTTACCTGACTTTAGCGAAAGTGAAAGATCCGGAACGTTTTGGCGTGCCGGAAATTCGCAATGGGAAAATTATTCGTGTGGAAGAGAAACCAAAGAAACCAAAGAGCAGCTATGCAGTAGCAGGAATATACCTATACGATCATAACATCTTTGATGCGGTTAAGAGTCTGAAACCCAGTGCTCGCGGAGAATTAGAAATATCTGATGCACATACTTTGTTAATCAAACGCGGCTTTAAAGTTGGGTATACAGAAATTACCGGCTGGTGGAAAGATACCGGAAAACCGACAGACTTGCTCGAAGCGAATCGGTTGATTCTTGATAATATCGAACCGCGCATCGATGGCAATATTGATAAACAGTCGGATGTTGCAGGACGTGTTGTGATTGAAAAGGATGCGAAAATCATAAAAAGCAAAATTCGCGGGCCTGTCATCATCGGAAAGAACTGCCTTATCGAAGATAGTTACATTGGTCCGTTTACTTCTATCGGTGATCAGAACGGAAATAAAAGACAGTGAAATGGAATACAGTATTGTTCTTCGGGATTGTAAAGTTACTAAGGTAGGTATTCGCATCGAGGGTAGTATTCTTGGCAACGATGTAGAAGTTGTGGAGGCAGCAGGTAAGCCGCGTGTCCATCGCTTTATGATCGGTGATCAAAGTAGAATTGAAGTTGCGTAAATACAATGAGCAGTGAACAATAAGCAATAATCAATGATGGCTGAACAAAAACAAATTACTCACTAACAATAACGAGTATCAAACAATATGAGTCAGAATAAATTAAACACAGGTGAACAAGCGAAGACAATGGATAAAATCGTGTCGTTAGCAAAGCGGCGCGGTTTTGTTTTTCAATCAAGTGAAATTTATGGCGGATTGAACGGATGCTGGGATTATGGTCCACTCGGAGTGGAAATGCTGAACAATTTGAAACAACAATGGTGGAAGAGCATGACCTACCGAGAGAATGTGGAAGGAATCGACGCATCGATCCTGATGCACCCTCGAGTCTGGGAAGCATCGGGTCACGTCGAGAATTTTACCGATCCAATGGTGGATTGCAAGCAATGTAAAGCACGATACCGGATTGATGTTCTTTGCGAAGAACTTTCGTTAAAAAAGAAAAAAGAAGTTCTTCGTGAAATCGACGCAAAAAAATTTGGCGGTCAGCAGAAAGACGAAACCATTTTAGAAGAATTTGCTAAACTCGTTGCAACTGATCAAGATGCAGCGCGTATCGTACCGATGCTTTCTTGCCCAAGCTGCGGTAATAAAAACACATTCACCGAAGCTCGGAAATTCAATTTAATGTTCAAGACATTCGTTGGTCCCGTGGAGGATTCATCGTCAATAGTATTTTTACGTCCGGAAACGGCTCAAGGTATCTTCGTCAACTTTTTAAACGTACAATCTGCATCACGGCAGAAACTGCCGTTTGGTATTGCGCAAATCGGCAAAGCGTTCCGAAACGAAATCAATACTAAAAACTTTCTTTTCCGCACAAGAGAATTCGAGCAAATGGAAATGCAGTTCTTCGTGAAACCCGGCACTGACGTCCAGCAGTTTGAATACTGGCGCGGTGAAAGGATGCAATGGTTTATCGATCTCGGAATGGCCAAAGAGAAACTGCAGTGGCATCAGCATCCGAAAGACAAGCTTGCGCATTATGCCAAAGATGCATACGATATCGAATATCTTTTTCCATTTGGCTGGGGAGAAATTGAAGGTGTGCACAATCGAACAGATTTCGATTTATCGCGGCATGAACAGTTTTCCGGTAAGAGCATGAAATATTTTGATGAAGAAACCAAAGAGAAGTTTACACCATTCGTTATTGAAACTTCTGCCGGAGCGAGTCGTTCATTTATGGCGTTTCTTGTAGACGCATACCACGAAGAAGAAGCTCCTAATGCAGACGGTGCGATGGAATTGCGGGTTGTGATGAAACTCAATCCGAAACTTGCACCAATCAAAGTTGCTCTTTTCCCGCTGGTCAATCGTGACGGAATGCCCGAGTTAACCCGGAAGATTGAAACTGATCTGCGGTCATCTTTCCGTGTGTTTTATGATGACAGCGGCGCTGTGGGAAGGCGTTACCGCCGTCAGGATGAAGTGGGCACTCCATACTGCGTGACTATTGATTCACAAACACTTCAAGATCAAACGGTGACAGTGCGTGATCGCGACACAATGGTACAGGAGCGAATAGCAAGTGCAAGTCTAAAGGATTACTTTGCCAAGAAATTAATCTAATCAATCGTCTAACACTCCTTTTATTAATTGGTTTGATGCATTATTTGTCTCTGTGTCAAACTTATTAAATGCTTGCTAATGTGTAGTATATATAAATGATCTGGGAGGTTTTTATTACGGTAACATTGAACTTAACAATTAACAATAATTCCAAGTGTCGCTCTGCATTTAGAAGAATTATAAATTATTCCATCCTTTCAGTGCTTGTTATTCTTTTCGCAGTTTCTATCTCTCATTCGCAGTGGATTGAAGATCGAGTAATTGATCAGCGTGTCCAGCGCGGAATCGACGAGCTTTACAATTTTGAATTTGATAAAGCTGAATCTGATATTTCCGAAGTCATCAAATTGCGCCCTGACCATCCAGTCGGATATTTTTTCCGAGCTATGATCCAGTGGGAACGCATCATCAGCAAATTTGATGATGAATCACAGGACGAGAAAACTGTACAAAATGCTAGATGAAGTCGTGGATATATGTGAAAAACGACTCGATGAAAATCCGGAAGATGTAGCGGCGATGTTTTTTAAAGGCGGTGCCGTAGGATTTCGCGGCCGTTTACGGGCAAACCGGGGCAAATGGCTTGGCGCTGCAAACGATGGAATTGTTGCGCTGCCCCTGGTACGAAAAGCGTATGAACTTGAGCCTGATAATTACGACGTTCTGCTTGGCATTGGAATCTACAATTATTATGCAGCCGTTATTCCAAGTAAATATCCTTTCGTGAAACCTGCTATGATATTTTTCCCCAGCGGTGATCGGAAAAAAGGATTGGAACAACTCCGGCAGGCGTCGCTTCATGCAAAGTATGCGCAAGTAGAGGCGACTTACTTTCTTATGCAGAACTATTTCACGTACGAAAAAAATTATACGGGAGCGCTTGAACTTGCCAGAAAACTGCATGAAAAGTACCCGAACAATTCTATATTCTATCGATATCTTGGGCGCTGTCTTGTTGTTACCGGATATCTTGGAGAGGCGAATGATATTTTCATTGATATAATAAATCGCTATACACAGCAGCAGGTTGGATATGATATGTATGATGCGCGGGAAGCTCATTATTATATAGGTAAATTCGAGTTTTTAGCCGGAAGGTATGACACAGCACTTAAAAATTTATACACTTGTGATGAGATTTCCAGAAAATTAGACAAAGAAGAATCATCAGGATTTATGTCGCTTGCTAATCTTATCATCGGTATGATTTACGATGCTGAGGGAAAGCGAGAATATGCAATTGAGCAGTATAAAAAAGTACTGGAGATGAAAGAGTATGAAAATTCTTATAGGGAAGCAAAAATATATCTTAAACAACCATACAAGCGCAACTAATGAAAATTCAAATACTCCTTCTTGCCCTCGTTGCGTCAATAGCCGTCGTTCTTGGCGGATCACTTATCGTTTCGCGCAAACGCTGGCCTACACTTTTTCAGGAAACGCTTCTTGCGCTTATCGCCAGATTGGATTTGATTTTGCGGTAGTGGAACTTTGAATAAGAAAGAACTTCTAATCTATCTCTAAACTTCTACAGATTGATGCCAAGAGAAAACCGTTGTATCCCGCCAAAATCGCCGTATGAATTATAGGCGTAATCAATTTGATATTCATTTAATACAAGTCCAACACCAAGAGAGAATCCTCCAAGTCCTGCTGTTGTACCTGTCTTGAGATCTTGACGTTGTTTGTTATTGTAACCTACTCGCAGCCGCAGGGATTTGCTCATTAAAAATTCTGCGCCAACGGTAAAATTGCTGAAGCGATCGAAGAATTTATCGTCGTTTTCATTCAATTGATGAAAATCAATGTTTAAGAAAACAGGAAGATGTTCCGGTCGTTTTGTAATTCCGAATTTCACATCAAGGGGAAGCAACTCATTTACTCCGGCATATGTTTTCAATTGCTTACCGATATTCAAAACACTGCCGCCGATAGAAAGATTCTGTGATGGAATATCATAAAGAAATCCGAGATCGGCAGCAAGTGCCGTAGAACTGTATTCAGCTATGGAAGAAGAAATAAATTTAGCATTGATACCTACAAGAATGTCGTCATCGTAGTGTGCTGCTATCCCGGCTACAAATGCTAATTCAGTAGCACCAAATGTTCCCAAAACATTCATTAATTCGTCGGTTCTGTTGAAAGAGCCATAATTCATATATATAACACCTGCACCAACACTTCCGATGCCTTGAATATATTGTCCATAACTCAGCGTTCCGGCATTGACATCCAGCAGATCATTCACATAGCTAACAGATACTTTTGGTACGCTCAATGTTCCAATTGATGCAGGGTTGTAGAACAGGACATTTGGATCATCTTTCATCGAGACAAAACTGCCATTTAATGCAGCGGCGCGTGCGCTGACATCTGTGAGGAGAAAATTGTATGTGCCTTGCTGAGCAAAGAGGGGAATTTTAATACATCCTAGAATAATAATTATAGCTAGTATTCTTTTCATCATCTAGAATCTACCGAATAAGAGATTGAGATTCAAGATTTGATTGAAGAAGAAGGCCATATAATTAAAATATTGATCTAGGTAAAGTCAATATAAAAAGGAATCTCTCTTCACACCGACAGTGCAACATAAGATTTTTTTACCGAGTTGGTTCGTTGTGGTTATAGACTGACCTGAGGCTTATTATTTGCAGGATCGAATCCCTGTTGAATAACTAGAAACTGTCGTTATTGATAAATAAATGGAATCTATCAATCTAAAAAGATTATACTGAATAGTTAGTCTGTTTATGTTTGGGAAAATATTCTTTGCAACTCAATCAGTTTTTTCGTATTTTATTACCAGTTTATCATATAAGATTTTGAGGATAGCGATGAAAGAAGGAATTCACCCAACATATAAAAAATCGATAGTTACCTGCGTGTGCGGAAATGTCTTTGAAACCCGATCCACCGTAGGCAACCTCCATATCGAAATTTGTGCTAATTGCCACCCTTTCTATACTGGCAAGCAGAAACTACTTGATTCAGCCGGTCGCATAGAGAAGTTCAAGAGGAAATATGCTGCGAAGAAAGAAGAGCCAACGGCGGCAACTGCTGGAGTATAATTACGGCGTTTAAATTCCGAAAGGCGGAATGTGTTGTGATAAATGCATTCCGCTTTTTTTGTTGTCGGCAGTGGGAATGTTCAAAACACTGAACATTCACGTTACCACCCGTTCAAAAATAGGAGAAGATCGATGGCACAGCAAATCTGCATTTTCGAAGACAATCATTTTGCACAATTCCTGCCGCTAGTTCATTTCCGGCCTGTCTATTCTTTACGCTGTGGAATTTTTTCATTAAAAGAAAAAATCCTGCGAGCATATTCACCTGCAAATATTACTGTCCAATGCAGGAAATCTCTCGCTTTGTGTATCAAGTCGCGTAAACCGCAGTTTTCGGTAAATGAAATTCCCGGCACAGAATGTCTCTTCATCAATGGCCGTATACTCGCCGATCAAACGCTTGCCAAGAAGATTCCATTGACAGCAAAACAAGATGTTGCATATGTCGCCGGCGATCAAGTGATTGCCGCGTATGTCAGCGGAAAGAATCTAGAACGAGTAAAGAAGAATCTTTCGTCTCCACTATCACTTTCAGACTTTGACGGCTTGCATAAAATTGAAATTGACATAGAGACTGTTTCTTACCCCTGGGATTTAATTCAAAAGAACGGTGCACAGATAATGAAAGATTTTGAATCAATTGTGAAAAAAGCAGGGAAGAGACGATTGCACATTCGTGGAAAAGTGCACTCCAGCGTACATCTAATAGGGAAGAAAAACATCGTCATCGAAAATGGTGCAGTCATCAAACCGGGTTCGGTGCTTGATGCGGAATCCGGTCCGATATATATTGGCAAGAATGTAAAAGTATTTCCACAATCCACAGTTATTGGTCCTGCATGCATTCTGGATGGTTCTTCAGTCAAAGTAGGCGCACAGATTTACGAGAACACAACAATCGGGCCTGTATGTAAAGTCGGCGGTGAAATAGAAGGATCGGTTATTCACAGCTACTCTAACAAACAACATGCCGGATTTCTTGGGCATTCCTATCTTGGCTCGTGGGTAAATTTAGGCGCTGGTACAAATAGCAGTGATTTGAAGAATAACTACAGCACAGTCAAAGTGCAAGTAGGATCTGAAAAGATTAATACAGGTTTGTCGTTTTTAGGTATTATGATAGGCGATCACTCGAAAAGTGCTATCGGTACGACATTTAACACTGGAACAATGGTCGGTGTGTGTTGTAATATTTTTGGAAATTGGTTCCCGCCGAAATATATTCCATCTTTTTCCTGGTGCAGCACGCGGGAGCCTTTTACTGTATATGATGTTGAAAAAGCCATTAATTTGGCGCGGCTTGTAATGGCGAGGCGGAACATTGATTTGATAGATGCCGAAGCGGATCTCTTCCGAGAAGTTTTTAATTCGACCATAGAGGAACGCCGCCAAAACGGAACAAAAGATTGATGAAAGAAAGTTGAATGCAAGAAAACACCGATCAACAAGAACAAACTCAGCAAACTAATGTATATGATGGCCCGCGTGGCACAGCGGTAAAGATTCTCAACCGGATTGAACGATCAGATTCGTATCTTGATAAATTATTAGATGCCGAATTGCGCTCGGATGTAATGAACGAGTTAGACAAGGGATTGATGAACGAGATTGTTACCGGTGTAATTCGCTGGAAAATGAAACTCGATTGGGTGCTTACAGGTTTTTTTCACGGCAACTTCACTAAAGCGGAAACGAATATCAAAAATGCACTTCGCGTGGCGTTGTATCAAATTCAATTTCTTGACCGGGTGCCGCATTCTGCCGCAGTAAATGAAGCCGTTGAATTCACCAAACGATTACGCGGTCAAAAAGCAGCCGACCTGGTGAATGCCGTTTTGCGCAACATTATTCGTAACATTGAAAATATTCGTTATCCAGATCCGGAAGAAGATAAACTCCGAAATCTCACGGTGATAGAGTCACATCCTGTTTGGATGACCAAAAGATGGGTAGAACGTTACGGCTATGATGATGCGAAGCGGATGATGGAAGCAAACAATGCTATTCCTGATTTGGCATTGCGCGTCAATCGCTTAAAAGTTGATTTCAATTATTTCATTTCATTGTTAGAAAAACATCAGATTCAATATTCACGTTCTCCGTATCTCGATTATTTTGTCAGAGTTCAGCACATGGCTGACATCGGCAGTTCAGAACTCTTCCAGCAGGGATATTTTTCTGTACAGGATGAAAGTGCAGGCATGCCGGTACTTTTATTGGATCCCAACCCTGGAGAACGTGTTATTGATCTTTGTTCGGCGCCGGGCGGGAAAACAACTTTCATCGGGGAATTGATGAAAAACTTCGGTGAAATTATTGCTGTCGATCGCTATGAGACTCGTCTTCATCTTGTGAAGAGTGCATGCCAGCGGCTCGGTATCACAAATGTGCATTTGATAGCTGACGATGGCGCAACAATTGAAATCCCACCGGCAGAAAAAGTGCTGGTGGACGCTCCATGCTCGGGACTTGGCGTGCTTTCAAAGAAACCAGATGCGAAATGGCAGCGGGATGCAGATGATATTCCCAAGCTCGTGCATTTGCAAAAATCACTTATGGAGAATGCAGCGAAACTCGTGAAACCGGGTGGTGTCCTTGTCTATAGTACTTGCACGATTGAACCTGAAGAAAATATTGACCTTATCAAAGAATTTCTTGAGCAACATCTTGATTTCTCCATAGAATCTGGAAGTAATATTATTCATCAGGACCTTATTGGAAATCAAGGACAAGTTGAAACCTTCAGGCATAAGCATGGAATGGATGGGTCGTTTTCTATCCGATTAAGGAAGAAATAGTGAAAAGCTATCTCAATAATTAAATTGTTAATTAAAATCTTATAATTTAATATGCAAAAGCCAGCCGATCATGAATCTCAATGAATTGCTTGCCGCCGAGCTGAAACGGCTCGAAGAATCTCAAACCATTAAATATGAGACTGCTCTCCAGTCTGCACAAGACGGTATAGTGAAGGTGCGCGGCAAAGAAGTTGTAATGCTCGCGTCGAATAATTATTTAGGGATGTCGAATCATCCCGCTGTATGCAAAGCCGCAATTGATGGCATCAAGAAATATGGATATGGACTTGCCTCTGTGCGCTTTCTCACCGGCACACAGACAATTCATCTTGAACTAGAAAATAAAATATCGAAGTTTCTGAAATCAGAGGATACTATTCTTTTTTCTTCGTCGTTTGCGGCTAACGTTGCATTTTTTTCTGCACTGACAAACGAAAAGCTTGGATACGAGAACTACAAAGATGTGATCTACAGCGACCGCTTAAATCACGCCAGCATTATTGATGGACAGCGGTTATGCCGTGCAGAAACTACAGATCGTAAAATTTATAATCATGGTGATGTTTCCGACCTCGAACGGCAATTGGAGGAAGATAAAAACAAAGATTATCGCATACGGATGGTCGCCACAGATGGTGTCTTCAGTATGGAAGGTGATTTAGCACCGCTGCCAAAAATTCTTGAACTCGCTAAAAATTACAGTACCGTCGTTTTTATAGATGATGCGCACGGTATTGGTGTATGCGGCAAAACCGGCAGAGGAACGGCCGAGCAATTCAACTTGCTTGGTAAAATTGATGTAACAGTTGGCACTCTCGGCAAGGCGATTGGCGGTGCAGCTGGTGGTTTTATCAGCGGCTCGAATGAAATGATTGGGTATATGCGCCAAAAAGGACGGCCATATATTTTTTCAAACTCGCTTCCTCCTGCAGTGGTTTGCGGTTCAATCGCAGCGTTCGACTTGTTGATGAAAGATAAATCAATCATCAGACGACTTCAGGAGAATACAGCGTACTTCAGAAAAGAAATTAAAAGTATCGGTCTCAATATTATTGAGGGTACGCATCCTATTGTTCCAATAATGCTTGGCGAAGCGTCCGTCGCTCAGGAAATGAGCAGCCAATTGCTTAAAGCTGGGGTGTATATAAAAGGGTTGTGGTATCCAGTTGTTCCAAAAGGTGAAGCCCGATTGCGTGCTCAGATGTCTGCTGCGCTCACAAAAAAAAATATCAATTGCGCACTAGAAGCGTTTGAGAAGGTTGGAAAGAAAATGAAACTTATCTGACAAATTAACAACTTACAAATGGCTGCTCCGACAAAAAATCGACTTGCTTTCATCGACCTTCTGCGTGGATGGGCGCTGCTGGTGATGATTGAAGTTCATGTATTTAACGCCTTTATTTTGCCAGCGTTGAAAACTACTTCTTGGTTCAATGTTCTGAACTTTATCAATGGGTTAGTTGCGCCAAGTTTCACTTTTATTTCTGGTTTTGTATTCTTGATTGCAAGTCAAAGGAAGCTGGAATCATTTCGGACTTACGGATCTGCATTTTGGAAACAACTTGGGCGAATCGGATTGGTGTGGGGTATTGGTTATTTTTTGCACCTGCCTTTTTTTTCATTTCGTCGAATGATTACAGACACAACAGAAGAAGGATGGCTGAGTTTCTATCAGGTGGATATTCTTCACTGCATTGCCTTTGGTTTGCTCGTGCTTTTTATTTCGAGATTAGTGATAAAAAATGCTCGGACTTACCGGACGTTTCTCTTGACAAGTGGATTGTTTGTAGTTTTTGCAACGATGTTTGTATGGAATGTTGATTTCTTGAAATGGATTCCAGCGCCTATCTCAGCATATATCAATAGCCAGCATTATTCCCTATTTCCGCTTTTCCCCTGGTTGGCGTTTATGCTCTTTGGAGGTTACTTCGCTTCAGGATATATTGATGCCCGCGAGCAGAAAAAGGAAAGAGAATTTATATTACGTTTTGCACTTGCAGGAGCCGTTCTATTTGTCGTTTGCATGATTGGAATGGAATTGCAGGCAAGTGTGCATATCATTTCGATAGATATTCGTGCAAACCCATTATTCTTTCTTGAACGGCTTGGAATTGTGATGTTACTTTTATCGATCTGTTGGTTCTACGCAGACTATCGCAAGACGGAAAATTCGTTCGTGTTAGACGTCGGCAGGGAATCATTGATGGTGTACACGGCGCACTTACTTGTTATTTATGGAAGGTTCTGGAATGAACGGAGTCTGGCTTTTTATTATGGAATGACATTCTCCGTTGCAAAAAGTATTGCGAGCACGATTGCTCTTGCTGTGATAATGATCGGAGCAGCAATCGCCTGGGGATGGATGAAGCGAAATCATTTACCGCTTGCGCGCATGATGTTCTTTATGTTTATGATAACAGTGGTATTGATGTTTTTGAAAGGGTAGAAGGAACAAGAAAAATGGCGGAAATGAATTTGTAAATGAAAGAGTGTAAAAAGGAAGAAGTACCATGGAAGTTGCATCGTTAATTATATCGTTATTAGTCGTAATTTTAATTATCATTCTATTGCTTCGTCAGTCAACACGAAATAGAGAAAATTCCCCTGAGACCACATTGCTTTTTCAGCAGCAAGTCGATGCATTACGCGGCGAAGTAAGCCAAAATCTCAAGAACACAACAGATACACTTGTTACATCGCTGAAAAACACGACTGACGTTGTGTTTAAAAGCCTGCAAGCGACTTCGGAAACCGTGAATCAGCAGCTGACGACGGTTACTTCGCAATTGAGCAGTGTTACATCACAGCTGCAAAATAATACCGGTCAAATGGGTTCGCGTTTGGATAATGCAGCAAAGGTTATTCAAGATGTGCAGAACAAACTTGGCGAGCTTGGTCAAGCCACGCAAGAGATTAAGGAGTTAGGCCAAAGCGTTTCCAAACTAGAAGAAATGCTGAAGGCACCGAAGCTGCGCGGTGGACTTGGTGAATTATTGTTAGAAGATCTGCTCAAACAAGTTCTTCCTGCAAATGCATATGATATTCAATATACATTCCGTAATGGTCAAACGGTCGACGCTATTATAAACACAGCTGGCGGCAAAGTGCCGGTAGATTCCAAGTTTCCGCTCGAAAATTTCCGCAAGATGCTTGATGCCAAAACTGAACAAGAAAAGAAAACCGCTGCTCGTCTTTTCAAATCGGATGTTAAAAAACATATTGACGCAATCTCAGAGAAATATATTTTACCCGATGAAGGAACGTTCGACTTTGCGCTTATGTACATTCCTGCGGAAAATATTTATTACGAAACCATCATCAAAGAAGAATCTTATGCGGAAGAAGATGGACTCTACGCTTACGCAACGAAGAAGCGGGTTGTACCGGTGTCACCCAATAGCTTTTATGCGCACCTGCGGGTTATTGCGCTGGGCTTGAAAGGATTGCAAATAGAGAGAAGTGCAAAAGAAATATTTCAAAATCTTGAATTGCTTGGTACGGAATTGCGAAAGTTCAACGATATATTTGAAACACTTGGGACGCAGCTTAACAATGCGAAGAACAACTACGATAAGGCCGACAAGCAGTTGGCTGGCCTCACAGAGAAATTCAAAACTGTGCAATTAATTCCTGAGGCGAAAGCGCCGAACCAGTTAGATGCATTCCCGAAGTAACCTTTCCAATCAATTATTCACTTTATGAGAAAATTTATATTTTTCAGAAATTAGAACTGATGGTGCAAAACGAAATATTCCAACGTCTGGCTCAAAAATTAGACGAACTTCCTAATCGATTCCCAAGAACACAGAGCGATGTTGAATATCAAATGCTTGCTAAGATATTCGCACCAGAAGAAGCATTGCTGGCGTGTGCTATGAATCTGGAGCCTGAATCTATTGCGGTAATTGCGAATAGGACCGGAAATGATCCCAAGGAGGCACGAGATATATTGAAACGGATGGTCGCAAAGGGGTTGATCGATCTGCGAAAAGGGGAGGGAGAATTTACATATGCCTTGCGTCCATTCGTTGTTGGGTTTTATGAAGGACAGTTACCGAGCATGGATAAAGAAATGGCAGAGTTGTTTGAACAGTATTACCGCGAGACACAAGGTGGAGTGCTTCGTCCGACGCCGGCGCTTCATCGAGTCATACCGGTTGGCAGGGCAATTCCACTAAGAATAAATATAGATCCTTATGAACAGGCAACTGCATTGTTGGAAAAAGCGCAATCGTGGGGAGTGCGGGATTGTATTTGCCGCAAGCAACAACATTTGTTAGGTAAGGAGTGCCATCATGCGTTAGAAACCTGTTTGGTGTTTGCGCCTGTGAGGAATGCCTTTGACCGGAGTAAAGTGGATCGGGCAATCACGAAAGAAGAGGCGCTTAAAATTCTGTGGGAGACGGAAGAAGCAGGGCTTGTGCACTCTTCCGGTAATTATCGAGACGGAATAGAATATATTTGCAACTGCTGCACGTGTTGCTGTGGAATTATGAGAGGCATTGCTGAATATGGAATTCTCAGTGCAGTTGCACATTCAAGTTTCCAAATTGCGTTAGAGGAAGAAAAATGTTCTCTGTGCGGTGCTTGTATCGACCGATGTCAGTTTAAAGCACTGTCGCTTCTGGATACAATGCTTACTGTGGATTTAAAGCATTGTGTCGGTTGCGGTTTGTGTGTCCTTGTTTGCCCAACTGAAGCACTTCATTTAGAACATCGGGAATCAGATCAAATATTAATTCCACCTTCCAATATTAAGGAGTGGCGAGCGCAACGCGATATTGCTAAAGTAGGTTAGTATTATTTTTTCATTGACAGAAAATAAGCGAGAATTAAAATATGAAAAAACTTCGTTGGGGTATCTTAGGTGCAGCGGATATAGCTCGTCAAAACTGGCGCGCTATTTTCGATAGTGGAAATTCAGTTGTGGTTGCCGTCGCCAGTCGTGCTATTGAGAGAAGTGAACAGTTTATTCAGAACTGCCAGGTCTGAAAATACATTTGAAGTGCGTCCGAAGGCGTATGACAATTATCAGCAATTGATCGATGCGCCTGATATCGACGCAGTGTATATTCCACTGCCTACCGGATTGCGCAAGCAATGGGTCTTGCGAGCGGCAAAAGCAGGCAAACATGTCATTTGCGAAAAACCGTGCGGCTTAAATTTAAATGATGTGCAAGAAATGGTAGATACCTGCCGACAAAACAAAGTGCAGTTTATGGACGGCGTTATGTTTATGCACAATCCCCGACTTCTACGCATCCGCGAAGTGTTGGATGATAATCAAAATATCGGTCAGATTAAGCGAATCTCCTCTATGTTTAGTTTCTTGGCTTCTGAAGAGTATCGACGGACAAATATCCGTTTGCACAGCGAACTTGAACCTACCGGTTGTCTTGGTGATCTCGGTTGGTATAATATTCGATTTACGCTATGGACGATGAATTGGCAGTTGCCATATGGTGTTACCGGAAGGATTCTATCTCAACAGGGCAGCAATATTAGTCCTGCACCAACTCCAACGGATTTTTCTGGAGAGCTTATATTTGACGATGATACTTCTGCCAGTTTCTTTTGCTCGTTCCTGGCAGCGTTTCAACAGTGGAGTATTATTAGCGGCACGAATGGAAAATTGTATGTCCCTGATTTTGTCCATTCATCAAGCATTCACGAACCATCGTTTGAGGTCAATAATACTCAAGTGCGAGTCAAATGCTGTGATTGCACGGGCGAGCATACCGAGAGCAGGGTTCATGCACAGGATACAAAAATGATCCGAAATTTTGTCGATCAAATTCGTTCAGGGAAATTAAATGATGAATGGCCGATGATGTCCGTAATGACACAGCGGGTGATGGATGCGTGTTTTGAATCTGCAAAGAATGGCAATAAATTGATTTTACTGTAAACGATTTATTAAACTGGAGATATTCATGATTACACAACTTGCTCACATTAATTTGTTTTCTGATAGGCATAAAGAAATGGTTGATTTCTATACAAAGAAACTCGGATTGAAAATAGCATTCACACTTGATAACGATAAAGGTAAACCATTTGGATGGTATATCAAATGTGGTAAGATGACGTTCATCGAAATTTTTAATCAAGCGGGTGCAGTCCGACAATGGGGCGGCCGCGTGGTAGCATTAAAACACGGAAGCAAGTACCGTCATTTATGCTTTGAGGTGAAGAAATTAGAAACATATAGAGATCTACTTGTTAAAAGAGGCGTCAATATTTCACAGATTACGGTCGGAATGGATAATTCTAAACAAGCATGGATCAAAGACCCGGATGGCAATGACATCGAGTTGATGGAATATACACCTATAAGTTTTCAAACGCGTGGTGTGGCCAAAAAACAAAACGTGTGCTCTGATTTAGAATTACAAAAGTGGAGAAAAAAATAAAAAAACGGAAATTTCCGGAGTGCTCAAATTGCGGCACGCGACTTGAGACATCATACACTTATTGTCCTCTGTGTGGGCAAGAGAACCACGATCTCAATATCCCACTGCGGCATTTATTAGGAGAAGCGCTAGAAGGAATTTTCCATTTCGATATAAAATCTATCCGGACAATACAGGCACTTACCTTAAAGCCAGGATTTGTGACGTCGGAATTCATCAAAGGAAAACGTGCGCGGTACGTTCCACCAGTCAGGTTGTACATCTTCATCAGTTTTATTTTTTTCCTTCTTTTATCCTTATCGCCCGGAAAGCATGATTCGGTCTCTTCGGCAGATTCGCCCCGCACTACAAAAGGCATCACATACAACGAAATAAATTCACAGGAGCTACGGGGGCTTCAGCAAGCACAACTAGATTCTCTCATGCAATCCCGCGGCATGGCTCTTACAATACTGAACAGGTACATTGTGCGGCAAATATCGCGCATCGGCACAGAGGGACAGGAGGGGTTCAATCACCTCTTGATGAAGGGAATATCTTATATGATGTTTGCCTTGATGCCGTTATTTGCCCTCTTTGTTTTTCTCCTGAACCGGAGAAAGGCACAGTCCTACATAGGTACACTTGTATTCTCAATCCATTATTTTAGTTTTGTATTCCTTCTATTCACTGTATGCATAGTAGTGGATTGGCTTGCGGGAACACCGCTGACATTCGTAGTTCCAATCATCGTCTGTCCGCTCTATCTGTTTATGGCATTGAGGTATGTATATGAAGGTTCGCGCGTGAAAATGATTGGGAAAACACTTCTTGTTGGTGTGCTGCAATTTATTTCGATGGCTTTTTTATTTTTCTTGACGGCATTAATTGCCATTATGATATTTTAAGCGCGCATAGAAATCTTTATCTCCCTCTTTGGTGCTTGGCTTGGTGAGATATTTCAACAGAACAGACAGGTGAAGAAAATAGAAGCTTAATGTTAATTTAACAGTGTCGGGCGAAGCCTCTTCGGTGCAACTGGAGGGGCTTTTTCCGTTTGATAGAGCCGGTGGAAATACAGTGCTCTTTTTTGTATATTTAAGAAGAGGAATTGTTCACAATTAAGGTAATAAAGTGAAAAACAATTTAAGAAGAATCGGAATTCTTACTGGCGGCGGGGATTGCCCCGGTTTGAATGCTGTTATTCGTAGTATTGCAAAACCAGCTATGACACAATTTAATTCAACTATTATCGGAATTTTGGATGGTTTTGAAGGTCTTGTGGAAGGGCGAATGCGTGAATTAACACCGAAAGATGTCGGAGGCATCGTCAATATGGGTGGAACAATTCTTGGTACCTCTAACAAAGGAAATCCATTCCAATTTCCAGTAGAGACACCGCAAGGTATTGATATTCTCGATTATTCGTCTCAAGCAATTCAGAATTATCGCGACTGGAATTTAGATGCGCTTATTGCAGTTGGCGGCGATGGAACAATGCACATTGTAGATCGCTTCACAGAACTTGGCTTGAATTTAATAGGTGTTCCCAAAACTATCGATAATGATCTTTCCGCAACTGATGTGACATTTGGTTATGATTCCGCTGTCTCGGTTGCAACTGAAGCGATAGATCGCCTTCACACAACTGCTTCGTCGCATCATCGCGTCATGGTAGTAGAAGTGATGGGACGGTATGCGGGATGGATTGCACTTGGCGCTGGAATTGCCGGAGGTGCAGATGCGATTTTAATTCCAGAAATTCCGTTTAAGTGGGATAAAGTGTATGAACATGTCCTTCTTCGTAGCAAACGCGGGAACAGGTTCAGCATTATTTGTGTAGCAGAGGGCGCAAAACCCGCCGAAGGTGATGTAGTTGTAAAAGAAATGGATAAAAAGCGCACAGACCCGGTACGTTTAGGCGGAATCGGTGATCTGGTTGGACGAAAGATTGAAGAAGCAACCGGACTTGAAACACGCGTCGTTGTTTTGGGACATGTTTTGCGCGGCGGCAGTCCAACTCCATACGATCGTATCCTCGCTACAAGATTCGGTGCAATGGCGCTTGAATTGGCAGAGCAAGGTAAATTCGGATATATGGTTAGTTTACGTGGAACCGAAGTTGTTGCTGTGTCTGTTAAAGATGCAATTTTGAAACTCCGAACTGTGCCGCTTGATTCGCAATATATTCATGCTGCCAAAATGGTCGGGACTTCATTTGGAGAATAAAACTTGAAAGCTGCTGATATCATGATAATTTAATTCGGAATTGCCAACAAACAATGCAGGCGCATTCGTCACAAATTAAAATTATCGATCCGCAATTTTTATGTACGGCATACTGCAATGGATATTTCCCGATGGCGGATCCGAAAACGGGTGAAATAAGTTGGTACGCACCAGATCCACGCACGATATTTGATTTGAATGAGTTTCATATTCCGCGAAGTCTCAAGTTGACACTGAGGAAAGGAGAGTTTGAAGTTCGTATTAATACGCGGTTTGAAGAAGTGATGCGTGCGTGTGCAGAGCGAGAGGAGACATGGATCTCGGAAACGATTATACAAAGTTATATGCAGCTTTATCAACTTGGATTAGCGCACAGTGTTGAAATATGGAGAGATGACAAACTAGTCGGCGGTCTCTACGGCGTTGCAATTCGCGGAGCGTTTTTCGGCGAGTCGATGTTCAGCAGAACACGGGATGCTTCTAAGATTGCCCTCGTTTATCTTGTTAAAAGAATGATGGAACGCGGCTTCTCATTGCTTGATACCCAGTATCTGACGCCACACTTGGAAAGATTTGGAGCGCGCGAGATTCCGCACAGTGAATATATGAAAAGATTGGAAAAATCACTTACAATTAACTGTTCATTCATCGATGAGGAATTATGATAAGCAATATAATGGAACCGGTTGTCACGCAAACAAATTTCCCCACCTTGAAATTGATAAATCGCGGCAAAGTGCGGGATATATATGATTTCGGTGAAGCACTGCTTATCGTCGCAACCGACCGACTTTCAGCGTTTGATGTTGTGATGAATGAAGGCATTCCGTATAAAGGAAAAGTGTTAACGCAAATCTCCGATTTCTGGTTTGAACAAACGAAGGATATTATCCCCGATCATCTTATTTCTTCAATCGTGTACGATTTTCCCTCCGCGTGCAAGCCATATTGGGAGTCTCTTGGAGATCGTTCAATGTTTGTGAAGAAGACGAAGCCATTGGCGGTTGAATGTATCGTCCGCGGGTATCTCTCTGGTTCTGGATGGAACGAATATCAGAAAAGAAAAAGTGTCTGTGGAGTTCAATTACCGGATGGACTTGTTGAATCATCCAAGTTGCCAGAGCCAATTTTCACACCGACGACAAAGGAAGAAGTCGGAAAACACGACGAAAGTATTTCGTTTGACCAGATGGCAAACATTATTGGTAGAGAACTTGCTGAGAAAGTCAGAGATGTCTCTCTGAAAATATATTGTCATGGAGCGGAGTTAGCAGAGAAGAAGGGCATTATTATTGCCGATACAAAGATGGAATATGGATTGAATGAAAACGGCGAATTGATTCTTATTGATGAATTGCTCACGCCGGATTCTTCACGTTTTTGGCCGAAAGACAAATACCAGGCTGGCCGCGCACAAGAAAGTTATGATAAACAATTCGTGCGTGATTATCTTCTTTCTATTAACTTCGACAAAAAACCGCCTGCACCCAAATTACCGATAGATATAATCTTAAAAACCTCCGCACTCTACTTAGAGGCATTGAAAAAATTAAGCGGTAAAACCTTAATGTAGTTTGAATTGACACCGGCATACGAAATACTTGAACATCCATCCGATTTAGGCATTGAGGCTCATGGAAGTACGAGAGAGGAGATGTATCGCAATGCTGCTCTCGGATTGATATTTGTGATTGCGGGAACTTCAATAATTGAACCCCTTATAGAACGAACAATAAGCATTCCTGCAATCGACCGCGAAAACTTGCTTGTTCGATGGTTAACAGAGGTTCTCTTCCTATGTGATGCTGAAAGGTTTTTAACTGCAGCAGTAGAATTCGAGGTGCTTAGTGATACGTTGTTGAAAGCAAAAATTTTAGGTGAACCATTTAATGCTGCTAAGCACAACCTCAACCTCGACGTTAAAGCTATCACATATCATCAGCTCAAGATTGAGGGACATAGCGGAGATTGGACAGCGCGTGTGTTTGTGGACATCTAAGAGATGACACTCAAGAAATTAGACGATTATCGCTACGTAATTCCGAAATCCTTTCAAGCGGGTATGAAGGTAGAGGGATTGATTTATGCTAATGATGAACTCATTATTGCCATCGAAAAGGATCAGACATTAACTCAGATTGCCAATGTGGCGACACTTCCTGGGTTGGTTGGTCGGTCGCTTGCAATGCCAGATGCACATCAAGGTTATGGTTTTGCAATTGGTGGAGTAGCAGCGGCAGATATCGAAAAAGGGATCGTCTCGGCGGGCGGCGTTGGTTTTGATATTAATTGTGGTGTACGGCTGCTTGCATCGAATATATTGCTGGACGAATTAAAACCGAAACTTGACACGTTGCTTAATCAGTTATTCAACGATATTCCTTGCGGAGCGGGCAAATCTGGAATTATTGATTTGTCATTCGAGCAACTTGATGAAGTATTAGAAAAAGGTGCAAGTTGGGCTGTTGAGAATGGTTATGGTACTATGTCTGATATTGATCACATCGAAGAACGCGGCACAATTGCCACCGCTGATCTAAAAGAAGTCAGCCGCCGCGCAAAACAACGGGGACGAGATCAGCTTGGTACATTAGGTTCTGGCAATCATTTTATCGAAGTTCAGTATGTAAAAGAAATATTTGACGAAGAAGCAGCGAGAACTTTTGGTTTGTGGCTTAATCAAATTGTAGTTATGATTCACAGTGGCTCTCGCGGCCTTGGTCATCAAGTCTGTACAGATTATTTGGAAGAGATGCAGGAAGCGATGCCGAAGTACGGCATCAAAGTAGTAGATCGTCAGCTTGCTTGTGTGCCAATTAAATCTCAAGAAGGTCAACGTTATTTGAAGGCAATGGCAGCAGCCGCAAATTTTGCATTTGCCAATCGCCAGATGATGAGTCATTGGACTCGGCAGGCATTTAAGAATATTCTGGGGAATAGTGAATTAAAGTTAGTTTATGATGTAGCCCACAATATTGCAAAAGAAGAAACTCACAGTGTCGGAGGACGAGTATTGGTGCATCGAAAAGGAGCCACGCGTGCTTTCCCAAAACATAGGCCAGAAATTCCAAAAGACTATTTTAATGTTGGACAACCTGTCCTGATTCCTGGTAGTATGGGCACCTGTTCGTATGTATTAGTTGGCACAGAGCGGGCAATGGCAGAGACTTTTGGCTCGACTTGTCACGGTGCTGGCAGAGCAATGAGCCGGCATGCGGCGAAACGAAATGCAAACGCTGAGGAATTGATTCATCAGCTAAAAGAAAAAGGCATTCACGTACGCAGCGCGTCCAGGAGCGGTTTGACAGAAGAAAAGCCCGAGGCGTACAAAGATGTAAGCGATGTCGTAGATGTCGTACACAATGCAGGTATCTCGCGCAAAGTTGCAAAGATGATTCCAATTGGAGTGATAAAAGGATAGGGAACTGAATATCTACATCATTCGTTTTATCATTTGAATCATCAAACTTATAAATTCAATAAAAAAGAAAAATCAATAATATGCTGAAACTGACAGAAGAAAATATTCTTAGAATCACTGAAACAAGTCAAAGACCCTGATTTGCACCGTAATATTGTGGAACTTGGATTTGTTAAGAATCTGATTATCACCGGAAGCAATGTGAAATTCGATCTGCAGCTAACGACACCGGCATGTCCGGTTCGGGATCAATTCATTGTAGAGTGTGAAAAAGCTATTCGCAGTACCATTGAAGAAGTAGAAAAGATCGATATCAATATGACTTCAAATGTCCAGCGAAATACGCATGCACAAAAAGTTACTATATTACCCGGCGTGAAGAATACAATTGCTGTGGCAAGTGGAAAAGGCGGCGTTGGTAAATCGACAGTTGCCGTGAATCTTGCCGTAGCACTTGCTATGGATGGTGCAAAGGTCGGGCTTGTCGACGCCGACGTCTATGGACCAAGTATTCCGCTTATGTTCGGTATCAATGATCGACCGAAAGTATTGGATAATAAACTTCAACCATTGGAACGTTATGGTGTAAAAATTATGTCGATCGGTTTCCTTGTCGATCCGATGGAAGCCGTTATTTGGCGAGGACCTATGGCAAGCGGCGCAGTAAAGCAATTTATGTCGGATGTAAATTGGGGCGAATTGGATTATCTAATTTTTGATTTGCCTCCGGGTACAGGCGATGTTCAGCTAACGCTTGTACAAACAATTCCGTTGACAGGCGCAGTTATTGTTACAACACCGCAGGATGTGGCGCTTGCAGATGCAAAGAAGGGATTGGTAATGTTCAATAAGGTTAATGTTCCGGTATTGGGTATTATTGAGAATATGAGTTACTTCATTTGCAATCACTGCGGCCAACGCGAAAATATATTTGACAGCGGAGGCGGTAAGCGAACAGCTGAAGAGCTTAATGTTCCGTTCCTTGGCGAAATTCCAATTGATATAAAGGTGCGGATAGGAGGAGATAAGGGTAACCCAATCGTTCATGGAGAACTGGACTCTCAACAGGGAAAAATTATTCAAAGCATAGCAAGACAGCTTGCGGCACAGATAAGTATTCAATATCTTGGAACGCCATCAATGCCAAAGATAGAAATATTGATGCCAAATCAGAATTAATGTTAGAGTATCTATCTATATATAATGCTGACTGGAAAAATGACAACGGAAGATTTATTTGATAAGTATTTGCAAATATCTAGTATTTGGGAATCAGAGTTAGGAAAATATTCTGATGAACAATTTTCCAAGAAACCTTCCTCCGAGAGTTGGTCTATAGGACAGGTATATGGGCATCTTGTGTTTGGAACATTAAACTACCAAATAAAGCAAATTGAACAATGCCTTTCAAACAACGCAAATCAGAAAGAAAAAAAGAGTTTCCCCGGCAAACTGATGTTTTGTATAAATTCATTTCCGCCGGTTCGTGTCAAAGTACCGCCGTCTCCAACTTATACTCCAAAACAACCAGAAAGTAGAGAAAATATTTTGGCAGGAATGGGATTGTTACAAAAACGACTTCAAAATTTATCTGGTGAAATTGATAATGCAGTTCATTTCGGAAAAGCTAAGCATCCAGCGTTTGGATATTTGGGAGCAAAGGAATGGTATCAATTAATTGTAATGCACTACCGACATCATCTTCGACAAAAAAAGAGAATTGATTTATTCTTAAAAGGGTAATGAAGTGTTAACATCACAAGAAATTGAAGTAAGTCTTTCGCGTCTTCGTATTTTTCTCGCGATAGATGGCGGAGATGTTCAATTAGTGCAGGTCAAAGATAACGGTATTATTGAAGTGCGATTACTTGGATCATGCGTGGGCTGTCCAATGTCGTTAATGACATTGCGTGCGGGTATCGAGCGCGCATTAATGATCGAGCATCCAGAAGTAAAGCGAGTTGAACAGGTAAAATAGCCGAAAAACTTTTGTAAAATATCTATGGCACTTTCGCAATATAACTAAGTTAAACTTTGTGATCTCGCAAAGGCTTTAAATTCTATTTCACTTTTTTCATTTCCACTTCGAAAAGTTTTCCTTCCTTTAGCTGAACAACTCTAGCAGGATATTTTTTAACGAGATCATAGTTATGAGTTGCCATCAGGATGGCGGTGCCGCGCATATTGATTTTTGTGAGAAGTTCCATGATTTCTGCAGAAGATGTCGGATCAAGATTACCAGTAGGCTCATCTGCTAATAAAACAACCGGCTCGTTTACCAGAGCACGCGCAATAACTATGCGTTGCTGTTCGCCACCGGATAATTCGTTCGGCATCTGATAACGCTTATGACTTATACCAACATCGGCAAGAACATGCAATACTTTCTTTTTGATTTCGCTGCGTTGTGCATTCGTAACAAATAATGCAAATGCAACGTTATCATACACATTGCGATCTTCCAGCAATTTAAAGTCCTGGAATACAATTCCAAGCCGTCGTCGTATGCGAGGTATCTGTCGGCTTGTAATAGAAGCAGAATCATAACTAGCAACTCTTACTTTGCCCGAAGATGGCAGTAAATCAAAATACATCAAACGCATTAGAGTACTTTTGCCCATACCTGTTTGACCGACCAAGTAGACAAACTCGCTCTGTTTCATCGAAAAATTTATACCGTCAAGTACACGCTGGTTGTCGAATGAAACACTAACGTTTTGTATATCAATCATTTTTCCGCCTATTCTTTGATATTGTCAATGCTATTTTGATTGCTTCGAGCATACTAGATATATTAGCTTTATTCTTTCCCGCAATATCATATGCAGTGCCATGGTCAGGCGATGTGCGTATGATCTTAAGTCCTGCTGAAAAGTTAACTCCTTTGCTAAAGGAATTCATCTTTAACGGAATTAGACCTTGGTCGTGGTACATTGCCACAATAACATCAAAATTTTTATACAATTTGTTGCCAAAAAATGCATCGGCGGGGAAGGGACCTGTGGCAAGAATTCCTGCTGATTGAGACTCTGCAATTGCAGGAATAATAACTTCGTTTTCTTCCGTTCCAATTAAACCATTCTCGCCGCCATGCGGATTGAGAGCAAGAATGGCGAGTTTTGGTTTCTTTAAACGGAAGTCTTTCTTCAGCGATTTATCGATAATAGAAATCTTCTCAATGACCTTTTCTTTGGATATTTGCGCCGCGACGTTTTTTAATCCGGTATGGATTGTAACTAATCCAACTCGCATTGTATCAGAGATCAGCATCATTGCCACACTTTGTGAACTCGTCAGCAGAGCAATCATTTCTGTTTGACCGGGAAAATTGAAACCAGCAGAATTAAGCGCTTCTTTTGATACCGGTGCAGTTACCATTGCAGCTACTTTATTTTGCAAGCACAATTCAACCGCTCGTTCAATGGCGCTTCCGGCAGATCTTCCGGAAGCTTTAGTTGGAATTCCATATTGGATATCTGCACCGATACCATCGGCAACATCAACAATAGGAGTAGTATTTGATGACGGCCGTTGGAGTGATGCAAGAGTAGCTCTTTCAAATTTAAATTTTAACTTATATTGCTTTGCAGTGTGTTCAAATACTCTTAGAGGACCAACAAGCAGAGGGGTACAGTTTTTTAATACTGATTGATTTACCGCTGATTTAATTGCGAGTTCAGGACCGACACCGTTAAAGTCGCCAATAGTAATAGCTATAATCGGTTTCAATATTTCTCCATTTTAATTAAAACATAGTTTCCTGTTTTCTTCTCGTCTGTAAAAGTAAATCTTTTTTTAAGCTTTTCGTAGGTCCAAATTTCTGTAGGCGCGGAATTAGGTTTCAACAAACGATTTGCGATGGATGGTGAACCGAATAAAATATAAATTCGTCCACGATCTGTTCTATAGCCATCCATTTCGTTAGCCGAAGAAAATCGCTTGATCGTTTCATCGACTCTGCGATAATACTCTGCCATAGCAGGATTAAAAGCACGCGTTGTATCCGGATTGTGCTTGTACCAGAATGTTCTGAAAGCATTCATCGATTTACTGGAACTGAAAGCCGTCATACTATCAATTTCTCCTTCTGTCGCAATGTAGCGTACCGCCTCGACAGCCAGCTTAAAGTCTGAGAGAGAATGTGGTTTCGATGGCCAGATAATGTTGAAAAAGAAATCCTTTGTCAACTTTAACGATCCTTGTGTTATCTTTACGGTCATTTGATATTTGCCTGTCTCTAATCGTTCAATTGCAAAAGGAATAAAGATTAATCGGCTGCGTTCCGAATCCCTTTTTGTGGTAATTGAATTGCGATTTGAATTCTCCATTATAACAGGCATGCCGCTTTGCTGAATGTATTTTTCACCGTGTAATTCTTGCGGAATATTTTCATCACTTTCGTTTTTACTGTTCACTTTCCACGAGAGATGGATAGCCGTTTTCGTGTCCGGTGATATAACCTGAATCAGACACCCTCCAGCTTGACCTATAATAACATTGCCTCCACGATTAATCGGAAAGAAAGTTAGTCGATTGTTTATAGAAGTATCGAGTGATATCGGCTCAACAAAAATCGCAGGGGATGAGTTTAAATCGGAAGAAAAAGCTCGAGCATCAATTTTCGTATCGCGATTAATAAATAATTTACCGGATTCGCTGTCTTTTGTCTCTACAAAAATTTTATACAATCCTTTTTTCAATTTAAATGTAAGCGTTCCTTGTAATTCTTCTGAAAATGAAACACCTTCTGCTGGAAGCGAATTTCGTTCGATCCTTAAAGGCCGAAAGTTATGTGTAATGGCAACATCTTTTTCATCAAAAACTTCAAATACTAATTCACCCTTTGCCTCATATGCCTCGTTCTGTCCAGCGTATGTTTTAGCAAAAAAGAATATATCTGGATTAATCCGGTAAAAAACTGCAAGTTCGATAGATGTTGTGTCCTCACTCCAATATGGAACAGCTTCGAAGGTAATTGGATTAAAAAAGCTTAGAGATGATCTATGCATATCTTCTCCAAACTGACTGAAAGATATTGTATAGAAAAGTATTGATAGAAGAAAAAAGGTTCGTGTCATTGATGGTTTGTATGTATGATACTGATTGAATATAATTATTTACATAACATTGGAAAAATACAGTAAAAGCAAAGTAAATGCAAACCGAGCAATAAGGATCATGTTTTAGTTTAATAGAAAACAAAGTGAAGGGAAATATTTGGATATAAAGTATTAGAATTCTGGAAAAATCAAGAAATCTATACTATATTAACAAACACAGAAAAAAAAGAACTAAAAATTTTTAGCATTCAAATAAGCAAATCAGCTACTTTCATAATAAATCAAATGAATTTAAAAAGGACAAAATGATGACAGATGATATGAAGATGAAAATTGGCAATTATCGGTGGGTGATCTGTGCACTTTTGTTTTTTGCAACGACTATCAATTATATGGATCGTCAGGTAATCAGTTATTTAAAACCGTTCTATTGTAAATCGGTTGAGTCGGGTGGTTTCGGATGGACCAATACAGATTTTTCATACCTTACGGCATTCTTTACGGCTTTTTACGCCGGAATGACGATTGGGGCAGGTCGATTAATTGATAAAATAGGAACAAAGCTTGGATTAGCTTGGTCCTTGATAGTTTGGTCGTTCGCAGGTATAGCTAATGCTTTTGCGGGTGCCACTATTGCAGTGCATGTATTTATTAGGAGTATATTCGCGGTTGGTGAGGCAGGTAATTTCCCTGCTTCTAATAAAACCGTCGCTGAATGGTTTCCCAAAAAAGAACGAGCGCTTGCATTTGGTATTTTTAACAGCGGGTCAAATATGGGTGCTATGATTGCAGCATTGTTAATACCATGGATTATGGTAACTTACGGCGATCAAGCTGGCTGGAAAATATCATTTATAGTTACAGGTGCAATAGGACTTTTATGGCTAATTTTCTGGTTTTGGCTATACGAAATTCCTTCAAAACATAAAAAGTTATTAAAACCTGAGTACGAATATATCCATTCATCGGACGAGGGAACAGATAAATTAGTAGAAGACAGTACCCATGTTCCATGGGGAAGGCTATTCAGTTATCGCCAGACATGGTCTTTCTTTTTCGGCAAATTTCTTACCGATGGTGTTTGGTGGTTCTATTTGTTTTGGCTGCCGGATTATCTGATCAAACAGTTTGGAATGACTCCGGCAGAAGTAAAGTGGCCTACTTTTATTGTCTATGGAATTTCAATTATTGGAAGCGTATACGGCGGCGGTATTCCTATGATATTTATGAATAAAGGAATGCATATCTATAAGGCACGAATGACTACTATGATAATAATTGCCCTGTTTCCACTTATTGTTTTATTGACACAGTATTTTGGCAATGTAGAACATTTTGGCGGAATGGCAATGTATTTAGCCGTGGCAATCATTTGCATAGGTGCGGCTGCCCATCAAGCATGGTCTGCTAATTTATTTACAACCGTATCTGATATGTTCCCTAAAAAAGCTGTAGCTTCTATTACTGGTATTGGTACAATGGCAGGTGGAATAGGTGGTGTTGTTATTCAATTATTAGCGGGTAGATTAACAGATTTTTATATTGGAACACCACAGACAGCATATATGATTATGTTCGTTGTTTGTGCGTTATCGTATGTGACTGCATGGGGTTTCATGAAAATACTGGTTCCACGACATAAACCAATCACTGATTTATGATATTTAAACTTATAGCGATTCGATTATTGAAAAAGAGCCAAATGAAATTTTAATTGAAAGGAATAACAATGAATTCGCAGGAATTAACAAAAGCTTATGATTTTACAGGAAAGACTGTTGCAATCACCGGTGGCGGAGGTGTACTCTGCAGCGAAATGGCACGCTGTCTTGCTGGATGCAATGCGAATGTCGTTATTCTCGATCGGGAGATGTCGCTTGGTGAAAAAACGCTTAAGTCTTTAAGCGGTACTATAGGTAAGCATAAAGCGATTTTTATTGATGTGCTTGATAAAGTAAAGGTGCAAGAAGCTGCCGATAAAACATTTGCAGAATATGGAAAAGTAGATATTCTGATCAACGGTGCTGGTGGAAATAATCCAAAGGCAACGACCAGTGCAGAGATGTCATTCTTTGATATTCCATCTGAAGCAATTCAGTTTGTTGCTAATCTCAATTTACTTGGAGCAATTATTCCCAGCCAAGTCTTTGGGAAAGCTATGGTTGCACAGGAGGAAGGTATTATTTTAAATGTTTCTTCCATGAATGCTTTCCGTCCATTAACGCGAATCCCTGCATACTCTGCAGCAAAAGCTGCCATCAGTAATTTTACGCAATGGCTGGCTGTCCATATTGCTCAGGAATATACACCGAATATCCGCGTGAATGCTATCGCTCCAGGTTTCTTTCTCACAGAACAAAATCGTTTTTTATTAACTGATAAAGCAACAGGCGAATTGACCGCACGCGGCAAGAAAATCCTGGATCATACGCCAGCGGGACGTTTTGGCGTACCTGATGACTTGTTAGGCGGAATGTTGTGGCTCTTGTCGCCGGCATCGAAATTTGTCACCGGCATAATTCTGCCAATTGATGGTGGTTTCTCGGCGTATGCAGGCGTATAGAGACTTGAATAAGAGATAAAGGAGCAAATAATGAGTGGATTGAATGTAAAGAAAGATGGTGCGTTAGATTTGGTTTCTCTCGGTGCTTTGGTGCATCGGTTGGATCCTGGCATTATTCCTTTCCGGAAAGCATCAGAATGTAAAATTCATGTCAGCGGCGGCGAGTTCAATGTTGCTGCAAACTTATCTGATTGCTTTGGAATGAAAACAGCTATCGTGTCGGCAATGGTTGATTATCCAATAGGAGATCTAATCAACGAGCGTGTGCGTGCGATGGGTGTAAAACCGTTTTATAAAAAGTTTAGACATAATGGTGTGAACGGTCCCAATATGGCGACCGTGTACAGCGATCAAGGCCATAGTGTGCGTCCGCCTGTTGTATTTTATAATCGCTCAAACGAAGCCGGTTCTTTGCTGAAGCCAGGTGATTTTAATTGGGACGAAATTTTTACTGGAGGCGTACGCTGGTTCCACAGTGGTGGAATTTTTGCTGCCCTTTCCGAATCCACCGGCCAGGTTATTATCGAGGGAATGAAGGCGGCTAAGAAAGCTGGCGCTGTTACGAGTTTCGATCTGAATTTCCGTGCTAAACTCTGGAATATTTGGGGCGGTGAAAAAAAAGCAGCTGAAGTTATCGCAAAGATTGTAGAAAATGTTGATGTGCTTGTCGGTAATGAAGAAGATCTGCAAAAGGGATTAGGCATTCAAGGTCAAGACGTAGAATCAAAGTCCAACCTCGACCCAACTGCATTCTTTAAAATGATTGACCTCGTTGTGAAGAAACATCCTAATGTGAAAGCAGTCGCAACTACTTTACGTGAAGTACATTCCACAAATCGTCATAGCTGGGCAGCGGTAGCATGGGTTGATGGAAAAACCTATCAATCTCCGACTGCTGAATTGGATGTTTTCGATCGTGTGGGTGGTGGCGATGGTTATGCTGCTGGATTTTTCTATGGTCTATTATCAGGTGAACAACCGCAAGAAGCAGTCAATCTTGGCTGGGCTCATGGAGCAATGTTGACGACGACTCCAGGTGATACAACTATGGTAACTCTTGATCAAGTGAAAGCATTTGCTAAAGGCGGATCGGCTCGAATTCAGCGTTAATTATTACTGGAGAATAGAGAAGAAACGTCATTGGTGAACTAACAATGGCGTTCCTCTGTTTTATAAGTAGATGGTAAAAAGGATATTGCTTTATGCTCCTTTATAAGCGCGGTTCTGAAAATGATGTTCTCGATGAAGAAGATCTAAGAAACAGGTCTTGTTGAAGCATTTGAAAAATTAGGTGAGAAGAAAAAAGTTTTAGCCATTCCGCCTGATTTTACTCGATTTCATTCGCATGCGGGCGTACTGACACGACTCACTTGGGAATATTACAAAGAAAAACTTACCGATATTCTTCCAGCGCTTGGTACGCATACTGCCATGACCGAAAAAGATATTAAGACGATGTTCGGCAATACTCCTTTGAATCTTTTTCGAGTGCACGATTGGCGGAAAGATGTCGTCACATTGGGTGAAGTCCCTTCTGATTTTATTTATCAACAATCTGAAGGCAAGTTGGATTACGCATGGAAGGCGCAGGTTAATAAACTTCTTGTAGAAGGGAATTTTGATCTGATATTATCGCTTGGCCAGGTGGTTCCTCACGAAGTTATCGGTATGGCAAATTACAACAAAAATATTCTTGTGGGAACCGGTGGACCAGAAGGTATCAATAAAAGTCATTTTCTCGGCGCTGTTTATGGAATGGAGCGCATCATGGGACGTGCGGACAATCCTGTCCGGCGTGTCTATAATTATGCCTCAGATCATTTTGCAAAGCACCTGCCAATCATTTATATTCAGACAGTAGTATCGGCTGGGGCAGATGGGCAGTTGAAAGTTCGTGGTCTCTATATTGGAGATGATATAGAATGCTTCAATCTTGCAGCTGCGTTATCGCTCAAGGTGAATTTCCAAATGGTCGAAGAGCCATTGAAGAAAGTTATTGTTTTTTTGGATCCTTCAGAATTTAAAAGCACATGGCTTGGCAACAAGAGTATCTATCGAACTCGTATGGCCATAGCAGATCGCGGAGAGCTTATTGTGGTGGCTCCTGCACTGAAAGAATTTGGAGAAGATAAGCAAATCGATGTCCTCATTCGTAAATATGGCTATGTTGGCACACCAAAGTATTAGAACTCGTTAGAACTTCTGATGATCTGAAAAACAATCTCGGTGCAGCTGCACATTTGATTCATGGATCTTCTGAAGATCGGTTCTCCATTACTTATTGTCCGGGTCATCTAACGAAGCAGGAAATTGAGAATGTCAATTTCAAATATGCAGATCTTGATGAAATGATAAAAAAATACAATCCGGAAAAATTGAAAGACGGTTTTAATACGATGCCGGATGGAGAAAAGATTTTTTATATTTCAAATCCCGCACTTGGTCTGTGGGCGTATCGGAGATCGATTTAATTAATTCGAGGAAATCGAAATAATAGTTTCATAAATAATAGAGGACGAACAAAAATGGAACATAAAAGCGGATTTCGGATTAATCGGTTTAGCGGTAATGGGTGAGAATCTCGTGCTCAACGTCGAAAGCCGTGGTTTCACTGTTTCAGTGTTTAATCGTACGATAGAGAAGGTGGATAAATTTATTCAGGGACGCGGCGCCGGAAAAAAATTCATTGGTACGCATTCAATACAAGCATTTGTAGCATCGTTGAAACGTCCGCGCAAAGCAATGCTTATGGTGAAAGCGGGCAAAGCAGTCGATGAATTCATTGATAAGTTAATTCCTTTCCTTGAGCCCGGTGATATAATTATCGACGGCGGTAATTCACATTTTCCCGATACCATAAGAAGAACAAAGTACTTAGAAAGTAAGGGATTATTGTTTATTGGCACCGGTGTTTCCGGAGGTGAAGAAGGTGCGTTAAAAGGCCCGTCCATTATGCCTGGCGGTTCGGCAGCGGCCTGGCCATCTGTAAAGCCCATTTTTCAAGCGATCGCTGCAAAAGTTGAAGATGGTACACCTTGTTGCGATTGGGTTGGAAACGATGGAGCCGGTCATTTTGTAAAGATGGTTCACAACGGTATTGAGTATGGTGATATGCAACTTATTTGTGAATGTTATCAGATGATGAAAGATGGTCTGGGCATGAGCAATAAAGAAATGTATGAGGTTTTTAAAGAGTGGAACGAGGGCGAATTGAAGTCCTATCTTATCGAAATCACTCGAGACATTCTCAACTATAAAGATGAAAAGAATAAATATGTCGTCGATTCTATTCTCGATAGTGCTGGTCAAAAAGGAACAGGCAAATGGACAAGTGTTGCAGCTCTTGATCTTGGCATTCCCATGACCATGGTTTCAGAAGCTGTCTTTGCGCGTTGTCTCTCTGCTATTAAAGATGAACGCATCATCGCTTCAAAGATTTTGAAAGGGCCTAAAAAGAATAAAATCATTGGCAATAAGAAGAAATTTATTGAAGATATCCGAAAGGCAATGTATGCCTCTAAGCTAACTTCATATGCGCAAGGATATATGTTAATGAAGGAAGCTGCCAAGGAATATAATTGGGATCTTAATTATGGAGGTATCGCCCTTCTTTGGCGCGGCGGATGTATTATTCGTAGTACATTCCTTGGAAAAATTAAAAATGCTTATGACAAGAATCCAAACCTCACAAATCTTCTTCTCGATCCGTACTTCAAAAAGGTAATGACGAGCTGCCAGGAATCTTGGCGGAAGATTGTTGCGACAGCGGCTCAAATTGGAATTCCTATGCCATCTATGAGTTCTTCGTTGGCATTTTACGATGGCTATCGCCAAAAGCGGCTTCCTGCAAATCTATTGCAAGCCCAGCGCGATTACTTCGGTGCTCATACTTATGAGCACATTGATAAACCCCGTGGAGAATTCTTTCATACTAACTGGACGGGACGCGGTGGTGATACATCATCATCAACATATATTGCGTAATTCTTTGTATTCCTATGTTAGTACAGATTAATTAAGATTATACAATTTCATTTAATAACCTCGGCTGATAAAAATAGTCGGGGTTTTATTTTGAACGTATAAATAGAATCACTATTTCTCATAAAGTTGGCAAATAACACAAATTGGATCTATTCCATTTCGATTTAATACCTAAAAACTTGTAGTGAAATTAATAAGTTGTATAGAAATCGCTTTGTGAAAACAGTAAGCATGCGACGGGTAGGGAATTCACAACAATAAATTAGAACGCAAGCGGGAGTAAGGATAATTAAAGATCAGCTAAAAGGATATTTATCAAATTTGAATTTTGTATTTTTCTACGAGCCGATAAAGAGTAGCACGGCCGATTTTTAATTTCTTTGCAGCTTCTGCTATATTCCCGTTTGTATTTTTCAAAGCTTGTCGGATAGCGGTTTCTTTAATTTTCTCGAATGAAATGATTGAATCCTGGCTCTCTTGGAAGATTGAATTTTGTTTGATGTCTGTTTCAGCAGAACCATAAGACTGAATAAAGATCGGTAATTCTCGCTCGCTAAATATCTGTCCGTCTGTCAAGACCAAACCGCGTTGAATTACATTTTCTAATTCGCGCACGTTGCCTGGCCATGGATAGTTGTAGAGCAAGTCGAGAGCTTTGCGTGAAAATTGAATATTTGGCTTCCCGAGTTCCTCCCCAAGTTTTTTTATAAAATGGTCTGCAAGCAAAAGAATATCCGATTTCCGCTGGCGGAGAGGAGGAAGCATAATCGGAAATGTCGAAATACGGAAGTATAAATCTTCGCGGAAATTCTTCTGTTTCACTTCTTCCCAAAGATCGCGGTGTGTAGCAAAAATAAGTCGTGCATCGGTTGTGATTGTCTCACTTCCTCCTACTCGATCAAATTGTTTTTCCTGGATAACACGGAGTATTTTTGATTGCAGGCTTTGATCAAGTTCGCCGATCTCATCTAAAAATATTGTACCTCCATTCGCCTGCTCAAATTTTCCAATTCGCCGCTGAATTGCGCCGGTAAATGAACCCTTCTCATGCCCGAAGAGTTCGCTTTCTAATAAGTCGTGAGGAATTGAAGCGCAATTCACGACTACAAATGGACCACTTCGGCGGTCGCTGTTATAATGAATTGCACGAGCTACGAGCTCTTTGCCTGTGCCACTTTCGCCTAATATGAGAACACAAATATCGATGTGCATTACCTTGTTCACGAGTTTAAACACATCTTGCATTTCCCCGCTCTGTGAAACTATATTGTCGAAATGCAAACGTGTTCCGACGCTTTCATGCAAATTCTCAACTTCACGGGATAATGCTGCAAGTTTGAGAGAATTTTTTATTGCAAGTTCCAGCTTCGGCATGTCAATTGGTTTACTAAAATAGTCGGCGGCTCCTAGTTTAAGAGTATTAACCGCCACCTCGATACTTTCCTGCGCAGAAAGCATGATAACAGGCAGCTCGGGATAGCGTCGCTTGAACTCTTTCAATAAATCAATACCACTTATATCTGGCAGCATAATGTCCAACAATACAAGGTCAGGAGGCTCTACTATGCGATCTAAAAAATCTTTTCCATTATGGAAAACCTCAACAGAGTACCCCCATCGATGCCCGACCCACAATTCAAGCAGCTTGGCAATTGTTATTTCATCATCAACAATATAGATTCGTTCTGCGCTCAATATAGATTTAATTCCTCTATTTGGAAAAAAAGGATTTCTAATGAATCATTACGAAAGAATCGGAATTTGTATTGTGAAGGTTGAACCTTCTCCGACTTTGCTTTGTACAGCGATATCGCCGTTATGCTGATCAATAATATGTTTTACGATTGCGAGTCCAACTCCGCTGCCATGCGTTTCTTCGCCTGAACGGTATAGCTTTCCAAATCTTGTAAATAGAAATGGTATATCTTTTTCCGGAATACCAGGACCATCATCATGGATGGAGATTATAGCAAACTTGTCGGCCGCTTCTACTTTTAGATTTATAAGGCCACAAGGTTTTGTGAATCGAACGGCATTATGGAGTAATTGATATAAAGCGTGAACGATTCTTTCACGGTCAATGTTTAGAAGGATAGGTTCGTCTGGCATCTCGATAGAAAGGTGGATGCACTTATTAAGTGCTTGTTCCGCGACAAACTTTGCGGCATACCGTACTGTTTCCTGAATTTCAGATTCTTCCAATTGAAGGTGAACCTGTCCTTGCTCAAGAGAATCAAGTCCGACAAGGTCGTCAACAAGTTTCGTTAGCCGCAGCCCCTCGTTCCGGATATAACTTGCATATTCTATCCGCTGATTTTCGTTGATCTGGATATCTTCCTCGAGCATCTCGGCGAAGCCAATTATGGAAGTAAGAGGCGTACGAAATTCATGCGAAATCTGCTTGACAATTTTGCTCTTCAATTTTTGAGTTCCAAAAACAGCCGGCTCACTGTACATACTATTTACACCTCTTGTCAATGATTTCATAATCAAAGGCAATTTATTGTGATAGGTTAAATAAGGACAATGAATATCAATCAATCTATATGCCAGCATATTTTTTATAAAAATTGCTAATAATTATGTAGAAAATGCCAAATCAAAATACTAAACGCTACAGCCATGTATCATTATGATACTCAATTGTATAATAAAAGTCCAATTTTGATTCTTATCGTTAATTTACGCAGTATATTCGTGTTCTCATTATGAGTCAATATTCTCGAAATAGTGCACAAGTCTGAACTGATTACTCGAAAATTCCTTAAAAAAGGGAATCTGTGATGGCACGTAGATTGACATAATTTATATGAATAAATAGGTTAAATAAGTAATGATTTTTTTAAAAAACTATACTATCCCTTTCATTCTTGGTTATCAAATGAATAGATTTTTACTATAAAAAAAATGTTAAGCAGTTTATATAAGTTCATTGAAATCTGGAAAGTTTGTAAGGGAAACAGAACTTAATAAAGCGTATTTTACATATGAAGAGAATAAAGGTGGGCATGACACTTCTGGAAAAGGCATTGTATGTAAACTTCTGGGGGAGAATTGAAGTGTGTACACCGTACCTTTCTAGCAAGCAGCAATTGCATGTGCAACCGATGGCAACCAATGCTTTCGCAGATTAATAATGGAATAAGAATCTATCATAGATAATAATTTGTAATTCTTGGTAATGAAAAAGAAATATCATATATCGCATGCACTGAACGTTCTGTTGGTGATGGTTGTGTTCATTGGCGCAACGGTAATGGCAGCAACTAGAACCTGGAGTCCGACAACAGGCGGTGCATGGACTACAGCGGCCAATTGGGGTGGCACGGTACCAACTACGGGTGATGATGTAATTATTCCCGCCGATCAAACGGGCAATATTACAGCAGTACCAACGATAACTTTAAATAGTCTGACTATTAACGGAACCTGTACTTTTGCAGCTTCTGCAAATGGGAATACTATTACTATCAGCACAACATTCAGTGTAGCTGCTTCAAAGACCTTCACATTGAATAACACAAATGGTACTAGGCCGAATATTACACTCGCAGCGACAGCTACAGGGACTGTCAATGGAACTGTTACGGAAGGAAATGCTGCAAATACTTTTACTAACAATGGTACACTTGTTATGCCACCAGCCGGGATTATAAGTGGCGCTGGTGTGTTTATCAATGCAGCAACCGCTACACTTCAAGTTGGTTCAACAGCCGGTATTTCAACAGCAGGAGCTACAGGTAATATTCAGACTACTACAAGAACATATACTGCAGGAGCAAATTACATTTACAATGGTACAGCAGCCCAAGTAACCGGAAATGGATTAACATCAACTACACCACTTAATCTTACGATCAACAACAGCGCTGGTGTCACATTAAGCGCGGCAACAACGGTGAGTAATAATTTATCGGTGCTCAACGGCACACTTGCCGATGGCGGATTCTCAGATAACTGGAAACGCAACAGGAACTTTGGGTGTTGCCAACGGAGCTACCTTGCAGATCGGCGCAGGCACCGCAACAAGAACTTCGTTCCCAACAAACTTTATACTACTGCTCATATTACTTTAGTCGCTACTTCAACGGTAATATTATAATTCTACGATCACAATGGACAAAATGTTGCTGGAAACGTTACAAGTGCCGGTCCATCGACCTATGGAAATCTTACCATTCAAGGGCTCAGGCACAAAAACAGCGGCTTCAGGCGATTACGGTTGCAGGTAATTTGACTATAGCGACAGCCGGTGAAACATTCGCCGATGGCGGATATGCAATTACAGTAAATGGTAATGTAATGAATAACGCTACTCATTCAGGTGCAGGAAAAATTTTAATGAGTAGTTCAAATGCTCAAACTATCGGTGGCGCAACTAATACATTTGGTAATCTTGAATTTAATAATAGCAATGCATCCGGAGTTGTATTCAGCAATACAACCACTACTACTTCAGTAAGCGGTAATATTGTTGTCAGCGGCGGTACATTGTTCGTTGGCAGTTTTGCAACAAGTTTAACTGTAACGGGGACTACTTCTGTAACCGGTACCTTGTCAATAAACAATGCAACCGGTTCAAAAACTTTTACCGGTGATGTAACTATAATCAGTGGTGGTACATTTAATGCGACTGCTGTTGCAGCAGCTATTAACTTCGGTGGAAATATAACCAACAATGGAACATCTTTCGATCTTTCTGCTTCCACAGGAACCACTTCACTGAATGGTGCGACTAAAACTTTAGGGGGTAATCCATTATCATTTGGATTACTAACTATTGGGGGCGCTACAGCTATTAATGCCAGTACTACGGTAAATGTATCTGGTACATTTACTATAAATGCTGCATTAACTAATAATGGAACATTGAATTCAACAGGGACATCAGCCATTGCAGGAGCTAGTTCTATTACTAATGCATCCGGTGGTAGTTTTTCTTTGGCAAATACGAGTATAACCGGAACTATAATTCCTGCCACCAGTGCAAACTTGGTTACCTACACGGGTACGGCAGCTCAAACAATAAAAGTGCCTACAACCAATCCTTATTTCAATCTTACAGTTGATAAATCTTCAAATACGGCTACTTTGGGCGGAGCTTTCACAGTGAGTGGTAACCTTACTATTAATAACGGCACACTTGCCGATGGCGGCTTCCAGATAACTGGAAACGCAACAGGAACTTTGAGTGTTGCCGCCGGAGCGACCTTGCAGATCGGCGCAGGCACCGCAACAATAACTTCGTTCCCAACAAACTTTACTACTGCTCATATTACTTTGAATCCAACTTCAACGGTAAATTATAACACAATCACCAATGCACAAAATGTTGCAGGTAGCGTTACAAGTGTAGGTCCTTCGACCTATGGTCATTTAACAATCACGGGCGCCTCAGGAACAAAGACGGTAACAAGTGCGATTACGGTTGCAGGTAATTTGACCATAGCGACAGCCGGTGAAACATTCGCCGATGGCGGATATGCAATTACAGTAAATGGTAATGTAATGAATAACGCTACTCATTCAGGTGCAGGAAAAATTTTAATGAGTAGTTCAAATGCTCAAACTATCGGTGGCGCAACTAATACATTTGGTAATCTTGAGTTTAATAATAGCAATGCGTCCGGAGTCGTATTCAGCAATACAACCACTACTACTTCAGTAAGCGGTAATATTGTTGTCAGCGGCGGTACATTGTTCGTTGGCAGTTTTGCAACAAGTTTAACTGTAACAGGGACCACTTCTGTAACGGGCACATTAACTTTTAATAATGCTACCGGAACAAGGTCAATGGGTGCTGTAACTGTAAATACCGGAGGAGTTGTAAATATCACCACGGCTCAAGCAACACCTCTGATAACAGTAAGCAGTTTAAATATAAACGGTGGAACATGGAATAATAATACGGTGAATGAACCGGTGACAATTAGTACAGGCAATTTTACCAATACAGGAACATTTAATTCAGGTACAGGTACTTATACATTTTTAGGCGCTTCACAATCCATAAATGGAAACGCGACCACCTTTACCAATATAACTGTCAGCAGCACGGGAACGGGTCTCACTAATAACATTACTGCTGCAGGGGGATTAAATATTACCACCACATGGGCAGGTACCGGTACTTTTGTGCAAGCTGCAAATGCGATTCTTAATATAGGTGCAGCAACGGTTGGATCGACTACACTGACGGCGACTGCGACAGGCAATACGGCAGATTACAACAGCACAACCGGAGGGCAGACAATAAATGGTACAACATATTATAACCTTACGATAGACAAGTCAACACAAATAGGGACACTTGGGGCAGCAACAACGGTAAGTAATAACCTCAAGTTAAACTCGGGGAATATTGCTACGGGATCTTACACACTTATTGTCACAAATAGTGCAGCCAACGCTGTATCTCGGACAAGCGGGCAGATAGTAGGCAACCTGCAAAGAGCAATTGCTACAGGAGCTAATAATTATACTTTTGATGTGGGAACATCCTCAAGCTATACTCCTGTTAGTGTTAATTTTGCATCGGTCACGACTGGAGGAAACCTCACTGCCAACGTTACTTCCGGACAAGAACCTAATACCGGCTCACCGGTAGATGGTTCAAAAGATGTTGGCTTGTATTGGACTTTAACTAATTCTGGCATTGTTTTTACTACTTATTCTCCGACGTTCACTTATAATGCAGGTGATATTATTGGAGGTAGTAATAATACTGGTTTTATTGTCGGTAAATATACTGCGTCGGTATGGACATCTCCAACTCCCGTAATAAATGCAGGTTCCGGACCTTATACAACCCAAGTATCAGGACTAAATAGTTTTAGTGACTTTGTTGTAGGACCAGCATTCACTTCTTCGGCAACTGATTATTTCAGATCCATCGCCACAGGAAACTGGAGCACCGCATCAAATTGGCAGAGCTCACATGACAACATTAATTGGTATCTGGCAACAGCGGCTCCTACAAGTTCAGCAACTCAAATTACAATTCAAAGCACGGGCACTATCACAATAAATACAAATAATCAGACGGCAAGTTCCATTGTCATTAATTCTGGAGCAACGCTTACCAACAGCACGACAAATACTCTTATCGTAAGCGGTAGCTGGACGAACAATGGAGGCACATTTACACCCGCTACTGGCACTGTTACTTTCAATGGAACAACTCAGGTCATCGGTGGTTCGGCAAGTACAACGTTTAATAACCTTAGTACAAGTGGAAGTACGAATACCAGTACAGGTATTGCAACTACCATCGGCGGCAATCTTTCGATAGGAGATGGAACGACATTTACATCTAACGCTACATATGCACTTACTGTAATGGGCACAACTACTGTAGGTGGCGGAACAGGTGGTACGCTGGCGATATCTACAGCTGCAACAAACACTCAGACCTTCATCGGCGCTGTAACAATCAATAACGGCGGCGCTATCACTGAGAGTGCTGCTGCCACGCTTTCATTTGGTTCGGATGTTATTATTAATAACGGCGGTGCATTAACGGAGAATACGACTGCGGTTGTTGGTATTGCAGGAAGTTTCACAAATAACGGAACATACACCGCCAGCACAGGTGTGCATACATTTTCCGGAACGACAAAGACTATTAACGGAACAAATGCGATTTCCATCCCAAGCGTCACAGTTAACGGCACGTACACAAACAATGCAACATTGACTGTTGGCACAGCGTTAGCTGGTACAGGTACAATGAGCAATAGTTCGACAGGCACACTGAATATTGGTGGAACTTGCTCAGTTACCACTCTTACAAATGCAGGAACAACAGCTATCAGTGGTTCTGGTGCAATTAGTACAGCTCTTGCTAATTTTACAAACACTGGTACGCTTAATCTCAATGGCACTGGCACTATTGCTGGTATTACCAACTCTGGCACAACTAACCTTGTCAGTTCGGGCACAATTACTGCTCTTACCAACACTGGTACACTTAACATTAGCGATAACACCGTACCTACAATTACCACTCTTACTGCCAATACAGCCGGAACGGTTAATTACAGTGGTGCATCACAAACGATTAATTCTACGACTTATTATAATCTTACATTAAGCGGAAGCGGAACAGATGTTCTGCAGAACAATACGACAGCGATCAACGGGAATATGACTCTGAGTGGTACAGTATCGACAACTACTACGTCCAATTTGGCTGTCGGCGGCAATCTTAACGTCGGCTCCGGCACGACGCTCACGATTGGAAATTTCAATTTTAGTGTGGGTGGCACTGCTTCTGTAAGCGGCCCAATATCTATTACTCAGAACCATACATATACCTTTACAGGCGCTGTAACTATCAATAATGGCGGTTCTATAACATTGAGTGGTACTGTTGCCGCGGTCACATTTGGTTCGGATATTACCATAAACAGCGGCGGCACACTAACGGAATCCGTGGCAGCGACTGTCAGTGTTGCCGGTAATTTCACAGACAACGGAACGTTCACTGCAAACACGGGTGTGCATACATTTTCTGGTTCATTGAAAACAATTGGTGGAACGAGTACCATTTCAATTCCGAGCGTCACGGTGAGCGGTACATATACGAACAATGGAACTTTAACCGTCACAACAGCATTAGCTCAATCTGGCACAGGCACATTAACTAACGGAGCCGCCGGCACCATAAATATTAATTTTACAGGGACTCCAGGTATTCCAGCTGCGGATTTTATTGCCACAACAAATGGAAATACAGTTAATTACGGATATGCAGGTACACAAACAGTTATTAATACTAATTATTACAATTTAACATTAAGCAACACCAGTGCGAAAACATTGCAAACCGGTACGATAACGATTAGCGGTGCTTTGACGTTGAGTGGAACTGCATCTGCGACAACAGTCGTTGGTTTGACCGTCGGAAGTCTTGTTATTGGAGATGGAACGACATTTACTGTGGCAGGTTTCAATTTGACAGTAAACGGTACAACCACCGTCGGTGGAGGAATGAGCGGAACACTCTCAATAACTTCTACAACCGGCACAAAGACATTTACTGGCGCAGTGACTATTAATAGTGGGGGTAATTTTACAGAAAGCGTGGCAGAAGCACTTACCTTTAGTTCCGATGTTACGATATACGGTACATTAACTGAAAATGGAGCAGCGGTTGTTGGTATTGCGGGGAGTCTCACAAATAACGGAACATACACCGCCAGCACGGGTGTGCAAACATTCTCTGGTGCCACAAAAACGATTGGTGGAACAAATCCCATTTCAATTCCGAGCGTCACGGTGAGCGGTACATATACGAACAATGGAACATTAACCGTCACAACGGCATTAGCTCAATCTGGCACAGGCACCTTAACTAATGGAACCACTGGCACCATAAATATTAATTTTACAGGGACTCCAGGTATTCCAGCTGCGGATTTTATTGCCACAGCAACTGGAAATACAGTTAATTACGGATATGCAGGTACACAGACAGTTATTAATACTAATTATTATAATCTCACCCTCAGTAACAGTGGTGCTAAGACTCTACAAACCGGCACCACTGCGATCGGTGGCAATCTGACATTAAGCGGCACTGCAACAACAACGGGAGTTGTCGGTTTGACTATCGGTGGAAATGTTGTGATAGGATCGGGGACAACATTCACAAGTGGCGCATTTACACACAATATCGCCGGTGACTGGACGAACAACGGTGGGACGTTTACATACGGAACCGGAACGGTTGTCTTCGATGGCACTGGCTCGCAAAACATTAACGGAACGGCAGCAAGTCAGACGTTTAACAATCTTACACTGAATCAGACAAGCGGCATGTCTGTTGTTCTGGCTTGCACGCTCACAGTTTCCAGTACCTTGACTCTGACTTCCGGCGTTTTAACCATCGGCAACTATAATTTACTTCTAAGCAATCAAGCCGCAAATGCCATTGCAGGATCATATAGTACCACAGCCATGATTCAAACCAGTGGCACCGGTTATTTACAAAAAGCAGGCGGAACCGGCGGTACTGGTATTGGCATCGTTTATCCTGTCGGGTCAGGCGGGTATTATGATCCTTTGGATCTTACCATCGGTGGTTTTACCGCAACCGGTACCGGAAATCTCCAAATCAGTGCAACTACTGTGAATCAAGGCGCAAATACTTTAAGCAAGTATTGGACACTCACGATCAGCGCTGGATACTCAGCTATAAACACGAAATTAAGATTTACATATAATAATGCCGAAGCGCCCGGTGGACGATCGCTATATGATACCTGGTATAACGGCGGATCATCCTGGGTATCAGCACCTGGCACACACACAGCACTTGCTGCTAATCCATTTGGAACAGACACATCCGGTGCATCGGCTGCATCGATTTCAGGAAAGTGGACCGCCGGCTCTTCTGCACCGTCAACTTCGAATACATATTATTCGTATCAATCGGGCGATTGGAACAATGCATCTTCCTGGACATCAGATCCTTCAGGTACAACGTTGATAAATTCCGGTGTTCCAGCAAATTCAGATATCGTTACCATTCTCAATGGCCGAACAATTTCTATCAGCGCGAATACTAAACAAGTAAATACACTCACAGTTAATTCAGGGGGCATTCTTGACATTGGGTCCACTACCGGACATAATTTTGGAACGGTATCAGGACAAGGGAAAATAAAGCTTAGTTCTAATACTTTCCCCGGTGGAACTTATACGAGTTTTGTTGCAAGCGGCGGTGGAACGATAGAGTTCTACAATCTTAATGGTGTCAGCATCCCCCCCGCTACTCCGTCTCCCTTTACGTACAACAATTTGATAATTTCAAATAATACTACGAGTGCAATCAGTTCTTACTTCTTTAGCAACAACGCTGGCCCTATAACATATACTATTAATGGAAATTTGAGTGTAAAAAATTATTCGTCGGGAACCCAGACACTCTATTTTGGCAATTTGACACCTTCAGATAGCCTTATCAACATGACTGTCTATGGAGATTTTACTGTCGATGCCGGATGCAATGTCAGGGTAAATAATTTTGCAACTGCGCACGGAATTCCTAATCCGACTGCGGTGCCGGCACTTCCCGTAACTTATTCTGGTGTCCACACATTATCACTATACGGCAATTTGGTGAATAATGGTTCTATTCGTTTTACAGGGTTGCCATCACCGGACAGTAGTGCATACTATATACTTACAACGACGGCCTGGGGCGGAACAAATTGTGGCGATGTTCAGGTTTTCTTCCATGGTGCAACAAACAATACTGTCACTTGTAATGGAACAACAGACTTTTTCAGACTTATCGTAGAAAAAGGAACAGACAAGACCTATACATTAGAAGTCAATTCTTCCAGTACGAGTAATTTTGCTCTTTACGCTCCCAATAACCAGGGTAATAACCAGTTTGATGGTCAACCAGAGGGCTTTGGATATGGAGCATATTATAAGGCGCTCTTTATTCATTATGGTACGCTGAAGCTCGATGCAAATATTAACGTCCCATCTCTAACAGAAGGCGGACAAGACTTTAATATTATACCTACTGCTGAATTATGGGTTAATGGCGCTACTGTTTCAACCACTTTATCAGGCGTTAATGGAACCGGCTATCAGGCGGCTACATTGTACGGCACATTGCGTCTAAGTGGGGGTTCGTTTTCTATGGGCGATGCAGCCGGTATGGTTTTAGGAACATTAGGAACACCTGTAATTATGATCGAAGGAACCGGCACATTGGTTGCTAGTCAGGTATGGACTTCCACAGGTGGCACTAATCAGATGAGTTATATACAAACAGGTGGAACAGCGAACTTCCAATTACTGGGAGAAAACCATGCAGGGCCGATGTTTGGACTTAGTAATGTAAATTCTTCCTTTACTATGAGCGGGGGAACAATCAATTTTACGAATAATACTTTTTCTGGTGGTACTACAGATTTCCAAATTATGGATATTGAATCTCAAGCAGGAAATTATAATGTTACCGGTGGAACAATAAATATTAACGTACCAAGCTCTGCTACCGTCTACACGGCAAATTCAACAGTCCCATTTTATAATGTGAATATATCAAACCGGACTGGAACAGGGACTACAACTGTTCAATGGAATACACCAGGTTCGAGCCTTAGTGTCTTGCATGATCTAACCATTGGCAACCTTTCTGTATTAAACTTGAACACAAGTACTATTAGTCTGAACGTGGGACATAATTTTACTATTTCGTCAGGAGGCACGTACACGCCTAGTACGACTTCGACAACAACATTTAACAGTACAGGCGCTCAAGCTTTCAATAATGTAGGAACCATTACAGGTGGACTGAACAATCTTACTATTACAAACTCATCCCTTACCTCAATTATTAATAATAATGTGATTGTGAACGGTGCGCTCTTTATAGATCAGAACTCGGTTCTGAATGACAGCGGCGAAACTGTCACTGTATACGGAAATATTATTAATAGCGGAACACACATAAGCCGAGTCAGTACAGGCGCTATAATTCTGACTGGTACCGCAGCGCAAACGCTGAGTGGAAACGGAGCAGGAATTTTCAATAACCTGACATTAAATAAAACGGGCGGTTCTGTTACTGCTACAGCTAATATGGCTGTTACAGGTAATTTAAGATTGGCTGGTACAACAACAGGCGTGTGGAATATACTTAATATTGGCAGCTATCGCCTTGCATTAGGCGCAAATTCTATGGTTTATTCCGATGTAAATATTGGTACGACTTTTAACAATAACAAGATGATTCAAACCAGCGGCTTGCTTTCCGACGGAGGGGTAAGTAAAACTTATGCCAATACATTGGCTTTTGTTTTTCCGTTTGGTTTTTATACGAATGCAACATACTATTATATGCCGCACTCGATACAATTCACTACTGCGCCAACTGCCTATGGAACGGTAACAACACACCCTGTTAATGGAAGGCATCCGTTAGCGCAAGGTTCTAATAATGCTTTAACTTGCTACTGGAAGGCAACCAGTACTGGCTTCACAGGTATTCCGGCCAGTTCGGTTATCAATATTTATTATTACGATTATGCCGCATCTAATTATTTTGTAGCCGGCACTGAAGGAAATTATGTTCCTGCCCTTTATAATGGTTCAAGCTGGAGTTCATTAACTACAAGTGGAGTGAATACCACTACAAACCAGGTCACCTATAATACAAGTATTGCTGACGGAGAATATACAGCCGGTGATCCTGCTACAGCATTTGGTGCCATCCCTACTTTATATAGTGTTGTGAGTGGTCCTTGGAATAATGCTAATACTTGGTCCACAACAAGAGGCGGCATTGGTGGTGGTGGCACACCTACCGCTGGTACTCTGGTAATCATTTGCAGTCCTTACACAGTTACAACTCCAGTAGCAGCTTCTTCAAGCAGCTTAACTATTGAATCCGGTTCAACACTCGATTTAGGAATTATAAATGGACATAGTTTCGGCTCAATTTCTACGGGTAGTGGAACATTGAGAATTGCCAGCTCAACATATTTCCCTGCTGGCGACTGGGGAAATTTCTTAGGACCTTCCGGTGGGACGGTGGAATATTATCAGGCTGCCGCAGGGACACTTACATTACCGACAACGTATACTTTGCCCGGTGGAGGTACAGCGAATATTACCGGGTACTATAATCTTATTACTTCACCTTATAATGCATCGAATATAATTTTGCCTAATTCAAACTTGACGATTTATAATAATTTGACAGCGGGATGTTCATCCGGGGGCGGCACATCAAATTGCATAACGCAGATTAACGCCGGTGCAAGCTCAACAACTATAGAAGTAAAAGGTAATATCAATATAAATCAGTACGGAATATTACAATACCAGAACAATCTTGCCGAGTACGTAATTGCCGATAACGATATTAACATTGCGTCCGGTGGAGTGCTGCAAGTTAGAAATGGTGGTAATTCAGTAGCAAACACTTTAACAGTTTATGGAAACATAATTAATAACGGAACATTTGATTTAGACTCGAACTATCCGACTAATGATAATTATTATTGTACTCTTATTTTTACAGGTTCATTAAGTAAATCTCTTACCAGTACTTCTACACCGACACGAACACGCTTATACGGCATAACAGTCAATAAAGGCACATCAAAAGATTCTATCTTAAATGTTAATGTCGATCCTACAGGTTTTCAAATGGGCGGTGGCGGTCTTAATTTGCAGAACGGGACGTTCAGATTAACTTCAAACGTGACAATGCCTCTTTCTGTAGGCGGTTTCTCAATACCGAGCACGGCATGTCTTTCTGCGAATGGAGGTACATTTAATATAGCCACTGGTGCTGCGGCAGCTGATTTATCTCTTGTTGGCCGGTTGGAAATAATTGCAGGAGCAGTCAATATTGGCCCAGCTATAGCATCAGCATCTGCCAATGCTTTTAATACTGTCTATGCTTCGGCAGGCACTCCTGAAATTATTATCTCAGGCGGATCTCTCAATGTCTATTCACAAATAAGGCGCGGAACAGGAACCACCTCTGGTTCATTGAATTATACACAAACAGGTGGGACCGTTACCATAGGTGGTAAAAATGCTAGTACGTCAAGAGCCGTGTTTGAAGTACTAAATGGCGGAAGCAAGTTTACCGTGAGCAATGGCACGATCATAATTGCCAATGATATCAATAATAGCTCTCCTTATGATTTGTATTTAGATCCCGACATTGAAAATGTCACCGGTGGCACGATACAGTTTGGATATTCGGGTGTTACACCTGCTAGTACATTGTTCTATTTCCAATCTTCATGTTCTATAGGAAACCTTACACTCGAAGCGACGACAAAATCATCGGCAATACAGGAAATATATCCATTAACTCTTGTCGGAAGTTTGACTATCGGTGGAACATCAAGTTATTATAATACTAATGGACTTAATGTCACTATCGGCGGGAATTTGATAAATAACAATACAACATCTACTGTTGGACTCAATGTCGGTGGTTATCAAACTCAGGTGCTTACGCAATCCACCGGTTTTGTAGGAAGCACTGACCAAACCATAACCGGCACAACTTCTCCTTCTAATATTACTAACTTCGCTAATTTGGATGTCTCCACTGCTGCCGGGCATAGCATATCATTAAGCAGCAGCAATATCACCATTAACGGTGATTTGACATTAAGCTCCGGCACGTTGAACGACAATGGAAATACAATAACCTTATTGAATAATGTTAACAACAACGCTACTCACTACAGTTCTTCAACAAGCGGTGGAATGATTTTTAAGGGAACAGCCAACCAGGGGATGACAGGCAGCGGAAGCGGAATTTTCGGTAACATTGAAATCAACAACAGCGGGCATGGCGTTAATATGACCGACAATTCGACGATTAACGGTCAGCTCAAGTTTACTAATGGTAATTTATACATCGATAATTATTCTTTGACTTTTGGGCAAAGCGTTATAATTGTAGGTGCCAGTGGAACAAACCATGTTATTCTTAATGGTGTATTAGGTGATATAGGAGTTACAAAGATATTCCCGAACGGCGCTTCATCGTTTACTTATCCTATAGGTGCTAATGGAAAATACACTCCCTGCACATATAACTTTACCGCCAATACTAATGCGGCAGGAGCAACCATAAACGTCATTCCAATAGATGATTTACACCCATCAATTAATCCTGCAAACTATTCAAATTATTTGAATTACTATTGGAAGGTGGTAACAACAGGCTTTTCGCCATCAACTTATAATGTAACGCATTCGTACACGTACATCCCCGCTGATGTAACTGGAAGTCCTGCGAATATTGAACGGTGCGATAATTCTACAGCCGCATGGACAACTGTTACACCAGGAACAATAAGTTCTCCAACATTTTCTTTTAGCAGCACTTCGCTCTTAGATGGATCGTATACGATTGGAGATCAATTTATTTCATTACCGATATTATATAGCACAAAATCAGGAAATTGGAATGATGCAACAGTTTGGTCTCCTTCCTTTGTCCCAAATGGCCACTCGGTTGTTATAAATGCTCCCCACACTGTAACTATTAGCGTTAATGGAGCGCTTGCATCTTCAGTAGATATCGAAGGAGTGCTCGATGCAACGAATACGGTATCTAATAATATCGGGCAGGTATCAGGTACAGGAAAAATACGTATGTCACCTACTGGCAGTGCTATATTCATATTCCCAGGCGGATCGTACGATTTATTTCTTGCGAACTTACCAAGTACTGTTGAGTTTTATGGGAACACTGATGGCACAATGCCTTTAAATCCGGGAAATATAAATAAACCTTATCAACAAGTAATATTCTCAGGAACCGGCAAAAAGTACATCAGTAGCGTTGATACAAAGATAAATGGCAACATAACAATTTCTGATGGCAGCAGATTGGATAATACTCTATACAATAAAGACCTTTTCGTTCTTGGAAACTGGATTGATCAAAACACGAGTATTGCTGGCTTTACTGCTGGAACAGGTGCTGTGCATTTCAGCGGTTCGGCAGCACAAAGTATTTTGATGTCTGGTAATTCTATGAAAGAGACATTCTATGACCTCGAAATAAATAATGCTGCGGGACTAACTATTAATACCGGAACTGTTGATATAAGCGATCAGCTTCTGCTGACATTGGGAAACATTAATTTTAATAACATTGCCAACAATATCCTGACTATTACCAATACAAGTTCAAGTGCTGTTGTTGGTGGAAGCGATAATTCATTTGTAAACGGGCCGCTAAGTAAGAAAATAATTAATGGCTCATCGTTCCAATTTCCGGTTGGAGATGCAAATTCCTCAAGCCGAAACCGGATTGGATATGTTTCAGTAAATAGCACTTCTACTTCAGGAACACAAACTTGGACGGCACAATTTTTTGATAAGGATCCTACAACCGCTGGATATAACACTACACAGATGGTATCTCCATTACAATCAGTTGTGAATAATGAATATTGGAATATTATTGGTCCATCAGGTGGAAGCGCAAATGTTGTTTTAAGCTGGGACCAATACACAGGAATGAGCAGCTCGGCATCAACACGCGCTCTTACAAGGGTGGTCGAATGGCTTATTCCTTGGAATGCTGTCGGTCAGGTTGTTACTGACAATGGACAGACTTCGGGTACGGTTGCCACTTCGACACTCGTAAACCTCGATAATCATTTCTTTACAATAGGTGGCATAAATATTATGCCTCTTCTAATTACCTCAATTGCAAGCGGAGATTGGAGTAACGCTGCTACCTGGAATTATAGGGTGCCGATGTCAATTGATACGGTACATATCAGCAATAATTTTGCAGACACTTTAAACACCAGTGTAACAATTACGAGTTTAATAGTAGACAATGGTGGATCGTTTGATAATAATAATAGTTTTAGTGTGACCAACAATGTATATATCGGTTCCGGTTCAAATCTCAAAATCGAATCCGGCGCTTCTATTTCCGCAGGAAAAATAATTATCAATGAAGGATCGAACTATATCAACCTCAGCAGCAGTGCACCTACACTTCAGGTGATGTACACGATAACCGGAACCGAAGGATGGCGCATGCTCGCCGCTCCCGATAGCGTAACAGTCAGTTCAATGTTTGCAGCACCCTTCGTCACACAGGGCTTTACGGGATCGAGTTATCCCTCTCTGCAACCCAATCTGCTGTGGTGGGATGAAACGAGTCAGGGCACATCGTTGCAGGCGTGGAGAATGGATTCCGTTGCCGTTAAGTTGGGAAGGGGATACATGTACTATGTATTTAATGGTGCGCTCAGACCTGATATAGCCAGCAATTACAGCGATGTCCTTCCGCTAACGATGACTGCCACAGGTACGGAGAATCTGCTAACCTCGGCATTCGATTTTGGCGTCACTGCGACGCCGGTAGGTTCCAATGATACATCAAAAAGCAAAACTTTTACAGATATCGACTCTATCGATGGAGGTTGGAACCTGGTCGGCAACCCGACTCCTTCCACGATCAATTGGAATGCGGGGTCAGGGTGGACAAAGACGAACATTGATGGAACAATTTATATTTGGGATCCAGCCACGAGCAACTACAAATATTGGAATGGCTCAACGGGAAATATTACAGGTGGATTGATAACACCATTTCAAGCATTCTGGGTGAAAGCAAACGCCGCCAGTCCCTCACTGAAATGCGACAATAGAGTGAAAGCGACAGGGGGCAACTTCCTCGGAAAGAAATCTGCAGGTAAAGGCACGTTGGCATCTGTCTCGCCGGATTCTGCCGGGAAGAAAAGCACGAGCATCGCGAAGCCGGCCTCACTTGCAAAAAACACATCCGACAAGAAAAGTTTGGGTATCAATGATTCGGCGCCTGTTCTCGAATTAGAGCTCTCAGCTAATGGGCTTCAAACGCAAGCGTACTTGATGTTCAGCCCCAGCGGAAAGATAACATACGATCCGTACGATGCGTTCAGTTTGGTTCCGCTCTCTGATAATTATTTAATACTTTACTCTGTTGCCGGAACGGGCCAGCCCGCTATGCAAATCCAGAATTTACCCGATACAGGTTTTGTTCAACCGTTCACACTTCCGTTGTACGTTGGCGGGACAGTTGGTGGTCAACCGTTTAACGGCTCATTTACACTTAGTTGGAATTTGAACGGACAGCTTCCTGTTGGCTGGAACATCTTTCTTATGGACGATGTCTCCGGGACAGCGGCCTCAATGATAGAAGCGGGCGACCTGACATTCCAGTACACTACACCAGCCGACTTGATATCGTCGAGCAGTAGTCTTTTACAAAAGGGATCTGGTGTTGCATCGAATCGTCAATCATTACATGCATTACCACAGCCTGTCGTGCAGACAGTTCCCGCTGCCAAATTAGCGAAGAGCAGCGCTTCAGAGTCCCGTTTCCGTCTGGTTGTCTCGGCAAACAATAGTTTGTCAGGATATTTTCCGACTACTCCTCAACTGGCACAGAACTATCCGAACCCGTTTAACCCGACGACGAACATTACTTTTTCAATTCCAGCACAAACGCGCGTAACGATCCGGGTATTCAATATCCTGGGCCAGCAAGTCGCCACTGTGACTGATCAGGAATACTCAGCCGGGAATCATCTCGTGGTGTGGAATGCATCAAATGTTGCCAGCGGCGTATATTTCTGCAGGATGACCGCGGCAGAAAAAACACAAACTAAAAAAATGGTTGTACTTAAATGATAAAATATTTGACATATTTACTTGCGATCAGCTTGCTTATCGGGTACATTGCAGAAGCACAAAATACGGATCAGGTTGTGGCAAGGATCACTGCCTCCGCAAATGTTGTTGGCAATGTAGATCTGATTGTGATGAAGGACCTGGAATTTGAAGTTGGCAATCTCTCGCCGACAGATCTCAATATTGACCCACAAAGAGACTTGCATTCTGGAATGATAAAAATCGTCGGCTCTCCGAACAGTCTCGTGCGGATTACAAATGAAAAACAATCGATTCTGCGGCACGAAAACGGCCAATCGCAACTTTTCTTCACCTACAATGTCAGCGGAAATACTTATAATATCCAGAAGGAATCGATCCTTCTCACGCAGAATGAAGTCAAGCTGAGTGATAGGGGAGAGTATTATCTGTGGGTGGGAGGACAACTTTCAGGCCTTGAAGACATTATGCCCGGTAATTACACAATGGAACTGAAAATCGATGTAGAGTACATTTTATGATCTCGCTTACACACATACTGAAACGATGGGGAATGCTGATACTATTGAGTGTGTTTGTGATCAGCTTTGGAGTTGCACAAAAAATAAATTTTGGTGCCTATACAACTTCTGTGGGCATTTCTCTGGTCGCAAGTAATGGTGCTACTTTGAACTTTAATGATAAGCAACCGGAAATTGTTAGCAACAGCAGTGCAACAGTCACTATCACATTGACCGACAACGAAACTCAGTATATTACAATTGTAGGTGATGCGACGAGGGATATTACGGTAACAATATCCGCTCCTATGTACATGACTGCAGGAGCGAGCAGCCAGATACCGTTCACCTGTAACTTCGCCTATTCAAATCTTGGAAGTAGCGATGCGGCCACGGCAAAGACGAGTGCTGTTGAAGTCCCTGCAGGATTTTCCGCAATAACACTTCCGATGCTTCGAAGGACTGCGGGTGTACCTGCACCGCCCCCAACTCCTGCACACGGTGGATATACAGCTCCCTCTGCAACGGCATATATATTTCTGTATGGAAAGTTAGGGCCTGTGGGCAATGTGAATGCGGGATATTATACTGGAACAATAAGTGTCTCTGTTAATTACTCAACATATCCATAATATAGCTATGACGAATCAAAGATGGCATAGCTTCCATGCTCGCATAATCGGAACTGCGGTAGTCGCAATGGCATTGATCGTCGGGCTGTCGGGAGAGAGTCAGGCACAAATAACGCCTTTGATGAAGGTCAAGCTAAATGTTTTACCATCTGTAAATATTACTAGGATGGATGATAACTTGAGAACTTTGTTTGCAGAAGATATAACACATTTGAATGAATTGGCATCAGCAAAACCTGGTAATGAAGATATCGTTAGCCTCGATTTTGGATTCTCTATCTCAGCTTATGAAAATATTACTGTTCTTCTGAGTTTTACAAGCCCGGATTGTCTCAAAAGAATGAACAGAGTGTCTATCCGATGCGAATTAACTGCGGATATTTAAATGATGGGACAACTTATTTCAATCGGGCGATAATCACAGACGGAAATTTTGTGCAATTTAGATTAAGAAATAATAATCTTTTAAAGCGCTCGATGAAAGCTATTGACCCACTTTTTGTCGCGTATACATTTTTCTTAGTCCATCATCAGAAAGCTACAATAAGTAATAATGGTAAATTGCCTGTCTCGATTATAACTCTCGAGTATTTGTAAAAAGACCCATTCTTCTATAGATTAATCCAGCAACAAATAGCTATAAAATCCTTTTGATAATTCGACTTTTTAATCTCTGAACTTCGAAGAAACTGTCCCATAGTATATTCTTCTAAAACAATATTTGTTAATGGTTTCATTATTTTTCGGGTTTAATACCCCGCCGCTTGCGTCGTATTATAGATTGTCATGCCGAATGAGCGCCTTTGGCGCCATGGTGTACAGCGCCACTTGTTTCGGTGATCCTTACCCCATATTTCGGACACTAAGAAAAGACAGTATGGTTTGTAACATCATTTGCTAATCGATCAATAAATGTGTATTTTAAAAACCTTAAAATATTGTAAAATACCATTATAAGAATAAGTATATAACAATTATGTATCATTATGATACTGAAATATATTGAGAATATTGGTTTTTTGAGAATATCGCGTGTTTACAGTAAATATCAAAATTCTCAATATGAGTCAGCAATCTCATTATGGACATAATAGTTTTTTAAATGCTTGAAAATCGTTGAAAAAAGCGGGAATTTATGTTGGCACGGAGATTGAGATAAGTAAAGAAAGAAATTAATAGAAGCAATAAACAAAATTAATACACAATAAATAAACAAATAATTTAATGGAGGTACATATGTTACGCAATATTTTTACATCCACCCTTTTAGTAGCAATTCTGGTGATTTTAGTCGCCGGCAATATGCAGGCACAGACTAATGTTAGTACCAATGTCAATGCTAATGCGACTGTTATATCAGCTTTATCGATTGCTAAAACCGACATAGCGTTTGGTAACGTTCCGGCAAGCAGGTCGGTTGTTCTCGATCCCAAAACTTCAACCAATAACGCATATTTAGGTTCCCAAGCTGCCGCTGGCACGGTTACAATCACTGGAGCAAATACAGATGTTTTAGTAAGTTGGCAATCACCTATTACGCTCAACGGTCCAGGAGGAAAAACCTTGTCGTTGGCACTCACTGTTTATGGTGACCCTAGTTCACTAGCAAACGCTAGTTTATTGAGTTCTGGTGCTGACGTGGTACCGAGTAGTAACAATTATTCTCTGTGGGTTGGAGGAACCATGACAACAGGTACGGATCTGGGTGCATTCACAGGCGCATCGACTTTTTCAGTCGAATACAAATAGAAAATCGTTGCAATTATCATTAGTTATTGCTTTATTAGAATGTTATAAACAGGAAGCCCTTACGTCAGGGCTTTCTGTTTGTTATTATGTTGCTTATTTCCTGAATGAGTGACATTTACGTTCTCTCTAGGATTATAAATTCTTTAAGAAAGGGGAAAATATCAGAATGAAACGCCTGTCGTGTTGCAGTTCCAGATTATTTGTCTTCCTGATACCCATAATATTCCTGGGGACAGAAATGCTTTTTGCCCAGGTAACCGTAGCGCCCTCGATTCTCTTTATTGATTCCAAGAGCGGGATCGGGAATATGTATATCACAAACAATTCTGCAGCTCCTCAAGAAGTGAGCATAAGCTTTGCATTTGGATATACCGATGCTGACAGTATGGGCAATGCCGTAATGAATTACAACGATACGGTTGCTGCAAAAACGTACGCGCTAAATCCAATGGTCCGTGCTTATCCAAGAAGTTTTATTTTGAATGCTAAACAAGAACAAACTGTTAGGTTGCAAGTGCGCACGAAGAGTTCTGTTAAGGATGCTTTCTTTTTTTCCAGAGTTAAGGTAACGTCGGCTCAGAAAACGCCCGACATCGGGAAAAAAGTAACCGATGCAATCACGGCACAAGTCAATTTCAAGTTTGACCAGATATTTCCTGTTTTCTACAGGAAAGGGAATGTCTCTACCGGCCTGATCGTACACGATGTTAATACAGCATTGAAGGACAATAAGCTAACTGTTGTTGCGGATGTGGAGCGTACTGGCAACGCGCCTTACGTCGGCAGTATGAAGGCAGAATTGTTTTCTGCTGCAAATGAAAAGGTAGCTTTGTCCGAGGCGACAGCATCAATTTATTTTCGCATGAAAAACAAAATAGACCTTGACCTTTCAAAAGTGGCAAAGGGTAAGTATAAACTTCTTCTGACATTTGAAACCAAGCGGTCGGATGTTGCGACGGAAGATTTGTTGCAAGCCCAACCTGTGACTAAAGAAGTGGCCGTGAATTTGCAATGATCCATTGCGGCATCATAACAGAACGTACATGTAACTATTGTTATATAGCAGATTCATCTGTAAAAAAAGAAATTTTCAATTCATTTTCCTTTTTAAGGTTGTCCGATAGATTGTCATTCCCGCGTAAGCGGGAATCTTATTTATCGATTTTAAGTAAAAATCTAAAAAATCCCGATTGTTATAAACAATCGGGATGGTAACAACGCTATAGGGTACATGAAAACACCCTCAAAGAGGAAGTTTTTTTTAGGAATAAAGTGTCGCTGGAATGTGAGTTCATCCCATCAAAAAACCATAATGGCGTTGTGCGAAATCTGCTATTAACGCTTAGTATATTTTTTTTATTCTATTTTCTTGTTCCATCCCAATCGCTATCGCAGCAAGCCTCCCAATATGATGAAGTAATATTTGGGTACACTCTCAAGGAATTGGGCAGCTATAACATATCAGTCGCAATTAAGAATGACAAAATCTATCTTCCTATTATAGAATTGTTTAATATCTTTGAAGTGTATTATACCATCGAGGGACAATATATCATTAAAGGGACATATATCTCCTCTGCAATACCAATGACAATCAATCCGGTCAGGCATGAGATTTCCCTTGGAGATAAAGTATATGTACTGACGCTGGAAGAGATGTTCAAAGGGGAGATGGATATTTACATATCTACTGAAAAATTCGAAGAAATCTTTGGTATCAGCAGCACAGTCAATATTAACCGTCTTCAGATTATCGGCGAGACGTCCAAGGAATTACCTGCGCTCGTTCGCAAGAAGGCAGCGTTGGCACGCTCGGAAGTAGGAAGCGACTTCGGCCCGTCGGTGAAATATCCGCTGCGTTATGCTCTCGATCGTTCAGTCCTCGGTGGCTCCGTCCTAGACTACAACATATCTACTTCGTTAGACAAATTCTCGTCACAGGGAACGAATTATACGCTCACTGGCGGGGGTGAAGTGGCTGGAGGGGATATTCAGGGTAGCCTGATTGGTACAACGGGGCAGTCCGCTTCTGTAGACGACCTCCACTGGCGTTACGTTGTACGGGGGAATAACTATTTTAGCTCGTTCACGGCAGGTCAGATTACGACCGGCAGCAATTTTATTCCGAGAGTCAACGGCATTGCCTTATCAAATGAGCCCGTCGAACCTCGTGTAATGTTTGATAATTATGTCGTTGATGGATTCACCGATCCCCAGTCCGAGGTTGAATTGTACCTTAATGACCGCCTGGTTGCTTTTCAGAAAGCTAACGCGGCGGGCTACTACCGATTTCAATTTCCGCTTACGTACGGAACAGAGAAAATTACAGTTAAAACGTTTTCCAAATATGGTGATATAAATGTTAGTGAGAAACAAATTCAGATACCATTCTCGTTTGTACCAAAGGGGATTCTTAGTTACAATGTACAAGCAGGAAAAGTGGATAATAATACAGTATCGACGAATAATGCGTATTATGGAAATGCAAATTTACTCTATGGCGCTGCGAACTGGCTAACGCTCAACGGCGGCCTCGAGCGCAGCGATAATACCGGTCTCCAGAAACCGATATATAATTTTGGATTTTCATCCCGCTTGTTTTCCCAGTACATTTTCAATGTCAATGTAGCGCCGAATGCGTATTACCTCTTGAATGCGAATGCTTTATTTGCCTCCAACGCCGGCGTGTTTGCCTCGTACGCAAAATATGTATTGAATGATACGCTTATCGGCACATCGCCGCAGCAGAATGCAAGCCTGGCTCTCTCCTTGCCTCTCGCGTTTATCTCTGCCGGCACCGGATTCAGGATCTCCGAGGACTACACGGATGCTGTGTCGGGAAAACATTTGTCAACTCGATTCGATCTTTCAACCCAGTTTACCAATATGCAGCTGCTGATGAGCTATAGTGAAGTAACAGTTGGCACTGATGTAAGTCCATTGAACTTAGCCGGTAACGGTCTCTTCACAACAACGCTTATGTACACGCTGCCTCGCTCATCGTTTCTTCCAAATTTCCTGCAGGCATTTCTCCTGCGTGGCCAGGCAATATACGATTTGCAAGCCAGGACCCTTCAGGACGCGAGCCTCCAATTTTCTAAAACATTTATGCAGATCTTCCAATTCAATCTGGGATATGAGCGCAACTTTGCAATCCACACTACTTCGTTTGAGGCTGGCCTGATTATGGACCTAAATTTTACGCGAACATCTTCGGTCTTCGATTTCTTCTCACATGAAAGCAGTACTTCCCGCCAATCAATTTATGGCTCAGTGGCACTTGACCGCGGCACGGCGTTCCTATCAAATCGCGAACAGATCGGTAAAGGGGGCATTGATGTATTATTGTTTGTCGATAACAACTATAACGGTAAGTACGATGCCGGAGATGAGCTCATTCCCGCGAACGGAATTAAAGTAGACGGAATGGGCAAGATCGAGCTTGGTAGGGACAGTATTATCCGGGTAACGCAGCTGGAAAGTTACTTCCGTTACAATTTAGAGGTCGACAGACAACAGATCGATCCTAATTTAGTGCCGACAATCGATAAGTTCTCTTTTGTCGTTGATCCGAATCAAATGAGGAGAATTGAAATCCCATTCTATCGCGCCGGGACAATTTCTGGAAATGTCTATTTAGAAAGGGATGGAATGCGTACTCCACTCAGTGGAAGCCGAGTAATTATGCGTGCCACCAAAGGAAATTTCGGCGATACGCTTCGCACATTTGCTGATGGGGGATTCTACGCAATGGCTGTAGCGCCGGGGAGCTACACACTTGCGGTCGATCCCGAGCAACTTAAATTTCTTCAAGCAATCCAGCAGAACGGGCCGCTTCCTGTTACTGTGCATCACTCGAAGCAAGGGGATATAGTTGAAGACCTTGTCATTGTATGCGAAAGCCTGTTAAAAACTACAAAACCTGTTCAAGAAATGGATACGACAAAAGTCATAGCCAGAGATACCGTCAGAAAGTTCATTATTTCTATGCCTGGGAAGAGAGAAAAAACTGATTCCACCATTCTCAAAGAATATACGGAACAGATAGCAATTCCAACTCAGAATGAAGGTATCGATACTTCTCTTCATAAAGAAATAGCTGAGACCGAGCCGCAGCCAGAATCGAAGGCAAATAGTGATTCCTTGCTTCGTGAAGAATATGCCGATGCAGTTTCACTGTTCCGCGAGAAGAAGTACGAAGAGGCATTTGTGAAATTTAACAGTCTAATTGAGATGGGAATTGAAACATCTCTCGTCGGTAATTGTGAGTATTGGATGGGTGAATGCAATTATGCTACCCGTGATTATAATAACGCGATAGAGCATTTCCAAAAAGTTATTGCTATTAATTCGTCAAATAAAAAACCTGATGCGTACTATATGTTGGGCAGATCGTACGAGCAGACAGGTGAGCGAGAAAAAGCCCGAAACACTTATCAGACTCTCAATGAACAGTATCCTGATAATGTCCATGCTCGTAATGTAGAATCTCGCTTAAAAGCATTGAACAATCTCCTCGAGGAAAAATGAAAAACAGAAGATGAAACACATGAGTAGTTTTCTCTTCGTCCGATAATATTCCACCGGTTTTTGCAATTACCAAATAAATAATCCTTGCTATAAGCAGTGAGATGTTTGTTATGCCAACGTATGCTGGTATTCATTTACTGGATTCCGGCTTTTCACAAAGTGATTCCTTCGGAACGCCGGAATGACCACACAAGTGTCTGGATATTGAACATAGTAGGGAATAAATCTTTTTACTCTCCTACTACATATCTTCGTTTGGCATTATAACTCCGTTATAGCAGTTTTTTGACGTTTTGAGTGCCAGAGAAAACGCAATGGACTTCTGCCACAATTCCAATTTTGTTCAGCAATAAACTCCACTCAATCTACCTATTTTGTTACCATCCTGATTCTTTCATAGATATCAATTGTATTCTCAGAATCACCATTGTAGAAAATTCAATTTTTTACACCTAAGATAAAATCTGCTGTTTTTTGTCTACGCCCTAACTCCTTTGTTTCCAATAGTTTAACAGAACCCATAAAAACAAGTCAGGGTTGGTCTGTATGGCATCCAAAGTGAACTATTCACTTCGTAAATGAAAACCATGCATTCAAATATAAATACAAAATACCAGTTAGGATTTAAAAAAATGCGACAATGTCTATTAGCACTTGTATTCTTCGTGTCAATTGCATCGATCGGCGCTTATGAAATGAAGCCCTTAGGTTTCATATCGGTGAATAATGGTTCCAATCGATTCCTCGCTTTTCATAGTAAAATGGTGGAGCGGCACTATAACCTGTCGACCTATTCCAATAATTGGAAGATCATAGCATCCATTGATGAGCCAATGCCGGCGAAAACAAAGCTTTTAATTCAAGTGTCAAGCAAGAAAGGTACAAGTCTTGGCATAGTTGACCTGTCGGATGGGACTCCAAAGAATGTAGTTATCGGAAATGGCAATGTGGTCGAAACAGATCAGAATATTTCTTGCACCGTTATATCTGGTACACGTTTAGGAAGAACGGTGACATTAAACTTAAAGGAATGGTAACACTCAAATATCAGCATAGTGGCAGCAGGATATAAGACTTCTCTAAACTACGATTTATCTCTTTACACGCCTCAATAGATTTGTTCTTTTTCGGGTTTAATACCCCGCCGTTTGTGGCGTCATTCCCGTCCCGGCAAAGTCAGAAGGTATCTAGAACATTAGACTCCCGCGTACGCCTGCCCGCAGCAGGCGGGCTGGATTGCGAGGATGTTTTAATAGAATTTAAATAAAAAAGTACTTGACTATAAAAAATCTTTTTGTTAAAGATTACACAGGGTGGAGGTTGAAAAGTCCTATTACCATAGTCCTTTTCCTATTGGCTATAATGATAACCATTGCATCACTCGGTGCTTTTGAAATAAAGCCTTTAGGTTTCATTTCAGTGAATAATGGTTCCAATCGATTCTTTGCTTTTCATAGTAAAAGGGTAGTGCGACACTATAACCTGTCAACCTATTCCAATAATTGGAAGATCATTGCATCCATTGACGAACCGATGCCGGCGAAGACGAAGCTTTTAATTCAAGTGTCAAGCGAGAAAGGTACAAGTTTTGGTATAGTTGACCTATCTGATGGAATTCCAAAGAATGTAGTTATCGGAAATGGTAAAGTGGTCGAAACAGATCAGAATATTTCTTGCACCGTTATATCAGGTACATGTTTAGGAAGAACAGTGACATTGAGCCTGAAGGAATGGTAGCACTCAAATATCAGCATAATGGCAGTAGGAAATAAGACTTCTATAAACTACGTATCTCTGTACACGTCTCCATAGATTTGTTCTGCATCCAACGTCGATTTAATTCCTATTAACTGATTAAATAGGAACAAGGAATATTAGTCAATCTATATGCCAGTGTGATTTTTTTTATTAAGAATCCCATTAATTATAGGATAAACGTTACCCCCAAAAGCTCGATGACACAACAATGTATCATTATAACATGCAATTCAATTATAAAAGTTCAATTATCTATGAGCATATAAAGACCATACATTCTTAAGTACAGGAACCATTTCCCCTGTTTATTCGTTAGAAATTTTAGAATCAATACAGGTGAAAATACTTAGTGTCATAGTCCTTTTCCTACTAGTAGTCACAACATCTGTTAAACTACGCTCACAAAGTAGTAATAATAGCATTACACAATCGGTCACATTTGAAATGAAGCCGATTTCCGATATTTCCATCACAGGCAATCTTAATGGTTATCAGGAATACATATAGTGATGAATGGAGGGATTTAAAAAATGCGAAAATGTTTATTAGTGCTTGTATTCTTCCTGTCAATAGCATCACTCGGTGCATATGAAATAAGGCTCTTAGGTTTCATTTCGGTGAACAATGGTTCCAATCGATTCCTCGCTTTTCACAGTAAAATGGTAGAGCAACACTATAACCTGTCGACCTATTCCAACAATTGGAAGATCATGGCATCCATTAACAAACCGATGCCGGCGAAGACGAAGCTTTTAATTCAAGTGTCAAGCGAGAAAGGTACAAGTTTTGGTATAGTTGACCTATCTGATGGAATTCCAAAGAATGTAGTTATCGGACATGGCAAAGTGATCGAAACAGATCAGAATATTTCTTGCACCGTAATATCAGGTATACGTTTAGGAAGAACGGTGACATTGAGCCTGAAGGAATGGTAGCATTCAAATATCAGTGAGATGGCTGTGATTAATAAGATTTCTCTAACCTACTTTAGCATAAAACCTCCTTTCGATCCTTCTTCACCTAAATTAAAAAAAAATCTGACAACTGTTGATTACTGCCCTTTGGTCGACGATACACTATGCCGTTGAGATAATATTTATTTTTCTTAGTAGATGTCTCCATTCTAAGCAAGAAAAAAATTAATAACGTACATTATTAAATAATGCAAAATCAGAGACTATAAATAGAAAAATGAAAAGTAATTGGACTCAAGTAAATAAAAAAGGGAACACCTTTCCCACTTCTCTAAAAGAAATGCAAGAACTCGGTTGGGAACAAGCCGACGTTATTATATTTACAGGAGATGCATTTGTTGACCATCCGGCATTTGGTGCAGCGATTATTGCTCGAATACTAGAAAAAGCAGGATATAAAGTCGCCATTGTTCCGCAACCTAATTGGCGCGATGATCTTAGGGACTTTAAAAAAATGGGAGTGCCCAGGTTGTTTTTCGGAGTTACATCGGGGAATATGGATTCCATGGTGAATCATTACACAGCAAACAAACGCCTCCGTTCAAACGATGCATTTACTCCCGGAGATAAAGCAGGGCAGAGGCCCGATTATGCAGTACAAATCTATTCAAAAATACTGAAATCGCTTTATCCTCATGTTCCCTTAATTATTGGGGGTATTGAAGCTTCGCTTCGCCGCCTTACGCATTATGATTATTGGAGCGACTCTTTGAGGCCTTCCATATTAATCGATTCAAGCGCAGATTTGATTGCTTATGGAATGGCAGAAAAAGCTGTTGTCGCAATAGCTGGCAGATTAAGCAACGGCGAAAACATTGAAAGCATAACACAAATTCCCCAAACGACTTTTTGCACAAAAGAATTTCCATTCACACGAAATGATAAAATAGTTTCGCTTGCATCTTATGAAGAATGTGTGATAAGCAAGAAAGCATTTGCCCGCAATTTTGTGATGATCGAAGAGGAATCAAATAAAATTGAACAACGGCCTCTTGCTGAAAAAATTGGGGATGTATACATCATAGTCAATCCACCGTTTCCGGTGCTCTCGCAAACAGAAATCGACAGTATTTATAATCTGCCGTTCACTCGCCGGCCGCATCCAAGATATAATAGAAAAGAGCTGATCCCGGCGTATGAAATGATCAAAGATTCTGTCACGATTCATCGAGGATGTTTTGGAGGATGTTCGTTCTGTACAATTTCTGCTCATCAAGGAAAGTTTATTTCAAGCCGCTCACAGGCTTCTATACTGAAAGAATTGAAAACTATTGCCGTTGCTCCATCTTTTAAAGGCCACATTACCGATTTAGGCGGTCCTTCAGCAAATATGTACATGATGAGTGGCATTAACTCTAAACAATGTGCCGCATGCAAACGACCATCGTGTTTGTACCCTATTCTATGCAAGAATTTAGATGCCGATTGCACTCCTCTCATCGAATTGTATAAAGAGTCAAGGAAGGTGAAAGGCATTAAAAAAATTACGGTTGGAAGCGGGATCAGGTATGATCTTATTCTCGATAAAAAGAATAAGCCTATCAATCCTTCGTCGCTCGAATATTTCAAGGAGCTTGTTCTCCATCATGTTTCTGGGAGATTAAAAGTTGCCCCGGAACATACTTCGGAGAAAGTTTTAAAACTCTTGCGCAAACCTTCCTTTGATTTATTCATTAATTTATATAACCGATTCCTAGGAATTTGCCGGGAATATGGATTAAACCAGCAATTGATCCCATATTTTATTTCGAGCCTACCGGCGAGCGGGCTTGATGATATGGCCGATATTTCTGTCCAAATGCAAAAACTGAATATCAAGCTAGAACAGGTTCAGGATTTTACGCCAACACCCATGACACTTGCTTCAGTGATGTTCTATACTGGGTTCGATCCTTACACTTTGGAAAAAATAAATATACCGCGTTCGATAAAGGAAAAGAAAATTCAGCAGCTCTTTTTCTTTCTCTATGACAAAGATAAACGCAAGGAACTCAAAGTTGAACTTTCCAGAATGAAGAGATTCGACATTATCCAACTTCTTAACCTATAAATTATCAGAAATATGTAGAATAGTTGTATTGTTGCAAGATGTGGGTTTGTTTTGTAAATTATTAGCGCACTAGGAAATATTGATTTGCACATGTAATTCGGAAATTATCTGCGATGTGTTTTATATCGAATAGCAGCATTTTTTAGAATCATAACATTTTATGGCGGGATCTGTATTAAGGTATGCACATGGTTCAATCTTAATAACAAATAATGGATTTTGTCTTGTGTGCTAATGCACCCGTAGCTCAATTGGATAGAGCATCAGACTTCGGATCTGAGGGTTGGGGGTTCGACTCCCTCCGGGTGCACAATATCTTAAATTAGTTTGGTTGAAATTATCAATATCCATCGAACAATATTCGGGGAGTACTTCAGATGAACCCCATCAAAAAGATTTATGAAAAGGTGAAAAATTTTTGCATAAAATACCCAGCGGTTCTTTCTGGGTTATTCATTTACGGCTATCTATTATTTTGCATCATACATTATTTTATCAGAGTGAAGTACATTACCTTCCATACTTCATTATTTATTGAGAATATAATTGACAGTTTTGACGCCTTTCCATTTTTGTGGCTTCTTGCTGTAGCATTGGTGAATGTTATTGAAATCAGGACAAAACTGCACGAAAGCGAAGAGCAAAGACTCATTGCTGAACGAGAAATGCAGCTTCAGCAAACACAGCTTAAAACACTGCACGAAGTAGCTCGTGGTATACAGCATCACATTAATAACCCGCTATCAATTATTGTGCTCACACTCGGATCTGCACATAAAGCTGCTGCAGGCAATCTGAAAATAATGCGCCAACTTGATACAATTGGTGAAGAAGTGAATCGGATAATTGCAGCATTATCGGATTTCTCAAAAGTTGAACACGTATAATGCGCAATCTATTGATTCACAAGCTGGCGATATAGCGTCAAGAAGCGCTGTTAGTTAGAACATTTCCTACAAACCGTATCAGCTAAGCAATCACGATAGCACTATAAAGTATTTATGATGACGCCGCATGCGCAATGGATGAAAACAGCGATTCAAGAAGCGCAGCGCGCCTTCGATGCAAATGAAGTGCCGGTGGGGGCAATCGTTGTGCATAAAGGGGAGATTATCGGCAGGGGATATAATCAGATAGAACTACTGCAAGATCCCACTGCTCACGCCGAAATGATTGCAATTACTGCTGCTTCAAATTATATGCATTCGCGAAGATTAGAGAATTGCACGCTTTATGTGACGTTAGAACCTTGCCCGATGTGTGCAGGCGCTATTGTTCTTGCTCGCATTCCGACACTTGTATTCAGTTCGTATGATCCAAAAGCCGGGTCTTGCGGAACATTGTATAATATTGTCGAAGATCCACGGCTGAATCATAGCGTTCATGTTGTAGGAGGAATTTGCGATAAGGAAAGCGAATCATTACTAAAAGAGTTTTTTGCAAAGAAGAGAACTTTTCAAAAAAAACGATAGGCAAAATTATGCCGTTGCGTTTTGTAGTTTTTCAGCGCGATCGGCTATCCGCAATTGCTCGATTAATGCATCTAAGTCACCATCAATCACGCGGTCCAAGCTATAAATTGTATATCCGATGCGATGATCGGTTAGCCGGTTTTGCGGAAAATTATATGTTCGGATTTTATCACTTCTATCACCGCTCTTCACCATCGACTTTCGCTGCGCCGCGGTAGATTTTGTTTGCTCTTCAAGTTTCATCTCGTATAATTTAGCGCGCAGCATTTTCATCGCTCGTTCACGATTTTGAAATTGCGAGCGCTCTTGTTGGCAGGCAACAATAATTCCGCTTGGTTTGTGCGTAATACGTACTGCTGTTTCAACTTTATTTACATTCTGCCCGCCTTTGCCGCCCGAGCGATATGTGTCAATTTGAAGATCAGCCGGGTTGATGTCTATTTCTACATCTTCAACTTCAGGCAGCACAACTACGGATGCCGCTGAAGTATGCACACGCCCTTGTGCTTCTGTTTCCGGCACACGCTGGACCCGATGCACACCGCTTTCATATTTCATTTCTCCATATGCGCCTTCGCCAGATACTGCAAAGACAATTTCTTTAAAGCCGCCTTTGCCTGTTTCATTCCAATCCATTATCTCGACTTTCCAACTTTTCCTTTCCGAATAGCGCGTGTACATTCTATACAAATCTGCAGCAAATATTGCAGCTTCCTCGCCACCGGTGCCTGCACGAATTTCCATAATAAAATTTTTCGAATCGTTCGGATCAGAAGGAATCAGCAACATCTTCATTTCTTCTTCAAGCCGGGCTAATTCCACCTTAAGCCGATCGTATTCTTCCTGTGCAAGCGATTTCATTTCTGGATCGCTTGTAGAATCCAATAACTCTTTGCTTCCGTTGAAATCGTGATAAACCTTTTTATAACGAATCCCAGCTTTTACAACCATTTCCAAAGAATGAAATTCTTTTCCTAATTCTCGACTTTTTTGCTGATCAGCAACAATTGCCGGATCGCTCATCAATTTGCTGACTTCATCGTACCGCTGAAATATTTTTTCTAACTTATCAATCATAACAATATTATGCTTTGGTTGAAGAAACCACTGCGGGACCGGGTTGTAGAATATATTTGTTTGGATCTTCTTGACCTAAAGCACATTTGAGTGCTACCAAAGCAACTTCTATTTGCGGCTCGGTAGGCTCCTTCGTTGTAATATGTTGAAGCCAAAGTCCAGGCGCGATCAATGTTTTACCCCACCAAGTTGTTCCATGCTTTGCAGAAAATCTAATAATTTCATATGCCAAACCGCCAACGACGGGGATAAAAGGCAAATGCGTCAACAGACGGATTGACAATGTGATCTTGCCAATAAAGATCAGTAAGAATGCATCAAGAAGACTGAAGGAAAGAATTGCGACAAATGCAACGATAAGTAAAAAACTTGTGCCGCACCGAGGATGAAAACGACTGTATTTTACCACGGACTCTGGGACGAGTGAGCCTTTCAATTCATACGCGAATACAGATTTATGTTCCGCGCCGTGATAACGAAAAAGCTGCTGGATATCTTTCATCAATGAAATACCAGCCATATAAAGAAGCAAGATCGTAATGCGAATAGCGCCAGCCACGAGGTTGAACATCATTGCAGTTTGTTCAATTGCGAATACTTTGGTTGTAAGATATAACGGGACGATAAAGAAAACACCTATTCCAAGAGCGAGTGCAAATACAAGCGTTGCTACAAGTGCTAACTTTGACTGAGGTTTAGTTTTATTCTCAGAATTATTTTCACCTGTTTTACCATTTTTCTTTGTCTCTTCAGTCTCAACATCAAGCATTGCAATCTCGGCAGAAAAGTTGAGTGTTTTCATGCCGAGATACATCATATCGATAAGCCCAACTGCACCACGCAAGATTGGCACATTCAGCCATTTATATTTTTCCGTAACCGATTTATATTCCTGATGTTGAACTACGATTTGTCCATTTGCCCGTCGCACTGCCGTGGCAACTGAACCAGGCGCGCGCATCATTACACCTTCAATAACTGCTTGTCCGCCGACCTGCATTGGTTTGTTGGGATCATAGTCAGGATTTGTTGGAATCCATTCCTTATTATCGCGATTCTGCAAAAAATTCTCCTATTATTTTATTTGAAATATACGGAAGTTTTTCTGCGCTATCAATTTGAGGGGAAGGAGAAGTTTATCTACCTTACTATATAGGAAATTGCTGAATGAATAATAAAGAACGCAACCGTCGTATAGAACTTCTCTCTCCGGCTAAAAATTTAGCAACGGGCATAGCTGCAATTAATCACGGCGCAGATGCAGTATATATTGGTGCACCAAAGTTTGGTGCGCGCACTGCTGCAGGTAATTCGTTAGATGACATAGCTAAACTTGTGAACTATGCACATCGCTATTGGTCAAAAGTTTATATTACGCTGAATACGATTTTGTATGATGATGAATTAGACGAGGCGCTTGCTCTTGCTCGATCTGTATATGAGGCAGGTGCAGATGCTCTAATCATTCAGGATATGGGATTATTGGAACTTGACTTGCCGCCGCTTCCGTTGTTTGCCAGCACACAAACGCACAATTATTCGTTGAAGAAGATTCAATTTCTTGAGAAAGTTGGATTCCAGCGTGTTATATTAGCGCGAGAATTATCGCTGAAACAATTGCGCGAAATTAGGTCGAATACAAATATAGATTTAGAGTTTTTCATCCACGGTGCATTGTGCGTCAGTTTCAGCGGACAATGCTATCTCAGTCAGGCAACGCAAGGGAGAAGCGCAAACCGCGGCGAATGTGCACAGCCATGTCGTTTGCCTTACACGCTTAAAGATAATTCAGGAAACATAATTGAACAGAATAAATATCTGCTCTCACTCAAGGATTTAAATCTTTCTGAATATCTTCGCGATTTGATTGATGCAGGCGTGTCTTCATTTAAGATTGAAGGACGCTTGAAAGACATCAACTATGTTAAAAATGTTACGGCATTCTACAGACAAAGAATTGATGAGATAATAGAAAAGGATGGTTCGCTTGCCCGGGCATCGACCGGGAAAACAATGATAACATTTCAACCAAATTTATTTAAAACATTCAATCGCGGATTTACTGAACATTTCATTCAACGTCGGACTAAAGATATCCTTTCTCCATACACACCGAAATCCACCGGTGCATATTTAGGAAAGGTGAAACAGATAGAACGAAATTGCTTTATTCTGGAGACGGAAGAAACGCTGCATAATGGAGATGGGATCTGTTTTTTCAATGCGCAGAATGATTTGTTGGGCACAAATATAAATAAGATAGAAGGAAAGAAAATATTTCCTTCTGAAATCGATGGGCTTGAAGTTGGAACAATGATTTATCGCAATTATGATTATGTATTTGCAAAGGAACTTCAAGCAGATAAAACAAAGCGCTTAATTGCAGTGAAAATGCAATTTATTGAATCAAATGATGGCTTTACCGTTTACATTGAAGATGAAAATGGCGTTAAAATAAAAATTGATCGAGCTTATGAAAAAAAACCTGCAAAAAGCAAAAATCAGGCAGAGGAAACTGTTCACCACCAACTTACAAAATTAGGTGATACGATTTTTATTTGCGAAGAAATGAATGTGGTTTGGAATCAACCATATTTTCTTCCCATCAGTATACTTAATGAAATGCGGCGTGAAGGAATACGCCAATTGGAAGAATCACGATTGAAACTATACAACAGAAAAATTTCATTTATTCAACCCAACAATGAACCGTATCCGGAAGCGCATTTAGATTATATGGCAAATGTTGCAAATAAGAAGGCGGAGGCATTCTATCGTAGGCATGGTGTAGAAAATATTGAAAATGCATTTGAGCTTCAAAATGTAACTAAGGGAAAGACAGTGATGACGATGAAGCACTGTTTACGTTTCCAATATGGTCTTTGTACAGGTAAAAATATCTCCGATGCAGAACCATTATTTTTGGAGGATACAAGGAATAAATATCGTCTGGAGTTTGATTGTGAATCTTGCCAGATGAGAATCGTGCTAGAATAAAACAAAGAAAAAGCCCTGTGAGTTCAGAGCTTTTTTATGTGCACCCAGAGGGAGTCGAACCCCCAACCTACAGCTCCGTAGGCTGCCGCTCTATCCAATTGAGCTATGGGTGCAAAAGAAAACAATCTTTTTTCGACAATTTCTTCTATCGTGTTGAGTGAAGTTTCGATTTTATTTCACTCTGTCAGTGCCCAAAATAGTCACCAATGCCACGAATAAGAAACCTCAAGCGAAACGGAGCTTCCAATTCCCAAACACTTGAGGTTCTACTCTTTCGAGTAAATTTCTTTTTACTATCTTGGGAAGCATGTTTCTTTAAGTCAATGTCAATTTACAAAACAAAGAAACGGAAGGCAAGTGGAGCTTATATGAGGTTTATCCCTGTCCTTTTAGTTCGTCACCGTCAGAATATTTTTTTCTTTCATCCAACTTCGTGTATAGGGTATAAACCATAATTCAATGATTGCTTTAGTTGATGGATATGAAGACAATTAATGCTCTTAATGATCGCTTCAAAAGTATACTCTATCTTGAATATCTGTATATTTAAAATATCAAAAATGAAAATTACTCAGATAACGACGGGGGGTAGAGGGACATTTAGGGGGTATAGAGCTCTAAATAATAGTCGACAAATATTTTTCTCAAAATTTTATTAAAGAAGTTAGTATATTTGCACAATAAATATTCTTGTGCTTAATACCATTTTGTAGGAGGTAACTTTATATGAACAAGATTATTTTTCTAATTTCAATATTATTTTTGGGGGAATTCTTAACTAATCAAGAACTAGTAGCACAAGATCAAGGAAAGACGCTTAATGGATTTCTTGATTTGAGGTGGGGCGACAACTCAGAAACTGTTAAATCGAAAATGCTTAAACGGGACGGTGTCCATTTTGATACTGTAAAAAGCAATAAGGAAATAATGGTTTTTTATGGCGGCATGTTTGCGAGTGAAAAAGTCAATCAATTTGCAATTTATTTTCATAACAAAAGTTTTTTTGCTGGCATGGTATTTCTTGACGATATTAAATGCGAATATTTTATCCGGAAGTTGTGGTCGATTAAGAGCGCAATTTCCAAGAAATATGGGAAACCAGAAGTAGACGTTGCACTTTTCAAAAGCGATAGTTGCCAAGAATTGAATATTATTGATCGAGAGACAACTGAGGCTCAATGGTGCTTTGTCAATAAAGGGAAAGACACTTGTGCAATATTTCTGGAAGTATTTCCAGGAGGCGTGAATTATGGGCTTAAAATTAATTATCAAAATATGAGAATAGCCAACGAATACTTGAAGAAAGATTTTTAGTCTATGAAAAAGATTAAATTTAATGATTTAATTTTCAATCGTAAAGATTTAATTATGGATGGCGATGATGAAAATAAATCAATTCTGGCTAAGATTTCAGCAATAGATGATGAAATCGAAAAGAAGCGCCAAAGTCCATTTGTAAATCCAGAAATACCTAAGCTTGAAGAGAAAAAAATGCAGTTGATACATAAATTGAAATTACTTGAACATGAAGAAAAATTATCGGAAGTAAGGGCAAAAGAATACGCTTTTGAAAAACTTCGACGTAAGGAAGATGAGAAAATACAAATACAGTCTTCTATCGAACCTTCATTATCCGGCATTCTTACCGTTCCATCGTCAAATGATGCAAACAAAAATAAAACTAATTCTGATATAATAGATCAAGACGACTTTATAGATAAATTCAAGACTGCATGTGAAAAAAGACATCTCGTTAAGGGAAAAACAATCCCCGCTGTAGTTCTACATAATATTGGATTAGAATTATGCCCTTCAGATATGCCTTCTAAAGAGGAATTCAAAGATAAAAATCCTATGTATCATAAACTGAGACAATACGCCTCATTAACAGGATATAAAAAGAAGAGGAAACAAACTTAAAAAACTTAAATTTATTTATAAAATAGTTAAGTCTTCCTCGTGGAAGTATCTTGTATCAAAATAAATTATGATACTAAAATACTTACATATTGGAAATAAGAGACCGTTGAGGGTTTTTCATCATAATTTCCCTTCAGCGGTTTTCTATTTTTAGGAGTTATACAATGTTTACATCTAATATTAGAATTGCTCCCAATGGAACAGTCCATCTTTTACTACCTGATAAAAAATATAAAAGTCATCGGATTTTAGGACGCATTCAGGGTATTGCGTTTTACTGTGAACGCAATCCGGATCGGCATAAGTACCGGCAATTTGGAGGTAGTTACGGTTTTAATTATGACTTGATGAAGTACAGGTACATTTAAGTTTGTTGTAGTACATATCCCCTTTTCTAAACCGCTTGTTACAACGAGAATACATATACTAGAAAAAGGGAAGTTCCTTCACTTCAAAGATAACCATCTCGAACGCCAGATATTCCTTTCAATATCTGAATTTGGGATAGAAATATCTACAGAAGAACAACCGAATAAACCCTTATCTCCAACTGTAAGTACAACTATAGAAATTTCTTTCAGTACCTGATAACAATTCCAAGGATATATATGATCACAAGAAAGCTAGTTGAAGAAGAAATTATCGGTGAGTTACTCTACAAGGGTAACTCATCGGTACTTAAAGCTGATACGGTTATTAATGAAACAGATTTTCTGCAACACGATTGTGCTATTCTCTTTGGAGTGTGCAAAGCCTTAGTAGAACTACAAAAAGAAGTTAATCTTATTGAAGTACAAAATTATTTACAACAGAATAGTTTGATGTTGTCTCACTACTTAAAAATATATCCTGAATTTATTGATGAACGACAGGTTCTGGAGTATCTAGTTCTACGAAGCGTTGAACTCTCGACACTTATTACAAAGGAAGGTGTTCATAATAGCTTATCAGCTAATTGTCGTTTTCTTCAAGAGGAAGCTCGAAAAACACAATTGAGGACATTACTTCTCCATATCAATAAAGAGATAAATGATGGGAAAGAAATTAGCACTATAATTGAATTAGCAACACAAGAATTAATTTCCTTTGCCGTGAAAGATCATGATCTGAAAGGATATATAACCCTTGATGATGCTACTATCGAAGCGATCAACGAAACAGAGAAAGAGATTACAGGTGAAATTGTAAGACTTCCATCTGGTATATCAAAGCTGGATAAAATCATTCATGGCTTTGAACAGGGTAGTCTATATTGTATTGCAGCTGAAGCCAAAATTGGCAAATCTTTTTTATCTAACCAAATTGGATATTATAACTCAACTCAGGGACATTCTGTTGGAATTATTTCAATGGAAATGCGTGCCGTTGACATTGCAAAACGATATGCAGGAGTACATAGTGGTCAGAACCCTATGGATCGTCTGACCCGTTTACTCCAGTTCCAAGAAACATCAAAAGGGAAAGATTTGATTATTCGGGATGGTTCAGCAAATCCAGAGAAAGTATTTATTATTGCACAAAAGATGTTTCATGAGAAAAAAATAAAATTACTCATCATTGATTATTTGCAATTAATTGAGGTCGCAAATAAGGACAGAGTAAACGAGATTAATGCCTTTGTTAGCAGGTTGAAGGGTCTAGCCACTGATTTATCTATTCCAATAATTCTTATCGCGGCTGTTTTAAGTAAACAAATAGGAATGAGGATTGATAGGAAACCCTCTCCATCCGACATCAGAGACACAGGTAGACTTTTTAATGATGCTGATTGCGGAATATTTTTATGGAAGCCGATTGAAGAAGAACCATCTTATATCGAGCTATTTGTAGAATGGGGACGTAATTTGAATTTGACAAATAACAAAGTTGGTCTATTATTTAACCCAGAAACCTTAACTTTGAAAGAAACCGAAATTCGAGATTATCAATCTAAATCTTGGTCACCTAAACAATACCTCGTCTGATTTTATGCAAGGATATATAAAATTACATCGCCAGATAATGGAGAACGATCTTTATTTCAGCGAACGTTTTACACGATTGCAAGCCTGGATAGATTTACTATTATTGGCAAGCCATAGGGAGCACATGGTAATTATTCGCGGTAATGAAATCCATATTACGCCAGGTGAATTATGCTATTCTCAATTATCTCTCGCGGATAGGTGGAAATGGGATTTCAAAACAGTGAGAAAATTTCTTACGTATCTCGAAACACGGCAAATGGTGGATACCAAAATTGATAACGTAACCACAATAATATCAATACGAAATTGGAAACGGTATCAAATTGGTGGAGAGCAGAACGGAGAGCAGACGGAGAACAAAACGGTGACAAACAATAATGTTAATAATGGAAATAATGTTATTATCGATCAAATGGTGGAAATATTAAAAATAGAAGCAGTAGAATTTGATGAATTCGCTTTTAGAAAATTCTTCTCTAACGTAATTGATAAGTATGAAGAAGGTAAAATAAAAGAAGCATTTAACGCAGGACTTAGTCAATGGAAAGAAAGAAAGCTATCTGGTAACTTTCTTGGATATTTTATTAAAATATTAAGAAATAATTTTGGGTAAAGATAAAACACTCGCATTGTACCTAATCTGATACTACCATCTTGATGGTATTAATGGATGTTGTTTTTCTTAAAAATCCCAATAATCCCAACAAACAATTGAATTGTTCCTAGTCGTATTGAGCCATCTGTGTTATGATTGATGATATTTATTCATTGCCATTGCCAACAGCAGTCAGTACCTTCAATGTGGTCTGCGTCAGTTTGAGTTGCTGGTTGTCAAACGATAAAATAAGAAAGCCGCATAATAGTGTCTATGGAGAAATTAAAATGGCAAAAATGGTAATATTTATTATTCTCGTTATTATATTCTTTTTTCTTCCATCGGGTGGACAATTACTTATTGTTGGTCTTGCCGCTGGATATGTGCTTAGACCATTAATTGATGATATTTTTCCACCTCCATCACATCCAAATTAAGACACTACCGACGCTCTTTTATTTATTATTCAAAACACATTCAATTCATAAGTATCGAAATCCTATTCACTTCTTTATGTAAACTCTCAGGTTGTAAATGGCTATATATCTGAGTTGTTTTTACGTCTGAATGTCCGAGCAAGTCTTTAATCACATAAACAGAAGTACCGTCCTGAGCAAGCCAAGAAGCAAACGAGTGCCGGAGTGAATGAAAATGTATATCCTGATTGCTGAGGTTCGCAAGTCTCACATACCGCTTGAACAAGTGCGTAATCCAATCGGCAAAGATTTGCTTGCCGTTCATCGAAAAAACATATTCAGAAGTATCTTTTCCTTGCTTTGCTTGCAATATGTAGAGAGCTGTATCGTTCAACGGTATTATTCTCATTTTACCGGACTTCGTGCGAAACGTGGGAGTGCTTTCGATATACAGCAACTTTCGGCTGAGGTCTATACAATTCCATTTTAGGTTCACTAATTCGCCTCTACGCAATCCGGTGCTTACTGCAAAGATAATGATTTCCTTCAACCAATGTTCTTCAATCACATTAAGAAGCTTTTGAAATTCTTCCTTTGTGAGGAATGTTGGCTTATTCTCCGGTATCTTTACGAGTTGAATTTTGAATGGATTGCTTTCGAGTAGTCTCCACCTTACAGCTGTGTTGAAGAAAGCCCTCAACGTCCGGAGTTCGATGTTTACAGTTACTGGCTTTACAATCTTCTCTGTCTCTGCTTTATGTCCATCTTTGACCGTTACCACCTTGACAGGTTTTTGTCTCTCTGTTTTGTAAGTATCGAAGTGCTGAGGAGTGTATGATGAAAGTGGTAAATCACCGACAATGCAAACAAAGTTCTTTAGTGCTGCTTTGTAAATATCTACCGTTCCCTTGCTAAAGTTAGCATCTGCATAAGGAAGAAAATCATTCTGGAGTTCTGAAAGTAGTTTATGCTTTGCTTTTTGTCTCCGTTCGTGTTCATCACTTTTGAACGATTGCAGAAACTGGAGCGCATCGGTTTTATATTGGCAATGAGTAGATACCTTTTTTCTCTTGCCTTGTTCGTTGGAATAATACAGATAATAGGTACCGTTGGAATGTTTGGAGAGGAACATTGGAAACCCCATTTCTGAGGCAGAAGGTCACCAAATTAGTACCCACGAAGGAAGGAAATGTAGAAATTGAAATGTTTTGAAAGCTTTTTACCCCCAACCTACAGCTCCGTAGGCTGCCGCTCTATCCAATTGAGCTATGGGTGCAAAGATCAAATTAAGATCCCGTTATCACTTCGTTCAACGGGATTCTCAAATCGGCTGCTGCTCGTTGCACTCGCAGGCCGATTTGGAAGCTATGGGTGCAAACTAATACAATATTATTAAGTCCCGCCAAATACCGGCGGTTCCGCTTTTTGAATCCCGCTTCAAAAGCGGAATCCTGAAAAGCGGGAGATTCTGAAAATTGCTTCTGCTCATAAAATGCATTCGCAGGCAATTTTCGAACTATGGGTGCAAAATTATTTACTTAATTATGTACTAATATACGAAACGATGAAAACGGAAGCAAGAAACTGATTTTTATCGTTTCAAATTCAGAAAAGTCTAAGAATTAATAGGAAGATTTTAATATGTTATGTATATTTACAATTAGGATAAAATCCATACTATCTATATGAATTTTGAATACGGAGATATAGACATAATGAAAAAGATTATCACTCTATGCTGTCTCATCCTCATTATTACATTGAAAGTTAATGCACAGCAATCGACGAATACTTTGATTGTAAATGCTGATTCTGGCAAAATAACAATCAGCAAATATATTTACGGACATTTTACAGAACATTTAGGCCGATGTATTTATGGCGGAATTTGGGTAGGTAAAAATTCACCAATACCCAATACGCGCGGTATTCGCAATGATGTTCTGGATGCTCTGAAAGCCATCCACGTTCCTGTTGTTCGCTGGCCTGGAGGATGCTTTGCTGATACATATCATTGGATGGACGGTATTGGTCCAGTCGAAAAAAGGCCGAAGTTCGTCAATACTACCTGGGGTGGAGTTGTAGAAGATAATAGCTTTGGTACACATGAATTTTTAGATTTTTGTGAATTACTCGGTGCCGAACCGTACCTTTCCATCAATGTTGGTAGTGGAACGATAAAAGAAGCACGTGATTGGGTGGAATATGTAAATTCTAACAACGACAGTCCGATGGCGAACCTGCGCCGTATCAATGGGCGAAGCGAGCCATGGAAAGTGAAATTCTGGGGAATTGGAAATGAGACCTGGGGATGCGGTGGTAATATGACCCCAGAGTTTTATTCAAATATTTTTAAACAATTTTCCACTTTCTGTCCGGGCAAATTCAAAATTCTATCAGGCGGTACTTCGGATGATCTCAATTGGACAGAGACCGTTATGAAAGCCACAAAAAAATACAGCGATCTCATTCAGGGATATTCTTATCATTATTATACGATCTGCCATAACTGGACAAAGAAAGGGTCAGCGGTCAATTTTGACGAGAGTGAATGGTTCAGTACCGATGCAAAAGACTGTGGTCGTTGATGAAAACCTGAATCAGCATTCTGCAATTATGGATCGTTATGACCCAGAAAAGAAAATTGCATTAACTGCAGATGAATGGGGAAACTGGTTCGATACAGAACCGGGCGACAATCCGGCTTTTCTGTATCAGCAAAACACGCTGCGCGATGCCGTGACGGCTGGGCTCTATCTGAATATTTTCAATAACCATTGCGACCGCGTCAGGATGGCAAACATTGCCCAAATGGTAAATGTCTTGCAGTCTGTAATCCTGACGAAAGGTGACAAAATAGTATTAACTCCAACCTATTATGTCTTCAAAATGTATTCAGTGCATCAGGAAGCAACAATGCTTCCTATCAAATTAATAAGTGAAGAATACTCTAACGGAACCGATAAAATACAATCGTTAAGTGTTTCAGCGTCTAAGGATAAAAACGGAAAGATACACATCAGCATAACAAATTTAGATCCGGTGAAAGAAAAGAAACTAAGCTGTGAATTACTCGGCACCTCAATGAAAAATGTTTCCGGAGAAATCATTACTGCTGAAAAAATGAATGCATATAACGATTTTGGGAAGCCCGAAGAAGTGAGTATAAAGCCTTTTTCCGGAGCTCATTTACAGAAAGGGATACTCAACGTCAACCTGCCGGCAAAATGTGTAGTGATGTTAGAGTTGGATTAGGATCGGAATTATTGTACAAATTTGATAGGGACTTTCAACATTGCTGATTGCTCCTGTCTCATGGATTCAACAAATTTCCAAGGATGCATTGTTTCCATTTAAAAATGAGTATTGACTGACGGTCTTATATAAAACAAAACGAGGGTGTTAAAAACCCTCGTTTTTTACGGGGTCGATCCCGTCAATCTGGCGATTAACGGGACAGGCGATGAACAAACTTATGGCTATTACATAATAAAAAATCCCCATTTGGGGATTTTTTATTATGCGGAGCCGACGAGGATTCCCGATACAACTACGTTGCATCGGGACGACCTCCTGCGTGCCGAATAAGTCCCTCGATGTAAACACGGCTTTTCATTCGCTTGATTTCATATTCACGATGCATAGCGTCGGATTTTGTGAGATGTTCTTCGAGATAAACTAATTTCCAAGGAATACCGGACTTGGTAGACTTTGTCCATCCATTATTGTGATGCTGAAGCCGTAGGGAAGGATTATGTGTTGAGCCGATGTAGAATGTATCGGTTGTTTGACTTTGGATGATATACGTGTAATGAGACATATAGTAAAAATAAAAGCCCATCATAAGATAGGCTTTTATTGCGGGGCCGATCCCGCCCAAAAGCGGCGGGACAGGCGAGACACATTCTCGTGTCTGGTACAGAAATGAAAAAACCCCATAAAGGGGTTTTCCATTTCTGCGGGGCCGACGAGGATCGAACTCGCGACCTCCTGCGTGACAGGCAGGCGCTCTAACCAAGCTGAGCTACGACCCCGTTAAATTATAAGATAATATAATGGTTTTAGACTTCTATTTCAAGTTTGATTTTCTGAATCTCTCGTAAAAGATATACAGTTTATATACACCGTATATGGGCTCTTTTCAATCACGAAAGGAGTTCATAATGTCAAAGGTTTATTTTAATAGACGCTCTGAAAATAAGATTTACTATTATGGTATTAAAAATTCTACCGGCAAGATTCAATGGAAATCTACTCACTGTAAAAAGAAAAATGACGCACTTTCATTTATAAGAAATGAAAAAGTAGATACAGTTGAACCAATGTCAGTGATGCACACGCTTTCTTCTTTTTACGGCTTGTATTTATCACTCAAATCTAGTCTGTTACGATTCAAAACAGTTGAGATACACAATTCAGCGCAGAGATATTTTCTTGCCGCGACTGGTGACAAGTTGTTGAGTCAATACACTTTGGAAGACGTTGAACGATTCAAAAACCACTGCCTGCAGAAAAAGAAAAGCGCAACTACTGTCAATATGTATTATCGGGCTATGAAGTCAGTTTTTCAATGCGCTGTGAATAATGGATATCTGCTAAAGAATCCGTTTAGACATTCACAACAAGTGAAACAAGCCGAACGGAGAATATCGTTTATGAAAAAGGGAGATATTGAGAAGTTGCTGGCTGTCGTAAAGAATGATACTTTAAAACACTTGTATCTTGTTGCTTGTCTCACTGGGCTAAGACTTTCGGAAATTGTGAATTTAAGATGGCATCAAATAGATTTCCAGGCATCGGTCATTCAAATTATAAACGATGAACTTTTTCAAACAAAGACTGGCAAAAATAGAATAGTGCCGATGCACGACTTGGTTAAATCTGTATTACAGAAACGAGCACAAATGGGAGAGTATGTTTTCAACAAGGGCACATATAAATACGAGGCAAGTTACGTGAGCAGATACTTTAAGAAGTGTGTGAGAGATGCAGAACTGAATGAAGATTTACATTTTCACTCTACGAGACACTCAGCTGCTTCATTACTATGTGCCAGCGGAGTTTCTATATTTGAGATTCAAAAGATACTGGGGCATAGCAGTGTCAATCTTACAGCGAATACGTATAGCCACTTGTTGCCAAGCACTCTCGTTTCTTCTGTAAATAAGATACAGTTCTAACTCTGGTTCATATCTTACAACCTTTCTTATATCTTTAGTTTGCGTTTTTCTTCTCTAATACCTAACTTTCTACCGCTACTTAAAATCACTCGCAATACCAACGGAGAGCTATATTGAAGCATATGATTTTATTTGTACTAATTTCTGTTTCTAAATTCATTCAATTGGAAAGCTATCAGCGCCGCAGCTTAGCACCAGGACGTTGGTGGTAATTTTTAAAAAAACAGACACAATGAAACACAAATTACTAATTTTAAATATGATACTCTATTGCGGAGAATTAATGGGTCAAATAAATCCTAATAATTATGATATGACCTGTTATTGTTCTGGTAGGGAGACCCCGCAATGGGTAATATCACGTGATAATAATTTGCAATTGACAATGTTATTCTCTAACGGATTAAGCAAAAAAGGTTTAGACAGCCTTCATATACCATATACGGACAGCCAATTAAAGTTATTGAAGATTTATAATCTTATTCGGCAAGAAAATAATAAATATTATTCAAACATTCCTATTCTTGATGAAAATCAAACCAATCAGTTGAGAATCCAATCAAAACAGATAGCTGATAAAATAATACCTCTTATTGAAAAAGATATAAAAGATATAGTTTCATATTTAAATTCAATTGGTCGTTCTCAAAACGCCTTTTCAATCACATTTTCATACGTTCTTGATGGTTTGATTTGGAAAGAATTTGAAGAAAAGAAAATAATAAGACCATTAGATTCAAAGGACAATATTTCTCCTTGGACTGGTTATTTCTGGATATTAGCATCTCAGCGCAATTTAAAATATGGGACAAACACGGAGACTGACAGCTCTGTTACTATTTCTATAACTAATGGTGCTCCATATAAATTGATGAAATCTTTTTATGACGATGATTTACTAAAATTATTATTAAAAAACATCAGATTGTCAGGCAAGGTGACTGACACAAGAGTTATGGAAGCTTATGGAAAGAATAATATATTTGATGAACAAGGTAAAGTTACAATTCCTATAATAGACGAGAATAATCAGGACAAATTATATCAGCTTTCAAAACAAATATCAATTAAGATATGTGATAATACAATTTCAAATATTTCATTTAATGAAATCATAAAAAAATACAACTTCAAAGATAAAGAACAGGCTATAATTATTTTATATCATGAGATTATGTGGGATTTATTGGCAAACATAGAACAAAAGAACATTATCGTAAAACCACTGATTATTAAAGAACCTAACAAAGCAGAAATGAAAGATGCGGCAGATTTGATATTAATAATAAGAAATAATTAACTACTGCCAACATCGGCTATTTAAAATGCGAGTGGGCATAGGTTCTCAGTCTTAATAATTTCTTTTACGGCATGAACTCACTTTCTTGGGTGCATATTGAACATTATCAACGCGGCAGCTTAGCACCCGTCCGTTAGGCATAAAGGTGAGAGAGGATGAAAGAACCTAAAAGTGGTAAGCAATACATTTTCTTAGATGAATCGGGCAGACCTGAAATTATTGCCAAAAGCGGGGTAAACCTTGTTACCACTAATCAAACATCCAAATTTTTAGTTATCTCCATTGTTACCACCTCTACTCCAATAATTCTTCAAGAGCAAGTACTTAAATTTAAGTTAAAATGTTTAACCTCTGCTGACATTATTCCCCATATCACAATGAGAGATTCCTTAGAAGTTCTTCACGCCTCTAACGACCCTGTAATATTTAGAGACATATTTTTTAAAGAAATAGCTTCTATGTCCGATTTTAAATCATTAATACTTGTGGCTGAAAAATTAAAAGCCTATGAAGGTTACCTAAGAAATCCAGAGCTATTTTATAACGGAATGTGCGGAGAGTTACTTAAAAGGATATTACATACCCACGAATATTGTGACATAGTGCTTTCAAGAAAAGATAAAAAATTGGGCATTCAAAAAAACTTAAACGCAGAAATAGAAAGATTGAAAGTTGAATTTTTTAATAAATACGGCATAACAGTCAATCCTAAATTAGAGTTTTATCATAATCCCTATTATAGTCATTCAGCGCTACAAATTGCAGACTATATCGGATGGGCGGTTTCTGGAGTTTTTGAGAGGTCGGATAGAAAATATTATGATATAATAAAAAGTAAAATATCTTTTATACAAGACATTTTTAATCGGGTTGTATATACAAAACAAAACCCGCTCTAACTATCCTCTCGGAAGTTCCCAGGGGAACGTTTGTTGAGCGGGTCTTTAAAACAAACACACTACAAATATATTATTATTATTAACTTTGTCAAGGAAATAATTAATTATTTGTCAAAGAACGCTTAAATCAAGCCCTGAGCGCCGTTATGCCTAACCGAGCGCTCAAGCTAACCGAACGAGCGTAGGTGCATTTTGCATTACACTCAGAAATTTATTTCATATATGAAAGTGCAATGAATGAACTTGGTTCGTTTAGTGCAATTTGAAAATTATCAGTGCGGTGGATTAGCCAACGGACGTTAGGCCGCATAAATTAACAAAAGACATAAATCCATTCTATTAGGAGAACCAAAATGAGAAAAGATATTTTTGTCGTTGGTGTTCGTCTCTTGGGAGTATGGCAATTGGTTGGAGCCGTTGTATCATTATGTAATATCATTTTCGTCTGGCTTGGATATTACAAAGCACAATCTATTCAAAATGAATATACCATCATTCATTTTGGTGTTCAGCTTGTCATCGGGTTATATCTTATACTACGTCCTTACCATCTCTTCCATTTCATCGAACGGTTTGCGGAAAAAGACGATAAAGAACAAGAAGAACCGGATGCGAAATAGTTTAGGTTAGTATACAAAGATTTATATTACATGTTGTTTAACAAGATGCTTAATCTGACTGAATGAGCGTGGATCGCCTATGTTAGATAACAGTATAAGCTATGCCGTTGCTCAATCGTTAAAAGATTCATAGTTAAAACAAGCGCTGGCTGAGTTACAATAAATTTATTCTGGTTACGTTATTATAGTGAAAAGCCCAATACTGTTAGATATTGGGCTTTCTATTTTTCTTGTATTCAACTTGAGCCGCCAGTCAGGGAAGTATTATTAGATTCTTAACCATTCAATAGCTTTTAGCTCATCCCTAAATATTTCTGTCGTTATTTGTGGATTTTTGCTGAGTGTCTGATACATCCGGGCAAATCCTAATTGCAAATCATTTGAAACTAATAATGCTGATTTTATTTGATTTGGGAATTTCTTTGCTCCACGCAGCTCTGCTAAATCAATTACTGCATTGAAGTCTCCCTGAAAATATTTCATTGCTTGGAGATTAACAAGACAATTGGGCATAATGGAATATTCTTTGTAAATAGTATCCATCTCCATTGAAAGTGGATGAATGTCATGAAAATTTAGAACATCGGGAAATATCTGGAATAAGATACCGTTTTTATATTCGTATTTACAAATCATTGTAATTAGTAATCAAAAATATATATCTAATGGATGGTGGCTAAGCTGCCACGTTGATAATTTTCAAAATGCTTAAATGCAGAAATAGGAAATAATACGAATAAAATCGCATGCCTCAAGATGGTTCTCCGTTGGTATTGCGAGTGATATTAAGTTGGCAGTAGAAAGGTAGATATTAGAGGACACAAACGCAAATTGCAAGTAACGAAGTCCGTCCGCAAGTTGTTTCACTAATCAATAAACACTTGCTGAAAGGTTACTACGATGACTAAAGCAGAAATGAAGGAAAATCTCTTAAAGAAAATCGCACGACACACAGATGGCTACACTATTTAGTGCTGGCTATCATAAAAGCTGGAAGTTATTCGCCCAAGAACTCGTTGAAAAGAAGATACTACGGCAAGATAAAAATAAGCTGTATCTGATTGTAAAAAGGTAAAAAACTTACATACAGCTCATATACAATTTGTATTTTTTTACAGGTTTTGACGAATTATGAAAGGAATTCAATTTCGTAACAGGCAGTCGCTCTAACCAGGCTGAGCTTCGACCTCGATATGTAAATTAAACCAAGTGGAGTGAAACGTTTTCTGGTTCACGACATCCCGCCGCTTTCTGGCGGGACTGAGCTACGACCTCGTTGTTATTACTTAATAAAGTTATTGGATAATGTCTCGCGAAGCAAGATTATTTTATTATGATAGAAAAGATTAACAAAAAGATTCAAAATAAAAAATCGGATTTGTTAATTTAACCGATAATTAAGCAAAATTAGTGCAATACTAAGATCAAGTAATTTAAAATGAAAGAACATTCTTGTGTATCTAAATCTAAAATAGAGCTCACAATTCCGAGTTAGGTTTCTTTTCAAAATATTTGAAAAACTACGACAAACGGAACAAGTTGAAAACATTGAAGAAAATGAATTTTTTTGTTGACATTTGATTGAAAAACAACATATATTTCCCTAAGAATTGTCTGATAGGGTAGAATGAATATCGGTTCTCGCTTGTTAAATTTGTAGTTTACCAAACAAATCACAAATAATTAATCATTATAAAAGGGACTCCTATGGGAAAAGCAATGACGAAAAGCCAGATTGCAGCTCATCTTGCAAGCAAGTTTGAGTTGAAGAAGAAAGATGCAGTGGGGATATTAGAAGAGATTGCAGCTTTAGCGTATCGGGAAGCAAAAAACTCTTTTACTTTACCAGGTATCGGTAAATTGGTTCTGGTTGATCGTAAAGCCCGTATCGGACGCAATCCAGCTACTGGAGCGCAAATAAATATTCCTGCAAAAACAGTTGTAAAGTTCCGTGTTGCGAAGGCTGCAAAAGAAGCTGTCCTTGCTCAACATTAATAATAGTTTTTGAATGTAAAAATAAAGGCGTCGGGAAAGAAGAACTCGACGCCTTTTTCTATTGATACACATAGCTCATTTTAGTTAGCCATTCCTATTTTCCTATCAGTTATTGAAATTGGAGATGTTCTTATTTATTATGTAAAGAAGTTATTCTTCAATCAAGGTATTTATAATGAATGACATATATCCAAAAACTGGCAAAACACTCTATTTAAATATTATTTGGCATCAACATCAGCCTTTATATCTTGATCCAGAATCGGATCAACTTCAAGGCCCGTGGGTGCGTACACACGGAACCAAGGATTACTATGACATGGCGGCGGTACTTGAGCAATATCCAAATATTCATTTTACAGTTAATTTGACCTCATCACTACTATCACAATTACAAACATATTATGTGGAGCGTTTGGCGCCATTTGTGGATGTGAAAAAGAATCGCGTAAACGCAGTGAGATATTTTGCAAAATATGGGGGAAAAACAGACCCGTGGATTGATCTTGCACTCAAACCGACTGCTCAGTTCAATGAGCAAGATTATAGATACTTACTTACGAATGTCTGGAATGCATTCGGCGTGAGCGAGATAATCATTTCAAGATTCCCGGAGTATAAATCTTTAAGAGAAAAGTACTCTCAAGTCGGTAAGGATGGATTATCTGAACAAGAGATTCGTGAAATCAAGTGCTGGTTTTTCCTGGCATCGTTTGATCCGGATTTTTTTGATCAGCCGCAGAAACTTACCACAGGTGTATCGATCAATCTCACAGATATTATTCAGAAAAATGCCAACGGAACATATACTCTGAAAGAAAAAATCACTGAGGAAATCTGCAATCGTATTGTTGCGGAAACATTCAAAGTTCTTGCCGCTATTATTCCAATTCATAGGAAGTTGATGTACCATCCTAATACACACAAAGGGCAGATTGAAATACTGACAACGCCGTATTATCATCCCATTTTACCACTGATTTATGATTCAGATCTTGCCAAGCTGTGCCAGCCAAATGATATTATGCCATTGAGATTCCATTTTCCAAAAGATGCTGAGGCACAAGTAGCGAAAGCGGTAAGCGAGTTCAAGAAGATATTCGGAACAAAGCCGACAGGTATGTGGCCTGGTGAGGGTTCGGTAGCCCACGACGTTATTCCGGTTTTTGCTCACCAAGGAATCAAATGGATAGCAACAGACCAGAAGATACTTGAACGTTCAAAAACAGGGGCAAATCCTTGTTTTTATCCATATGCTGTTTTCCCGGAGCATGATTCGAAAGTCAAAGATGCCGTTGTAATTGTTTTTAGAGAGACCGAATTATCCGACAAAATTGGATTCGTTTATAAAAATTATCAAGGTGAAGACGCGGCGGACGACTTTATCAGAGGAGTCTTAAAGTATGTACCAGAAGAAGGCGAGCAGGATCGATTATTGACTGTTATTCTTGATGGAGAGAACGCTTGGGAATGGTATCGTTACGATAACGATGGCAAGAGTTTTCAAAATGCACTTTATCGAAAACTATCCAAATTATTTGAAACTCGGCAAGTTGTAACAACAAATGTTACCGAATATATTAATGGTAACCCGCAAAGAAATATCCCAGCCCATCCAGTCGAAACATTTCCAAAGATCGAATGGCTCTATCCAGGTTCATGGATTAATGCAAACTATGATACGTGGATTGGTGAAGATGAAGAAAACAGGGCGTGGGAATATTTACTGACTGCTCGAAAAGATTTAGAAGTTTCCGGCATTATTCAGCCAGATCCAAAGAAGCCCGCACCAAAGAAAAATACCAAGGCATGGTTTGCATATAGAGCGTGGGAATCAATGTACGCCGCAGAAGGTTCAGACTGGTTCTGGTGGTATGGTACAGAGCAGAATGCGCCTGCTGGTGATAAACCATTTGACCATGCGTATATAACCCATCTTCAAAATATCTACAAGTATGCAATACTTGCCGGTGGAAAAATGCCAAAGCGGGAATTCAAACCAATCACATTTGATTCTTCTCAAAAAACGATTCGGCAAGCACAAGGCACGATGGCACAAAGTCAGCAGGATTTAATCACTGTGCTTTTTCAATGCGATGCCCGTGAAATATATGTTCGTAAGTATCTTTACATTGTTGGGAATCATGAAGAATTAGGAAGTTGGATTCCGAATAAGGTGCGATTATATAATGACGGCACGCATGGAGATGTAATTGCTGATGACAGTATTTGGGCGGTTGAAATCCAGTTACCAGTTGGTGCTGAGATAGAATATAAATATACAAACAGCGGAGCTATGGGAAACTGGAATCCTGGCGAGGAATTTCCGTCAATCAACCGTAGGATCAAAGTTGAAAAAACCGAAACAGGTAAAATGCTTGTGCAAGATAGATTTGGTACGATTTAACTATAAGCTATCTTAAAATAATCCTTGCTGTCAGACTGACTCATAATCATTTTTGAGATGGGCTTTAATTTAAGAAGAATAAAAAAAGTCTTTGTGGATAAAAAATTTTTATTTAGCACAATTATTATTGTATTTGTGTGCAGTTCAATTTCTTATTTTGGATGCACGAAAAAGAAATTCAGTGAACTGGACGCACGCCTAAGTGCAGACTGGGTAAAGAATGCGATCATTTATGAAGTCGATCTTCATTCGTTTTCCAATGGTGGAACATTTAAAGCGTTTGAAGCACAAATTCCTGAATTAAAGAAGCTCGGTATTACCGTTGTCTCACTGATGCCGATTCACCCTATTGGTGAGTTGAATAGGAGTGGAGAAATTGGAAGCCCTGATGCTGTAAAAGATTTTTATGCGGTCAACTCAGAATTTGGCACACTTGAAGATTTTAAATCGTTAGTTAACACAACCCATCAACAAGGATTGAAAATCATTATCAATCTTGTTACCAATCAAGCCGCTTGGGATAGTCAGCTTTTGATGGAACATCCTGACTGGTTTGTTCATAATGAAGAAGGCGCGATTGTTGCACCAAATTCTGAAAGGAACGATGTTGCGCAGCTAGACTACAATCAACATGAGTTACGCAAGTATATGATTGCGATGATGAAATTCTGGATTCAGGAAATTGGCATAGATGGTTTACAGTGCAGATCGGCGGAATTGATACCAACAGACTTCTGGGATGTTGCTCGATGCGAATTAGACAAAATCAAGCCAGTACTTATGATTTCAGAAAGTATGCGACCAGAGCACCACATCAAGGCATTTGATCTAACCTGTTCATGGAATATAAATAATGCATTTGCGGACATCATCGATGGTAAGCTTTCTGCTTCGATAATCAATGATTCTTTAAACACTGAATCCCTGAAATTCCCCAAAGGATCGTTGCACCTGCGCAGCAACATACAATATAGAGAATATATTGAAGATACTGCGAGCATTGAGAAGTCCAATTTGCAGGGGGAAAAAGCAATTTCAATTCTTGCCTTCACTCTTCCGGGTATACCCCTTTTCTACAATGACAATGGAGTTGAAAATAATAAACAATTTAATTCATCCAGCAAATTATATGGATATTTATGTACACTTCGCCGGAACCATCCGGCATTGCAGTATGGTTCGTATCGCAATGTAAAGAATTCTGATAGCTCTTATCTATTTTCTTTCTTACGTTCTTCAGATAATGACTCTGTTCTAATTATCGTCAACTTTGCTCATGAGAAGAAAGAAGTGGAAATTCAGATGCCAGTTGATGCATCTGAAATATGGCAGGATCAATTCTCAGGTGTCGTCATAAGAGTCAAAAATTCGCGTTTGAACGTAACCATATTGCCTTTAGACTTTCTGGCTCTGGAACCGTTTTCTGAAAAGGAATAATTATGAAATCTTTCACAGAATATCTCTGGTTCAACACAAAAAAACACCGCGAGTATATTAACATAACCTCTGAAGTGGAACAAATTCTTGCAAAGAGTAGAATTAAAGAAGGAATGATTCTCGTATCGGCAATGCATATTACAGCTGGTGTCTATGTAAACGATGCGGAATCAGGATTAATTCAAGATATTGATACGTGGTTGGAAAAGCTCGCACCATTTAATCAAGAATACAATCACCATCGTACAGGAGAATCGAATGGCGATTCGCATTTGAAAAGCCTCCTTATTCATCATGAAGTAATTGTTCCTGTAACAGACGGAAAATTAGATTTCGGGCCATGGCAGCAAATCTATTACGCCGAGTTTGATGGCCAGCGGCGGAAACGCGTAATCGTTAAAGTAATGGGCGAATGATTCGATAAAAACGAATAACCATTAGTCGAACAAAATTAATTAAAATGTTATGCCTATAAAAAAAGTGTACGTTATTGAATATATCTTTTTCCAATGCCTCGGTTTTGTTGTCAGATTACTGCCGTTACAACTTGTTCACAAGACCGGCTTTGCACTTGCCCGATTAGCATATCCGATATTGAAATCGCGTAGAGAAGTAGCACTCAGAAATCTTCGCAACGCATTTCCAGAAATGGATAAAAAAAGACTGGAGCAAATTGCTCTTCAATCATTCCAAAATATCACTGCGACATTTGTTGAATTACTCTGGTCGCCGAATTATACAAAGGAAATAATCGAGCAAAGAGTTAGCATTGATAATCTTGATGTATTAACGGAATTTCTGAAGAGAAAGAAGGGTATTGTTTTTGTCACTGCCCATTTCGGCAGTTGGGAGCTGTCGGCTCATGCGATCTCAGTATATACTAATGAGCCAGTATGTGCAATTGCAAAGTCTCAATCAAATGCACTTGTTGATCGTCTCATAAATCAGTGGCGTGAATTATTCGGAGTTAGAGTAGTGTCAATGGGAATGAGTGTTCGTGAAATTATACGGACACTTCATCAGGGAGGAATTATTGCGCTCGTAGCTGATCAAACAGCTCCGAAAGAAAGTATCGCAGTAGAATTTTTTGGCCGGCAAGTGCCCACCTTTGAAGGTCCGGCTGTTTTCTGCTTAAAGACAGGTGCACCGATTGTCATAGGATGCGCCGTGCGACAGAAAGATGGAAATTATAAAATGCACTTGGAATATGTATCGAGTGATGACTTAGTTGGTTTCTCGGATAAAAATGTTCTTGAACTGACTCAACGACAAGTTCATATGACCGAGCAAATTATAAGACAATTCCCGGAACAATGGATGTGGATGCATAAACGGTGGAAGCATGTCCCGGATCGAGTGGAGGCGTTGTAGTGGCTGAGTTATTTAATAAAATCTTAGTTATTCAGACAGCATTCATTGGTGACGCAATTCTAACACTGCCTCTTATCCATGACACTTAAATTAAATTATCCACAATCTTCGATTGATATAATTGTAGTTCCCAGAACAGCGGAAATATTTGAAAATCATCCCGCCATCTCCAAAATAATTCAGTATGATAAACGCGGAAGCGATAAAGGAATAAAAGGTTTATGGCGGATGAGGACAAAACTCAGATTACAGAATTATAATTTGGTTATTGTTCCTCATCGATCTTTACGAAGCGCGCTATTAACTTGGTTGTTGAAACCAACAATCAGTATTGGGTTCGATAAAAGCGCTGGACGTTTGTTGTTCAAGAAAAATGTGCGCTATAATCCTTCGTCTCACGAAATTGAACGAAACCTTTCGTTGCTGAGTCCCTTGAAACTTCCTACTGTTACGACCAGCCTGCCTTGGCTTTATCCTTCAAATCAGGATAAGCAAATTATCGATTCGATTATAAATGATTATGTATTGAATCGATATAAGAATATTGTTGCAGTAGCTCCTGGCACGATCTGGAATACCAAGCGCTGGTCTGCAGACAGATTCGCTGCCGTATGCAAACAAATTACTTCGGAAAGCATTGCTGTCGTTCTTGTTGGCGGAAAAGAAGATGAAATATTGTGCAAGGAAGTTATGGAGATTGCACAGACAAAAAATGTTTTTAATATTGCAGGCAAGTTATCACTGCTTCAGTCTGCTGAGTTGATTCGTCGCTGCAGAGTATTGATCTCAAACGACAGTGCTCCGATGCACCTTGCAGTTGCAGTGGGAACTCCAGTTGTTGCAATCTTTGGGGCAACTGTCCCGGAATTTGGTTTCGCACCTCGCGGACGCCGTGATGTTGTGGTAGAAATGAAAGGGCTTAAATGTCGTCCGTGTTCAATCCATGGCGGCGATGTCTGTCCTATAAAAACGTTTGAATGTATGCTATCGATTACACCGGAAATTGTCGTGAGCAAGGTTAAGTCAATCTTAGAGAGCGAAAAGATTTAATTTTATTTTCTAAAACTAATTGAATTGCTTCAAAAACTTCGTTTCGCTACTTATTCACTTGTTGGATTGTTCCGGATGACGCTTTCCGCTGCCTTATCAAATTAAGATCGTTGCATAAAATATAGATATGAGTGATTGACGCATGATTTAAAAGCAATTTTCGGTAGTGGGGTCTTTTCGACTCCATCTTGATTTGTTCTCTCTATGTTTTGGGAACTATTTCTATCTTGACTATGATTCATAGATTCTTTAGGTTTCTTTCGCTGTTAATAACCCACCAATGCAACAACTATTTATATGAGGATAATTATGAGCATGAAAAAGACTGCTGACGAGGAAAAGTCTAATATTATTTATGGCATTAATGATATACACGCACTTGCCCTCGCTCTTTATGATGAAATTATTCCCCTTCTCGTTAAAGAATATCGCCTTACCGGAAAAGAAGCAGCAAAACGGGTGAACGATTCTTTCTTGAAACATCAAGCTAATCTTGCCGCCCTTCTAAAGGCAAGCATGCATCATCCCTAATATATTTACGAACCGCATCACCGCAAACATTTGTTGAGCGGATAAAAAACAATACTTTCTTTTTCAGTCTTAGGTGATCTATAACCAAATAAATAAAACCAAGTATTAATAAATATATGAAGTATGTTTCCACGCTACAAATTTAATGACACACGGACACGAACGCAATAGAGACCTCTGTGTAGTTTTGTTACGCAACTTTTTCCATCTGTGTGCTGAATAATAAATCTTCCCATGTCCACAATCTATGAGTTACATTTGCTTGCATTGCAGGTGTTACTCTCAATGATTGATGAATACGCATAAAGTTGTAATGATAAAAATGTAATGCAACGGCACTTTCAAGGTTTCTTAACTTCTTTGAGAAAGCATTTGTAAGCCGCGTGAATCTTCTCATTTGCATTCTCATTGTTAAGTTCTGTCGTTCGATAAAACTTGTTGAGATATGTTTAATACTTGGACTTCCGATTAAGGGATTTATTATTACACGTATTATCTGAGCCGGACTATATCGCTTTTCGCCCTTTCCATCTTCTTTATACTCTTTGTGAATCTGTCCGTAGTCAATATCAGTTCCGAAAATTTCATCTACAACATTAAAATACGGCTTGAATGAATCGGTAGAGAGTTGAAAGCGTGCGATTATTCTGTACTGTAAATCTTTAATGAATGAGCGCGTAGTTTCAATCGTTCGCTTTCCTACTTTGTAAGCAGGAACAAGTTTAGTTTCTGCGTCCATTGCTACAAATACATATTGATCGCCTAATTCTTTTGAATCATTTTCTCTAAGTTGTCTTTGTTTCTTTCCTACATACGTCCAAATTTCATCTACCTGTACAAATCTTGATTGAATGCCTACTAACTGAGTGTCAAGGATTTCTTTTGCTTGCTCTCCGGCTTTAATAAGTAATTTTAAAATTGCTTTTTTAGTTACGCCCGTAAGTCGTTCTGTAGAACGGATTGAGTTTCCTTCAATGAGGGAATTAAGGATTAAGATTTTCTTTTCGAGGGATAAAGTGTTCATTGTGGTACTCCAAGTTTGATCTTGATTTTTTCCCGCAATGAACGTATATTGAAATAGGGTCTTTGTCCGTTCACGCGGGCATTGATTTAGGGTTTGCATGTGTTAGTAGCACTTGCAGACCCGCCTTAAAAGCGGGTTGTACTATATTATAGCACGAGCGCAGAAAATGAATCCGGCAAAGGTAAGCATTCTCTCGCTCCAAATTGTTACCACATTGACCTCCTTTCTTCTTTAAAAAGTTTGTGCAATTCGTTTATTATACCCGTATATCGACTGCAATCGGTAGCGGGTTTTTATTTATCTTTTCGTTGCTCATCACAACTACAAGATAACATATTCTTGTTATCTTGTCAATAGGTTAACGAAAATATTTTTATCATATCGGCAAGATAAAAAATAATAGAAAATAGTACTTGACAGATAATAAAATATTTCGTATAGTGTATTTAACATAAACGGAGGATATATGCCAAACGAATTAGATAAAGCGATTGATTCACTACACAACGAATTACTCAACTTGGACGTTCGTCAAGTGGAAATTAAAAAAGCCATTAATCAACTTATGGCTTTAAATGGATTACCACCGGAATTTATCGATGTTGAGCAGTCAAATAGCAGTATTGGTAAATATGAGCCGCCACCAAGAGAATTCGTCGGTAAATCAATGTTAGACTCAACAAAGGAATTCTTACGCAAAACTGGACGGGCTTCTACGGCTCAAGAAATCTTGGACGGATTGACTAAGGGAGATTTTCAATTTCCGTCTACATGGAAAGCAAAACATAGTTTGAAAAACATGGCTATTTATTTAGGTTCAAACAGAGAGTTTGTACAGTTTGATACTCAAGATGGAAAAGCCTATGGACTTGCTGAACGCTATCCAGATAAGGTTAAAGAACGAGAAAAAAAGAATAACGGTGGAGAAGTTGAGAAAACCGTTGTTGATACGGAAAAGATAGAATAAGTACGCTCGGATTTTTCTTGACAATATGGCGTCCTTTGTCTATGTTGTAGTAATACTACAACAAGGTCATTCATGAGGAGAAGGCGCCATGAAATATGGTGAGATGTTGCGCGAATTGCGCACGCAAAAGGGAATAACACTAAGAGAACTTGCAAATAATAGCGATATAGACGTTGCATATCTTTCGCGGGTTGAAAGATGTACGATCCCGCCACCGCAAAAATCGGAATTGATAAATGCGATTAATGACGGAATAGGTGCGACTATAGAAGAAAAAAAGAACTTAGCGGATCAAGCATCTATAGACAACGAACAATTTCCTAAAGATATTGCAAAAGACATAAAAGACATTGTGGGAATTCCGCTTTTGTTACGTACAGTGGCAAATAAAAAAATGACAGAAGAACAGATTCGGAAGGTAACAGCATTTATAAATGAACGGTATTGAAAGTTGTCGCTCCATAAATTATACATATGTGCATTGTAGGGAGATCGCAGAAGCTTTTTTAGATAGTCATGGGTGGCTAACTCTTCCAAACGTTCCCGTAATAAACATTGAAATTGTATCCCAACGCGCTCGAATTCCTATTAATATTATAGACGATCTTCAATTGTTTGGTTTGTACGGGATTGGTTTTAAAAATCTAAAGGAAAATCGGATAGAAATATTTATTGATGCAAACCACTATATAATGTCAAACAAATCTGCTCAATTTACGATAGCCGAAGAAGTAGGACATTCAATTATTCATTCTTCGATATTTGAAGGCATTAATTCAATAGAAGACAGAATCAAATATGAGAACTTTTTAAACGAAGAAACACATCAAATATTCGAGAGGGCAGCAAAAAGAGTTGGCTCGGAGCTACTATTACCCTGTAAAATATTTAATCCATTTATTTTGGATTGGTGTAAAAAACGCATCGCTAATATTCAAAAAATCAGCCCAAACGATGAGAAAGAATTATCTGAATATATAGCAGAAAAATTATCTCCGGAGCTTGACTTAAGTAATTTTATTATTAACAAAGCACTTAATCGTTGGAATCCAAAGCGTCTCATTGACGAATTAATATTCGAGCTAAATATTGAGCTAATTAAAAATGCGCCTGATACTCGCGTACAAATCTCCGAAGAAGTAAAAATAAAAGCAAAAAGACGGCAACAAAAAGGATTATAATATGATTCAAATTAAGACACCGTCCGTAATTGTCTTTTATCTGCAAATAACGCGCTCCCACTCGTCACAATTTCGCCTTTTTGTAAATCTCTAAGTAATACCCAGCTTTCCCGCCGAAACGCGTCCCTTGCCCTTGGGTTCTCTTTGGTCTTGTAAATATAGTATTTGTCACCTTTGGGCATAGTTCTGCCAAAACTCAAAGCTTCAGCCTTGGGCATTGCAACACTCATTTGAAACATTAATTTTTTATTTTTATCCATAAATTTTACCTAACTTTAAAAAAATCGAAAAGACACCACTACCCAATTTTCAAGTATGTTGACAATCATATGATGAATTGTTAACATTTCTAATTAAGAAGCAAAGAGAAAAGGAATACTAATTGAAAAAGGCACCTTTTCTTAGTGGCAATAGGAAATATTAAATTAACGAAAGGATAAAAATGAAGAAGCAGATGATTGTTTTTGTCTTAATGGTTTCATGTCTCCAAGCCATATCTTTATCTCAGACAAAGAATAGTGCAACCGATTGGTTTGGGAGTGCAAACAAGAAATATGAACTTAATGACTATAAGGGAGCAATTGCCGATTTCACCGAGGCGATTAATCTAAAACCGGATTATGCCGACGCCTTCTACGGCAGAGCGCAAGCAAAGGCAAGCCTTAATGACTATCAAGGAACAATTGCCGACTACACCGAGACAATCAAACTGAAACCGGATTATGTAGAAGCTTACGACAACAGGGGATATGCAAAATCTGTACTTAAAGATTATCAAGGAGCGATTGCTGATTTCGTAAAAGCAGTCGGTTTAAAACCAGACGATGTATTCGCTTACTATAATATGGCACATGCAAAGTTCGTACTTAAAGATTATCAAGGAGCTATTGCTGACTACATCGAAACAATCAAGTTGAACCCAGAGAATTTGCATGCTTACCTTGACAAAGGGAAAGCAAAGATTGAACTTAAAGATTATCAAGGCGCGATTGCAGATTTCACGGAATTAATTGCACTAAGCCCGGATAATGCATACGCGTATAATAATAGGGGGAACGCAAAGTTTCAGCTTAACGACTATCAGGGCGCAGTTAGCGATTACACAGAAGCAGTCAAGCTGAAACCGGATTATCTAGACGCACACTTTAATAATGGGCGCACAAAATATAAGCTTAACGACTATCAGGGAGCAATTGCCGGGTTCACATATGCGATCGAGCTGAAACCGAATTACGCAGAGGCCTACAACAGCAGAGGGATAGCAAAGTCTGACCTTAAAGATTATCAGGGAGCCAATACCGATTTTACCCATGCAATTGAGCTAAAGCCGGATTATATAGATGCATACTATGGTAGAGGACGAACATACTTGATAGTTAACCAAAAGAGTGATGCCATAAGAGACTTCTTGAAAGTGACAGAACTTGGTTATCATGTCTCTCAGGATACTTTGGATATGTGCAAATAATCTCTTATGCGTTGTAAGAGTATCAGGAAACAAAATAGCAGAGATTGTTCTGATAGGAATCCACGAAGACAACAAACAGGATTTGCGGTAGTGTCTCAGTTTCGTGCGGTCAGGACTTACGTCCTGACCGATCCTGTTGGATGTCAGGAGGAAACTCCTGACATCAATCGCCAGTAATATTAAATTGAGACACTACAGGATTTGCCTATCATTTGAATCTCTTTAAAAACTTCAATACATTAGATTAGTGAACCAGCATTCTTGCGCCCGTAGCTCAGCTGGATAGAGCGACAGCCTCCGGAGCTGTAGGCCAGGCGTAAATTTCCTTCAAAGCATTTCAATTTCTGCATTTCTTTTCTTCGTAAGTACTTATTTAAGCACCTTCTGCCTCAGAAAATGGGGCTTCCGATGTTCCTCTCCAAACATTCCAATGGCACGTATTACCTTTTCTATTTCAATGAACAAGGGAAAAGGAAACGGGTTTCCACTCATTGCCAATACAAAACCGATGCTCTCAAGTTCCTTCAAACTTTCAAAAGTGATGAATACGAACGAAGGCAGAAAGCCAAGCATATGCTCTTATCTGAATTTCTCAGCACCTTTCCTTGCCTATGCTGAAGGAAGCTTCTCTAAAGGCACTGTAGCAATCTACAAGGCATCTCTCCGGAATTTTATAGAATACATCGGAGACTTTCCGCTTGCCAATTATACACCTCAGCATTTTGATGCATACAAAACAGAGAGACAAAAGCCTGTCAAGGTGGTAATAATGATTAAAGATGGACACAAAACAGAGATAGAGAAAATTGTGAGGCCGGTAACTGTAAATATCGAACTCCGAACGCTGAGGGCTTTCTTCAATACAGCCGTAAGGTGGAAGCTACTCGAAAGCAATCCATTCAAAATTCAACTGGTGAAGGTACCGGAGAATAAACCGACATTCCTCACGAAACTTGAATTTCAAAAATTGTTAGGTGTGATTGAAGAAAGCTGGTTGAAGGAAATCATTATCTTTGCTGTGAGCACCGGACTACGTAGAGGGGAATTAGTGAACCTGAAATGGAATAGTATTGACCTCAGCCGGAAGTTGCTATACATCGAAAGCACTCCAACCTTTCGCACAAAAGCCGGTAGAATGAGAATAATACCATTGAGCGATACCGCTCTCTACATTCTGCAAGCAAAACAAGGTAAAGATGCTTCCGGCTATGTGTTCACAATGAACGGCAAGCAAATCTTTGCCGATTGGATTACACACTTGTTCAAGCGCTATGTGAGACTTGCGAACCTCAGCAATCAGGATATACATTTTCATTCACTCCGGCACTCGTTTGCTTCGTGGCTTGCTCAGGATGGTACTTCTGTATATGTGATTAAAGACTTGCTTGGACACTCAGACGTAAAAACAACTCAGATATACAGCCATTTACAGACTGAGAGCCTACATGCTGAGGTGAACAAGATTTCGGTATCTATGAACTGAGAAAGTCAGTCTTAATGCAAATTTGGAAAGATAATGGCAATAACTGGGGTGAGTAGTGAAAAGCGTCGAACCCCAAAGGCGGTATGTTTTAAACGGCATATAGTTGAAAAAATAGGGGGAGGGGTTAAAGAACTCTCCAGATTTTAATAAGCAAGGGGTAAAGCCTATAAATATACACCTCATACGGAAAGTGTATAACTCATATTTTTTTTGTAAAAGTACACTCTTGAAAGTAGTTGCTTGTATTTTTGGTATTTAGTAAAATACAAATGCCTATCAGCCTTCTTACCAATAATAGCAAGGAGCTTTCGTATGAAAAATTCAATAAGACATTATTGGTTACTACTTGCTATCTTTATCAATCCGAATATTTCGTTTTCCCAATGGATTCATGTCTCCACGAATACTTATGTCACTGCTTTTGCCGTCTCCGGTACAAATCTATTTGCTGGGACTTATGGCGACGGCGTCTTTCTTTCCACCAACAACGGTACAAGCTGGATTAATGATGGATTAACGAACGTTTTTGCTTTTGCCGTTATTGACACGAAACTCTTTGCTGCGACTGGTGGCGGTGGCGTCTTTCTTTCCACTAACAATGGCACAAGTTGGAACGCTGTGAACAATGGGATTCCAAACGGTTATGGAGTTCAGAGTTTTGCCGTTTCCGGTTCAAATTTCTTTGCTGCAGGTAGCGGTGTCTTCCTTTCCACCAACAACGGCACAAGCTGGACTAAAGTCGGAACAATTAATGCTACTGTCTATGCTCTTGCCGTAAGCGGCACGAATCTCTTTGCAGGGACTAATAATGGTGGCGTCTTTCTTTCCACTAACAACGGAACGAGTTGGACTGCGGTTAATACTGGTTTGAATAATTTGACTGTCCGTGTTCTTGCCAACTCCAGCACGTATATCTTTGCAGGAACCGATGGTGGTGTGTATCGTTCTTCCAACAACGGCACAAGCTGGACTGCGGTCAATAACGGTTTTAGATTGGAACTTCTTCCTGTCACTGCTTTTGCTGTCTCCGGTACAAATCTATTTGCTGGGACTTGTGGTGGCGACGCCGTCTTTCTTTCGACTAATAACGGCACAAGCTGGAATTGGGAGTCTCAAGGACTTACTTACAATGGTGTCATGTCTCTTGTCGTAAGCGGCACGAATCTCTTTGCTGGGACTGATTTATTCGGCGTTTGGAGACGACCGTTGTTAGAGATGACCTCAGTAGAGAGGTTCTCCACCGACTTACCGACACATTTCAGTCTTGACCAGAACTATCCAAACCCGTTTAATCCTACAACAACTATTTCATTTAATCTTCCATCAAAATCTTTTGTCTCGTTGAAGGTGTTTGATATTATGGGAAGAGAAATTGCAACTATCGTCTCAGAAGAAATGTCGGCAGGAAGTTATTCGCGTCAATGGAATGCTGCAAATATGTCGAGTGGTATCTACTTCTATCGTCTGCAAGCTTGTTCATTTACAGAAACGAAAAAACTGATTTTGTTGAGATAGTAAGACAAATGCAATATTGCTAAGGCTTCAAGGCGACCCAAAGAGGTCGGCTTTCTATTTCTTAATAGAAGAATGTGACGTGATTTGAAGAGGGTTTAATTGATTTTCTTAGATATATATGTATAATTCCACATACAGAACCATTAATTTTTAAGAGATATTATGAAACACCTATATTTAGTAATTCCATTAATACTATTGCTTGGATGTAAAAAGAGCAATCCAGTAGAGCAGACTAACGCGCAAAAGCCAACAACAGGTTACTCGATTACAGTTACATGTATAGGAGATACGGTAACCAAGCTGGATGGAAGCGCACATATCTGGTTAGTAAAAAACAATGCTTCGATACCAATTACAAATATATATATATTATGGAATGCCACCCCAATGATAGGGTGGAAAGTTGGCACGCTACAATCTGGTGGTACTTCTTCAACAATATTTAATGTTAGCATAACGCCTAACTCTATGACCTATGATTCAAGCGGTGTTTTAGTGACCAGATGGTTTTAGAAATACAAGCTGTCTCAAAAATGGGAAAATGACATTTAGTAAGATGAACATGAGGGAAGCAAAAATATTAATATTCTCCTTCCTCGGTATGGTTGCAATCGCATATTGCATCTCACTTGCGATACAAGGTGGTCAATGGCTGTATGAAAATATCACATGGTTTCAGAAAGTTGATGTTGGAGATATATATGAGAATCAATTGACACAAAAGCGTTTTATGGTTACAGAAGCACATCGTGGAGGATATTTTATTGATTCGTTAGAACAAAAATTAATCTACTTTGAAAAATATGGACAAGATTCTCTTAGGAGAATTTATGTGAATGAAATACGCAGACTCAACTATCTTTTGGAATTTGCATTAAACAATGAATCTTATCTATTTGATATGGATAATTATTTATCGAACAATTATTCAAATGAATCAACCTTATCTTACGAAAATCAAGATAGACGAGAAAAAATTCTTCAAGCATTCCAACTTTATAACTTTACTACGAATCCTGATACAGCAAGAATGATAATCAAAAAGTATAACGGAAGGAATGAATTATCTCTTATAAACACTCTATGTGCTAACGAATTTAATGAAGCAAAAATAGAATTACATGGATGGATTAAGAATTGGAACCGATATGATACATACTTTAAGCGTACTGATTATTCTGAATCTGCCACTAAATATACTGATTTTGGTTGGTTGAACGCAGATGTAATTGATTCAAAACTTTATAAGAAAATAAATTGATTTATTTTTTTCTCCGGTAGAAATTCGCCAACACAAAATACAGGATTTACTTCTCTTCATTGAGAAGATTGATAGCCCTGAGCGTTAAGAAAGGCTTTTGGCGAAGCCTATACCGGACGCTTGGGGCTTTCTGTTTTTGTAATAAGGTGAAAAAGGTAAAAGGAAATAAAGAAAGGAATTTGCAATGAAACAATGGAGTGACGAGTATATTAAGGAATTTCGAGAAATAGATATTAATGCGAAAACCTGGGACATTCTTTATGAGCATGGTCGTGAACTTATTAGGTTTATCCGTTCTTTAGATAAAAAAAAAGCATGGAAAAAAAAATTGAAAGTCGATTATCACGTTTATAACGTCGATAGTACGAAACCATTAGTCTTGATAAAAAAAAATGGAAACGTTGTATTTAGGAATATTTACGATTTGCATTTTGTCGCAGAAGAATGTTTTGAAAGAGGGGTTGCATTCCTTGCAGATGAATGTCGGCACGCAAACAAAGCTGGAGAAATAGTAAACTTTCCGAATGAGGAAGACGGAAGACAGTTCAGACAATTCTTTATTGAAAGAATAGAAAAGACGGAAAATCTTCTTCATAATAGACCAGTAGCAAATTTGAAATTTGAAACTAAGCATTTTGAAGAGGTAGATGATTTGGTGAGTACGAAGAGTTACAAGCAGACTTCAGCGCTTGATGAAGTTGCTCTGAAATATCGTTTCAATAGAGATAGTTTTGAGAAGCAATATCGCAAAAGACACTTAAATGAAAAAAGAAAGGCAAAGCCGATTGTTGATTAGTTGAATATTGGGGAAGCGTTCTTCCCTTTTTTGGAAGTGTTCTTCCTAAAGAATAGAACTATATTAATATAAATTGTAAGCGTGCAAAAGAACCGCTTACATAATAAATGCTTTTTTGAAGCCGATAGCGAGAAGGAACTTGGCGGTTCTTCTTCTCATTATTGGCTTTTTATTTTGTTACCGTCGAGGTAACAAAAACGGGCTGTTCAAGTTCAGACCTTGATTCAGCCCGTTAAAATCCAGAAAGGACTTTGTTATGCTACAATTCAATATACAAAATATTTTCCTGAGTCCAACAAAATTATCGAGCATTTGGACGGTGGAACTTCGTTTACCATTCGAGACTCGTTATGTTGGCAAGTTAGACAAAGCTGGAGAAGGAACATTCCTTTGTAAACGAAAGGAGAAACACTTGCACCGGAAGACCAATTCTCTTGGTGTGAATCTTGAATTGCTTCAACGCTTCGATTTTAAATGGATTTGTGTCGAGTATTGCGGTCAGAAACTCTTCACAACAAAAATGTATCTCCTTAATTATGGGAAAGTGTTCACATATGAAAAGTCAGGTGATACCCAAGTATTTCTTCCATTCGACCTATGGGGGGAAAAGAAATCTTTGGACTATGAGAAACAACTACACAGTCAAGGTGATTTGTTTGAGGTACACAAATGAGTGTGATGGAACGGAGAGAAATGGCAGAACGGCAGGTTTTGGCAACCTTACTACTTATGCCCTCTACATTTGAAGAATTGCCTGAAGGGTTTAACAGTGATGCTTTTGAATTACCGGAATACAGAAAACTGTTTGAATCTTTGAACGATGAAATGAAGAAACCAAGCACACTTTTAGACATTAAAGCATGCTTGGAACATCTTCCAGAGCAAACAAGCGTGATTAATGATATTACATATACCGCTGTCCCCTTGAATGGAGGGTTCAGGGAGGCGGCTATTAGATTGATGAATCATAAGCCGATTGCTATTGAATCAGAAGAAAAAAATACGACTCTCTTGAATTCTTCCTACTCAAAAGACAATCAGTGTTTCCAATTCGAGAATTTTACTGCTCTGGATATTGCCATGATGGAAATACCAAAAGAATCGTTCCTTATTAAAAATCTTATTTCTGACATGTCAGTAAATTTCTTGATGGGTGAAGAAGGTTGTGGAAAAAGCTTGCTTGCAATGAATCTTGCTCTCTCTATTGCGGTAGGTGCTAAGCAATGGCTTTCATACGATATTGAAAAGCATGGCAAAGTATTGTTTTTAAATAATGAGTTGTCTTTCCCTGATTTTGCACGGAGATTGCAAAAGATGGTCGATAGACTCCCAGCTCTTGGCGATATTTCAAACATAATTATTCCTAAAGAAGTACCTGCACTTGATAATTGCTGGGAGACCTTGAATGAGACCTGCCAACAAGAAAAACCCTGCTTGATTGTGGTAGATTGCCTCTACTTTACCTATGACAACAAAAATGAGAATGACAGTTCCCAGATGAAAGCATTGATGAGGCAATTCATGACTCTACGGGATAGATACGGGCTTGCTGTGTTGATTGTTCATCACACCAAGAAAGGTTCACAATATCAACGTATGCACAATGACCAGATGAGAGGCTCCAATGTTTTTGGTGGTAGCGCAGACACTACATTACAAATCAGACGTTCGTCATCCAATGAGGGAAAAAGGATTATCAAACCTCTAAAAGGAAGACATATATCGGATGATATGAGAAAGTGTAGATTGCTTTCGCTTGACCCAGAAAATCTGTGGTTCAAGGATGAAGGTGAAACAGACGAAGGAGAACATATTGCAATGGAAACACAGACAGCACAAGAAAGCATTGATTTTAAGAGCATCTTTGGTGATGCAACTGAGCTTTCACGAAAGGAAATTCAGGAGCGATGCAAGCCATTAGAGTACAAATGAACGCACAATTGACCGATTGTTAAAGAAAGCTAACGATACTGGAATATTGAAAAAAACGAAAAATGGCTATTACTCACTTTGACACTTCGACACTTTGACAATCCCTATACAGAAAGATGTCAATGTCAAAGTAAGATAGTAGATAGGTACACAATTCTTGTCTATCTCTCTCTTTTTTCCTTAACCACTTTGACTTAGACACGTTTTCCCTTAGGCAATGTCAATGTCAAAGTTCCTAATAAGGAATGGAGAACAAAGAGTATGGATTATCATTGAAAAAAAAGTACGAAAAAGTGAAAAAAAAGTACGAAAAATCACAAAAAACAGTACGAAAACAGCAGAGAAGTATCTAAAAGGGAGCCATATAATAGCGTTTGACAGCTAAAACAAAAAAATATTTTGAGCAGCAACAAAATTGAAAAAGTATTGAAAACAAAAGAGGAAAACTAAGTTTTAAGAAATTTTCTAATCAGGAATTGTTACAAAAAGGTAAGTTTTTGAAATTATCTGAGTCCAATTGCCTCAATTAGACCCTCTTGTATTCTCCTCCCTCTTTTCGTATATTAATATCGAACTTAAAGAAACATGCTTCCGAAGATAACAAAAAGAAATTTACTCGAAAGAGTAGAACGCCAAGTGTTTTGAGACCGGAAGCCTCGTTTCGCTCGGCGTTTTTTATTCGTGGCAGATTGAGTACTTTTTTAAGCACTTGCAGAGTGAAATAAAAACGAAACTTCACTCAACTCGAACAAGGCGAATGTAGAAAATAACGGATTTTAACTTGCGCCCGTAGCTCAGCTGGATAGAGCGACAGCCTCCGGAGCTGTAGGCCAGGCGTTCGAATCGCCTCGGGCGCACAGAAATAATTAATTTATTAACTGATTTAGGAATTGACATGCTTAAACCACAGAAAAAAATTTCCAAAAGAGAAATCAAAGAAGATAAGCTTGTAACGAAATACTTCGAAGTGCGTAAATGGATAGATGAAAACACAAAGATTCTTTCTTATGTTGGAATCGGGCTTGTAGGGCTTGTAGTTGTCGGTTTTCTCTGGAGTAAAAGTCGAGCTGATTCAAATGAAAAGGCAACGGCTATGCTCGCCAAGGTAACGCAATACTACGATGAAGGAAGATATGATCTTGCTGTCAATGGCGTTCCTCAAGAAGGCACTCAAGGATTGCAAGCCATCGTGGATGAGCATGGCAGTACACAAGCAGGTGAAATTGCGAAGTTGTATTTAGCAAATTCCTACTTCGCGTTAAAAAATTATGACAAAGCTCTGAGCACCTACGATGATATCAGTGTATCGGATAAAATGATTACTGCCTCAGCCTATGCAGGAATGGCGTCTTGTTATGAAGCGAAAGGCGATTTCAGCCATGCGGCTTCCTATTTTGAAAAAGCGGCATCGAAAAATATGACGACGATACAAACGCCGGAAAACTTACAGAAATCGGCAGTAAACTTTGCGGCGGCTGGGAAGAAAGAAAAAGCTATAGAACTTCTTCAGACGCTAAAAAAAGAATTTCCCTCTTCCTCATATGCCCGCGATGTTGATCGTTTCATCGCAGAATATAGCATATAGATTTTCTATCAAACGAGAAGGCCGTAAATGTGTTTCTATGATATATATAAAATAGAAACTATTTGCGGTTTTTTATTCGCTGTAAATTGTAAGTTGCGAGTGAATCCAGGAATGCCATGATGAAGTTATCGGATGTCAGTCATGCCTGTTATTATTCTATTATTCACATTTAAAATATTGCTGCTTTTCCGCAACTTTTAGTCAATTATTACGAAGAACAAGTAGTGCTGCAAACTCATTGTCAATCTAATAGTGCATCAGAAGAACATAATCATTGGTCTATTCTGAAAATATGTTGAGATATATTATGGATAGCGAGTAATGGTTAATATATCTGCGACAAAAAGATTAGCGTTACTGGTTATACCGGCAATTCTTTTACCACTTGTATTTATATACGACGTTATAGGCGCTGCAGTTGAGTTTGACAACGCAAGTGTCACTATCCTACGTGAACTCTTCGTTCTCGGCTCATTCACACTCATCGGGTTGTTCCTTGAAAAACGACGAAAAATGTCACAGCGCAACGCTCCGAGAGAAATTGGACGGGTATTTTTTGCAGTTGTTCTTTCCTTGATTGTTATAGCAATTTGTTCATTTATCCAACCTCATTATATCTTTGGAGATGAATCTTTCCACATTCACAAATCAGCATTGGTACTACTTGCTTCAACTCTTATTGCTTTAGTTCTTGGAGTGCTGTCTTTGTATTTGCTGATTATTATCCACGACTTAGTGCTTTTCAAACGCCGTAAAACAACCTGGCGATATTATTTTGCTTATCTTCTGCTTCTCTTTGCGGCATGCGCCGCTGATATTCCCTTTCTTCTACCGGAGGGTAATATATTAGCTTCGATATTCTTTTCATTGACAGTTGTGTTGATTATTATAAATTCGTTTAAGCAAAATTGGATTGTATATCTCTCGAAACGTGAAAAAAAATATTCAATCATATATTCAATGTTACTTTTTATCACTCTCGTTATATTGGATGTATATCTTGCTCAAAGATCGGGAGGTGGTGAAAATCTGGTTGCATACAGCGGGCCACTGCATACATTTATCCAGTTAAATGTAATATTCGGTACAATTTATTTTAGTGTTACATTTATAAGTACATTATTTCACTTACCGACAGCGGAAGTCTTCGAACGGAAACAGTCTGAGTTGTTGTCGCTGCATAACTTGAGCCGTTTAGTGACCCAGGTGTTCGATTTCAATGACTTGTTAAACACTGTTACACAGATGACATCAGAAGTATGCGGCGCACGCAGTGTCTGGTTGGAACTTTTTTCTATAGACGATAACACGGGCGAGATATCAGTTGAATTAGTAGCCAAGCGCAACATTAGTCAACATGAGATTGATCTTGTAGCTGCGGATGATGGGACACAATTAATGCGTTATCTTATTGATTCGCACAAAGCATTGCTCATTGAAGATATTTGGTCGGATCGGAGGACGAAACATCTTAAAGAAAAGGGATTTGCACGCGGTTCTTTGCTCACTATTCCGCTTCTATCCCATGGAAAACTTATCGGCGTTTTGCATGCTACGAAAGACTTTCAGAATGCATTTGATCAAGATGATATTGATGTGATGACAACGTTTGCAGACCATGTTAGTATCGCAATAGAAAATTCACGCTTGATTTCCAAATCAATCGAGAGAGAGCGACTGCATCAAGAAATGATGGTGGCACAACGGATGCAAAAACGTTTGCTCCCTCAATCTTTGCCACAATTATCATCAGCTGAATTTGCGGCGGTGTCTGAGTCTTCGTTGGAAGTCGGCGGAGATTATTACGATGTCATTGCTCTTCCTGGTGAGCGTATTGGAATTGTCATTGGCGATGTGTCGGGAAAAGGCGTCTCTGCCGCATTTTATATGGCAGAGTTAAAAGGAATCATAATGTCGTTAAGTAAAATTTGTACGACACCGCAGGAGTTACTTTCACGGACAAATGATGCACTAATGGAAACTTTAGAAAAGAATATGTTTATTAGTGCAATATACGGTGTGCTTGATGTTCGGAACGCAACACTCACCATTGCTCGTGCGGGGCATTGTCCAATGATTTATGCTTCGTGCAATTCTGTTGAATTAATACGACCAACAGGTATTGGGCTGGGATTGACAGATAAGTCTCAGTTTGATCAAGCGATTGAGGAACGCGCTATTGTACTTCAACATGGTGACATTTGCATTTTCTATACCGATGGCATCACCGAATCGCGCAATGCAGAAATGGAAGAATACGGATACGAGCGATTGATGCAAATAGCAGGTAAATGCACTGATTGTTCAGCAAACGAAATGAAAGAACAGATTTTAAGCAGCGTTCGAACTTTTATCGGTCAAGGAACGTATAATGATGATGTAACACTCATTGTAATGAAGTGGTTAGGAAATATTTAAGGATAGTTATAATGCATATTCAATCGATTGCAAGGAGAGAAGGACAAGAAGGAGACCACCATGATTGATTTTAAAATCCACCAACGGGATAATGAGGATGTTAGCGTGATCGAACTCAAGGGGTACCTTGATGCTCACACTGCGCCTGATCTCGAAAATGCTTTCCAAAAACTGATGACAGAAAACAAATTTAATATCGTAGTGAACTGCCGTGATCTTTCGTACATCAGCAGCGCAGGTTTAGGAGTATTTATGGCGTATGTCGAGGACGTGCGTAAGAATAAAGGAGACATCAAGTTGACTAATATGACGCCGAAGGTATACAATGTATTTGACTTGCTGGGCTTTCCAATCTTATACGAAATATTTAAGGATGAACAAGAGGCGGTTGTTCGATTTCATGAAACAAAAAAATAATAATTGGAAACTAATCCAGTTTTGTAAAAACTAGAACCAATGAAAACGCAGGTATCACATAGTTCGAAAAGAATTCTAAGTCAGACAGACTATCTTTATGAAGTGAGAGAGTTTGTCGGTGAAGCAGCACGTGCGTTTGGTTTTTCTGAAGAAGACACTGCTAATATTGTGTTAGCGGTAGATGAGGCGTGCACAAATATTATTAAGCATGCATATCAATATGCAACAGATAAAGAAATTGAAGTTTCAATTATTCCACAAAAACGTTCCTTTGAAATCCGGATATATGATAGCGGCAAATCATTTAATCCTTCTACAATTCGTCAACCGGATTTGAAAGAACATATTGGTCATCGCAAACGGGGTGGACTTGGCGTATATATGATGAAAAAATTGATGGACAAGGTGGAATACAATTTTCATAAGGGAAAACGGAACGAAGTACGGCTTATCAAGTATTTGTCGGATGCATCCATGGTTACAGAGAGGTAGCAACGAAACGCTCTAACTTACAAATAAAATCGGTTGATCGAAAACAAACTTCAGATCTAATTCCATTGTTCGAGTTTAGCACTATCATAAATTCCTCGCTCGAACTTGATTTCATTCTCAGTACAGTTCTAAGAACGCTAATGGGTAAGATGCTCGTTACGCGCGGCATAATTCTTCTTAAGCATACGGGAAAAATATTTAAAGTAATTGCTGCAAAGGGAGTAGATAATTCCACTGTCGGACAGAGTATCGAAATCGAACAACCGATGCGTTCTATTCAACTGACAAAAAAACTGGTTCACGGAAGTTCTCGATGGTTAGAATTTCTTAATCACCATCAGCAATCACTTGTAATTCCAATATTTTCTCAAAGACGCATCGTCGGATATATCACACTTAGCGAGAGGTTGACAAAATCTCCATTCTCAGAATTGGATAAAAAAATCATTCAATCATTGGTCAATCTATCTGGTGCAGCAATAGAGAAGGCACTTATCATTGATCAGGTGAAGGATGCAAATCGAAGTCTCGATCGAAAAATTCAGGAGCTTAACACCCTCTTTGATTTAAGCAAAGAGTTCAATATAGGGCTTGATGAAAAAAAAGTAGTTCGCCTCGTCACGTTTGCACTTCTCGGACAAATTGGAGTAAAGAGTTATGCAATTTGTATACGGAATAAAGATGAACTAAATATTATCGCTTCACGGATGGAGGGAAGCGAAACTCTGCAAGAAATTCTTCCTAACCTATGCGATCTCACAAAATCTGCTACCACACAGGATTTGTTAAAGCAGAAAGCATATCGCATTGCCGCGGCAAGACTCATTAAAATGGGAATTACCGCGGTTGTACCGATGCACATCCAACAAAAAACAAATGGAATGATTTTACTTGGAGAAAAATTGCGCGGCGGTATATATTTGCGAGCCGATCTCGAATTTCTATACTCACTCGGTAATCTTGCTATCATCTCCATCGAAAACGCACGGCTCTTTAAGACCGCTATCGAAAAACAGAGGATGGAAGATGAATTAAATATTGCAAGGGAAATTCAGCAGGGGCTTCTGCCAGAAAAACTTCCGGCGATCCCGCAGTTCGATATCGCTGCACTCACGATTTCATCAAAAGAAGTCGGTGGCGATTATTATGATGTAATAACTCGCAAGAAGAATGAATATGTGCTGGCAATCGGCGATGTCTCAGGTAAAGGAACACCAGCAGCTCTGCTGATGGCAAATGTACAAGCAGCTTTACGTGCACTTGTCCCTTTATGTACGTCGGTCTCTGAAACGACTGGGCAAATTAATGATCTCACTTGCGCAAACACTCGTGGAGGAAGCAAATTTATCACGTTCTTTTGGGGCATACTCGATGCGCAGACACGTAAATTCTGTTACACAAATGCCGGGCATAATCCGCCATACTTGTTGAGAAAAAATGGAACGATAGAAAAGTTAGAAGAGGGTGGTCTGATTCTTGGCATCTTCAAAACAACAACACCATATACGGATGCTTCGGTTACTCTTTTATCGGGAGACGTGTTGGTAATGTACACGGACGGTGTAAGTGAGGCAATGAATCAAAACAATGAGCAGTTTACTGAAGAGCGCCTAGAAAATATTCTTAAGGAATCTACAAATCTCTCTGCTAAAGAAATTATTCGGCAAATTCAAAAAGAGTTAGAGATTCATACCCAAGCCACACCGCAATCCGACGATATTACTTTGTTGGTTCTCAAAACGTTGTAATAATCGCTATTATATTTCCCATTGAAATTCTGCATTTAAGAACATTGACAGTCCTATTCGATTCTTATCGTCCACATCGTATCAAACCGCTTGTCCGTTTGTCAGGAACTGGGCTTGTTGGTTGTGTGGGTTCTGACTACTCCGAGCGTTGATACCCTGTATTTCGAGTTGGAGATGAAGGATTTGGTTGAGTTACAATTGGTGCATGTCCCGCAATTGGCATTGGGTGAATAATAGGAGGAGATGGTGGATCACTAGGACTGGGTCCAATTAGCCATATAGGAACTACCATCCTGATAATTCTGTATGCCTTTCTTAATCTTTTCTACGCACGTTGATAATAGGGCACACTTTGTGTAAATTCTATCTGACTGCATTAAAGCAATGCATATTGTTTCCTATGATGATAAAAGGATTTATATAGAATGAAGTATGATTTTCTCAGTATCGAAAAAAAATGGCAGGAATATTGGGAGTGCGAGAAAACTTTTCGTGTTTTAGATAGTCAACAAAAACCCAAATCGTATGTGCTGGACATGTTTCCATATCCATCTGGAGCTGGATTGCATGTCGGGCATCCGGAAGGATACACAGCCACTGATATTCTCTGCCGCTATCGGCGAATGAAAGGTTTTGCTGTTTTGCATCCGATGGGCTGGGATGCATTCGGTCTGCCTGCCGAGCGCTATGCAATGCAGACGAATATTCATCCTAAAGAGACGACGGAACGCAACATTGATACCTTTAGGCGACAAATCAAGATGCTTGGGTTGAGTTACGATTGGGAACGAGAAGTCAATACAACAGACCCGAAATATTATAAATGGACTCAATGGATATTTTTGAAGATTTATAATTCGTGGTTTGATCCTCGCAAACGTAAAGCTCGCCCGATTGAAACATTAGAACAGGAACTTACTGCATACGGAACAGAGAATTTGAAAGTTGAACATTCGTTCAATGCAGATGAATGGAAGCGGAAGACAAAAAAAGAAAAGCACGATTTCATTGCGCAATTCCGACTTGCTTATGTTGCTGAAATACCGGTAAACTGGTGCGAAGGATTAGGGACTGTGTTGGCAAATGAAGAAGTTGCTGAATGGACAGAGAAAGGTTACTCTGTCGAGCGACGACCGATGCGCCAATGGATGATGCGCATTACGGCATACTCAGAACGTTTGTTGGAAGATGCAAAGGAATTGGATTGGCCAATCTCAACACTTGAACAGCAGCGAAATTGGATTGGACGTTCTGAAGGCGCAGATGTCGTTTTTGCAGTCAAAGGTAAACCGGAAAATATTCGTGTTTTCACGACACGTCCGGACACACTATTCGGTGCGACGTATATGGTACTTGCGCCAGAGCATCCACTGGTAGATGTTGTTGTATCATCGCAACAAAGACAACAGATTCAACTATATAGAAAAGAAACAGCATCAAAGAGCGAACTCGAGCGTGGAACAGAGAAAGAAAAAACCGGTGTCTTCACTGGCGGCTATGCCATCAATCCGACAACAGGAAAAGAAATTCCTATATGGATTGCAGATTATGTGCTGATGGGATATGGCACTGGAGCTATCATGGCAGTGCCGGGTCACGATGATCGCGATATGGAGTTTGCGAAGAAATTCGGTTTAGAGATAATAAAAGTTGTCGACGGCGGACAGGGTGATGTTGAGTGTTTTATTGATGACGGCATCGCAATCAACTCTGCAAATAACGAGGTTTCCCTGGATGGATTGTCGACACCTGAAGCAAAGGAGACCATCGTCGCTTGGTTAGAAAAGAAAAAAATTGGCAAATTGGCAATAACATATAAATTGCGCGATTGGCTTTTCTCGCGCCAACGGTATTGGGGCGAACCAATTCCAATTGTATATCTTGAAGATGGAACCCTAAAAGCAATTGATGAAAATGAATTACCGTTGGAATTGCCGAATTTGGAAAAATTCCAGCCGAGTGGAACAACAGAATCTCCGCTCGCTCTTGCAACTGACTGGGTGAACATTATCGATAAAGAAACAGGCCTGAAGGGGCGCCGCGAGACGAACACAATGCCGCAATGGGCAGGTTCGTGCTGGTATTATCTCCGCTTCATCGATCCAAAAAATGAAAAAACCTTTTGCGGCATAGAGAAAGAAAAATATTGGATGCCTATCGATTTATACGTAGGCGGTTCGGAGCATGCAGTTTTACATTTGATGTATTCACGTTTCTGGCACAAAGTGTTGAACGATCTTGGTTATGTCAGTACAAAAGAGCCGTTTCTAAAACTGCGGCATCAGGGAATTATTCTTGGTGAAGATTCCCGCAAGATGTCTAAATCGCGCGGTAATGTTGTCAATCCGGATGATGTAGTGAAAGAATACGGCGCCGATGCAATGCGGTTGTTCGAAATGTTTATGGGACCATTGGAGGAAATGAAACCGTGGAGCACACGCGGTGTAGAAGGTGTATTTCGATTCCTCAATCGGTTCTGGCGCCTGTTTGTAAATGAAGATGGGATGTTGGATATAGCCATAAAAGATGCTGAGCCAACCATAGACTTTGAACGGCTTTACCATCAGACTATAAAAAAAGTTGGCGATGACATTGATAATTTGCGTTTCAATACCGCCATTTCGCAAATGATGATATTCCTGAACGAGGCAATGAAGTTAGAAACCAGGCCGCGTAAGCTGATGGAGAATTTTGTTCTGCTCCTCGCGCCATTTGCCCCGCACATTGCTGAAGAAATTTGGGAAATAATCGGGCACACGAAATCAACAGCATACGAACCATGGCCAATTTATGATGAAGCCAAATGTGCTGAATCGACAGTAGAGGTTGTGTTGCAGATCAATGGAAAAGTGCGCTCGAAAATTGCGGTAGCGATGGATACTTCTAAAGCGGAACTAGAACGATTGGCTTTTGAAGATTCAAATATCAAACGTTATACTGATGGTAAGCGCGTTGTTAAAATAATTATTATTCCGAATAAACTGGTTAATATCGTAATTGGAAATTAGGCGGGGATTCATTAGTGATTCAGCTTTCGGTTGTTATCATTACTTATAATGAAGAACGCAACATCGCTCGCTGCCTCGATTCCATCAAAGAAATTGCGGATGAGATTGTGGTTGTGGATTCATATTCTACCGATAAGACTGTAGAAATATGCAATTCCCATGGCGCAAAAGTATTTCAGCACAAATTTGAAGGACATATCCAACAAAAAAATTATGCCTTAGAGAAGACTTCATTCTCTTTCGCATTATCACTAGATGCGGATGAGGTTCTCTCAGAGGAATTGCGAAAATCCATCGCTTCGGTAAAATCCGAATGGAAATATGATGGATATAAAATGAACCGATTGACGAATTACTGTGGCGCATGGATTCAGCACTGTGGCTGGTATCCGGATCGGAAGATACGCTTATTCGATAGGCGAAAAGGGAAATGGACTGGAGTCAATCCGCATGACAGATATGCATTAAATGAATCTAATGCAATTGTCGGATATTTGCACGGAGACATTCTGCACTACAGTTATTATTCAATTTCTGATCATATCAAGCAGGTAGATTATTTTACAGAGATATCTGCGCATGTTTTGTTTGAACAAGGGAAAAAGGCATCAGTGGTGCGATTAATCGTTTCTCCCGGATTTAGGTTCATTCGTGATTATGTTTTGAAATGCGGTTTCTTAGATGGGTATTATGGGTTTGTTGTGTGTATGATTTCATCGCATGCAGTATTTTTAAAATATGCAAAATTGCATGAACTATGGAAAAATGAAAGGAGATAATTATGGTTTCAACAGAAAAGAATATTTCTCTTTTTTTTAGTTTAGTGATGACTTTTCAGGCGGCGGCAATGCAACAGATGGGAAAATTAAAGAATCCTATTTCAGATAAGATTGAGCGAGATCTTCAGCAAGCACAATTATCTATCGATATTCTCGATATGCTGGAAGAAAAAACGCGTGGAAATTTATCTGAAGATGAAACTAAATTACTAAAAGGTATCCTGCAGGAATTGAAGTTGAATTATGTTGACGAGATATCAAAAGAAAAGCCATCAACGGAAAAAAAGTAGAGTGCACTATGAGATTCGGAATTGCAGGAAATTTAGATAAAACAGAATTGCCTGAAGTAGTTGGACGGCTAATCACAAGGTTTAAAAAGGAAGAAGTGCCGTACGTTCTTCATGCGGCGATGGCAAAAGGATTGCGTGGAAAGATAGATAAGCAACTTCTTAGTGAATCGCCTGTTATTTCAGAACAAAAGCTGCCGGCATCGTGTGATATTCTTATTTCACTTGGTGGTGATGGAACGATCCTTCGTATGGCAAGGCTTGTTAGCGGTATGACTACTCCAATATTAGGTATTAATCTTGGTAAATTAGGATTTCTTGCGGAAGTTTCACTCGAAGAACTTGACGAATGTCTTACCGAGATAATGAACAACGATTATATAATTGAAGATCGAATGATGCTGCAAGCACGAATTGGCAAATCAAAAAATAATGAACAAGCATTAAATGATATCGTTCTTCATCAGACCGGTTCGTCGCGGATGTTCAGCGTAAAAACATTTGTGAACGGTGAGTTTCTATCTAAATTCATTGGTGATGGCATTATTATTGCTACGCCTACAGGATCGACGGCATACGCTCTTTCAAATGGCGGCCCAATTGTGACACCTACAAATCAATTGATTCTTATAAGCCCTATTTGTCCGCATACATTAACAGCAAGAACAGTTGTAGTACCGGAAGGGTCAATTATCACTCTCAAAGTTGAAACAGCAACCGGAAAAATTCATCTTGCAGCTGATGGCCAACAACAGTCATTCTTGCAGGTACCCGTGGATATCACTATTGAGCGATCACCGCTTACGACTAAGCTTGTAAAGCGAAAGAATAGAAGTTATTACGATGTACTAAGGAGAAAGCTTAATTGGGGAAAGGATGCGCGAAATTCTTAAAGCATTGAAGCTTAGTTGTTCTTTGCACCTTCATCAATCCAAGTTTTGACGCCATTAATCTGATTCGTTGTCAGCGGCGGCTGGCGGAGCGGCATTTGCGGAGCAAGTCCACCGTTAAGGTACATTACAAGAGGGCTTGTACTTCCATGATTTGGAATAACGATTTGTGGTAAAAAATCAATAAGAGAATGCCATACGTCAATTTCAAGATTTAAATTAGCTGCGGGTTGACTGCCGCCATGACATCCTGCTGCAATACATGTTTGTTGAAAGAGAGGTTGAACCTGTTTACTAAAACTAACTCCACTAGCAGGAAAGACGATATTGGAAGCAGGATTTTGATTCGTTTGGTCTTTACATGAAAATAAAGTAAAAGCGCATATAATAGAAAAAACAATTATATGCATAGATAATGCAAGCGGATATTTTTTTGGAGTTTTCGTATTTACATCCGTTCTTATTTGTAATTAATTACAAGAATAAAATATAAAAAACTTCCTTATACTGCAATGTCTTTATAATTGACTTTGCTTTGATCCTTGGGTATATTTTATTCAGTAATGGGCCGTTAGCTCAGCATGGGAGAGCGCCACAATGGCATTGTGGAGGTCACCGGTTCGAGCCCGGTACGGTCCACGGAAAGGACAATCAACAATGATTGTCCTTTTTCATTATTATTAAGAAGGAAAGAAAATGATTGCAACACTAATCAAACTATCTTCACCGGACGAAATTTCCATAAAATGGGATGATGAGCATGTAAGTGTCATCTCTCTTCGTACATTGCGTGATAATTGTCCGTGTGCAGGATGCCAAGGTGAAACAGTTTTGCTCAAGACTTACAAGCCGGAACCGCAGCAGTATCTTCTTGGAAGATATAAGTTAACTGATATCCAACAGGTTGGTCATTATGCTATTCAGATATCGTGGGGCGATGGACATACTACTGGTATATATACGTGGGAAATATTAAGAAATCTATGTGAATGTCCAATTTGCCTCGCTCATAACATCGGTTATAAACAAAAACAATAAATAAACGGTTTACATCTAACAACTGAAATCTTACGACTACATTAGAGGTTCCAATTCTTTGAGGAATGACAAAAATTGGACTAAAGAAACGCAAGGAAGCTTGCGTGGATTTTCAGATTGCAAATCAATTTATGAATCGCTCGGCCTCAACCGCTCTGGAAAACATTAAAAGTAGTATAGCTAAAGATAACGCTTAGGTTCTAAGAAAGGAATAGACAAACTATATTAGAAATATTTATTTAAAAAAATCAGATTACTACAAAATAGAATCAATTATGAATTGAATTAGACAGAGTCAAATGACGCGTCGGCAATGCTAACCTGAAAAAAAATAATTCACATATTTTAGCAACTCACTTCTGTGGTAAGTTCCCAAAGCCGCCACAGTGGTCACAAGTTACATGGGCTTTTTTGAAACCGGTACCGCCGCAATATTGACATGATATTGTTCGAGGAGAGATGAAGCCAAAGCCTCTGCAATTCTTACATTTCATATGTTCGCCTGATAAACCGGTCCCATTACATCGCGGACACGTGACACTGTCTGTCGCATTATTAGCGGCATTAGTACCTGTCTGCGTTTTTTGCCATGCTTTTCTCCTTTGAATTGTGAATTGCTCGCTTTATATGGGCTGTCTTTATTCTCTGAGTGTTTTTTAGATATGAATGGTTAGAATATCGATTTAATTACAACGTCAAAGTTAATTAATGCATTCGAATAATGCAATCCAAATATTCAACAATGTAAATATATATGTTGACAGGATATGCATATATTGCCTGTTTATTAGTGTGTTGCTATAAGCCGGATTCTGATTTGAATAAGGTAAGAGACAGTATGCGTTTTTTATTTAGGTAGAGATACAGGTTGAACCAAAACATATTTTTTTCTATCTTATAATGTAATTATGCAAATAGGGTAATAAATTGCGGGCGCTTAGCTCAGCTGGTTCAGAGCGTACGCCTCACACGCGTAAGGTCGCAGGTTCGATCCCCGCAGCGCCCACAAATATAAGATGTTCTTTGAAGATGTTCCTTTAATTCCTATCCAGCGAGGTAGGAAAGGGATGATCAATGATTAGCGATCTATGAAGAATGAAAAACGTTGAATGACCGCTCATCATTACTGATTGAAAATTGCCCCCCTTTTCCTAATTTACTGGAACTGGGGGTTTTTTCATATAAAGAAAGGTGGATGATGATGAAAACAAAAGTTTTAGATGCCGATGGTCTTCGGCGGACTGTCAACCGTCTCTCCCATGAAGTAGTAGAGAAAAATAAAGGCGTGAAGGATGTGGTGCTTGTTGGGATTAGAACACGCGGTGAATTTCTTGCCCATCGCGTTGCAAAGAAAATAGCAGAAATCGAAAACATGGATGTGCAAGTTGGCACATTAGATATTACTCTCTATCGTGACGATCTGCGAGGGCGTCTTGATCAACCTGAATTGAAAAGCACGGAAATTCTTTTTAATGTTCGCGGCAAAGTTATCGTTTTAATTGATGATGTGCTTTTTACTGGACGGACAATTCGTTCAGCGCTAAATGCTTTAATGGATATTGGGCGCCCTTCTGAGATTCAGTTATTGGTATTGATAGACCGCGGGCATCGTGAGCTACCGATCAAAGCAGATTTTGTCGGCAAGAATATACCAACTGCGCATGGGCAAAAAGTACAAGTGGCTATGACAGAAACAGATGAAGAAGACGCAGTCTATCTCATAGATAATGATGAAAAGGAGGATGGGCAATGAAATTGCAAAGCCGTCACTTACTTGGACTAGAAGGAATGAGCAAGGAAGATATCACGCTTATACTAGATACAGCAGCATCATTCAAAGAGATTTTAGAACGGCCGATTAAAAAGGTTCCGCCGCTGCAAGGAAAAACAATTGTGAATTTATTCTTTGAGAGTTCTACTCGAACAAGAATTTCATTTGAGCTTGCAGAGCGGCGTCTCTCGGCAGATGTAGTAAACTTTGCCGCATCCGGTAGTAGTGTTAGTAAAGGAGAAACCTTGAAGGATACAGCTCGCAACATCGAAGCGATGAAAATCGATATGGTTGTAATTAGACATTCAGCATCAGGCGCACCGTACTTTCTGACACGTGTAGTTAAGGCAAATGTGATTAACGCAGGCGATGGAGCGCATGAGCATCCTACGCAAGCATTGCTCGATATGATGACACTGAGGGAGAAACATGGCTCACTCGAAGGATTGCGTATTTGCATCGTGGGCGATATTGTACACAGCCGTGTTGCACTTTCAAATATTTATGGATTAAGAACTATGGGGGCAGAAATATCCGTATGCGGCCCGGCAACACTTATCCCGCGGAACATTGAAAATCTTGGCGTGCATGTATATCATAGATTAGAAGATGTGATTCCTCAAGTCGATGTATTGAATGTTCTTCGTATTCAACTGGAGCGGCAAAAAAGCGGGCTCTTCCCATCACTTCGTGAATACCATCGTTACTTCGGTGTGACGAAAGAAAAAGTTGATCGTGCGTTGAAACCAATTACCATAATGCATCCTGGTCCAATTAATCGTGATGTTGAACTTTCTGCTGATCTCGCAGATGGGCCTCATTCTGTCATTCTCGAACAAGTAACCAACGGTGAAGCCATCAGAATGGCGGTACTCTACTTACTTGGAACTTCTAATTGAGGGAATTAAACATGAAACTACATCTGAAATCTGGTCATTTAATTGATCCCATTAAAGGGAAAGATGCGATTATGGATATGTTGATTGTAGATGGAAAGATTGAACGAATCGGCGCATCGCTTTCCAGCGATAAATCGTATAAGGTAATTGATTTGAAAAATAAAGTCATTGCTCCTGGATTTATCGATATGCATGTGCATCTACGTGAACCGGGATTTGAACACAAAGAAACTATTGAAACAGGATGTGCTTCTGCCGCCGCTGGAGGATTTACAGCCGTATGTTGCATGCCTAATACGAATCCGGCAATTGATGAAGAATCTGTTGCGCGCTATGTTCAGGAAGAAGGAAGACGCGCCACCGGAGGACTTGTGGATGTGTACCCGATTGCCGCTGCATCGAAAGGGCGTAAAGGTGAAGAATTATCACCGATGGCTGAATTAGCAAAAGCCGGTGCGGTTGCTTTTTCAGATGACGGCTCGCCGATTTCAAATGCAGAGTTAATGCGGCGAATTTTTGAATATTCATCTATGTATAATTTGCCTATTATTCAACATGCAGAAGAACACACGATGACAAGGAATGGATTGATGAATGAAGGATTTGAATCTACTCGGCTTGGCATGCCCGGTATTCCGCCGATTGCCGAAGAGTTGATGATTGCACGGGATATTGTTCTCTTGCGTTATGTCCCTCGGGCGAAATATCACGTTGCGCACATAAGCACAATCGGATCTATCGATTGCGTACGCCGAGCGAAAATAGAAAAGTTAAATATAACCTGCGAAGCTGCGCCACATCACTTTACACTTTCGGATGAAGCAGTTGCAAGCTTTGATACGAATATGAAAATGAATCCTCCCCTGCGAACGAAAGAAGATGTTCAAGCGATAAAAGAAGCGTTGCGCGATGGGATCATCGATGCCATTGCATCGGATCACGCACCACATACTATTGATGAAAAGGAAGTTGAATTTGCACAAGCACCGTTTGGCATTGTTGGCTTAGAAACTGCCATTGGATTGTCTATCACGGAACTTGTTAATCATAAATATCTCACCCTTATTCAATTAGTCGAAAAGCTTTCAGTAAATCCGCGTCACATTCTTTCGTTACCGGCGATTAATATTCAGGAAGGCGAAATAGCGAATTTGACATTGCTGGATCCGGCAATCGAATGGATAGTGGACATTCAATCATTCAAATCAAAATCTAAAAACTCTCCATTTCACGGACGGGCATTGAAAGGAAAGGCAATCGGTATTATAAATAATGGAAAGATGTATTTCGTAAAATAAGATATATATATGCGGACATCTATTGGTTATTTTATTTTGGTGACACAGATATATTGATAGAAGTTTTAATGTATATTTTGAAAAGTAAAGCTGATTCATTTGCATTAATTGACTTTCTCCACGTTTTCTGATAATTTGATCGCGAACTATGAGATGGCTGTTAGTCATATTACTTTTCTCTTTTTCTTCCCAAGCACAGGTGAAACAAAAATCTGAGTTGCATCTCATAAAAGAGGCATCCGGCACAGAATCTACTATCTTAATTCAGCAGTACTCCAAAGTATTATCTATATTTCATAACATTGAGTACGGTATACGGATGTGTACAGTGGAAGGATTTCAAAGAGACCTTGGTGCTATAGTTTCTATCGCCATAGGCTCAAGTGAGCGTGGATATTTCTCAATGAATCAAGCAGCTTCGGTGTTATCTGGGTATTTTTCAGGACGCAAATCAATCTCCTTTGAGTTTTCTCGTATTCATGAAAAAGGTAACGCCCCTTACGCGACAGGCCGTCTTGTTTATGTTAAAAAAGGGAATCAAGAATCAGTGCAAGTATACGTGTCGCTGACACGGCAGGATTCTCGGTGGGTCATCAATCAATTCAATATCTATTAATGAAGCAATGGGCATAACAAATTATTACATAAAGTATGCCCGCCCCGCGCTGTGGGGCTTTTTTATTTGTATTGCCATAACGGCAGTGCTAATGGTAGTACGGCTTGCCATTCCATCATTTGTAAATTATCGTTGGGATGCCGAACGCACCGCGCAACGCACGCGAGCCGAACTAGAAATTCGTAAAGCATTTCAAACCAGAATTGAAAAGCTGACTAAAATTGTCGATGTTACTTCCAGTGATACATCACTATGCACGAGTTCAAGCCTAAACGATATCCCTGCCGCGATTAAAGCATTTCAATCTATTAATTCGCATAGATTAAATGATGATCAAACAATCGACCTCATTGATTTTCAAGAAAATATCCTTGCATGGAATGGGCCCAGCATTGCACTTATTATACAAGCAGGTGAACGATAATAATTCCCGCGAACCATTTATCTATATTACACAAAACGGATTGCGCACCTATTTAACTGTAGGAAAGAAATTATCTTCGGATAAATTGACTTTATTGGTAAGTGAACCGCTTGAAGTAAACTCTCCGATATCAAATCGCTTTGTTCAGAAAGTAAGTTTATGCGCAGAACTTTCGCAGGCACTAGGGACACAAGTTACCTTCAAACTACCGCACACGTATATAGCGCATCAGGGAGAGTATAGTATTCCAGTGGTCGATCAAGCAAATAAGACGATGGCTGAATTCTTTGTCACAGAAATGACTCTTAATGGTAAGATTTCGTCAGATATAGACGCGTGCATGATGTTGATCTCCATTTGTTTAGCATGTAGTTGTCTGTTCCTTACAAGTATCTTTTTAATATGGATCGCAAAAAAAAGTAACAGTTGGATGACATCCACGACATTCGTTTTTTCTTTGTGGTTTGTTCGACTGGTATGGCGAGAACTAAATTTTCCCGCTACTATCTTTAGCGGATGGCTCTTCAATCCGAATTTATATGCATCCCCATTTATTTTTGGATTTAGTTCTTCACTCGGCGAACTTATTTTAACGGGATTAACAGCAGTGGTTTCATCTTGGTTCTTGTTTTCTTATATCACCCTTAAGTATAAAGAAAATGGAATAACCACGAGACTTAGTTTACGTGTCGGACGAATAGGTTCTATAGTATTCGTTATTGTTATTTCAATGCTGATCCTATGGCTCTTTCGGGGGTTTGGTGAAGCAGTGCGGAGTTTTGTTTTTGATTCAACAATTAGATATAGCAATCCGTCGGAGATATTGCCGGACAACGCTGCAGCGCTTATGTATTCCAATATTCTCATGCTCGGTATCTCTTTGATATGTATCTCAATAGTATTACTCTATAGCGTAAGAAAATTACTGTCTGCTCATTATTCTGAATCTAAGACTATATTGCAAATTGTCCTTATCAGTTCTATAATTATCGGCATTCCAATATTTACGCTCATAGATAGGACTCAAATAATTTTACTCCTTTTTTCAATTCTCTTCATTACGATTTGTGTTGCCTTCAATGAGTTAATTGTCTATTGGAAAACCGTAGGACTTAGTTTAACGCCACGGCAATGGAGGCTTGCAGTGTGGATAACTTTGAGTTCATTTGTTATTGGAGCACCTTTATTACATCTGGAACTTCAGCAAAGAGAGCGCAAAGAAGTGGAATCGATAGAGAGCGAATTCTTGCGCCCATCAGACAGTTGGTTGACTTATATTGTGCAGGATGGGCTCCGAACAACTGTCGAAAGTTATGAAGATAATTTGAACTCATATTCTATTTCAGCAGCAAAAGAAAATAACTTGGCCTTTGTTCTATGGACAAAATCACTTATCGGCAAAGAAGGATACAACTCTGCTCTTATTCTATATAATCAACAAGGAAGCGAAGTTGATCGGTTTGTAGTAGGCATGAATAAACCAGAACAACAAAATATTCTCACAAAAGTCTTTGCAGGTGAAGAAGATGCTGTTCACGTCATTGATCGAACAGAATCAAAAATATTAGGCAAACTATATGGAGCTTGGACTACTATAAGAGATTCAAGCGGCCAATTACTTGGCAGTGTTGCATTGCTTCTATCAGAACATCAAAAAACCATATTTCATGAAGAAGACACAGAACCGCTTCGGCAATTTGGGGATAGGTTAGAAAATAATGCAGTGCGTGAAATTGCTGTTCATGAATTTGTAAATGATTCGCTGGTACTTTCAACAGGTAGAAAATTGTATCCAGAGAACTTTTTGACTACAGCGATAGATAGTGAACTTCAAAAGACAGCAAATAATATTCTGTGGAAAAATATTCTGATTAATGGATATAAAACGCACACAGTGTTTATGAGAGATCCTGCTTCGTTTGAGAGAATTGCAGCAATCAGTTTGGAAGAATTAGATTTTCGTTGGGATATGTTTGGTTACCTGAAAGAATTCTTCATCTGTCTTACCATTATGGCTGTAATCGGTATATGTTTATGCATTAGGAAAATTAAGCAGAACAATATGCCTGCATTTGGATTTAAAGGTAAACTCGTATTCGGATTTGCATGCATAACACTTATACCGCTTGTGATTCTAAGTTACTACAATAGACAGCTCGTTGCAGAACGAGTGCAAAAACAAGGTGAGATAGAACTCTACAGTGAGTTAGCTAAATTACAGGATCGAATCAGCGCTTATGTTACTGATGAGGAGGATTTCATAAAAGGGGTCGATGATGATTTCTGTGAAGCGCTTGCCGCTGAATATGGAATTGATTTTTCGATTTATCGAGGCGCTACAATTCAGGCAAGCAGCCGATCGGAACTTTATAGAGCATCTCTTTTAGATGGAAGGCTTAATGGCAAAGTATATGCTTCAACAATACTTGATGGAAAAAAGTACATTTTGGCAAAAGAAAAAATTGGCTCTGTTGAATACGTTGTTGGTTATTCTGCGCTTACGATCAATGGACGCGTTGTTGGGGTGCTTGCTATACCGACCTTAAATAGACAAAGAGAAATCGAAGCCGAACTGTCGCAGCAAAATGTATATGTCTTTGGAGTTTACGCTATTATATTTGGATTTGCATTAGCCGGCGGTGGAATACTTGCTTTACGTTTCGCACGTCCACTGCATAAACTGACCGGTGCCGTAAAAAGCGTTGCCGACGGAAATCTCGATATAAATGTTTCAGTGAAATCACGTGATGAAATTGGAACACTTGCCCAATCATTCAACGATATGATCTCAAAGTTGCGCACGAGCAGAGATGAACTTGCCAAACATGAACGCGAGAATGCTTGGAAAGAAATGGCGAAGCAAGTCGCCCATGAAATCAGAAATCCACTTACGCCAATGAAACTTTCCATTCAACATTTGCGGCAGGCATTCAAAGATCAAGCACCGGAACGGGAAGAAATTCTCCAGCGTGTAACACAAACTGTGATCGATCAAATAGAAGCTCTATCACGCATTGCAACGGAATTCTCGCACTTTGCTAAAATGCCGGAGAGAAGATTCGAACGAGTCAGCATTGATGATTTATTGAAGGAAATAATCAATTTATTCAGGGAGGTTCAGGGAGTCCGCTTTATCGATCAACTTGCGTCACCGACTGTTAAAGTGATTGCAGATAGCGATCAACTTCGTGGAGTCTTTATCAATATTATAAGAAACGCTATTCAAGCAATCGAAAAAACAGGAACAATTACTATTAGAACTTCTCAAGAAGGGCGATTGTGCCTTATTACTATCTCTGACACAGGTTTAGGAATTCCAGAAGAGATACGTTCAAAGATATTTGAACCAAACTTTTCAACAAAGTCGGAAGGGATGGGAATTGGATTAGCAATAGCAAGAAGAGTCATTGAAGATCATGGAGGGAAAATAACCTGTAAAAGCGAACACGGAAAAGGGACGACATTTGAAATCCGACTTCCAATCTAACATCCAAGAAAAGATTGTAATAATCCCTGATATATTTTCTAATTATCCGAAGTTGCATTCAGGAATGAGCACTAAGCTCGGGAATAAAAGCCGCAATGGATTCGAGATGAATCTCGGTTATGGCATTGGAGACGATCCGGCAAGCGTTGAAATGAATCGGAAATGGTTCTTATCTCAGCTCGGGATATCCGGTAGTAAGCTTGCAATTCCACTGCAATCTCATTCAAACAATGTTTGCAAGGTTGATGCACCTGGTGAATATAAGAATTGCGATGCTCTTGTTACAAACGTAAGTGAAGTGGCATTGCTTATAACTATTGCTGATTGTGTTCCGATTATGCTCTTTGATCCAATTCAAAATGTGATAGGAATAGCACATGCAGGATGGAGAGGCACCGCAAATGAAATCGTCAAGCGAGCGGTATATAAGATGCAAGAGGAATTCAAAACAGATACCCAAAATTTGCTTGCCTTTATAGGTCCATCAGCTGGAGTATGTTGTTACGAAGTGAATGAAGAAGTCGCTGTCAAGTTCGAGAATAAAATCGTACCTTGTAATACTACAAAGATATTTATCGATCTAAAGAAAGAAAATGCATCCCAACTAACACAGCTGGGAGTAGTCGCAGAGAACATAGAAATCAGCACGCACTGCACAATTTGTGAGAAACATTTATTCCATTCCTATAGGCGGGATGGAAAAAGTGCAGGCAGGATGATGGCTGTCATTTGTTTGAACCCGTAATTGGAGAATGAATTATGTGTGGTATTGTTGGGTATATTGGTAAAAATAATGCGCTTCCAATATTGTTGGAAGGATTGAGGCGCATGGAATACCGAGGATATGATTCAGCAGGAATAGCACTTAGTAGTAACGGAACTTTGTATATTCAAAAGCAGGCAGGGAAAGTAGATGATCTTGTAAAGAAGATTAATAACGGTAACAGTCAACCAGAAGCACATATTGGCATGGGACATACTCGCTGGGCTACACATGGTGAACCTAATAATATTAATGCCCATCCACATGCAGACTGCCTGAATGAAATAGCCGTAATCCACAATGGTATAATCGAAAACTATGTCGCTATTAAAACAAAATTATTGCGAGGAGGGCACCGCTTTGTAAGTGACACGGATACTGAGGTTATTGCGCACTTAATCGAGGAAATCTATAAATCGACACCTAATCTTTTTAATGCAGTTCGCCTTGCGATGAAAGAGGTAACAGGAACGTATGGACTCGTTGTTCTATCGACTCGTGAACCGGATAGAATAGTCGCAGCTCGAATGGGAAGTCCGCTTATTCTCGGGATTGGCGATGGTGAAAATATTGTTGCAGCTGACGCGGCTGCAATTATAGAGCATACTCGCCAAGTTGTATATCTGGGAGATGGCGAGGTTGCCGAATTAACAGCCAATAGTGTGGTTACAAAGACACTTAGCGATGTTGAGATTACGAAAGAGGTTCAAGAACTCACATTCGATTTAGAGCAAATCGAAAAGGGTGGATTCACTCATTTCATGCTGAAAGAAATTCATGAGCAGTCCGAGTCGATTCAGAATGCAATGCGCGGCAGAGTGCTGGAGGAGGAAGGCAATGTAAAGCTTGGAGGGCTTGAGGGGGTATTTGAGAAGATAGGGCGTGCACCGCGTTTAATTCTTGCTGCTTGTGGCACATCGTGGAATGCCGCTTTAATTGGAGAATATATGCTTGAGCAGTACGCGCATATTTCTGTTGAAGTGGAATACGCTTCCGAGTTCCGTTATCGAAATCCCATTCTGACAAAAGATGATATCGTGATTCTTATTAGTCAAAGTGGCGAAACAGCAGATACACTGGCAGCTTTACGAGAAGCGAAAGCACAGGGGGCGACTGTTCTTGGAATATGCAATGTTGTAGGAAGTTCTATTGCACGAGAAAGCGATGGCGGCGTTTATATTCATGCCGGGCCAGAAATAGGTGTTGCATCAACAAAAGCATTCACATCCCAATTGACAGTGTTAGCGCTTTTGACAATTTTGATAGCTCGAAGCAGAGGAATGTCGCGGGAAGAAGGCGCAGCACTCGTTCATGAATTGAAATTGTTGCCGGGAAAAGTGCTAACAATCCTTTCCAATACAAAGCAGATTGAATATATCGCAGGTGAATTTAATGAAATGAAAAACTTTCTTTATCTTGGCAGAGGATATAATTTCCCCGTTGCACTCGAGGGCGCGCTAAAATTAAAGGAGATCTCTTATATTCACGCAGAAGGGTACCCAGCTGCAGAAATGAAACACGGACCCATTGCTTTAATTGACGAGAAAATGCCGGTTGTGTTTATCGCTCCGCACGACAGAACATACGAAAAGATTATGAGCAATATTCAAGAAGTAAAAGCCCGGCGCGGAATAGTGATAGCGATTGTCAATGAAGAGGAGAAAAATATTAGCCAGTTAGCTGATTATTTGATCTGCGTTCCGCAAACACTTGATTTGTTCTCACCGATACTCTCCGTTATCCCGCTGCAATTACTGGCGTATTACATTGCTGTATTGCGAGGCTGCAATGTGGACCAACCACGAAATCTTGCAAAGAGCGTTACAGTAGAATGAAGAATTGTTTTTCTGATAATTCCTTATATCTTTAATATCAGTTTATCAAAGGAAAGTGTATTAAGGTATGAAGCAAGAATTGAAATTCAAATCGCATGAGTGGGCATTGATACTTGGCGCTTCCAGTGGATTTGGTGCGGCTACTGCTATTAGATTGGCAGAGAACGGGATGAATATTTTTGGTGTGCATCTTGATCGGCAAGCAACGATGCCAAATGTTCAGAACCTCATCAGAGAAATCAAACACACTGGCGTCAAAACGGTGTTCTATAATATCAATGCAGCAGACAAAATTAAACAAGATGAAACACTCGATGATATTCAGGAACAATTTGCTATCGATTCTTCGAACACAGTAAGAGTGCTCCTGCATTCACTCGCATTTGGAACGTTAAAACAATTCATCGCTAAGAAATCGGAAGATGCTATAACTCCCGCACAGATGGAAATGACTGTCAATGTGATGGCCCATAGTCTTGTATATTGGGTGCAAGGATTGATCTCGCGAAATCTCATGAAAAGGGGCGGACGTATTTTTGGAATGACAAGTTCGGGCGGACATACGGCGATGTCATATTATGGTGCTGTATCAGCGGCAAAAGCCAGTTTAGAAGCGCATATTCGGCAACTTGCAATGGAGCTTGGGCCTATGGGCATAACGGCAAATGCTATTATGGCTGGAGTAACAGATACACCTGCGTTGCGTAAAATTCCCGGAAATGTTGGAATGCTTGAAGTGGCGCGTGGAAAGAATCCAGGCGGGCGACTCACAACACCAGAAGATATTGCTAAGGCAATTGTTCTTCTTTCTTCAGATGAAGCACATTGGATATCTGGCAATGTTCTGGGTGTTGATGGAGGAGAAGATATTTCCGCACTTGCCAACATTCGGAATCATTACGATAATAAATAATCGCAACATCAATTAGAAAAAAAGGATATTGATATGTTTGAGTTTGAATTTACGGAAGAACAAAAAATGCTGCGCAGCATGGTGCGCGATTTTGTAAATACGGAAATCAAGCCTCTTTCACATAAAATAGATGAAGAAGAATGCATTCCACCGGAATTAATTCGCAAAATTGCCGATCTGGGTCTTCTGGGTGCTTCATTCCCACAAGAATATGGCGGTGGTGGATTTGGCGAAGTTGGTTATTGTGTGATGCAGGAAGAAATGGCTCGTGGAGATTTATCGGTATCCACATTCATCGGAGCGCATCAATCGATAGGTGCAAATGCAATTTACCTTGGCGGATCGGAAGAGCTTAAGAAAAAATATCTCGTTCCGCTTGCCGAGGGTAAATATATTGGGGGCTTTGCCTTGACGGAAGCCACTGCCGGTTCAGATTCATTTAATTTACGCACGAAAGCACACCTTGATGGTAACGAATGGGTTATTAACGGCGAGAAATTGTGGATCACAAATGGTGGTTTGGCGGATGTCCTTTCGGTTTTTGCTCGGACAGAACGGGGCATTAGCGGATTCGTAGTCGAGACAAAAACACCAGGATTTTCTGCCGGACCGAAAGAAAAGAAAATGGGTATTCGAGGGAGTATGACGAATGCGTTGACGTTTGATAATGTTCGAGTCCCAAAAGGCAACATTATTGGTGATGACGGGCGTGGATTTCTCCTAGCAATGAAAACATTGGATGCCGGACGTCTTGGTTTAGGTGCGGCATGCCTTGGCGCTATGAAAGAACTCTTAGAACTTAGTACAAAATATGCAAAAGAACGAAAACAATTTAATGAACCGCTCGCGCAATTTCAGGCGATTCAATTTATGCTTGCAGATATAGCATTGACAATCTATGCTTTGGAATCGATGGTCTACCGTACAGCTCAAGATTATGATGAAAAAAAATCTGTCTCCCGGCAAGCTGCATACGTAAAGCTGTATGCATCAGAAAATCTCGTTAAAGTAGCTGATATGGCAGTTCAGATACATGGCGGAATGGGATATTCGCGAGAACTTCCCATCGAACGTTATTACCGAGATGCTCGCATCAATCCGATATTTGAAGGTACGAGTGAAGTGCAAAGACTTGTGATAGCGCGTGATGTCATCAAGAAGAACGGAAAGGTCTAAGAATCAAATCTTGACTTTCAACAAAAAGTCTGGTAATTTTAATTAAATATTTGGTCCCGCTGAGGTCCGGCGGGATTTTTATTGAGAAATAAATGGATGGATTAGGTTCCGATATATAACATCGGGATACTGAAAATTTCAGAGACTTAACTTCGCTTTACTCGTTAAGTCACAGAATTTTCGGACAGGTAGCTCAGTTGGTAGAGCAATGGACTGAAAATCCATGTGTCGGGGGTTCAATTCCCTCCCTGTCCACAAGTAAGGTGTCTGATAATTTCGGACACCTTTTTTATTTGTACGCAATTTTGTCAAAAGTTTTAGTTAGTTATTGATTAGAAGGTAATACCATATAATAATTTCCGCAAGTTAATCTTGAGAAAAAATGGATTCTATATCTAAACAAAACACAAAACCATACACCCTATAGGTAATGGTTACGTGTATATGAAATGACTATACTGTAAATTTGCACTTTACAGATGGTCAGCAAAAAGCAATCAAATATGGCCTGAATCTGAAGGAATGACTATGTTGACTATACTTTTTATTAGTTAGTTATAATATTTATGATAGAGTAATGATATATACACATATACATATATAAGAGAAAGTTTGAAAAAGTATGGACATTATGGTCAATATAGTCATTTGTTTGAATTTGAATCAGAATCATGGATTTTAGTGACTATGTATGATATGATGAATAGTCACTGGGGGATGGAACAGTTGCCAAACTGGATTCGCGGCAATAGTCAGCGCTTGGGTAATTCTGAAAAAATTCTTTGCGTTCCTATAATTAGTTCGATTCCCTCTAGAAATATGGACTTTGCCATCTCGTCACACAATATAGGGATGTTGTCGAAATGGCGGATTTCAGCTTCACCGACCGCAAATCGCTTCAGCCAATATGAAATAAAAAAGTATCCGAACCTGCGTTCCGCCATCAATACACAACATCAACAATATATTCAAAAAAATTATCCGAGACTGGATAAACTATCAGCAACCAAATTACCGAAATATTCAGAAAATGTATCCGCGTATAGATATATATAAAAATAGCCCAGTTTCCTAAGCTATAAAGACACTCTATTTACGTTGAAAAGTCAAATAATCAGAAGGCAGAGGTTTTAAGAGTTCATCAGAATGTTAGTAACCCATTTAAACCTATTAATCCGAGAAGTATACAAAGGAAAATCGACACATAGATTTGCGAAGAAGGGCCGGGTTCTAACACACTTCTTTTAAAATTATTTGGATCAACACTTACCTGATATGTTTCACCTTTGACATATTGATCGCAATAAGCACCTGCTCTGAAATAACCTTGACGTACGCCACCATATTTTATCCTCTTCCCTTTGCAAGGTATGCCATCAATTTTGTATTGATAGGAAATGACCGGATAAGGCTTAATAGACAGGCTTAATCGAGACTCAATAATCTCACAGTCAACTCGATCCCAATACTGACTTCGTATACCTAGCCAAAGATTTCTTAGAGACCATATAAATCCACTTATACTACCAAAACTACACACTAAGATAAATACAAATACCGATGTTCTATCCATAGATATCCTTTTGTCCGCTAACTCATATATTGGATGTCGGAACACTACACTTTATTTATTTGAATTTCAAGCGATAAAAAAGCGGCAACCATTGCCGCCGCTTTCTGATCTTTTTATCTAGTTCAAGAAATGAACAGACTCGAACAAATCGCTCTTACGTCGTTATTCTGAAAAGGTACATCATTTGCCGAGAAGAGGATGTAGATAGTCGATCCGATGAGCCTTGCTAGTATCAATCCTTCGTGTTCATGATTATAAGCTTTATCGCTCTTGAAGATCTCAGAGCTGTGCTTTGTACGAACACCCGCTATCATCTCGAAATGAAAATCCTTTGAAAGAATTGGCTACACAACGCTGACTTCATCATCAGGAAATGATTTTAACTGTCCATATTCTGCAGGCACAACATTGAAATCATCTTTCGGCCAGCATTTATTCAGAATATTCCAGATAAGTTGTTCCATAGGTATGCTCCTTGAAATGAAAAAAGCGAAACCGAGAGAGTCCACCTTTCTGAATTCAATTGTTTCCGCCCTCAACCTTAGGAGCCAGTGTAACCACATCCCCGTTTTTTACCTGAGTTGAATCAAACACGATCTGGCCATTCAGCGTGCGCGTGTAACCGTGCTCGCCATAGCTAGTTTGCTTGATAACATCTGCTACTGTTGCACATGAAGCAGTATCAACTTCTGTTGCAACTTCACCGAGTTTCAATACTTTGATCTTCATGAAGAGTACTCCTTTGATTTTGGTTAATTGATTGGTTGAGAAAGATTTGAGGCTTGTTCCTTTTTAAGTCCCCAAAAGCCTTCAAGAAAAGGAGTATCACTAAACGTGATGATCGCATGACCATTATCTTATACCATATTGTCATCTTGTCAAATTGTATAAGAGGGTGATGATGATAGAATGGGATGCTTGGAACTAATGTTTTTTATTCGCTGTTGATAAAACAAGTAGACTAATCTAATAATCCACTCAAAAGGAGATTTTCTATGCCAAAATATCTCATTGAACGCAATATTCCGGGAGCGAGCAAGCTGTCCCAACAAGAACTTCAATCCATCTCGCAGAAGTCTTGCAGTGTGCTCAACAAGATGGGCCCACAAATACAGTGGGTCCAAAGTTATGTCGCTGGGGATAAAATTTACTGTGTCTACATTGCCCCCGACGAGCAGATGGTGCGTGAGCATGCTCAGCAGGGAGGTTTTCCGGCTAATGTAGTATCAGAAATTAAATCGATCATTGATCCTACAACTGGTGGAGCGTGACTGAACCGCAATAACTTTCAAGCTGTCCCGCGGCTTCAGCGAACAGGTGTGAGACCGCGACGAACATTCGTTTGGTAAGAAGATGTCAGAGCAATTAAATATTAAACCCATACGATATCCAGCCAGATGTCTTTAGGGTTGTGATGGGATGGCAAATGTCGAATATGGGACCCAAATATTCTATTGATAAAAAATATTTGGCAAGCCCAAAAGATAATTTCGCCGCCACCTAACCTGCGGCTCTCCTCCCGAAGGGATGGCTTTGCCAGAAGGGGTCCTTCGCACAGGCTAACGGAATGAGCCTGCCTACTGGCAGGCAGGCGTGAGTGCTAAATTACTTGGCGAACAGAAGTTTGGTGAAATTGGAAAGAATCTACGTGGAACTTGTCTTGTTGGATGCAAAACACGTAATTTATCAACGCCGCAACTTAGCGCCATCGTTATGTTGTAATTGCTCTCCACAACTTATATAAGGATTTGTTTACATGAAAAAGTTACCTCAGTTTTTGCTTCTTATTGGATGTATTTTCACAAACACTATCCCATCTTTTGCACAATGGATACAAACTACCGGTCCTACCAGTAGCAATATAAAATGTTTTGCTCAAAGCGGTTCAAATCTATACGCAGGGACATATCAAGACGGTGTTTTTTTGTCAACTAATAATGGTACAACATGGAAGGCGATTAACAACGGAATAGGCTCTTTTAATGATATTTTTTCAATTGCTGTCAGTGGCTCTAATCTTTTTGTATTAGGATATTATTATGATGGAAATTATGCCCTAATATTTTCTTCAACCGATAACGGAGCAAACTGGACACGAGTTGACAATAATTTTGAAAGTAACCATATAATGACACTTGTCACTATGGGAACAAACCTTTTTGCGGGGACAGATCAAAGGGGTGTGTTTCTTTCTGCTAATAATGGTGCAACTTGGACAAATGTCAATAACGGTTTAAACACTAAGAGGATTAGATATCTAACTGTTAGCGATACAAATATTTATGCCGCAACATATAATGGGGGCGGAATATATATTTCAACTGACAAGGGTGTAAGCTGGCAAATTCTTAATTCGCCTACGGGCGGCTATGATTGGAGCGGTTCAGACTTCATCAAATTAAGTGTCAGTGGAAACAATATACTTGCTTTTGAAGGTGATGGTGTGATTTATTCAAGTGATGGTGGAATAAGTTGGGAAAATATTACTCCCAATGGTAACACACAATCTAATTCAGCTGCTTTTTCTCCAAATGGTTCAGGAGGAATTAATCTGATTGTTGGTACTAGTAATCTTTATCCTAATCAGACGGGTATTTATTTTTCAGCCGATAGCGGAAAAAGTTGGTCACAAAAAAATACGGGCTTACTGAATTTAGAGGTTAATGCTTTGTTCGTAAGTTCAAATGGAGTTGGCAACTCAAACATATTCGCTGGAACTGAGGGAGGCGTATTTATTTCTACGAATAATGGTACGAACTGGGCCCAAAGAAATACGGGATTAACTCATCAATATATTAATGTTTTGGCAGCAAATGGAACGAATCTTTATGCAGGTGCAGGAAATGGTGGGTTATTCCTTTCTACTAATAGCGGTACGAATTGGACGCAAATAAATGACAATTCTTTTCTTTTCCCTATAACAGCTATCTCTATTACTAATGATAACAAAATATTTATCGGGACTGATGGAGGTGGAGGATTTTGTTCAACAGATAATGGTACTAGTTGGAAACCACTTTGGAATACGATGAGCATGAGCTCATCCGTCTTATCTCTTGCTAATAACTCTAATGGGACAGGTGGCTCAAATATTTTTGCTGGTGGAGGCTCTTATGATGGGATAAAACTATCCACAGACAACGGTGACAGTTGGAATACAGTCAACAATGGTTTAGATACAACTTCTACATTTTATTCTATTGTGGTAAAGGACAATAAGATTTATGCATCCAACAATAAGTATGGGGTATATTTTTCAATAAATAATGGAACTAACTGGGCGAAAATAGACAGCGGATTAATCAGCACAAGTATATGGTGTCTTGCAGTAAACAACTCATATCTATTTGCGGGGACTAGTAATGCCGGTGTATTCCTTTCGTCAAATGATGGAACAAATTGGACTGCTATCAATAATGGTTTAACATATAAAACTATCTCATCCTTTGCAGTTAGGAACGACACTCTCTTTGCAGGTACTTATGATGGCGGTGTGTTTAGTTCAATAAACGATGGTACTACGTGGACTCAATTCAATAACGGTTTAATGAATGACAGTATAAACACACTTGTTATAAGTGGTAGTAATATTTATGTAGGCACAGTTGCTGGCGGTGTATGGAAACGGCCTCTTTCAGATAATGAAGTATCAGTGCCACAGGAGAAAAATGAAGTACCTAGACAATTTGTTCTTTCACAAAATTATCCCAATCCGTTCAACCCATCAACAACTATTTCCTTTAGTCTTCCATCTAAATCGTTTGTATCACTAAAAGTATTTGATATGTTGGGAAGAGAAGTGACAACAATTGTCTCAGAAGAAATGTCGGCAGGAAATTATTCGCGTCAATTGAATGCAACAACAATGTCCAGCGGAGTTTATTTTTATCGCCTGCAAGCTGGCTCATTTAATGAGACGAAGAAACTTGTGTTACTAAGATAAAGCAATTGCAACATAACCAGTTTAAAAAGGAAAGAGTCAGTAAATAAAATACTCCCGATTTATCGGGAAGCAATTGTTCAATGAACTTGTCTCGTTTTGTGTATATTGAAAATTATTAGTACCGCAGCTTAGCGAGGTCCCGTTAGGCTACAACAATTTAATTATTCTTGGAGACGTGTATGGAAGCTTCGTTCAAACCCAAAGGGTACAACACTGTCTCGCCGTACTTGATCGTGACAGGCGCACAGCAAATTATCGACTTCCTTAAAAAGACTTTTGGAGCTCGCGAATTGCAACACTTCGATATGCCAAACGGTTCTATCGCACACGCTGAAGTGCAGATTGGCGATACTGTCGTGATGATTGGCGAGGCGGGAACGAATTGGTCGCCTGTTCCAGCACACTTGCATGTCTACGTCGAGAATGTCGACGATTGTTATCGACGAGCACTTGAGGCTGGTGGAGTCTCGGTCCAGGCCCCGGAGCGTAGAGAAGAGGAACCCAATCGCCGAGGAGGCGTCAAGGATCCTGCTGGCAACACATGGTGGATTGCAACGCTGGTAGCGTAATGGCTGATCCCAATGGATTGCTGTCTAATCAGCGGCTCTCCTCCCGAAGGGATGGCTTTGCCGAAGGAGTCCTTCGGACAAGCTGACGGAATGAGCCTGCCTGTCGGCAGGCAAGCGTGAGTGTAACCAACATTGAGCGTAGAGGTCTGGTGCTTAATAATTTGGCTGGTAGCGTGAACATGTTTCTTTGGGTACATTACGGAACTTTTCAACGCCGCAGCTTTTTATCCGCTTTTTTTTATCATTGGGCGGAGCGCGGTTTGTTTGAACACACGAAATGCTAATGATGCATATTAATTAAGTAATTATTTTTTCAACAACACAACATTAAAAGATGGAACATAATCACATATATCAACATAGCCTTTCCAACATCTTCACAAACGTGAACACTGCTTTTATTATTGGCATTTCCCTGAATTTATTGTTTGTAGTAATCGAAGCCATCGTCGGGCTTTTCATTCATTCACTTTCATTGCTTTCGGATGCAGGACACAATCTTGCAGATGTGGGAGCATTGGGGCTATCGTTACTGGCCTTTCGACTCTTGAAAAGAAAATCAAGTAGTGAGTTCACTTACGGTTATGGCAAAACATCCATCCTTGTTGCATTTTTTAACGCAATGCTGTTATTAGTTTCAATCGGTGTAATTGTTTCTGAAGCAGTACACCGTTTCTTAAATCCCGAACCACTCCCGGGAGTAACGATTGCGATAGTAGCAGGAATAGGTATTATCATTAACTCGGGAACAGCATTTATCTTCCTTCGTGATAAGGACAAAGACATCAATATCAAGAGCGCATACCTTCACTTAGTGAACGATGCCATTATTTCCCTTGGGCTTGTTATCGGTGGCATCGTGATTTTCTTCACAAATTGGTTTCGGATTGACAGCGTTTTGAGTATTATAATGTCGGTTGTTGTCCTTTTCAGCACTTGGCGACTACTTAAAGATAGCCTGCGTTTATCACTTGATGGAGTTCCAAGAAGCATCCGCCTCGACGACATTAAAACGACCGCAATGAAAGTTACTGGGGTGAAAGATTTGCACCATATTCACATATGGGCAATGAGTACAACAGAAAATGCTTTAACAGCTCATTTAGTGTTGGCACAAGAGACAACAGTGGATCAGGAACAGCAAATAAAATACAAACTGAGACACGAATTTGAGCATAAAAATATTCACCACAGTACACTTGAAACTGAGAGAGAAAATGAAGTTTGTGATACGTCAACCCATTAATTTGTATTTGGTAATTAAATATTCTACTGCGTTAAATAATGCGATCAGAGGTTTGGAGTATCACCCCAGCCGATGTATATTATAGAAGGCATTGTGAGATTATTACATATAGGGAACGACTCAAAAAACAAACGTTGAAAGCACGAAAACGATACAATTTTTCGCAATTAACATCTCAAATTGTCTCTTAGCTTATGTTCAATTATTTTTGCATTTCCTGAAACAAGATCGACTTTATTTTTTTTTAGTAAAAAAGAAACGCCTTTTGAAAGTCGATCTGCAGCAATTCTCGATTTGTCATGTACCGCTTCATAATTGAAAGTAGCCGGTTTACTTTTATTCCAATATTTTCAAGGTCGGGTATCGATGAAAATATTTTTGCCCGATTAATTATTGCTTTGGACGGAATGCACCCCCAGTTTAAACAAACACCGCCGACTTCCCCTTTTTCATTCACTATCATTTTTAACCCCAACTGCCCTTATAGCAGCGACATACCCGCCCGGACCCGATCCAATTACCGCTACATCATATTGATAAACCATAGGAATTCCTATAATAAGCACTTGATATTCATTAAAGGTTATAGTTCATAAAAGACTATTTATAGGAAATTCTATATTCTCCTTGAATGTCTTCAAGAACATTGCAGCTCTTGCTCCGTCTATTATCCTGTGATCACATGACAATGTAAAATTAATTACCCTTTTAATTTCCATTTGGGAATTTTCGTTTACAATAACTTCCCTCGATGCTCTGCCGACAGCTAATATTGCAGAACCCGGCGGATTTATTATCGCCGTGAATTCATCAACATCATAAGAACCGAGATTGCTGATAGTAAAAGTTGCACCTGTGATTTCATCAAGTGTTATCGTATTATTTCTTGCCTTATCAACCAATATCTTCAATTCAGAATCGATCTGACTTATTCCCTTATTTCCGCAGTCTTTGACTATTGGAACAATAAGACCGTCTTCTAGAGCCACTGCAATGCCTATATCAATCGAACCGTGCTGGAGAATTTTTTCACCCATCCATGAGGAGTTAATAATTGGATGTTTTTTAATCGATTCCGCTGCTAATTTTATGAGAAATGCGTTTAATGAAAGCTTATTTATTTTCTCCTCAAGGTTGAGCTTTTCCCTTGTCCTTAGCAAGTTTTCACATATGACTTTCATTTTTACATAGAAATGGGGTGCACTGAATTTTGATTTTGAAAGCTTTTCTGCTATCACTCTTTTCTTATTGGTAATTTCTATTTCTTTATTCTCAGGCCTGACTATTCCTTTTTCATATTTGGCCGCGATTGTTCCCGTTTTGCCGGACAATAATTTTTCAACATCTTCCTTTATTATCCGTCCACCCGTTCCAGAACCTGAAATACTATTTATGTTTATATTGTTTTTTGAAGCCAGACTTTTTGCAAGCGGTGATATTTTTATTCTGTTTACTAAAACTGGCTCTTTCTCATCTTGCTTCTTTTCAGCTTTCTTCTCTTCAACCTTGATTTCCTTTTCTTCAGATAAACTGATCGAAGCTTTTTTCCTGAATTCTGTTATGTCGTCATCCTTTTCGCCGATAATTGCAATCGAATCTCCAATTTTTGCAATTTCCCCTTCCTTTACAAGTATCTCAAGTAGAAATCCATCATCGGTAGCTTCGTATTCCATAGAAGCTTTATCGGTCTCGACTTCGCAGATTACTCTGCCGGCCGTAATCTTCTCGCCGACAATGGCATTCCATTTGATTATCGTTCCTTCTTCCATTGTCGGGGATAAAGCGATCATTCTTATAAAATCAGCCACTTCATTCCTCCTACGATTTATAGAGAACATTTTTTACAGCGTAAACAATTTTTTCTACTGAAGGCTGAACAGCAAGTTCAAGTTTATGACTGTAAGGCATGGGCACATCTTCCGAGGTGACAATCTCAACAGGGCAGTCCAGATAATCGAATGAATTTCTACTTACAAGATATCCGATATATGAAGCCACACTGCAGAAAGGCCATGATTCGTCGACTATTACGCACCTATTAGTTTTTGCAATTGATTTATAAATCTTTTTTTCATCAAGAGGCCTTATTGTGCGGACATCGATTATTTCGACATCAATTCCTTCTTTAGTTAATATTTCAGATGCCTGATTCACCAGCTTAATTGGTCTTCCGTAAGTTATAATTGATACATCTTTGCCTTCTTTTTTTATTTCGGCTTTTCCAATTTCAATTAAATATTCGTTGCCGGGTACTTCGCCTTCCCACGCATACATGAGCTCGCTTTCCAAAAAAATAACAGGATTATTGTCCCTGATGGAACTTTTTAAAAGTCCCTTTGCGTCGTATGGAGTTGACGGGCTTACTACTTTTAATCCCGGAATATGAGCAAAGAGCGTCTGCAGCGCTTGAGAATGCTGGCTCGCAAGATATTCTGCAGGACCATTCGGTCCTCTGAACACGATCGGAACATTTATTTGACCGCCCGACATATGAAACATTTTTGAAGCATTGTTTATGATCTGATCAAGTGCCTGAATAGAAAAATTGAAGGTCATGAATTCCACGATTGGTCTTAATCCAGCGATTGCAGCTCCGATTCCTATACCTGCAAATCCTTCTTCAGTGATGGGCGTGTCTATGACTCTTTTTCCGCCATACTTCTCATAAAGCCCTTTTGAAACCTTATATGCACCCTGATATAAGGCAACTTCCTCGCCTATTAAAATCACATTTTGATCAAACGCCATTTCTTCATCGATTGCCTGCCTTATTGCTTCTCTCATTGTTATTATAGCCACTCAGCCCTCCTTCTAAGCAAGAATATCTTCATAGATAGCACCCAGATCTGGTTCATCAGCATTCTCGGCAAACTTGACGGATTCATCAACCCTTTCTCTGCATTTTTTGTCAATTTCCTCGTATCCAGCTTCGTCTATAATATTATTTTTCATAAGATCATTTTTAAGGATCAGAATTGGATCAAGCTCCTTATATGCTTCCAGCTCCTTTTTGGTTCTGTACTGCCCTGGATCGCTTATGGAATGGCCTTTATATCTATATGTTTTTATTTCCAGAAAAACAGGATTTTTTTCTTTTCTCACTTTTTGTATAATATCAATTAATTCAGAATAAACAGTAAGAACATTCATACCATCAATAGATAATCCTATCATATTATATGATTTTGCCATAATTGTGAAATCATCGATGCTTGAGATCCTTTTATAAAATGTTCCCATGCCGTACTGATTGTTTTCACATATGAAAATAACAGGAAGATCCCAGAGCCGCGCCATATTAAGGGTTTCATGGAATGTACCCTGGTGAATAGCTCCGTCTCCGAAAATGCATAAAACAACTCCGTCTTCATTCATATATGAAATTTTAAGTGCATAACCTGCTGCTAAAGGAATATGTGCCCCAACAATGCCGTTCCCACCATACATATGGTTTTTAATGTCAAAAAAATGCATTGATCCGCCCTTACCCTTTGAAATTCCTGATGCCTTGCCGAAGAGTTCTGCCATCAGGGCATTTATGTTTGAACCGCATGCTATGGCATAACCGTGATCGCGGTAGGCAGTGAAAACAGCGTCTTTTTTTAGATCAATTGCACTTACAGCGCCTACCGCAACCGCTTCCTGACCAATATATAAGTGAAGGAATCCCCCGATCTTTCTTAAACCGTACATTTTTGCAGATGTCTCTTCGAATCTCCTTATCAAGCACATTTTTTCCAGGAGTTCAATTAAAAAATTTCTATCAATTTTTTTTACATCATATTTTTTAATGTGATTTTCCATGATCATTTTTCAAGAAATTTTATAATCTCTTTTTCCCCCTTCATCGGATTGAAGTAAACAGCGTCTTCGATGACTGTTTCCAACGCGATAAAGTCGGATGAATCCTTCTTCAATTTCCAGAATGCATGAAGCCTATTTCCAATTTTTTCGATTATCATTGATTTCATTGAGGGGTTGTCTATTATATATATCTTGCCTGAAACATTTATTATTTCATTAAGTTCCTTTGTCTGGAACATCCATGATGCAGAGGGATTTATTTTTAAATCCTCGATTTTATGAAAATCGGCGGAAGATACCGCATAGATCATTTGCCCCATATCGGGAAATATTGTGGGACACATCCACCTTAAGCGTGGCTTTCCATCGGAAGAGACTGTTGACAATACTGCGCATTTTGAATTATCCAATAATTCATCAATTTTCATCATGATTTTTTCTTTTGTCATATTTTACTCCAGATAAAAAATAATTCGAATTTTTAAGAGCTCCTCTAAAATACTCACCTCACTTAACTCCTTATTATAAAAGGGCAGGGTGAGTTTTCTCGCTATTAACTTTACACTGTATTATGCATTTAATTTAAACGAGCCTATATGGAATTTTTTTCAGGTTTTTATTACAGCAATATTTTCAGTAAAACCAAATATCCACTTGATGCTTTCCATTTTTCTATAATATATTGGAAAAACATTTTCATCAATTAGATCATAATCATTAAATGCTCTGCAGTTATTATCATATTCCTTTATTATTTCTTTTTTTATATTATAAATATTTATATTTCTATTGAAGGATTTTATATTTGCAGTACAGCTTCTTTTTGATGATACCGAATTACCAATAATATTATACTCAGGTTTTTTTAAGAAATACTCGAGCTTGATAAGGTCGCATTCAACAAGAAGAGTTCCGTGGTGCATAGAACTGTTTTTTTTATGACAGAATGCATTTCCAGAAATTTTTTTATCAAATACCATAATATCGTTATTAGAAGAAATATACGGGTCTATATTCCATTTCTTCAAAGTCCCGATAATTAAGGAAAAATTTTCATCTGTATTGAATAACTCTTTTCCTGAGATAAACGAAAAGTTCATATTTCCAAGATCTTGATATACAGTTCCTCCTCCCGAAACCCGCCTTCCAAGTTGCATTTTATGTTCCAGCACATTGTCAACATTGCATTCCTTAAAAGGATTCTGATTCTTTCCAATTACAATTGACCCGGCAGACTGCCATAAAAAAAGAATTTTATATTCTCCAGCCAGGTTTTCCATTGCATATTCTTCAAATGCAAGATTGTGAAATAAATCATTATTGGTGCTTTGTATAATAATATTTCTATACATTTATTAAACTCTTTGATTTAATGAATTCTACCAAATACATCAAGATTTATCAAGTTAAATCGCATTAAAAAGGATATTTCGATTATTGTTATTTATCTACAATACTGCAATCCGAATAAAGACATGTAATAATCCAGGACATATTTGGCTTCTTTTATTCCTTTTCATAGCCCAAACGAGATGTTTATCGATATAGTTCCGTTTTCTGTGATATTTGTATCAATGCGTCTTCATAGTAGCGATGGGTTCGGTTGAACGATTGTCGAATGGAAACACATTTATCGGATGAGGTGCAGCCGAATTGGCAGTTATTGAAGTCCGGCCAGATGGAAGCACTGTATATAAAATCCAATTCCCGGACAGCATCTTCAGCTAAAGGGCATTTAAATTTCAATGGAATAATGTAACATAGGTGTCAACCAATCCAGAGATACCGACAGCATATGCACTCTATCAGAATTATCCTAATCCGTTCAATCCCACTGCCATTATCAGTTACGAGTTAGCTAAAGATAGCTGTGTAAGTTTGAAGATCTATGATATTCTTGGTCGTGAAGTGATGACGCTTGCCGATGAAGCTCAGCCTGCCGGTTACTATCAAAAGACTCTCAACGCAGGACGATTAGCGAGCGGAATGTACATCTACCGGCTCATTGCCATGGATGATCAAAACAATCACCACATCTTTCTAAGGAAAATGGTGATACTCAAGTAACGACGGAGTTTTAACCATTTCGCCAGCACCTAAAGGATTGATGGCGATATCAATGTTGCCATCTTGCCATTGGCGAAATATCAAATATGGGACCCAAACGAACCTCAACCCGGCGACTCCGGAGGGATCGATATGGTTGCTTCCACTTTGATATACCAGAGGAATCAATCTAAACCGAAAGGCAAAGTGATTCCGCCAGAATTTTTTCTGGAAAATGTTTTTGTTCCTATAGGGTAAATCGATTTCTATAAATTATATTTTGTTTTTGAAAAAGGTTACTATCGGCAAGTTGGCTAAATCATAAATGATTTATATGTTTCAAGTGCTCACTTTCCCGGTGGGCACAGTTAGCCTCCCTAAGCGCTTGGCATTTGGTAGTGTATCAGGGACTTTTTTATTGTAGATAATACCACATTTATATACATTGAACCATTCCCCAAGTCCTTAAAAGGAATCCATATGAGAGTATGGCTATTGGTTATTTCTATGTTGATTGAACCTTATCAGGGCTGCAGTGTCGAAAAATATTAGATCCCGCAAAGCGGGATCCGCGATTTGATTGGAAAACATCAAATCTTTCGAATCGGGACTTAGCGCCGATTCGTTAGGGCGCGCTTTCTTAAATCGCATATGTATTAATAAATAGGCTTTCCTCAACAATGCAGATTTCTGTAATACTTGCTAATCCCAATCCACAAAGCTTCAACCATGCAATCGCAGAAACAGTTATCGCTGAACTGCATCAGAATGGTCATCAAGTGGCATTCCATGATTTATATGCTGAACGATTTGATCCTATTCTCATCACTGATGAAATATCTAAAGATGCTGTTCTTCCACAGATACTAGAATTACATTGTAGAGAAATCTCCACTGCAGATGGCATTATTGTGATTCACCCAAATTGGTGGGGCCAACCTCCAGCTATCTTAAAAGGATGGATAGATAGAGTACTTCGTCCAGGAACTGCATACAAATTTATGGATGGTGATAATGGCGAAGGAGTTCCAATTGGTCTTTTGAAAGCAAAGGTTGCTCTAATTTTCAATACATCAAATACACCAACAGAACGTGAAATCAAAAACTTTGGTGATCCATTAGAAACTCTCTGGAATAATTGTATCTTTGATCTTTGTGGTGTAAGAATATTCCATCGAGAGATGTTCAACGTTATAGTTACGAGTACAATAGAGCAACGGCAACAATGGTTGTCTATAGTTCAAGATGTTGTTAGACGTTACCTATTAAATTAAAGCGCGCCTAACGAGGCCCTCCTGCCTAATAAGATGGCGAGCTAGCTGACGGAAATAGTGCGTTGGTAGACATATTTATAAAAGCAGATATATTGATTAAAAATTGCAGTAGTCACATCTAACAAGAATATATTTTTCGAAATGCCTAACCTGTGGCTTATCCGCATTCTGTTAGAGCACTTGCAATTATGATGGAAGTTATTATATACAGTTAGAGTATCATTCTTTGGAGTCATCAATATCTTCTTATTTAACCTACGGAGGTAGAAATGAATCGCTTAATTTTTTTCTTCTCATTAGTCTTTGTTTCCCATCTATCGTTTGCAAGTATGAAGCAGGGATACTATAGATATCCAGCCATTCATGGGGACAAAATAGTTTTTACAGCTGAAGGTGATCTTTGGATGGTCAGCACTCATGGTGGCACAGCAGCGAGAATTACAACGAATCAGGGGACCGAAGCGCATGCAGTAATTTCACCTGATGGATCTCAGATTGCATTCTCAGCGCAATATGAAGGGCCAACGGAAGTTTACACAATGCCAATCGATGGCGGCGTTCCCAAGCGATTGACATACGAAGGCCAAAATACAACAGCGATCGGATGGACAGCAGATGGAAAAATAATTTACGCCACAAATAATTATTCTACCCTGCCGAATGTTCAATTGATGATCATTGACCCAAAAAACAGAGAGAAGAATTTTGTTCCTTTGTCCCAAGCGAGCGATGGAATATTTGATGCAAGTGGAGATACGCTTTTTTTCACACGCCTTCAATTCCAGGGCAGTCACACGAAGAGATATCAAGGCGGAACCGCACAGAATATTTGGCGGTATGTCAAAGGAGATCAGGAGGCGGTCTCTCTAACAAGTGATTATGCTGGCACAAGTAAGAATCCTATGCTATGGAACGGACGGGTTTATTTTCTTAGCGACCGAGATGGCACAATGAATATCTGGTCGATGAATGAAGACGGGAAAAATTTAAGTCAAGAAACATTTCATAAGGGATTCGATGCTGCATCGGCATCTCTCGATGCTGGCAAAGTTGTCTATCAATGCGGCGCTGATATCTATTTATATGATATTACATCGAACTCAGACAACATAGTTCAGATTTTCCTTTCATCGGATTTCGATCAAGCAAGGATACAATGGGTCAAGAAACCGATGGACTATCTTACATCAGCTCATATTTCTCCTGATGGCGATAGAATTGTTCTCACAACGCGCGGACAGGTTTTTGTTGCACCAGTCAGTGATGGCCGGTTTGTGGAATTGACACGGGAATCAGGAGTGAGATATCGAAATGCAAAATTTTCTCATGACGGAAAATCCATCATATTACAATCTGAACAAACGGGTGAAGTTGAGTTTTGGAAATATCCAGCTAACGGCATCGGAAAAGGTGAGCAGCTTACAAATGATGGAAAAGGTTTTAGGATGGACGGGATTCCTTCTCCTGACGGAAAAATGATTGCTTACACTGATAAAGATAACCGGCTTCTTTTATATGATTCTGTCTCAAAGAAGACGAAAATTGTTGAGACTTCGCAATATGCTAGTTTTGAAAATTTATGCTGGTCACCGGATAGTAAGTGGCTGTCTTACATTTCGCAAGCCGCCAACACATATAACCGTATTGTTATTTACAATATCGCCGATAAAAAGATAACGACATTGACCGACGATCGAACTGATAGTTACAGCCCCGCATGGAGTCCAGATGGGAAATGGATATATTTCTTATCGGACAGAAATTTCCAATCTACAGTTGGAAGTCCATGGGGACATCGGGAGCCTGAGCCTTTTTTTTCCAATACAACAAAGATTTTTGCGATCGCGCTTCTGAAAGATATCAGGTTTCCGTTTAGCCCTTCCGATGAGTTACATCCCTCATCCAAAACTTCCGATGAATCAAAGGGAAAATCTGAAGATGCTAAGGGAAAAGATTCTGAATCAAAGGACAAATCAAAAAATGTGGAAGTGAAAATTGACCTTGATGGAATACAAACAAGAATATACCAGGTTCCAGTTGCAGCAGGAAATTATTCAAATCTCGCTTTGAACGATAAGATGCTTTTCGTTTCAGAAACTCCTCTTGCGGCAGAACGGAAAACAAAACTCGATGCAATCGAGATTGTGAACAAAGATGTCTCTGTAAAATCGATCGTAGAAGATATCAAAAGTTATGAACTTACTGCAGATGGGAAGAAGATAATGGTGAGGAAGGGAGACGGTTTTAACGTCGTTGATGCATCCTCATCTCCGATAACTGACTTCTCGAAAAATGCTGTCGATCTGGGCAAATGGACATTTTCATTTGATCCGCTTGAAGAATGGCGGCAAATGTTTATCGAAGCATGGCGGCTTGAGCGCGACTATTTCTACGACCCAGGAATGCAAGGTGTTGATTATGAAAAAACTCTCGAAAGATTTTTACCGTTAGTTAACAGAGTAAGAGATAGAGATGAGTTGAATGATCTCATCGGTCAAATTGTGGGGGAACTTTCAGCGTTGCATATTTTCGTCATGGGTGGCGATGTCAGGAGGCCGGAACCTCAAGTATCGGTTGGCTCACTTGGTGCAGAAATTATCCAAGATGATAAAAACGGCGGTTATAAAATCAATCACATTTACAAATCTGATCCCGATTATCTCGAAGACATTTCTCCACTCGCAAAAGCAGGATCCAATATCAATGAAGGAGACATCATTCTCTCAATCAACGGAGTTTCAACTGATTCAGTCGCTTCGCCGAATGTCCTCCTTGAGAATCAGGTTGGTCAGCAAGTGCTTTTGCATTTAAAATCCGGTTCAATTGGAAAAGAGTTTGATGCCGTAGTCATTCCAATTTCACAGCAAGCCGCATTTAGCCTACGGTACAGCGAATGGGAATACACAAGAAGACTCAAGGTTGAAAAGGAAAGCGACAATCAGATTGGATATATTCATCTTCGCGCTATGGGAGGTGGAAATTATACTGAATGGGTAAAAGAATTTTATCCTGTTTTTAATCGTCATGGATTGATAATCGATGTGCGCCATAATAACGGCGGCAACATCGATAGTTGGATACTTGAAAAACTTCTTCGAAAAGCTTGGATGTATTGGCAAGACCGTGCCGGTGTGCCTACTTGGAATATGCAATATGCTTTTTGTGGTCATCTAGTTGTACTATGTGATCAGAATACAGCATCGGATGGAGAGGCATTCACCGAAGGCTTTAGGCGCCTCGGTCTTGGCAAAGTAATTGGTATGAGAACGTGGGGCGGTGAGATTTGGTTGTCATTTGACAATTGGCTGCGAGACAATGGAATCGCTTCAGCCGCAGAATATGGAGTTTATGGTCCAGAAGGTAAATGGCTCATAGAAGGCCATGGTGTTGATCCGGATATCGTAGTTGATGACACTCCCCATCAAACATTTAACGGACAAGATGCTCAGCTTGAGGCGGCAATAAATTATTTAAGTCAAGAAATCAAAGACCATCCTATTCAAGTGCCTCTTCCCCCTTTGTATCCAAATAAAGCGGTGGATTACAAATGAAGATGATAAAACTTTAAGGAAAGTAATTATGGATTGGTTCCTTTTTGGTAATATCGAAGTATTCAAGCAAACGGGAAAAACGCGGGTGCAATTAACCGTGCAAAGAAAGTTTAGCCTATGAATTTAGGTTAGATGTCACGCGCGACAGCTGTAAAATTGGAAAATTATCAGCGCCGCAGTGTCGCAAAGCGCCATGTTTCACTTAGTTCCGATCGGATAGGCCGTGCCCAATTGCATTTAGCTAATTACATTTTAGTATGAACAATATTGAAGTTAAGACTTCTTCAATTGAAGGTTTGGGAATATTCGCGGTGCGTTCGTTTTATATCGGTGAGCGCATCAGCTGTGTCAATGTTATTCGAGAAATTACGTCTGATTCCCCTCTTCGAGAGGAGCTTGGCGAGCGAATTGACCACTGTGACTATCCCGATGGTAAAGTGTTACTGTTAGGATTCCCAGATCGACATGTCAACCACTGTTGCGATCCGAACTCCTATCAATTATTCAAAGGAAAAAAATCATATCTTGTTGCTCGTCGAGCCATCTCTGCGGGAGAAGAGATCACAATTGATTACAATATCAATATCACGGGCGGTACATCTTGGCTATGTAATTGTGGATCAAAACGGTGTCGCAAAGAAGTTTCTGGCGACTTCTTTCTTCTGCCCGAAGATTTGCAACATGAATACCGTCCATTACTTGCTGATTGGTTCGTTCGACGAAATTGCGATCGTGTTAAAGCTATTGCCATGCAGCAGCTTAGCCGCCAATCGTTAGGTAGCACAAAATAAAAGAGAACATAATGGGTGAATATATCTTGGAGGTCGGGAAAAAAGGATTTAACCGACTCAAATTTATAAATGAAGTATTTGGTGAGCACAGTAGAAATTTTCTCATCCGAGCCGGGTTAAGAGAGGGTATTAAAATTCTGGAGGTTGGATGTGGCATAGGATCGATGACAACGTGGCTTTCGAAACAAGTTGGCATAAAAGGTCACATTATGGCAGTCGACGCCAGTGAAAAGCAACTTGAATTAGCCAGAAAAGCCGCAGAAGAATCGGGGGCTGCAAATATTGAATTCATTTTCTCAACGGTAGAGGCGTTAGATTTGCCAGACAATTCTATTAATCTAATCTATTCCAGATTATTATTAATGCACTTGAAGGATCCGAAGCAAGTGCTAATCAGCCTAAAAAGATATTTGCGAGCTGGTGGTGTCATTGCTTGCGAAGAACCTCATGCAAGTTCCTTGATGACGACACCTCGTAATGAATCCATCGAAAGGATGAATGAGTTATTTGTTAAACTTGGAAAACTTCAGGGTCTCGATTTCAATATTGGTGACAAATTATATTCGACATTGATATCGGCAGGGTATTCCAATATTCATGCTTGCTTTGTTCAGCCAGTCATTTCAATGGCTGAGGCGATAGACTTCGTTATGATGAGTGCATCAGAAATTGCACCTGCTGTAATGAAGTCTGGCATAGTGAGCAAACAGGATGCAAAACGAATGTTAACTAATTTGCAGAACTCAAAATTCAGGCGCGCCACGAATTATACGTTTCCAAGGCAAGCTCAGATTTATGGATACAAATAGCCCGGACATAAATGAATAATTATTTGTGCTACCTAACCATTTAAAAAGGAAAAAGTCCCCGCAAGCGGGATTTCGCAAGCTCAACAAGTAAATATAGTTTTTCAGATGCGAGTGTTCAATGAACTCAGTTTGTTGAGTGTAACTTGAAAATTATTCAACGCAGCAGCTTACTTGTCCGCCATCTTTTGGGCGGAGCGCCTGTCCGTTAGGTGCACAGTAAAAACCATTGTTCTTTTAATTTTTGAAAGTGGCCATTTAAAGAATCTGCAAATAATTCGATATTTACCGACAATATCTCGAGCTTTGCCGATAAATAATGGGCGATTATATTGTTCTTCATTAATTTTTAGCGAACCATTTTAATGAAAAACAATATAAAGTGGAAATATGGTATGGAAGATTCAAAAGAAAGTATTCGTTTAGGTAGATTTGAATTCTTAGCAATGAATAACCCTCTTAGACGATGGCGATGGAAACATCAGGAATTTCCGTTATTTTTTAAAATGCTTCAAATGCATAAAATTAATTTGTCCGGAAAAGTTATAATGGACATGGGCTGCGGCTCTGGATTTGGCACTGAGTTAATTATTAAGGAATTGAAACCATCGCAAGTCATTGCATTTGATATTATGCCAGAACAAATTGAACTTGCAAAAAGATGTGGACTTAATGTTGATTTTATGGTAGGTGATGCAAACGCTATGAATGCACCAGATTCTAGTTGCAATGCAGTTTTTGATTTCGGTGTTCTACATCATATTCCTCTTTGGCGAAAGACTTTGGAAGAGGCTGTACCAGGTACTTGTTTCTGATGGAGTCATGCTCATAGAAGAGCCGCACAAAATGTTTGAGTGGGCAGAGTTCGAGATGGGAATTCAACAAGCTGGACTTAAAATACTGGCGAGAAGACAATGGTATGGTGGCTTTTTCAGGTTCTTTTTAACACAAAAGGTTTCATAAACACTAGCTTTACAAAGATAAGTTAATAATTAAATCACAAAATACGTCATCTGTTTGCAAGCTAACCATTTTAAAAAGGAAAGAGTCCCCGTAGGGGTCCTTCGGACAAGTAAATAATACTTTCCCGAAGCGCCCCGATTTATCGGGGTGCGAGTGTTCAATGTTCAATGATCTTGTTTCGTTTAGTATAATTTGAAAGTTATCAATGCGTCAGCTTAGTGCCCGTTCGTTAGAACAGACGAATAAATTTTGGTGCCATTACAAAGTTATTTGTAAGATGAAAAGTATCTTGTACTTAGGACATCCAAATCGTCTTATGGAGAAATAATGGAAAAAACGAAAAAGGAAATATTTATTTTTTTAACTTTATTAATAATCTTTAGTGGATTAAGTTATATCCTAATTTCTCAAAGTACTGGACCAAACGTTGAAGACAGTGCAGTTACATTGCTCCTGGTTTATAGCCCTTTCTTAGCCGCTTTAATCACAAGGCTAATATCTGATCGGAAAATAAACAAGTTAGGATGGAAATTGGGAAAAGGTAAGTATTTGTTTCTTTCTCTTTTAATACCAATTATTTATGGTATTGTTATATATGGTTTTGCATGGATAACCAAAATCGGGAGTGTCAAAGAGCATTTCAAAATTGGATTAGGTTCTAACTTACCTATAAGCGTGGATTTTCTTCTTTTCTGCATTATTGGACTTTTATTAAGAGCTATTGGTTCTTTTGGAGAAGAAGTTGGATGGCGAGGTTTCCTTACCCCAAGATTATATAAACTAACCAATATGACAACAACATCATTTGTAATTGGTGCTATTTGGATAATATGGCATATTCCCTTAATGATAATGACCAATTATGGAGGTGGTTTTTCTATTTTTAAAATAGTAATTAGTACAATATCATTGGTTTCAATTAGCTTTATGTTGACTTGGTTGAGGATAAAATCAGGAAGTTTGTGGGTAGGATTATTTTATCATGCGAGTCATAATTTCTTTATTCAAAATGTATTTGATCAATTCCTAATCGAAAAAGGAGGCAAAAGTTATTTCCTCACGGAAATGGGTCTTGGATTATGTGTTTTCTCAATAGTAATTGCGGTTATATTCTGGAAGCTACGTAATAAATTGCCTCAACCTGGAGATTATAGCATTGATTAAAATAATAATAGACCTACAGCGTGTGTTCTAACCTGCGGCTCTCAGAAGGAGTCCCTCGGACAAGCTGACCGAATGAGCCTGCCTGCCGGCAGGCAGGCGTGGGAGCAATCAACATTGCGTTTAGAGGTTTGATGTTTAATAATTCTATCGGTAGCGTGAACTTGTTTCCTTGGGTGCATCACGAAACTATTCAACGCGGCAGCTTAGTTGCCATTCGTTAGGCAACATTAATTAAATCAATTCATTGGAGGAGATGATGAAAGGAATTACGTTGTTTGTAGGATTGTTATTGATGGTTTGTCAATTAACTTCTGCTCAAATTGATACCGCTAATAACTATTTACACTATAGTGATATGTCAAAGAAAGATTCTTCAGAAACTATATCTATACAAAAAAAGGATTCTCTTCAAGCAAAGCAAATGATTCTAGTTAAGCTTTTAAATGGAAATTCTTTTGAAGGAGAATTTATTTCAGCAAATGATTCTACTGCGACATATCAATCTAATCTTGGATTTATAACAATAAATAAATCAATGATTTATTCTGTTCAACCGATTAATAATATATCTCCATCAAAAACCAAGGAAACATCTGCAGCAAGAGTATCCCTAAAGGTATGCGCTGACTTAGCGGGAAGTAACAAAGCGAGTGCTATGGGCCAATCCGGCTCTATAGATGTAATGACTGGAATATCTTTCGCGCTTGAGTATGGGGAAATAAATGATAATGTGTTTAATTATGCTTTTGGTATTATGTATCTCAATCCTCGAGGACTAGATGTAAGAGGAGGCGGTAAATTCAATTATGTTCCTCTTTATGAGGTCGTAAAAATTAAACTAACAAGTCAAGAAGAAAAAGTCATCCCGATTATTATCGCAAATGTTGGTTATGATGTAATATTCAATGGAGATTCATTTTATAGCGGTCCATACAATTTGAGCGGTGGTTTATATATCGCCGGTGGTCTAAGATTAGAAATCAATAAAATATTCATTGAGTGGTTATATAAGTCATTTGGCGGTTCAGCTAGCGGCAATAACATCAATATTAATGTCACGTACACAACGCTTTCCGTCGGGTTTGGAGTATTATTGTAAAATTAATATTGCCTAACCATCGGCTCAACCTGACCAAACGAGCCTGCCTGCCGGCAGGCAGGCGTGGGTGCATTTTGCATTACATTCAAAGGTTTAGTGAAGTGAATGAACTTGGTTCGTTTAATACAATTTGAAAGTTATCAACGCGGCAGCTTAGTTGCCAACCGTTAGGGCTCGGGAAAAAGCAATGAAGATAATTTACTATTCTCTAATTGTAATACTCTGGTTAGCTTATCAAATCTATTGGTGGATAAAGGCAAATAATGTCAAGCAAACGGAACAGGTACGCGAATCTGCGCAATCACGTATCGTACGGCTCATTGCGATGATTTCTGCAATAGTATTGCTCGTCTTACAAAATATTCCATTTGATATTCTTGATGAGCGCTTTGTCCCTTCGGGTTTTACTAGCTTTTGGATTGGTGTGATTTTTACAGCGAACGGTCTATTATTTTCTATCTGGGCACGAAATCATTTAGGAACTAATTGGAGCCAGGCTGTTACAATTAAGCAAGATCATCAGTTGGTGACAAGTGGACCGTATGCTTTTGTACGTCATCCGATTTATACAGGACTTTTATTTGCATTATTTGGTACAGCAGTCGCAATCGGTAAGTGGCGTGGATTAGTTGCTGTCGTATTAGTATTCGCTGTGCTATTCTACAAATTGAGGCTTGAGGAAAAATTGATGCGAGCACAATTCGGGGAAACGTATGCAACATATTCACGGCGTGTTTCGGCATTAATACCGTTTATTTTTTAAAACAGATATCACCCCGTAACCTAACTAGTCGCTCTATCTGACACAATAGCTTAGCGCAAAATTCATTGCGAGTAAAGGTCTGGTACAAATAATAAAACTTTCTACGTGGAACTTATTTCGTTTTCAATAATTTGAAAGTTTTCAACGTGGTAAAAATTTTAGATCCCGCAAAGCGGGATCCGCGATTCGACCACGATTTGATTAGAAAACATCAAATCTGTCGAATCGGGACTTAGCGCCGATTCGTTAGGCGTTTTTACTAGGGTTAGCAATTATTATAAATATGACAAACAGGTATAAATTATAAAAGGACTCAACTTGCGAAAGAATAAAATTCTTATTCTCCTTATCGTATTGCTGTATGGAGTAAATAGTTATTGCCAATCTGACCCCAAAAAGAATCAAATCAAGATAAGTGAGGATTTGTATTATACTAAAATTCAAGATAGTGTCTATATATTTACTCATTATTTTCCCTGGGGTTCTAATGGAATGTTTATTCTTTTGCCTGACTCGCAAGGATTACTTATTAACACACCTTGCGAAAGAACCGGTACTGACTCGTTACTGCACTGGATTGAAAAGAGTTTTGGGTCGCTTAAATTAATGGCAATTGTTACTGGTTTTCATCAGGATAACCTTGGAGGCGATGAAGTTTTGTTTTCCAAGAACATCCCGGTATATGGTCCTGATTTAACAGTGAAACTTATAAAAGAAAAGGGTGTAGAATTAAAAAAGGTCATTTTGAATTCAGTTTCTTCTAGTGAGAATAAGCGTTACTTCAATTCTTACAAGGAGCTAAATTTGATGCCGCCAAATAAAACTTTTCCTATCAAAGAAGGCTTAGAATTGAAATTTGGAGACGAGGTTTTTGAAGTATACTTTCCGGGAGAATCTCACACAATAGATAACACGGTTGTTTATTTTCATAAGCGAAAGATTCTGTTTGGAGGCTGTATGATAAAAGGGTTGGAGCATAATAACCCCGGTTTTATCGGATATGCGAATATGGCTGAATGGCCAGTTTCTGTTGAAAAAGTAATGAATAGATTTCAAGATTGTCGCATTGTAATTCCTGGTCACGGTAAAGAAGGAGGAATAGAATTGCTTCCTCATATGATTAAGGTTCTAAATGACTGGAACAAAGAACATAACACCCGATAAAATACAAGACAACGATACTTGCAAAAGATTATTACCAAAAACACTTAACTGAGGCGCTCCCGTCCAAAAGACGGCAGGTAGGCAAGATTACCGGATGAGCACCGGTATCAAAAACAATAAAAACACATCAAAGTTTTGCCCATAGACAAAAAAATCCTCACCAAATTAATTTAATGAGGATTCTTCTTGGGACTAATTAGCGGGGGCGGGACTTGAACCAGATGCCTTTTTTGTTGCCCCTCTATTGTATGCAATCCTATCTACAAATATTCTTAAGCCTTTTTTTACCGCTATGCTCGCTGGGATTTGTGAGCAGGGGAGTGGATCCTATGTTCATTTGCCAGGAGTTAAATTCCTTCCCTATTTGCGAGAAAGGTATTAACATTTCTATCATTTGCCAATGATGGAGTGTAGTCCATCTTTTTGTTATATGTAGCCCGCTAAAAACGCCTCTTCATTTCCTTCCTATTGAATAATAATGAAATATGTATTGATGTTGCAAACCTATTTCATATCCAGGTCATCTTTAAAAGCCATTGCTTGACGAATTGTGTTAGGAAAATGTAGCTGACCAATGTAAGAGCGATTAACGGCCAATATAGCGGAGGCAGGGGCGTAAGGTTTAGTGCGCCTGCAAATGGTGCGAATGGAAGCCACATTCCGATCATCATCACAACAGCTGTCATTGCCAATAACGGCCAGCTTGCACGACTTTGTAAAAACGGAATTTTATTGGTTCGGATGATATGAATAATGAGCGTCTGTGTAAGGAGCGACTCGACAAACCAACCAGTTTGAAACAATGATGCATGTGCGGGGTTCCAACAATTGAATACATAAAGCATGATGAAAAACGTCGTATAATCGAAGATCGAACTGATAGGCCCGACAAAGAGAATAAATCTGGTAAGGTTGCCGATTGCCCACGGACGAGGCTTTGCGACCTGATCGGCGTCGACCTCGTCAGTCGGAATCGGTGTCTGCGAGAAATCATAAAGCAAATTGTTGGTAAGGATCTGAACCGGTAACATAGGCAAATACGGAAGAAAAATGCTTGCGCCTAGGACGCTGAACATATTTCCAAAATTTGAGCTTGCTCCCATTCGAATATACTTAAGAATGTTTGCAAAGACCTTACGTCCTTCCAGCACGCCTTCTTCTAAAACCATCAAGCTTTTTTCAAGGAGGATCGCATCGGCTGACTCTTTTGCAATATCGACCGCCGAATCTACCGAGATGCCGATATCCGCAGCGCGAAGCGCCGGTGCATCGTTGATGCCGTCTCCCATATATCCGACGGTATGGCCATTGTTCCGAAGTGCTCGCACAACGCGCTGTTTGTGTGCAGGAGATAGCCGAGCGAAGATCGTCGTTTGTTCCGCCTTGATAGCCAGTTCATCATCGCTCAGATGTTCCACTTCGCTTCCGAGCATCATATGTTCGGCATTCAGTCCAACGACCTGGCATATTTTATGCGTGACGAGTTCGTTATCTCCAGTCAGAACTTTAACCGTAACACCATGTGCCTGCAATGCTTTAATGGCTGGTGCGGCAGTTTCTTTTGGCGGATCAAGGAAAGCGAGATAGCCATGGAGAATCATATTGCTCTCATCATCTTTCGCATAAGCTGATTTCTTATCAAGATCTTTGTACGCAAGGGCTAACACCCGAAATCCATCTGCGCTTAAGCGCTCGTATTCTTCTTTCAAATCCTGAATTAGAATTGGCTCGATCGGATCAACGTCGCCGTCAAGCTCAAAATGTGTGCAGCGTTTGAAAATTTCTTCAGGAGCACCTTTGGTGATCATACGATACACACCATCAGGCATTTCCACAACAACCGACATAACTTTTCGCGAGAAGTCGAAAGGAATTTCATCTATTTTCCGATATTCTTGAATATGCACTCGCTCAACTATTTCATTATGCTGAAGGATAGCTCGATCCAATACATTGCGTAGTCCGGTCTGAAAGTGACTGTTGAGATATGCCATCATTAGAATTTCTTCATCTTTCTTGCGAACCACATCACAATACTGCTCAAGAAGCACATGATCGATAGTCAATGTTCCGGTCTTGTCCGTACATAGAATGTCCATAGCGCCTAAGTTTTGGATGGAGTGCAATCTTTTGATGATCACCTTCTTCTTCGACATTGCAATTGCGCCTTTGGAAAGACAGACTGTGACAATCATCGGAAGCATCTCTGGTGTGAGTCCGACCGCAACAGCGAGGGCAAAGAAGAAAGCTTCGTGCCAGTTCCCTTTCGTGAGTCCGTTGATCAGAAATACAAGAGGTACCATCACGAACATGAAGCGGATCATAAGCCACGTAAAGCTCTGGATGCCTTTATCGAAACTAGTTGGCGGTTGCTGTTCAGTAATTGATTTGGCCATGCTGCCGAGATAGGTGTTGAACCCTGTCGTTATTACGACAGCAGTTGCAGAGCCGCTCTCAACACTCGTGCCAAGGAAACAGAGATTGTGAAGTTCCAACGGCGAGTGATCGGCGCCATTTACTGGAGCATCAAACTTTTCGACTGGCAGCGATTCGCCCGTCAAACTGCTCTGCATAATAAAAAGATCCTTGCACGACAGAAGGCGAATATCGGCAGGGATAATGTCTCCTGCCGCAAGTTTGACGATATCGCCTGGTACGACGCGTGAGATGGGAACTTCTTGTTCAACACCATCGCGTACTAATGTTGTTGTTACATGTATCATCGCCCTAAGTTTGGCGGCAGCGATATCTGCTCGATATTCCTGAACGAACCGCAGGACCAGCCCTAACACAACCATCAGTGAAATTATCACCGCTGTATCGTAATCCTGGGTCAGAAATGCTACAACTCCAATGACTGCAAGAAGAATCACAAGCGGGTTCAGGACCGCATTTCTCAAAAGTCTCAGCCAGCTATGCGATTGTTCACCGGCAATAACATTTGGCCCATGCTGTTCAAGCAGTTGTGCAGCTCGTTCACTAGAAATACCTGAAAGTGAAGTACTAAAACGAGCGAGGAGAGGTTCTACACTACTTGCTGAAGATTCTATGAGAAGTGGAGAAACTTGAATCTTTACTGTCTGTTGTTTCAATACAGTCGGAAAGAGTTTTGGAAGAATATTAGATGGAGAAATGTTCATCAGGAATCCCTTAAATCAGAGTTTGATTTCAATAGAAAGTTTTTTTGTTAAAGCATTTTACCTGTTTCAAACTCTAAATTCAAGTGGAGGAATGTGATTTGGTAGTCATTGAATCTTCTTATATCTGTTAGCAATAAATACTTCTATCAATGTTATGACAAAATAGTCACTCTGTAAGTTCCTATTTTAATAGTAGCTGAGCAAATAGAGTCCTCAAAGAGAAGAAAATAATAAACGGCATCTTCGCAGATGAGTTTGTTTCGGATATTGCATGTCGAAAATTTGTACTGTGGCAGCTTAGTACAATTCGTTAGGCAGTAAATTCAATAATCGAGGGAAGACATTATAAAGATGGGAACGCTAAATATTCTTTTATTGATCATAGCTTTAATCTGCTTCAATATTTCATTTGCATTAAGTATTAATGATAATGAAGCGGTCGCATTTCGTCATTATTTACAGATCATCATAAAGTAATCGGAATTTGTATTGTGAAGGTTGAACCTTCTCCGACTTTGCTTTGTACAGCGATATCGCCGTTATGCTGATCAATAATATGTTTTACGATTGCGAGTCCAACTCCGCTGCCATGCGTTTCTTCGCCTGAACGGTAGAGCTTTCCAAATCTTGTAAATAGAAATGGTATATCTTTTTCCGGAATACCAGGACCATCATCATGGATGGAGATTATAGCAAACTTGTCGGCCGCTTCTACTTTTAGATTTATAAGGCCACAAGGTTTTGTGAATCGAACGGCATTATGGAGTAACTGATATAAAGCATGAACGATTCTTTCACGGTCAATGTTTAGAAGGATAGGTTCGTCTGGCATCTCGATAGAAAGGTGGATGCACTTATTAAGTGCTTGTTCCACGACAAACTTTGCGGCATACCGTACTGTTTCCTGAATTTCAGATTCTTCCAATTGAAGGTGAACCTGTCCTTGCTCAAGAGAATCAAGTCCGACAAGGTCGTCAACAAGTTTTGTCAGCCGCAGCCCCTCGTTCCGGATATAACTTGCATATTCTATCCGCTGATTTTCGTTAATCTGGATATCTTCCTCGAGCATCTCGGCGAAGCCAATTATGGAAGTAAGAGGCGTACGAAATTCATGCGAAATCTGCTTGACAATTTTGCTCTTTAATTTTTGAGTTCCAAAAACAGTAGACTCACTGTACATAATATTTATACCCCCTGTCATTGATTTCATAATCAAAGGCAATCTTCTGTAATTGATCAAATAAGGACAATGAATATCAAACAATCTATATGCCAGCGTGATTTTTTGTTAAGAATCCCGTTAATTATAGAATAAACGCCATCCTAAAACCTCGATAACACAACGATGTATCATTATGATGCGTAATTCAATTATATATAGTCCAATTATCTATTTATTTTGCTCCTTTGAGGCATAATAAGTAAATTCTCATTGTGAGCCATAATTATCATAGTGATACGCTCACTTCAACACAAAATCACAAAATCATCGAAAAATAAGGGAAATCTGCATTGGCACAGAGATTGATAGTAGGTAGCAGAAGATAAAATTGATGATAAATGAAAATAATAACAAATAAACAATAACAAATCATTTAATACAAAGGATACTACAATGAAAAAATTAATTCTTCTCATCGCCCTCTTGATGGTAGTCGGATTATCGACAAATGCGTTTGCTCAAGCAAGTGCAACTGCCACCGCAACTGCTACTATTGTAACACCAATAGGCATCAGTAAAACAGTTGATATGAATTTTGGCAATGTAGCCACAAACGGCACAGTAGGCACAGTTGTACTGACTCCTGCCAGTTCACGCACATCAACCGGTGGTGTAACACTTCCTGCTACTGCAGGAACGGTCACAGCCGCTTCTTTTAATGTTACAGGTTAAGGAGCCTATACGTATGCTATAACTTTACCAGGTTCACCTATTACGCTTACTGGCACTACTGCAGGTGTAACGGCTGGTACATTTACTAGTACTCCTTCTGCAACAGGTACGTTAAGTGCAGGTGCCCAGACAGTAACTGTTGGCGCTACACTGAATTTACCTGTATCTACAGCAGCCGGATCTTATGTTAGTGCAGCCTTTACCGTAACGGTCAACTATAACTAGAATATACTTTCATTAAAATAATCAATAAAGAGAAACGCTGCCTATAATGGGCAGCGTTTTTTTTACAAGTTTTGGATGAAGGGATTAATAATATGAAAAAATGACAAAACGCTTAGTTAATTAGATCGTTTTGTCGAAATTACACTCATTTCCAAACCCTATATAGAACAAATTCACAGAAACCAGAGCACTATTAACTGGCACGTTAGTTGAATTTTTCAAAATATAACGTAAACTATAGGGGTTCGTGAAATGAAAAACATAATTAAATATTTTGCACTCTTTCTGATCGGATTCTCGACAAATACGCTTGCTCAAGCAATTGCGACGGCCAGCATAGCGGTTACTATTGTAACACCGATCGGCATAACTAAGGCAGTTGATATGGTTTTCGGTAATATAGCTACAACCACAGCATCAGGCACAGTTATCCTGGGTCCTGATGGTACACGCACACCAAATGGTGGTGTAACACTTCCTGCTTCCGCAGGAACGGTTACAGCCGCTTCTTTTGCTGTTACTGGCTCAGGAAGTTATACGTATACTATATCATTGCCAAGTTCACCTATAGTACTTAATGGTACTACTGATGGTGTGACAATAGGTGCATTTGTTAGTAATCCTGCTTCGACAGGTAAGTTGAGTGCAGGCACTCAGACAGTGAATGTTGGCGCTACATTGAATATACCTGCATCTACAGCAGCCGACACTTACAAAAATACTTCTGGTTTATGTGTAACGGTCAATTATAATTAGGACATGCATTTATTGAAAGAAAAATAAAATGAGGCGGTGTATGATGTACGTAGTTTTTGTATATTAGGATAATACTATATGATGAGCATTTAGAAAACGTTTGCTACTATGTAGCATTGCTCTTAATCAAAAGTATTTATCACTCATTTTATTAAAATAAAAAGACATGCACACACTCAAATTCTTAAAAAACCAACTTGCATTTGTGCAAGACAAGTATTTTATCATTCTCCTTTCAGGATTGATATTATTAGCGCTATTTTCTTCCACAAACCTGATGGCGCAAGGCAACCTAATGGTATTTCCAAGAAGAGTGGTTTTTGAAGGATCAAAAAGATCTCAGACTCTTAATCTTGCCAATACCGGGATGGATACAGCCAGGTATAATATTTCTTTTGTACAATATAGGATGAAGGAAGATGGTTCATTTGAAGAAATCGCTCAACCTGATTCCGGGGAGAATTTTGCCGACAAATACATTCGTTTTTTCCCACGTAGTGTTATCCTTGCCCCAAACGATGCACAAGCAGTAAAAATACAACTTTTCAAAGCTGATCAGATGTCACCCGGTGAATATCGCTCGCATCTATATTTCAGAGCGATACCGGCTGAAAAGCCACTCGGCGAAAAAGAAGTTCTCAAAGATACTACATCTATTTCTATAAAATTAGTTCCAGTTTTTGGTATTACAGTACCTGTCATCATCCGGATCGGTGAATCTACAACCAAGGTAAGTATATCGGATGTATCATTTGAAATGGTAAACGACACGATGCCCATTATTAAAATGGCATTTAACCGTACGGGCAATATGTCGGTCTATGGTGATATTGCAATTGATTATATTTCACCACAGGGCGAAGTAATGCGGGTGAGCTTTATTCAGGGGATGGCCGTTTACACTCCGAATCCGGTTCGCCGATTAAAGGTTGATGTTGACAAAACTTTGGGAATTGATTACAGAAAAGGAAAATTGCATATAGTCTATACTGCGCAATCGGACACAAAATCTGAAAAACTTGCGGAAACGGAATTGCTCCTGCATTGATAATCAAATGCGATAGCAACGTAAAAATAAAACAATGAAAAAAGCAATGAAATATAATTCATTATTGAGAAACACCTATTAGATTTTTCGCTTGAAACAGAAATCTCATATATCGCGTACATTGATCGTTCTGCTGATGACGTTTGCACTTATTGTTGCGCTTGGAGCGACTGCAACAGCAGCGACTTATAATTGGACTGGCACTACAAGTGCTGCTTGGGCGACTAACACCAACTGGAACCCTGTTGGAATTCCAGGTTCAGCAGTAGGTGATATTGTTCAAATAGGCGTGGTTTCATTTACAGGTTCTCAACCAACTCTTAGCGTTGCGCCTGCAAATGCATTGGCATCTATAACGCTTGGCACTGCTACAAATGCAACATTAACCATTTCAGCTGCGATATCGTTTACTGTTACAGGCGCTGTAACAATTAATGCAGGTTCTACTTGGACTGAAACAGCTGCGGCAACTCCTACTTTCCAAGGTGGTATTACAAACAGTGGGACTTTTACGGCAAGTACGGGCGTCCACACATTCAACACCAACAGCCAGGCGCTTACCGGAACTTTTACTATTTCAAGTGTTACAGTTACGGGAGCCGCAATAACACTTACTAATAATAATTCATTGACAATTGGAACAGCATTAGCCGGCACAGGTATATTATTAAATAGTGCGACAGGAACGCTTGCCCTTGGTGGAACTTGCTCTGTTGCCACTCTTACAAATAATGGAATTGTTACGAGCTCAGGTACGGGAACAACGACCTCTACCACTGTTACGAATAATCTCACATTTAATATGGGTAGCACAGGAACAGTTACTGCCTTTACCAACACAGCGACAGGAGTACTTAATATCAGCGCAGCAACCGTACCTACAATTACAACGCTTAATGTTGTCGCTGTTGGAAACACGGTGAATTACAGCGGTGCCGGTGCACAGATCGTAATCGATGTTGCTTATTATAATTTGTCAACCTCAGGATCGGGAACAAAAACATGGACTCTTGCTGCTGGCAGAGTAGTTGGAGGAATTCTTACGGTAGGCAGTGGCACTAATCTTACTACAGCTGGGAACCAAACACTTGGAGTTACAGGAGCTACAAACGTTACAGGCACACTAACTCTTGGTGGTACATCTGGAAAAACCTTCACGGGTGATGTCACACTCAATGCCGGTGCAGTTTGGAGTGAAACAGGTATTGCAGCATATTCTATTGGAGGTAGCTTTACGAACAATGCAACAACTTTTACTGCAAACACCGGAACACATACATTTATCGGTGCCGCAAACATATTAAGTGGAGCAACTACTACTTCTATTCCAACAGCAACCTTTACAGGAACCTATACCAATAGTGGAACCTTGACGTGTGCAACACTCCTTACAGTAACAGGAGTAACTTTAACGAATAATGGAACAATAAATGCTACAACAGCTTTAGCAGGAGGAACAGGCACATTATTAAATGGTGCGACAGGAACACTTACCCTTGGCGGAACATGCTCAATTGCCACTCTTACCAACAATGGAATTGTTACGAGCTCAGGTGCGGGAACAACGACCTCTGGCACAGTTACGAATAATCTCACATTTAATATGGGTAGCACAGGAACAGTTACTGCATTTACCAACGCAGCAACAGGTGTACTTAATATCACCTCCACACCAGCCGTAGCAACAATTACAACGCTTAATGTTGCCGCAGTTGGGAACACGGTTAATTACACAGGAGCCGGTGCCCAAACCGTGGCAACTGGTATAACCTTTTATAACTTAGGACTATCTGGAAGTGGTGCCAAAACAATGACGGGTGTCACTACAATTACAAATAATTTTAGCATGAGTGGTTCAGCAACTGCGACAACAGTGATCACTACCGTTGGCGGAAATGTTAATATTTCTGGTACAGCAGTTATGACTACAGGGTCCAATTTAGCTATTACTGGTACTCTTACTATCGGCAGTGGTAGTGGTTTAACAACCGGAGCTACCTTTACGCTTGGAGTAACAAGTACTACTTCAGTTACAGGAACATTTACTCTTGCAGGCACAGGCGCTAAGACATTCACTGGAGATGTAACTCTAAATTCTGGTGCAGTTTGGAGTGAGACAGGTGTTGCAACATATTCTATTGGAGGTAGCTTTACGAACAATGCAACAACATTTACTGCAAACACCGGAACACATACATTTATCGGTGCCGCAAACATATTAAGTGGAGCAACTACTACTTCTATTCCAACAGCAACCTTTACAGGAACTTATACCAATAGTGGAACCTTGACGTGTGCAACACTCCTTACAGTAACAGGAGTAACTTTAACGAATAATGGAACAATAAATGCTACAACAGCTTTAGCAGGAACAGGCACATTATTAAATGGTGCGACAGGAACACTTACCCTTGGCGGAACATGCTCAATTGCCACTCTTACCAACAATGGAATTGTTACGAGCTCAGGTGCGGGAACAACGACCTCTGGCACAGTTACGAATAATCTCACGTTTAATATGGGTAGCACAGGAACAGTTACTGCATTTACCAACGCAGCAACAGGTGTACTTAATATCACCTCCACACCAGCCGTAGCAACAATTACAACGCTTAATGTTGCCGCAGTTGGGAACACGGTTAATTACACAGGAGCCGGTGCCCAAACCGTGGCAACTGGTATAACCTTTTATAACTTAGGACTATCTGGAAGTGGTGCCAAGACAATGACAGGTGTCACTGTCACCAATATTCTTGATATGGCGGGAACTTCGACAGCAACAGTAGCTCCAACGTACGGATCAGCGGCGACATTGCAATATGACCAAACAGTAACTGCCGGCCTAGAATGGATTACACCATTTGTAGCAACAGGTGGAGTAATAATTAATAGTGGAACAGTAACACTTGGAGTTGCCAAAGTGATTGGCAATAACACAAGTGTTCCATTAAAAATTGTTTCCAGCGCAACATTAACTCCTGGAACTTATCTTTTAACTTTTGATGGAGATTTTATAAATGCTGGCACATTAACAAGTGGCACAGGCGGAGTTACAATTGATGGAACTACAGCAACGCAGAGTATCGCCGGATTCACGACAACGGGTAGTGTGAGTTGCACAAAGACCAGCGGTACTGCGACAATATCAGGTGCCGTTTCTGCTGTTAACCTAACAGTTAGTGGAGGAGGTACATTAGTACTTTCAGGGTCTAATACCTTCAGTGGTACACGAACACTCACTACAGGTACTTTAGTATTAGCAAACACGGCGGCGCTCGGTGCAGCAGGTACTGCATTAACACTTAGTGGAGGTACGCTTGATTTAGCTATTAATGCAAGTGTAAACGCATACAATATAACAATGGGTGGATCTGCCACAATTGCTTCTGACAAGGCAACTGCAGCAAGTGCAGGAATTATTCATACACTTGGCACATTAAGCATTGGTGCTTATACGTTAACTATAGCCGGTGGCAGTAATGTGACGAGTGGAACAGCGGGGGTTACCTTTGGAGCGATAACGCATACAGCAGCACCGAAATACACAGTAAACAATCCAGCAGTCGGAGGTGTCACGCAGTTAAGTTTAGGTGCAGTAACTAACTCGACATACTTGACGACGTTTAACGGAAGTGGAAATGTAATTCAAACTGGTGTATTTGGAAACGGTTCCGGCGGTATCACATATAGTGGCACGGGTACATTAACTCTGAATCAGGCAAACACTTTTACCGGAGGTACAACGCTTAACTCTGGTACTCTAAGAATTAATAATGCTTCTGCTCTTGGCACTGTTGCAGGAACTTTTGTCATTGCTGGTGGAACGATCGATAATAGCAACGGAGGAGCAATAACCACTGTCAACTATCCACTTACTTTGAGTAGTGATTTTTCTTTTATTGGTTCCAATAACCTTAATCTGGGTAGTGGCACTGTTACTATGAATGCCAGTCACCAGATCACTATCAGTGGAAATACACTCACGATAGGTGGTACACTCTCAGCCGGAAGTTATAACTTAACAATAGCAGGCGCCGGTGTACTAGGTTTTGGTGCCAATGCTGTTACTTTGAATGGACTCACAATCAGTTCGGGTACTCTGGTATCGACTTCGAGCACAATGAGCTTGGCGGGCAATTTTAGTAACAGCGGAACGTTTACAGCAAATGGTGGAACGGTTAATCTCAACGGTGCGGCAACGCAGACAATTGGTGGGTCGACAGCAACGTCCTTTAACAAGTTAACGATCAATAATTCGACTGGCATTGTTCTCGGCGTAAATACTACTGTGGCAGGCACTCTGACTTTCACAAGCGGTACAATAACAACAAATGCGTATTCTCTTGCTGTCAGTTCCACTGGAACAGTCAGCCGAACAAGCGGTTATGTTATCGGAAATCTCAATCGGTATTTTGCAACCGGCGTAACAAGCAACACATTTGATATTGGCGATGCTTCTGCATATACGCCGGTTACAGTTTCATTCGCTAATGTCACAACAGCGGGATCTCTTACGGCATCGACCACAACCGGTGATCATCCACAGATTCTCACTTCAGGATTGAATAGTTCGAAGACGGCTAATCGTTACTGGACACTTACAAACAGCGGTATTGTGTTTACAACATACAATGTGGTGTTTACTTTTGTTTCTGCCGACCTTGATCCAAGTGCGGTTCCTGCTTCCTTTAGTGTTGCAAGATACAATAGCGGGACATGGAGCACTCCGACAATTGGTACTCGAACTTCCACGACGACTCAAGCAACAGGAATAGCTGGGTTTGGCGATTTCCAACTTGGCAATATTCAAGTCTCAGGAGTAGCGAACTACGCAGTCCAGTACATAACAACGGGAGTACAATATAATTCCATAGCAACAACAGGCATTGCAGTCGAGTCGTGGCGGACTACCAATATCAGTGACAACAGTTATTACGATGACAATCGTAGTTATCCCGTGCCGATTGGTTTCGATTTTTGGTATGATGGCAAACGATACACTCAATTTAGTGCTTCCACGAACGGCTTTATGGATTTTGATACGTCAAGCTGGAACGGCGGTTCAGGCGCTTTGCAGCAATATAATCCCTATGGGCCTTATAGCACAGACTTTGTTGATCCGACGCGTTCCGCTTCTTCAGGTGGCGTTGGGACAGTAACGGCTCTTGCACCGTTCTATTTTGATTTAACAACATGGCAAACAACTGTACCACTCGGTAATAGCGTAAAATATCAGGTTGATAGTACCGCACCAAATCGCATACTCACTGTCGAATGGATCAATATGTCGTGTTGGGTGGAAACTACAGATATACTGAACTTCCAGGTAAAACTACACGAAAGCACTGGAGTAATTGAGTTTTGCTATGGAAATATGTCTGGCACGATCGCGTTAGAAGCTAATTTTGGATATGTTACGGGAATCAATGGGCCTTCTATTTCACCCAATCCTCCAACGGCAGCGCAACTTCTTTGCTTGCAGACGGCAAAAACAAATTCGTTCTCAAATACCCAGCAGTACCAACTCTTGACAATGCCGCAGTCCATCACGAAATACACGTTTACACCGAATATACCGGCAACTCCGACATCGTTGAATTTCCCAATTGTGGCTTCTAATTCTATGACGCTCACATGGAATGATGTTGCGGATAACGAACTTGGTTATGCAATTTATCGTTCTGACGATGGTGGTGTTACATATTCCTTTATCCGGCAACTCGTAGCGGGAAGCACATCTTCAAATGAGTCTGGGCTGGTTGCGAATACTACATATTATTGGAAGGTTTATGCATTCACAGAAGGCGGATTGAGTTCCGCATTATCTGGCAATAAAGCGACACTTCCTGCAGCATCATTCACATCTAAGGCATCAACGAATTGGAATACACCGTCGACGTGGGTGCAAAATTCAGTTCCGACAACCAATTCAGATGTAACAATTGCCGATGGGACTATTGTAAAAATGGATGTGAATGCATCACTCAATTCACTCACAGTTGGACAAGGCTCAAGCGGTACATTGCATATCGGAGGGGACGACGGTGCGGCACGTACGCTAACCGTTACCGGTAATATTACTATTAATAATAATGCTACGCTTGATATCAATACAACTTTACCACAAACAGGTCATGCGGTTACCCTCAGCGGCAATCTTATAAATAACGGCATATTGAATCTGGGACTTAGTACGTCGAACGCTGCCGGTATTACATTGAACAAACCTTATGGAACACAAACAATTTCAGGAAACGGAACTACAACTAATTTTTATACTATGAATGTGAATGTGGGGTCAACATCGAGCGATATACTGGAAGTTACTTCGAGCCATTTCTCATCGTTATCAGCAGGTTTTCTTACTTTAATCACTGGAACTTTCAAGTTGTCAACGAGTGCGAATATTATACCATTCTCGGGATCGCCAACAATTCCATCTTTGGCTGGAATGTGGATTAATAATTTATCAGCAGTGGTGAGTACCATCGGAGGCGATCTATCTGTTGCAGGTATATTGCACATAACCACGGGAACGTTAAATATCGGCAATGCTCCTGATAATCGACTCGTCTATAGTGGCGGGACAATCACCATTGAAGGAGGCGCTGTAAATGTTGCCGGAAGAATTGAACGTGCCAATTTAACAACAGTTGTTAACTTCAACATGTCCGGTGGAGTTCTTACCGTGCCTACATATGGCTCAACATCAACCACTGTTTCGCCAATCGAATTGACGGTCGCTGGATCAACGTTTACATGGTCCAACGGTAGCATTATTGTGCAGCAAGAAGGAGGCAGTGGAGCCTCTGATTTGGGTTATTTAAATACATTGACCAACTTTACGGTTACCGGTGGAACACTGCAAATCGGCGGTCCTTCTACTCCAGTTGCTCAAACTATGAATATCAATAGTTTTCCATATATTTATAATATTCTTGTGAACAATACTAACGCCACCGCGATATTAGTCGGAAACGAAACAATTCTGAATAATATGACTGTCACGAGCGGTGCATTGCAAACGGCGCTTAATGATACGGTAAGCTTTAGTGGAACAACACCGCAGAATATCACCTCAATCAGTCCAATTATTTTTAACTATTTAGCGCTAAATAACAGCGCAGGACTTTCGATCTCAAATCCTATTACTGTTACTTGTACTCTTACTTTGACAAATGGAGCCCTTTCTGTCGGTGCAAATACACTTACATTCCAAACTTCGGATAATCCGATTGCCAGAACATCAGGAACAATAACAACTACTACAAGTTCGAATCTTGTTTTCGGCACTTCAGGAAATACTGGAGGCGCCGCCTTTACGATACCTGTAGGTACTTTTACTATTCCACCGTTTATTAATAACTTTACAATTAACAGAACGAACAGCCTCACATTGAATAATCAGATGATGTCATTAAGTGGAATCCTGCTTTGCAATGGACCGCTTAATACCAATGGAAATCTGACGCTTCTTTCCACGTCTACACAAACAGCCTTGATTGATGGCAGCGGCAGCGGGCAGGTATCCGGAAATGTTACTATGCAACGATATCTTCCCTCTGTGTTTGGCTACAAATATATCAGCTCTCCTTTTCAGGGGGCTACAGTCGGTGAATTTTCCAGTTACTTAAATTTAGGAGCTTCCTTCCCGACATTCTATCAATACAACGAGAATATGACTTCCTCAGGATGGGTAAATTATACCACAGCAACAAATTTGTTAAATCCCATGCAGGGATATGCCGCGAACTTTGGTCCTTCAGCAATTGTTGAAACTGTGGCTGTTGCTGGTGTGGTGAACAATGGTAGCTTGTCTACCACTTTGTATAATCATAATCAGCCATACACATCGGGTTTTAATTTGGTGGGCAATCCATATCCTTCACCTATCAATTGGGATGACACAAGTGGCTGGACAAAGACGAATATCGATAATGCATTATATTACTTCCAGGCAAGTGATCAATATACCGGCACATATAGCACTTATATCAATGGGATTTCGAGCGATGGGATGGCCACTAATATTATTCCTTCAATGCAAGGATTTTTTGTTCATGTTTCCAATGGCTCTTATCCAGTTACCGGAACTCTTGGAATCACAGATAGTGTAAGAATAAACGATCTTACACACGCGCTTTTAAAATCGGTGAAAACGGACACTCTGCCTTTACTAAGAATTACTGCAGGTTTTACGGACAACGGAGCAACACCCGACCCTGCCGTAATCTATTTTGACAGTTCGGCTACGCAGTCATTCGATAAGAATCTTGATGCATTGAAGCTGATGAATACCAATGTACTTGTTCCTAATTTATATACAATGATAGCAGATTCCAGTCGCCTTTCGATAATCGCGATACCCTTTCCGGTTGATAGTATTAAGAGGATTCCGCTTGGCATCAAAACAGCAAAAGATGGATGGATCACTTTCAAAGCTAATAACATTGTACAAATACCCGCCAAAAGGTATATTTATCTAGTAGATACCGTAGCAGGGATCAGTCAGGATTTAAGACTTAATCCGCAGTACAGTTTCTTATTAAAAGCAGGTGAGTATAAAAACCGGTTTTCTTTGGTTTTCTCTTTAAATGTATTAAATAACATTCCGACAGAATTCTCGTTGTTACAGAATTTTCCTAATCCATTTAATCCGCGGACCACAATAAGATATTTAATTCCGCATACAAGTTTTGTAAGCATCACTGTTTACGATATTCTTGGAAAAGAAGTATCAAAACTTGTGAACGAACAAAAACTACCAGGTACTTATGAAGTGCAATTTGATGGTAGTGGACTTTCCAGCGGTGTCTATTTTTATAGAATCCATGCTGGTAATTATTTTAAAACAAAAAAATCAGTGCTACTTAAATAGTTTTTATTAAACAAAAAATATTTATACGAAATTAATGATAAAGACCCGAACAATATATTCACTCTTCAGTCGGTTTATTCGACTTTCTCAAAGAAGTATATTCTTGCTTTTGATGATTTATGTGTCGGTCAGTGCTCAGGAAATGCCTCCTCGACCAATAACCGTTACGGCGATTACCTCTCAAAACCTGAGTTTTGGTAATTTTGCTCAGGGCGCTTTGGGTGGAACTGTTAGCGTTTCGTCCAGTGGAATGCGCTCCTGGTCGGGCAACATCGTACTTCTCAATGGGGGTTCAGTTTCTGCAGCTCTTTTTGATGTGGTTGCTAACCCCGGTACCCTGATTACCATAGTAAACGGTTCTGATGTCTCATTAAACGGTAGCAATGGAGGTACTCTGATGCTTCACATTGGCACTTCCAGTACCGGTTCCCCATTTATTACAGCAGCAATGCGTCCATCGCCTACGCATGTGCATATTGGCGGAACGCTTACAGTAGGCAATCCTGGAGCTAATCCACCCGGGGATTATAGCGGTATATTTCAGGTAACTTTTGTTCAACAATAAGCTAGGAATAAAAATTTTTGAGTTTAGCAATGAAATGCAACACTTCGTGAAGAATAAAAAAGTGGAAGTCTGCTTGTCTTTGAAATTGAATCTTCAAAGACAAAAAGTTGCCGTTTGCCGGATTGCGTCCAGTTTTTTGCTTCTAACTCTACTCTCGCCTATACTTAGCTACGCTCAGAAAGAACCTGAATACGATGAAACATCAGTTTCCTTCGAGGTGCAAGGCATTGGATTAACAGAGATGCCGGCCGTTATCCGCAACGAAGTAGTGTATCTACCTATTACAAATGTTTTCGATTTTTTAAAGATCAAGAACAATCCTTCTCCAGGATTTGAATCGGTGTCTGGCTTTTTTATCGACCGACAAGCAACTTATCTCGTTGATAGGGTGAACCGGCGCATTCTATATCAAAATAAAGTTTTTACTCTAAAGCCGAATGATCTGATCCGGACAGAAACTAATCTCTATTTGAAATCGAATTATTTTGGCGAAGTGTTCGGATTATATTGTACGTTTAATTTCCGTAGTCTTTCGGTCATACTGAATACAAAATTTGAATTGCCTGCAATTCGCGAAATGCGGCAAGAACAGATGCGTAAAAACATCAGCCGTCTCAAAGGAGAAATTAAAGCCGATACCATCATTGGAAGGGATTATCCATTTTTCCGTTTTGGGATGGCAGATTGGTCGATCAATACAGAACAATATCAAGGTTGGAATGATGTGAGACTTAACTTAGGGCTCGGAGCTACTCTGGGGGGAGGAGAAACGAAAGTTCTGATCAATTATGACAACAACGAGCCTTTTACCATGAGGCAGCAATATTACCTCTGGCATTTTGTCAACAACGATAATCAAGCCTTTCGGCAAATAATGGCAGGCACAATCTCTACACAATCTATCTCATCCATTTATGCGCCTATCGTGGGAGCGCAATTAACTAATACGCCAACGACTTACAGACGATCGTTCGGTTCCTATACATTGAGTGACTACACTGAGCCCAATTGGATAGTGGAACTCTATGTGAATAATGTATTAGTGGATTATGTAAAGTCCGACGCTTCCGGCTTTTATCTTTTTGAAGTCCCGCTTGTGTATGGAAATTCAGATATTAAACTTCGTTTTTATGGACCTGATGGCGAAGAGCGTACCACACTACAAAATATAACAATACCTTTTAATTTTCTTCCACAAAAGGAATTTGAATATACCGTGAGCACCGGTACGGTGGAAGATGGAAGTGATAATCTGTTTTCACGCATCAATTTCAATTATGGTGTGGATCGACATATTACGGTTGGCAGTGGAATAGAATACTTTTCATCAGTCGCTTCCGGGAAAAGCATGCCTTTTTTAAATACTTCGCTCAGTCTTACTTCCAGCCTTCTTTTCTCCGGCGAATATGTAAACGGCGTAAGGTCGAAAGGCATACTTAATTACCGCTTGCCTTCGAACCTGCAGTTTGAAATTGATTATACCAAGTACGATAAAGACCAAGAAGCAATCAATACCAATTTTCTTGAAGATCGTAAAGCTGTGATATCTATGCCTTTTAGTTTCGGGAATTCCACAATATATTCTCGGTTTACTATTAATCAAATTGTTTTGCCTACGATGAAATACATTATGTCTGATTTGTTATTGTCTGGTTCAATTCTCGGTGTAAGTGTCAACTCCAGTACCTATGCGTCGTATACGGATCCATTCCCTCCATACATTTATGGCAACCTTTCTCTGTCTTTTAGGCTTCCGAACGGATTCATTATGACGCCTCAGACGCAATATGATTACAATCAAAAAAAGATGACCTTTGCGAAATGTGAATTTGAGAAACAAATGTTTGGTCATAGTTATCTAGATATGATTTATGAAAAAGATTTCATCAACAAAATCAATAGTTATCAGATTGTGTTACGGTATGAATTTCCCTATGCACAGGCCAGTGCATCAGCCAGGCGCGATAACAATACAAACACCTTTATTCAGTCAGCCAGTGGAAGTTTATTGTTCGATGGCAAAACAAATTACATTGGTACAGATAATCGGCCAAGTGTTGGCAGAGGAGGAATCGTCATCGTTCCTTTCCTTGATCTTAATTGCAATGGTCGGCATGATAAAGGTGAACCAAAAGCTTTTGGACTTAATTTTAGTATCAATAGTGGTCGCATAGAACGTGACGATCGGGATACAACCATACGCGTATTCGATCTAGAACCCTATACGACTTATACGATTGAACTCGACCGCAACAGTTTTGACAATATTAGTTGGCAAATAAAAAAGCCAACCATAAGCGTTTTTATCGATCCTAACCAATTCAAATTGATAGAGATTCCTATCGCTGTAGTAGGTGAAGTTTCAGGAACAGTTTATCTTAGTGAAAACAATAAAAAGAAAGGACAGGGACGTATTATAGTATGTTTTTATCGTAGTGATGACTCTAGTCTTGTTGCGAGCACTCTTTCTGAGGCCGATGGCTTTTTTAGTTTTCTCGGTTTGGCACCTGGTTCATATTTTGCCCGAATTGATACCGCCCAATTACGGAGATTATACATGACTTCTTCACCGATAACATTGCCAGTTAATATTTTACAAAATAAGGATGGCTTTGTAGTGGAAGGGCTCGAATTCGTGCTCGAATCCTTCCAGAGAGACACTACGGCTATACTCGGAAAGATAGGTGAACAAAGAACTATTGCCACCGAAAAGCCTCAGATACTTGAAGAGAAAGTCGTACCTACACCGCAAGCAGCTGAAGAGAAGGTCGTACCTACACCACAAGTAGCTGTAGAAAAAGTCGTACCTCCGCCACAAGTCGCTAAAGAGAAGATCGTACCTACACCGCAAGCAGCTGAAGAGAAAGTCATACCTCCACCACAAGTAGCTGTAGAGAAAGTCGTACCTTCACCGCAAGTAGCTGTAGAAAAAGTCGTACCTCCGCCACAAGAAGTTAAAGAGAAGGTCGTACCTACACCGCAAGCAGCTGTAGAGAAAGTCGAACAACCATCGCCAAGAATTAAAACTGAAAAGCCGTGTATTGTGATTTCTAATGCAGAGAAGACAGGTTATATTCTTCAAATCTCTCCATGGGTTACGAAATCAAAAGTGGGGCGAGTGGCGAAAAAAGTTGAGAAATTTCACAGACTACAAGCGTACGTGATGACTGCACGTATTCCTTCGATGGGCTTACGATATCGTGTTTTTGTTGGTGTTTTCAAGACAAGAGAAGAAGCCATGGATTTCTGCAACAAATTCAATTTTAAATAGCAAAAACTACCTTCAATCTGCATGTTTTATTACCATCCTGATTCTCTTACAAATATCAATTGTATTTGCAGAATTACTATGGTAAAAAATCAGTTATTCTAATATATCCCAAACTATTCAAAGATTATGATACTGATCAAGGGGAGTGGATTTCAAGTGCGTTATGTAATGAGTCCCTCAACAAGAATGTTGATAATCCCAAACCATTCATTAGAAATAAAAGAGGGGCATATGTTATTGAAATGATAGAATATGGGAAAGGTGAACGATAACCGAATTGGTGTAGAATCCAGTCACCGACTGGATGAAACAATGTTAACATCATTGTCCGATCTGGTGATCGCCTGCCCGACGCAGGCGGGGACTCTACAAGCTAATGTATAATTTGGGATAATCTGGCATCATCGCCAGTCACCAGCACTCCGATTCTTCCTTTTTTTACGCAATTTTGTCAACAGTTTTAGTTAGCTATTGATTAGAATGTAATACCACATAAAAGTTTCTGTAAGAGAATCCTTAGAAATAAATGTGCTACTTTTTCTATCCAATAACACAAAATCCATACACTCTATGTGTAATGATTAGGTGTATGAATTACAGTACAAAGTGTCCATTACTATCCAATTTCACAATAAAGTTTGGAAAGTAGATCTCAGGCAATAGTCAGCGCTTGGCCGAGGCTATTTTCTCATCCAATAAAGAACGAACTCATTGCTTAATGGTAGTTTGGTTTTCCAACATTTGTTGAGAGATTTTAGAAGATTCTTTTTTCCTCCAGGAATGACTTATCAGAAAAAGAATACCAACAACAACAAATGGAATTGTAATCATAAGAATGATGACAAGGCTAATTCCAATGGAATGAGTTCTGTGATAATTCATCATAAAGACAAACGGGCTCAGCCCAATACCTATTATCAAAAAGATGATACCACCAGCGAATTCCCATTTCCAAGCAATGATGAGAGATGCAATTAAAATAAATGATGGGATGAGATGGATAAAGAAATCTCCAAGTTGTTGCCAGATAGTATGTCCGGGTGTAAATGCATCGAGTGCAAATAAACTGACGAAAAGAATAGCCAGGGTGCAGATAACTCGTGGAAGCCATTGTAGTATTTTGATGGATGTTTTCATTTTATTCTCTCCTGCAATTGACTCTTCGGCTTTAACCACCAGAATACTACATTTTATTTCTTCGAGTCTCAAGTAAATAAAAGTGGCTACCATCGCCGCTTTTGGTCTTGCATGTACTCAAGGGTCTTTTTTTCCACTAACTCATTTTCATTTAAGGATAAACTTGAGTATCTCGTGGCTCACACTATCTGATTCATCATACATCGCACTATTCATTTCTTCGTGGGTATGGCCGCCGACAACAATTATCTGCGCAGCGCAGTGCACGCTGTGCAGTTTGTCTACAAATCGCTTGGCAGCAACCGCCGCTTCCATTCGTTTGCTGGTATTCAGAAGGAGAAATTGCGGATAGGACTGATGATCGACCACATTATAATATGGCGAAGCAGATTTAAGAATTCTATGGTCTGTACCAAATGCCTGAACAATAAAGCGCTTATTCAGTTTTTCACTTGTCGGTGCAAGTACATCATAACTTGCTGCATCCACACCGATGACACCAGCAATAGTTGATGGCGAAATGTTGTATTGCTGCAAATAGGTTGAATTCGTTCCTAACAAAGCAGCCAAATGTGCCCCCGCAGAGTGGCCAGAAACAAAAATGCGATTCCTATCACCACCCATCTCTTCCGCATGTGCATAGACCCATGCAAATGCTGCAGCACAATCCTGGATGTGTGCAGGGTGTTGCACTTTCGGAGATAAACGATAATTGATCGCGATGAAAATGATTCCCTGCCCAGCGTAGAATACCCCATGTTTTCTCATCAATCTCTTATCGCCGGTACTCCATCCACCGCCATGAATATGCATAAGAATCGGTTCAAGATTCTCATGCGGTGCAGGATAATAAATGTCGAGTGTTTGCAACCGATCCGGAACGTCAGTGTAACTGATATCGGTTTTCAAAGTTATGTCATTCCGCAGACGCCCCCGAAGGAGTTTTTGACGCTGCCCAAAAAAATTCTGCTGCAGAGAAGCTGGCATGGTATTGTTTTGGGAAAGACACAAATCAATAGTGCCAGAAAATGAAATGAAAGCTAAAAGAAATGATCCACAAATATGCTTGAGTAGATAGCGTACCATAACAAAATTAATATAGTGATCACAGTGCTATTCTGCAACAAACTGAGAGTGAATATCTATTGACAGTTTTGAAACAGAAACTATTTCTATTCCTTTTTATTAAATAGTCTTCCTACCAATGGGAACTAAATATCTCCATAAACGTTGATTAATATATGAAGACCCCTGTTGTACTCACTTCGATCTTTTTTTTCCTCCAGCTCTTCAGCAATATCGCATTCACACAGACGAAACAAACAATGAGCGGGACAATCAAGAACAGTGAAACCGGCGAGGCTCTTATAGGCGCGACAATTGTCGTAAAGGAGCTGCCCGGTGTGGGGGTTGCTTCTAATGCGTACGGTTTTTATTCGCTAACGCTTCCGAGGGGAAAATACACAGTGCTGACTCAGTATCTCGGATTCAAAACCGCAACCGATACTATTATGCTCGATCGTGATCGGATAGTAAATTTTAATCTTTTTCCTCAGCCAATCAAAGTTGGCGAAGTCGTCGTGTCGGGTGAGAGAACTAATGCAAACGTTACCTCCACGGGGACGAGTGTTAAAAAACTTGAAATAGATGAAATAGAATCCATTCCCGTGTTATTAGGGGAAAAGGATATTCTTAAAACGATTCAACTACTCCCGGGCGTGAAATCGGCAGGAGAAGGAAGCACTGGATTTTATGCGCGAGGAGGCGGTATTGATCAGAATCTGATCATCCTCGATGAAGCACCAGTTTACAATCCTTCCCACCTTCTGGGATACCTGTCTGTATTCAATGCCGATGCCATCAAGAATGTATCAGTTATAACGGGCGGTATTCCCTCCGAATACGGAGGGCGACTTTCGTCGGTTGTCGATATCCGGACCAATGATGGAAACGAGAAAGAATTCGGAGGATCTGCGGGAATCGGCTTGCTCGATTCCAGACTTATGCTGGATGGACCTATTGTTGTGGATCAAGGATCGTTTATCATTACCGCAAGGCGGTCATACGCAGATCTTTTTCTCCATTTATCGCGCGACACGACCATCAATCAGGCGAGTCTGTATTTCTACGATATTAATGTGAAAGCGAACTATACACTTGGGGACAAAGATCGTATTTTTCTTTCCGGTTATTTCGGAAGGGATAATTTTGCTTATCCCAATATTTTCGGGTTCAATTGGGGCAACACCACAGGAACTCTTCGCTGGAATCATATTTTTGGAGATCACCTTTTCTCAAATACATCATTTATCGTAAGCGACTATGAGTATACCAACTCCATCTCATCCGGTACGAGTCAATTTGAAATAACTTCCGGTATAAAAGATCTGAACTTTAAAGAAGATTTTCAGTATTTCACGAATTCTCAAAGTACACTGAAATTCGGTATCAACTCCATTTACCACACATTTGTGCCGGGTACAATTACGGGCGGAACACCGAGCGGTTTAATTGATATCGATCTTGAGCATCGATATGCCCTTGAAAACGGAATCTATTTTTCACATGAACTCAATGTATTTTCCGATCTCAAGGTGAATTACGGCCTGAGATTTTCTACATTCAGCCTACTGGGCCCCGGACATATTTATACATACGATAGTAATGGCAATCCTATCGATACCGCTGATTATTCCTCTGGCGAAGTTGTTAAGACTTATACGAGTTTAGAGCCGCGCCTCTCCATGACCTACGTACTTGATGAAACAAGCTCGATCAAAACATCATATACGAGGACAACGCAATATCTTCATCTCCTTTCTAATTCAACAGAGACGAATCCAAGCGACCTATGGATCCCCAGCAGCAATAACGTGCCGCCGCAATATGCCGATCAAGTAGAACTTGGCTATTTCAGAAATTTTAGCGACAACGCTTTTGAAACTTCACTCCAAATCTATTACAAGAACATGCAGAATGTTATTGATTATCAAAATGGCGCGGATTTGCAGCGCAATCCAAATATTGAATCTCTTCTTCTTTACGGCAGAGGATGGAGCTACGGGGCGGAACTTCTTGTGAGGAAGCGGTTCGGTACAATCAGCGGGTGGATAGGATACACGCTATCCAAGACGGAGGAACATTTCGCGCAGATCAATGACGGGCAGCCTTTCCCGGCAACGCAGGATAGGACGCATGATGCTTCTGTCGTGCTTATTTACGACTATAACAGCACGTGGACATTCTCGGCAACCTGGGTGTACAATACAGGGAATGCAGTGACATTTCCAAATGGAGACTACTATGTCGATGGACGAGTGGTTCCATATTATACAAATAGAAACGGCTATCGCATGCCCCCATACCATCGCTTGGACTTGTCAGCTACATGGATTTTGGGACTGCATTCCAATTTGAATTTTTCTATCTATAACGTTTATGATCGGATGAATGCCTATTCCATAACTTTCAGGCAGGATTCAAATAATCCCGGTCAAAATCAAGCCGTGCAGACAACAATTTTTCCGATCATTCCGTCCGTCACATATAATTTTACTTTCTAATTTTGATGTCCAATGAAAACACATTCAATGTTCATAAACCGCATAACACTTTTCATTATTCTTGCAGCAATGGCATGCTGCCTTCTCTCTTGTCAGCAGATTATTTCTGTTGATTTAAATGAAGCTTCGCCGCATATCGTCATCGAGGGTGTTGTGAAGGACAGTCCCGGGCCCTATTCCGTTGTTCTCAGCATGAGTGGAAACTATTTTGCATCATCGTCATATTTTCCTCCGGTTTCCGGCGCGCTTGTTGTTATGGCAGATAATTTGAATCAACTGGATACATTGAAGGAGACGGTGAGTGGAACATACCTTACTTCCACGATACGAGGTGTTCCCGGCACGAGTTATCAAATGAAAGTATTGGCAGAAGGCAAAGAATATGATGCAGCTTCTTCTATGCCGACGAAAGTATTTATCGATTCTTTGTATACCAAACTAAGGACTGGCTTTGGCGGCAGCACTGGGTATGATATTTATATAGTATTTAAAGATCCTCCGCAGACGAACAATTATAATTATTACCGTGTTAACGCTCAATCCAGTGCTCTGATTCCTGCAGATTCGATTGACGGGCTCAGGTATCGACTCTTCACCGATGAATTAACGAAAGGCCAAGAAATGACTGTGAGGATACGCGGGGGAGACAAAGTAAATAAAGGCGACACGATTACGATAGATTTATTGTCTATCGATAAAGCGACCTATGACTACTTCCATACGCTTTCGAATATTCTTTCATCTGACCAAAGCCCAACTTCGCTCGCACCGGCAAATCCCTCTACGAATATTAGCGGTGATGCACTAGGATATTTTGCAGCTTATACGGTCGACTCAAAACGAATTGTTATACCGTAACAGGTTTTCCATTACGGATATTGTATTCTGCTTTTAAGCTTTACAGGGGATCCATCGAGTAACTTCTGCTTAGGAATAAGGGCGAGACGAAATATCGATTCAAATAAATAAAGTGGTATCCGGAATTACTATAAATTCATTTTTCATTTCATGAACAGATCAATTTTTATAATTTACTTTGGTTTTAGAAAGGATAACTTTGGGCAAGTATTCTTAAAGATAGTGAAGTAATAAAAAAAATATCATTGTGCCACATGCTACTTCAACGATACGAACAAAGGGAGTCATCAGTTCAGGAGCGGAAATTCCTATCTTAATGATTTGTCTCACACCAAGTGATTCAGAAAATAAGAATTTTTGAAACCCTTCAGAAATGAATGCAATGCTTGCCATAAAACGATTGAGTATAATAATATTTTGAACCTTGTCGGGTTTCTCTGCACACCCTAAAATAAACGATCTTACAATAATGTAGGCATAATTTCATATCCCTCAATTGAATTCAATATGATCGTAATTTGTTTTTGTTATAAGTTGTCACTATTTATTAATCACTGTCATTAAATGGTGAGTTGATAACCGAAATAACCCGTTATCGTTGCATTGCCTGATAAACTATGGCCGAGTGAAAATAAGAGATGGTTTGCTTCATCGAAATTTATAAATCCACCGAGATTAAACGATCTGCTTGATTCAGAATTCGGCGTATTAGCGGTCTGATAGCACAATTCTCCACCTAGCGTGACGAGCTTAGAAAAATCGGTACTGCAGTTCCCATCCCGTAAAAATCCAGTTCTTTTGATCGGGTACGGGATTATACCAAAACCCTCCTCCGCCGTACGTCGTCCAGTTTCCCCAGCTCTTTTGAATCCAAATGGGAATATAAGCCTGGACTTTTCCCGTGCCTAATTGTTTATTCTCATCGCCCGTTGGAAGTTCAACAAGAGGGAAAATTCCAATTTGAGGGGCAGTTTCCGTTTCTTCTACAAACCTGTATTTAATGCCAAACTCCGTATCGGAATATCCATAATGTGTGGCGTCGGCATCATGCACATAGCCCAATGGGGCGACAAGATGAAGCTGAACATCGGGTACTACACCGTAATTGATCTCAAAGTGAGGAAGCGTGGCGCTAGTTTGATCGTTATCTATTTGCTGCATTGATGCGACATAGAACTCCCAATGCTGATAGTCGACGGGCTGAGGGTCATCAGTCCTAAAAGGAGGACCTGCTAACGCAGGAATAGATATTACCCCCAAAAGGGCGCCGATTTGAAGAATGATATAGTTACAGCATCTGAGAGACATATTTTTCATTTACTTTTTAACAAACAATTGCAACCAAAACGTTCCTCGATGAAACTTTCCTAACAAAACAGTGGTTATAAATGAAAATAAAGTTCTAAGTTTAAATACAGTAAGTTGTTCGTTTTTATATAAAAGGAGGAGATATGAAAAAAAGAATTATTCTTTTTGCCCTGGCATTATTCCTTATAAGCACGCATTTTCTGTTTGCTCAAATGGAAAGTATGGTGCATCAGAAGTTTACTGTCAAGAGGGCAATTGCTGTGATCACACCTACAAAAGGGAATTCTATACACGGCTTGGTGACGTTTGAAGAAGTCGATAAAGGGATACATGTTATTGCGAATCTTACGGGACTAACACAAGGTAAACATGGATTTCACATTCACGAATTTGGCGATATCAGTTCTGAAGACGGCAGTTCAGCGGGCGGACACTTCAATCCTATGCAAATGCCTCATAGCAGTCCGATGAGTGAGAAACGTCATGCAGGCGATATGGGAAACCTTGAAGCAGATGAAAATGGTATTGCGCATCTCGATTACATCGATTCTGCAATGAAACTGAATGGCAAATATTCGATTATCGGCCATGCTGTTATTATTCATGCAAAAGAGGACGACTTCAAAACACAACCAACTGGAAATGCTGGAGCGAGAATTGGGTATGGGGTTATTGGTATTGCAAAATGAATATCAAATATTTTTTTCATTGGAGAAGTTAAGTAATTAGTCATAGAATCCGCATTTAAAGCGTAAATGACTTTTAAAAAGCCCCAGCGATTAGCCGGAGCTAGATTTAATAATCTAATTGTAAGGAACTATCGTAGCAACATAAGTTTTCTAGTTATCGAATAAGTGCCTGCAGTGAGTCGATAGAAATAGACACCGCTAGTAGCGTTAGCGGCATTCCATTGTACAGTGTAGGTTCCGGCATTCATGGTCTTGTTAATGAGTGAAGCGATTTCTTTTCCGAGCATATCGTAGATTTTTAAAGTGACGAAATGGACTTCCGGAAGCGAGAACTCAATATTCGTGGATGGATTAAACGGGTTTGGATAATTTTGAGCCAGTGAAAATGCAGCGGGAACTTCCAACGTCACGGGTGTCGATGTGCCAGTGCCCCAGGGAATTTTCATTGCTCGATAGCTGAAGAAATTGTCAGGGAATTGTATTTCATATACTGTACTTCCGTCGGGGCTTACTTCTGTCGCCGCCAAGTCACTTGCTCCCCATCCGATAAATGTATTCCCATTCGATAATCGTTCAACGGAACCCATGGAATTAGCATAGACATCCGGAGTATGTCTGAATTGCCAAACCAGTGCCGCAGTTTTTGCCTGTTCGTCAAGCCTGTATTCAAGCGCACGTGAAAATTGGGGTGTATGGAAATTGCCGTTGTCGAAGAGAGTAAAATTGCCATTGTCGATGTAATTAATGCAATGTTGATGAGAAAATCCTATTGTATCGTTTGTGAATGTAAATTGATTGTTTTTCCCTCCCCATCTCCAGATAATATTCCCCGTTATGCGATCGATCTTTGTGATTTCATCCATATGTCTGGTCGATACTATAATGTTTGAATCGGCATCGAGGGTAAGTGCATTTGCATGTGCATAATCAATTGTGACGGCGGTCAGATCCTCGTGTGTAGCGTCGGTGACTTTGAAATGATCAATGCTCCTCCATTGGAAGATCACGTTTTTTAATCGGTCGAGTTCTTGAATGACGAAGCCAATCACAGTTGCGTTAGAATCACCGCCCGTTACGATGGAGCTCATATCCATCAGTTCAGGATCGAGGCCCAAAATAAGTGCGTGGCCGTTGGGGAAGAGAAGGAAATCATGTGGATCTGTTTGGTAACCATTACCGCATGTGTAAGTATCAACCATTTGAAAATTAAGATTCATTACGATGTTCGAAGATAAATATTCGTCGAAGTACGACAAGGTTCCATTTGGCTGCAATTTAAAATCAAATGCCCTGTATATAGTTGAGGCGTCAAATATTGGTTGACAAGTATTATCGATAACTAGAATAAACTGATTATCTGAAAAAACAGCAATTGTCCCTGTTGCTGTAAGAGTGCCATACCAAGGACTAAGGAGAATCACGCCAGGTGAAGGTTGAGTAGATATGTTGATCACCGGAAGTGGCAATGTTAAAGCTGAAGATGCTCCAATATTCCCTGAAGCTTTACCGCCGGCCGACGCTTTCTTCATCCCTGAAAGTTGACTTGATGGGTTGTATAATGCAATCGCCTTCTGATCGAGTGCTTTCTTTTCAGGCGTCGAAAGGGGACTCACGGTAAAGTTTATGTGAACTGAATCCAGCTCTGCACCAGAGGTTGCGTGGAGGCCGTTCTTCACTGAGACGGAGATTATCTCGCTAGGCAGAAAATTCTTTTCAGGAAAAAAAAGGAGTGTCTTTGCGTCGTCAGACAACACTATTCTGCCGCCAATGGAACCGCTCTTGGAGCCTCGCACTGAAAACACAGAAGAATCCAATTCGAGTGATCGGTCCAATGTACATCCCCAGCGGATAATGATATTCGACTGCTGGGAGACACATGTTAACCCGGGAGACGGAGATACATATTGTACGCCGGGCATCGCATTCACCTTGATGTATAAAAGAAAAAGGACACCGATGGTGATCATCAGATGGTTGCTTAATGGTGAACTCTGTTTCATAGATTGAAGCAAGATCCGTGTCATAAATAGTTCTCCCCAAGTTGAAAAAATCGAAATATCATGACAGATAATTCTTTCTTTATGAAATTCCTACGATTCTTCGGAGTGTTCTCCGCTCAAGGGACCGATTTCCATAACGAATCATTTATTTAATGTCATTTTTCGTGTATAGGTGTACACGCTATGTCCGTTTTGACCTTCAACAGTGACCTTCAGCACTGCGAGATATGTGCCTGATGAGTATCTGCTTGCATCGAAAGGAACTGAGTAATTTCCGGAAGACATTTCTTTTTCGACAAGAGTTGCAATCGTACGCCCAAGCATATCGTACACTTTGAGATTCACAAAGCATTGATTCTCCAAATTAAATTGAATGGTCGTTGTGGGATTAAACGGGTTTGGATAATTCTGGAGAAGCAAAAAAGATGTTACGGGTTTACTGCCCGGCTGCAAAACATTTGTTGCAGTCGGAAGCGGCCACACAGAGCGGAACGCGCGATAACTTACAACACTGTCCGGAAATTGTAGCTCGAGAGCAGTTGTACCATCCGGACGCACTTCCGTTAAAGCTGGCGTTCCAGTGCCCCATCCTATTAGCGTATTTCCGTTCGACAGTCTTTGTACAGAACCCATGGCAATAGAAACTACATCCGGCGTATGTCTATATTGCCATATGAGAGTAGCAGTCTTAGCTTTTTCATCGAGAGCATACTCTAATGCCCTTGAAAATGCTGGAGTCCGGAAATTGCCGTTATCAAATAAGATATATGTTCCAGTAGGCGTTTTACGTATTGAATGTTGATGAGAGAAATGAATTGTATCGTTGATGAATGTGAATTGGTTGTTTTTCCCTCCCCAACGCCAGATAATATTTCCTGTCGTATGATCGATCTTGGTGATCTCATCCAAATGGCGTGACGAAAGAAGAATATTTCCGTCCGTATCAAATTCGATTGCATTTGAATGGACATAGTCAATGAGACTTTCAGTCAGATCCTCCTGTGTCGCATCAGTGATTTGGAAGTGATCAAAACTTCTCCACTGGAATACAACGTTTTTATTCTTGTCGAGCTCCTGTATCACTATCCCGATGACGAGTGCGTTTGAATCACCACCACTGACAATCTTGCTCATGTCCACTGGTTCTCGATCCTGGCATAAAAAAATAACATGACCGTTCGGCAATATTCTAAACTCATGGGAATCTATCGTGTATCCATTTTCAGCGGTGTACGTATTGGTGATTGTGTAAGTGGTATCCATTTCATAGAAGGCAGGACATGAATCATCGTAGTACGTGAGGTGTCCATTTGGCTGAACTTTAAAATCAGTATTAAATCCAGGCATTTTTTTATAATAGATCGGATTGGCACTATTATCAAGGATTATGCTATATTGCTCGTCGGAGTAGACAAAAGGCGCATATTGCATGTGATTGCCTGGATTGTCTGTTTTATAGGACGAAAGGAAAATATATCCCGGCGACGGATTGTTGGATGCAGTGAGTCTCATTAATGGAAATCCGGAAGGAAGGGGATCTTGAACCTTGCCTATTCTATTCGACGGTGATTGAACATGTGCCGGATTGGTAATGGAGTTTTCTGCAAGACTTATTCTGGCCAGTTCTGTTTGAGTCTTGTGTGTTTGACTCTCGCCTATCGTCGAAGATATCGTAAAAGAAAAGGCAACTGGTTGTACAGCGTAACCTTCGCGAGTTCGAACCCCACTACGTAAAAGTACTGAAACCTTCTCACCAGGAGTAAACGGGACATCCGGAAGAAACACGATTGTTTCGTTATCATCAGAAATTGATACAAGCCCAAGATGCTTACCACTAAGAGAGCCGTTCACAAGAAAGAGTGACGAATCTTTTTTCAACGTGTTATCGAGCGACCCAATGACCTTCATAATGATATTTGTCTGCGCCTTTACTATTTTTGAATTGGGTACAGGCGAGATATATTGTACCGTCGTTATTTTAGAGGCACCTGTAAAGAAAAACAGTGCATAAAGCGGAATCAATAATCTGAAGGAACGAAATAAATAAACAGAAATAGGATTATTTACAATTGATTGTGATCGCCAAGATCTAGTTTTCATCGGTACCCTTTACTACACTATATGGATGAACTACAGTCTATCATATGTGGAACAATATTTTATTTTAACAGTGCCATCTTCTTTACATACGTGAATCTCATAGCGGGATTGTCTACCGCAACGGCATCAAGACGATAAAAATAAATACCGGAAGCAACGTTAGCGTACCATTCCTTTTCGAAATATCCGGCATCAACTGTTCCACTGAACAGTTCTGCCACCACCTGGCCAAGAATATTATAAATAGTCAAATGTACTGTGCTTCGTTGCGGAACGCTGAATCGAATGGCCGTTGAGGGATTGAACGGATTGGGATAATTTTGGTACAGTTCATAGCTTTTGACGATGTCATTGTTGGAGGAGCTCACTCCGGTGGTACTTGATAAAATTGTAAAGGCAGAACTGCTTACACCGAATAAGCTGGAATTAGTTCTGCTGACTACTCTGATCTTGTAGTTTGATCCTGCCAGCAAGGTTGCAGCAACCTGCCATCCGAATGCGTACGTTCCGGATACCACGCTGTCATTAATGGCCGAACTGACCGTATTGCCGTTGAGGAGATCTATCGATACTGTATCGCTCGCATTTGATTCCCAGCGGATAATACTAATAGAATCAAGATAGATTTTCTCGCCGCCGTTTGGAGACAATAATTTTATAAATGGAGCAGCAGTAGTAAAGCTCGCTACCTTTGACCAGTTGCTTATTCCAGAAGTATTTGTATTGTTTATCCGCCAATAATATGTCGCATTATTGTTCACTGAGCTCAGTGTAAAATTAGTTGAGCTTAAGCTTGATTGATCAGCTACCAAATTGCTGAATGAGGCATTCATGGAAATTTGAAGATGATACGTTTGAACAATGCCACGTGTTCCCCAAACAAATTTTACCGGGGCCTGTTCATTTACAATCTCACTGTCCGTTGGAGATATTGGAACTGGCGCGTAAGCAGAATCAATAATTTGCGGTATTCCGAAAGCGAAATCACCAAGTGTCGAGGTGGTAAATGTTAAAATATTCTTGGTTGAGTCATAGCTTGTCGGCTGAGAAGTAAAAATATTACCGATACCTGTTCTTGCATAGACGATGGTCTGCCGGGGATTGGTGACCGCAGGATAATTTGCAAGACTGACCTGAACAACGCCGGTATAGGTGCCGAAACCAGAACCTGCGATGTTGAAGTAATTTGAATATATAAGGGGAGCCTGGGTGCTAAACGTGGGATTCACCGGGGCATAAGGATAACTCGTCATCAGTCATACCTGCATAGAATGCCAGCGTCAGAGAATTATATGTTATTTTAATTCCTGTCGTATCCCCAGCATTGTTGAAGGAATAGGTATTCCCCGGCAAAATTTCAACCGAAACGGCTGCATTTGGTTTCTGGCTTACCCATGGGTACTTGTATGTGCGATACGCAAATTGTCCTGCAGGAAGAGACAATTCGAGTGCCGTTGAGTTGTCCGGATGAACTTCCGTGAATATTGGTACAGTGCTTGTGCTGGGAGCGATACCCCAGTCTATCAAGGTATTTCCGTTTTGTAGCCGTTGAACGGAGCCTGTAGCGAAACTATAGATATCTGGTGTGTGCCGGTACTCCCAGACCAGGGTTGCCGTTTTGTTCGGCACATCCAATTTATATTCCACACCGCGGGAATAATTAGGTGCATGCTGATTACCGTTATCGAACAAAGTATAATTCCCGTTTGGAAGTGCGTTGATATTATGCTGATACGAAAAATAGGTTGGAGCGTTGGCTGCATGTTCATTAATGAACGTGAATTGATTTTGTTTTCCACCTAAAATCCACATCACATCCCCGGTTTGACGGTTTATTTTTACAATACTTGAAAGATGCCGCATGGAGACAAGTATATTTCCATCCAAATCAACGGCTAATGCATTTCCATGGATTAAATCAACAGTTTGAGTCGTAAGATCAATATACGAGTCTGTTATTGGAAGGTAATCCCAGGTTCTCCATTGAAAGATCACATTTTTCGAGGCATCTAATTCCTGCACCACTAATCCGGTGACTACTGCATCCGGGCTGCCTCCTGGCACGATCTGGCTCATATCGACTGGCTCCGGATCGTAGGCAAATAATATCGCATGACCGTTCGGCAACAGGATGCCGTCATGTTGATCCGCGCTATAGCCGTTGCCACATTGGAGTGAATCGATCGTTGTTAGGGAAGTATCCATGATATAGCGCTCACTATTTGCACTGAAGTCGAACGAGAGCTCACCGTTGGATTCCATTTTAAACAGGGTCGCAACTGCCGGAAGTGCTTTGTATTTGGCAACACTTCCATCGTTGTTGGCTATCATCAAATAGCTTCCTATAGACGCATTAGCGGTTGTTGTCAAGTTGGTTATGAAGATGCTCCCTGGCGCCGGATTGTTGGATGTTCCAATCGTTATTTGTGGAAAATTGGATGGCACGGTATCAACTCCCGAAGTCTTGCGAAGAGAGCGCGGTGCTGCTGTGGTATTCCCGGCGGTTACATTTGTCCCGTCGTATGACTGCGAGATATTAATGAGCGGCTGCGAAAGCGGAGTTGTTTTGAAATGTATTATGACCACAGGAAGAGCCACTCCATCTGTTGTCGTTATATCCTGAGCGACCTGAACACGTACATCTTCACTTGGTAAAAAAGGCGTTGATGGAAGAAACAGAATTGTTTTGTTGTCATCGGATAATCGTACAGTTCCCTGGTGTATGCCGCTCATCGAGCCAGTGACAGAAAATTCGTTTGGCGAAAGGCTTGATGGGTCAATAGAGTCATGTGATTTAAGAATAATATTCGTACTTAACGAAACAAGTATCGAATTATCCTTTGGCGAGATATGATCAAAAGTTTGAGCTAAGATTACTTCGTTAGCTGCTAAAAGAAGGAGTAGTAAAGAAACGGTAATAGATGTTTTCATTTATGCCTCCATGGATGATGTACTTATAAATATAATCACACATCTTAATTATCGAGATTACAATTATTACAAATTCATTAAAAACATTTTCAATTCTAATTGTTTTAATAAATAGCATCCTTAAACGTGCCTATCTTTTTGACTGCAGAAACTGCAAATCGTTTAAATTATAAATAGACATTGTCTATGTGCTAGAAAGATTGCATATGAATCCTCTACAAACCGATAACTTATATCAAATTTCAACGAATGATCAAGCGATCCGATGATCCTCATAATGATATTCGTCTTTGCAGACACCCGATAAATTTGTTATGACAATAGACCTTTCCTATTATAACAAATTGAAAAGAATTTCGTTCCATATTCGAATACATCCATCGAATTATATTTTTACAAAATACATTGCTCTCCAATTACAATCTTGTAAAGTGAAACTAGTGCTCTATCTCAAGATTATAAAAATAAATATGGTTTGTGAAACTTTTGTTGCCGTTTTACTGTTAGCATTTAAGGAATATGATTCCAGTTAAAAGTATATCAACGAAGAAAAGAGGCTGTCATTATGTTGAAATTTAAAAGCATCGCACCATTAATAATATTGAGCTTATCGGTCTGGATAGGGGCTGGAACGAATATTCAATTATCCATTCAACCTTCCAATACTATTATTCTCAAGGGGACATCAACGCTACACGATTATGAATGCAAATCGACGGTACTCAATGGAGTTATAGAAATGGATACGCTTATGCGAACATTCACATCCGCCGAAGTAATCATCCCGGTAAAGAGTATTCATTCGGAAAGTTCTTCTATGGATGACAATATGTATGAAGCTTTAAAGGCGGAAAAATATACCGATATAAAATTCTCGCTTTTTCATTCCGATAGCCCCGGGGAAAAGAACTTGATTCATTCGGACTCTACTTTACAACTACACGGAACACTGACGATAGCAGGAAAGGAGCAATTGATTGATTTGCCAGTTAAAGTCATTAAAAATAGCAACGGGATTATCACCGTACGCGGTAAAAAAACATTGTTGATGACCGACTACGGCATTAAACCACCGACATTTATGCTTGGTGTGTTAAAAACAGGAAATGAAGTGTCTGTCGAATTCGAAGTCGGTCTTAAAAATTACAAATTACTCGTTCCATCTATTCCATCGAACTAAAAACAAAAAACCTGAGAGGAAGAACAAATGAAAACATTTCAGAAAATGCTTTTTGTGTTGTTTATCATTGGAATATATACTCTGCCTGCAAATGCTCAACCTAACAATGACACGACGTCAGAAGCCAAGCTAGAAATAACTCCATACGGGAGATTACAATTGTTAGGATTTGGACAATCCTTAACGGACCAAGTTGAATCAGACCAAAGGGTATACTTATATCTTAAAGAAGCGAGATTCGGCTTTCAAGGGAATGACGATGGTACCAAGCTCGATGTCCAATTTGCTTTTGGAGGAGAAGATGTTATAGTGGCTCCTTCACCAGGTATCTCGCTGCAAATGTTGGATTTCAGCATTGATGTCCCACTATCGCAATCTCTCCGGCTTAAAGCAGGACAATTTAAAGTTCCATACGGTCGCGAAGGTATGACAAACACTGGTTACCTTTCTTTTGGTGACCGATCAATTCAATATGATGATTTTGAAATTGGAAGGGATGTTGGGCTTGCTACATACGGAACCTCTGGAGATCTGACTGCTGCTCTGGGTATATTTACCGGAGGAGGAAGAGACATCCCGATTAAATATCTTCCTGAGAAGATTGGGATTCCAATGCTTGTTCTGCGTGCTGGAATCAATGATGGGTATGATGAAGATATTCTTACAGTCAAGCAAACTAGCTATAATCCATCGACAGGTTCTGCATTCTATATTAATGCTTTGTATACTTCTGATTCAAGAATCGGCCATTCGACAGTCCTTAATGTAAAATCCAGCGACAAGTCGCTCTTATTAGACGCTAACTGGAATCCCTTCATTGCAGCTTCGCCGCTTGATTTAGGGCAATTCTGGCAGATAGGAGCTGATGCTGCGATTCGTAAAACTCTTAGTGAAGATCTATTAGGTTTTGCAGAGGCGGAATTGAACTACGGCGGTTACAACAACAAATACGGTTCCATTTCGTCAGCAGGTGGAAGAATACAATTCGGAATTCATAAGAAGCCATATGAGATTGCCTTACGATATGCTTTTATCAGTCCGAGCTCGAAATTTGCATATATAGGCAGCAATCAACAATCATACAGCCTCGTGGGCGATAATCTTATCCATGAGATTACACTTGGAATAACCTATTTCCTAAAGAATGATCGTTTGAAACTCACATTAGATTTACCAATTTTAATTCAAGCTCCAGTTATGAATGATCCGATAAGCGGTTCGTACGTTCTTACTCAACAACCGGACCAAGTTGTTTATATTGCTACAGGTGGAAAAATAAATAGACAGAATATAGTCCAAGGCAGGATGCAATTACAATACGCTTTTAATTAAAAAGAAACCTAAAAATCAGTGTAATATCGATTCTTCAGCAATTTGATGGTAAGTTATATGAAATTAAAACGAATAAATATTATTGCATTATCGCTTCTGATCTCATTTGCTTCTATTTCATGGGATCGGAATAATAATTCTATAGCCTATCATCTCGAAACCGGAAGCCGCTTGTGGATAGATGGCAGCGCTACTATTGGTTCTTATGAATGCAGAACCGTTGCTGTATATGGAATTGGAGATATCAATACTAATAATTTAGATAAGAATAATTCTAATTCTATAGCCAATAATTCCAATAAACATGCGCAAATAGATGTCCTGGTGAAATTTTTCGACTGCGGGAATCCAGCTATGAATGAGGATATGTATACCGCATTAAAAGCAAATAGGGATTCTGTCATTCAATACAAATTAATTAAAACCATAGTTTTGTATGACTCGACAGGATTCAACGGCCTTTTTGGTTTACGCACCATTGGAAATCTATCGGTTGCCGGAGTTTCACGACAGGATACGATCGATGTCAACATTAAAAGCCTTCATGAAAGAAAATTTGAAATTATTGGAAGTATAAATCTTTCAATGATTGATTTCAATATTACTCCGCCATCTGCTTTCTTTGGCCTGATCAATGCGCACGAAAAGCTTAGCGTAAATTTTGATCTTATTGCAGCTCCGAATGATGAAAATTATTCCGGAAATGCAAATCGTATTTTAACGGAATACTAAACATACAAGAAATAGAAGAGACCTGGAAATTATCGATATATAAATAGTTAATAGTTTGAATTCCGATAAATATCATGGAAGATCCAGGATTTAGAAATGAATTCATTAGGTACTACGTTCAAATATTAGTATTTTAAACTGTGAAAAAGACAACAACTACATTATTTCTCTTTATATATTTTGTTCTCACGGTTGGAATGACTGTGGCAACGCATTTCTGCGGCGGAAAGATTGTTTCCGTACAAGTTCTGCCCATTGTTCCCAAAGAAAATCCCTGCGGCTGTGATGACGCTACTACCTCTAATAGCTGCTGCAAAACAGAGATAAAATCATTACAATTGAACGATGAACAAATTGCTGTCCATGCAGATCAACAATCATCTCCACAAACAGATGTGAACCTTTGGGCAGACAAATCAATTGAGGAATTGTTTTCTTCAATTTCAGTACACATAGTTCTTCCGACAAATTCGCCGCCAGATTCGCCGCCATCATATATTCTTCATTGCTCGCTCCTCATTTAAGAAGTGTATTCTAATGCTCTGATGCGGAAAAGCTATATTCAATCCGCAAAATCGACGTATCTATACACATTATATTAATTATTGAGGAAAGCCATGAAATATCTTATAGTTTTATTCGTGCTTATAGTTTCTCTTTCATCGTTCCTTGGTGCACAGGAAAACACTGTGAAAGAATCTGAGTTTAAAGTTTTTGGTAATTGTTCTTCTTGTAAAAGCCGCATCGAAAAGGCTTTGAAGATCAAAGAAGTGAAATCTGCCAAATGGGACAAACAGACCAAAATGCTTTCAGTTGCCTATCTTTCACCTGCGATCACACTTGATTCATTACAGCAACGGATCGCTGCAGTGGGACACGATACAGAGAAATATTTAGCGGCCGATTCTGTTTACAACAAATTGCCTTCCTGCTGCCTTTATCGCGACAGCCAGAAGTCTCGCTAACTCATCATTCAACATACATACGAATTGATAAGAGGCGAGAAATGAAAGCATTCATGTTTTTTGTTTTCCTTGTTTTTCTGTTGTCTTCTGCGTTTGCCCAGGATGTTCTGAAAGGCTTTGTCGGAGAGAAGGATGAAAAGGGAAATGAACATCCGCTGGTTAGTGTCAACGCATACTGGCTTGGTACTTCACGCGGCACGATAACTGACTCGATCGGATTCTTCACGCTTCCGTTTGTGAAGGAATCTACAACGCTCGTTGTCCATTATATTGGATATCATCCGGATACAATAGCAATAAAAACTCAACATTCTATTCGGATATTTCTAAGACCTGAAGCTCATGCTGTTGACGAAGTAAGCGTTGTCGGCGAGCGAAAGGCTTCCTATCTTGAGTATTCGAATCCTTTGAATAAAACTGTTGTGACTCAGAAAGAACTCTTCAAAGCGGCATGTTGTAATCTGTCCGAAAGTTTCCAAACTAATCCATCCGTTGATGTTTCTTACACTGACGCAATCACCGGAACGAGACAAATTGAAATGCTTGGACTTTCAGGAATTTACACGCAAACCACCCTAGAAAATATGCCATATATTCGCGGCTTGACGTCCAATGTGGGGCTGACATTTATTCCGGGAACGTGGATAGAAGCAATCAATGTATCAAAGGGTATTGGTTCTGTTGCGAACGGGTATGAGTCCATCACTGGTCAGATCGATGTCGATCTGCGGAAACCTGAGAAAGACGATGAGCAGCAATTCTTTCTAAATCTTTATGGAAATCAGGACCAGCGAATGGAAGCAAACTTCAATGTGCGGGAACGATTAAGTGATAATCTTTCGTCAATGACGCTGTTTCATGCAAGTTCGCAGCAGCATTCTGTTGACGACAATGGCGATGGTTTTCTTGATACGCCATTATTCACAACCTACAATATAATGCAGCGCTGGAATTTCAATGACCTGAACGGAATCACCGGACAACTTGCTGTACAATATGTGAATGATAGGAAGGATGGAGGCACACTGATTCAGTCATTACCAACTTCATATCTATATAAAACAAACAGCGATCTTTTGCGGATGAATGGAAAAACGGGTTTTATTTATTCTGATGATCATGACCAGAGTATTGGTATCCAGTGGTCATTAAGCCGGTACCGCAACTCTTCGCAGTTTGGTTCACGCGAATATAACGGTGACGAGCAAAGCGGGTATATCAATGTTCTCTATCAATCTTCGCTTTCCGGCACGGTGCATAAATTCAGAACCGGAATGAGTTTTTTGTTCGATGATTTCAATGAAACATTTGACCTTATGCAGTATCAGCGAGTGGAAAGAGTGCCTGGTGTGTTCTTTGAATATACGTTCAGTCCTAGCGAACAATTTTCGCTTGTTGCAGGCATCCGTGCCGATGAGCACAATGCGTATGGCACCATGATAACACCACGCTTGCATATCCGCTACACGCCGCAAGAAGACTGGGTGCTGCGTTTAGCTGCAGGGAAAGGTTATCGAACGGCAAATATTTTTGCAGAAAATTCTACTGTGTTTGCCAGCTCTAGGACGGTTTCCATTATTCCAACCGGAACATTTGGGTACGGACTAAAGCAAGAAGTAGCGTGGAATTATGGTTTCAATCTTACTCATTATTTCCAATTTGCTTATCGTGAAGCATCGCTGATAATCGATTTGTATCGAACGGAATTTGAACAAGTTGTACTTGCAGATTTTGATACAAATCCTCATCAGGTTATTTTTTATTCGGTGCCCAATGGTTCATATTCCAATAGTTTTCAGACAGAGCTGAATTTTCAACCGCTTGAGAGGTTGGACATACGTATTGCCTACAGGTATTTAGATGTGAAACAGAAGTTAGATAGCGCATGGCTTGAACGACCTCTCACAGCGCAGAACCGCGCACTTGCGACCATTTCATATGCAACGGAACGTAGCCAGCCGGATGATCCGCAAACATCATTCGATGTGACTATGCAATGGTTTGGAAGGAAACGAATTCCTGAAACCTTGCTGAATCCGGATAGCTTACGCGCACTGGCCTATTCACCAAATTTTCTTACTATGAATCTTCAGGTAACACGGTCATTTATAAAAAACATTGATTTGTATCTAGGCCTTGAGAATATTTTAAATTTCCGTCAAACCAATCCTATTCTTGATAGTGCAAATCCTCAGGGTCCGTTCTTTGATGCATCGCTTATCTGGGGACCGCTGACCGGCAGGATGGTCTATGCTGGATTGCGATTGGGTATTTAGATTGTGCTTTGGGTATCTATTATTACCCTCTTTTAATTCATCATGGATCGGGATAATAATTTCAATATGCTTATTCCTAATCCTCGGCATTTATTAGTGCATCGATGATTTTTCTGTTTCAAGACAAACAGGTTGTGAATAATCCCAGAGTTATCTAAATTGAGTCATTATTATAAAGGAGATGGAATTAATGAAAACACGATTTCTTGGTAATACCGGAATCAGAGTTTCCGAACTTTGTTTCGGCGCTATGACTTTCGGCGGTAAAGGTTTCTGGAAGAATGTTGGACAGGTAGAACAGAAAGAAGCCGACGAAATGGTGACCATAGCAATAGATGGCGGAATAAACTTTTTTGACACCGCGGACGTGTATTCTGAAGGACGGTCGGAAGAAATTCTTGGTAAAGCGCTCGGCAACAAGCGGAAAGACATTATTCTTGCAACGAAAGTTAGAGGTAGAACCGGGACAGGTTCTAATGATGTCGGCCTTTCGCGAAAGCATATCATCGATTCTTGCAACGCAAGTCTCAAGAGGCTCGGCACAGATTACATAGACCTGTATCAGGTTCACAGTTTTGATCCGCGGACTCCGCTTGACGAGACCCTCAGGACACTTGATGATTTGGTAAGGGAAGGGAAAGTACGATACATTGGGGCGTCCAATTTTACGGGATGGCAATTGATGAAAGCGCTTGCTATCTCAGAAAAACAAAACCTTGAGAGATTTGTCACGCTTCAGGCATTGTATTCTCTGATCGCCCGCGATCTTGAAAACGAACTTATCCCGCTCTCGCTTGATCAGAAGCTCGGGATTCTAACCTGGAGTCCCCTGGGCGGTGGATTTTTAACTGGAAAGTATCGACGCGGCAAACCGAGGCCGGAAGGTGCGAGAAGATCTGATCCGACTAATCAGTTTCTCCAATTCGATGAAGAACATGGATTCGACATTGTGGATGAGTTAGAGAAAACAGCTCGTAGCCATGACGCAACAATTACGCAGGCAGCGCTGAATTATCTGCTCAGGAAATCCGGTGTTACTTCAGTAATCATTGGTGCGAAAAATAAGGAACAACTCACCGACAATCTTAAGACTGTGGATTGGGAGATGACTAACGAAGAGGTTGCCCGACTCGATGAATTAAGCAAACCGCCGAAAGTTTATCCGTACATGATGCTGGAGAGGATGTCACTGGACAGATGAACTTGTAAATAAAAACTCAAATATTTAAGATTCTTCTTCTGACTTTGTATCAAATCCGGACTTGAATCTGAAACCTTCGAATCATATTATTCTTTGGGAAAATATGATTGTAGGAGATAGGAGCTTCAATCTTAACACAGGGTCGGTCTGAAAATCTATATATCGGGGGTTCCCCAACCGACTACGTGCAATCAGGTGGGCAGGAATTCCCTGCCTGTTCCCAAGAAAGATGTCTGATAATTTTGGACACCGCTAGAGTGTATGGCGTATAACGGCTTAGTATATTTTGAAGGTTATCAGCATAAGGATAGCTATCGAACTAATTTAAATCGGTCATAATCCAGGATTCTCTGCCGCAATTCCTTGTAGATAAGCTCTCATATCATCAGGAATAGAACTCTCCGAATACGGATTCCCGACAGGACTTTTTTCAAATATTGTTTGATAGAGCACACACGCTGCCAGGTAAGTTCCCTCCACTGTCGGATGTCCATCCTGACTGTACAATATAAGTTCTGGCTTATTACTAATGGAGCGTGCGAATGCAAGTCCAGCTGGGGCTACTTTAACACCTAATTCATTTCCAACAGTTGTATATGCATTTGCCAAGTTGTCTGTTGTGACTCCAAACGTTCTACTATCTGGCCGTTCCCACGTCATTAGGAGGATGGTCTTCGCACCGCTACTTCGGATTTCCTCATCGAACTTTCGAGCAAAGTCATAGAACTTTTTCTTATTAATGACCGGTATTTGGCTTTGTTCTTGTAAAACGACATAGTCCCATTTGCCCTCGCGAATTATTCGGACGGCATCACCATTATTCCAATGATTTTCAAGATTATATCCACCTGCAGCAATACACACTGTCTCGGTAGAAGGAGCCAGCCCTTTTAATTGTTTGTCGAGACCGCCGTTGAAGAATGTGTAACTGTTGCCGATGAACAGGATACGTGTGGATGCTTGACTGCTGCAGCTTTCCCAAAATGACATGGTCAGGCAAACGATGAGAATATATCTCTTGAATATAGTCGGTTTCATAATTCCATTTCAAATATTTTTTAAATAAATAGTAATAACTCAGCGTCTTTGATTAAACAACGAAATAATTCCTTTTCCTTTTAGGAGAGGTGAGCGCCTTTGGCACCGTCGCATTATACGCCGTTTTCAACGTAGTGCTTCGCGCCAGTTAGGTTAACCACCCCATAGAGGCTGTCTAAAAAGTCCGGAGTTGTCATGCTAAATTCGTTTCAGCATCTGTTTTTTGAAAAAATTAGACCCTGAAATGCCGCTGTACGGCATCCCGTAAAGCGGGACAAGTTCGGGGTGACATTTTCTTTCTTTTTGGTCAGTCCCCCATTCTATGGATTCCGGCTTTTCACAATGTGATTCCTTCGGAACGCCGGAATGACGTTGCAAGCGGCGGGGAACTCAAACCTGAGTGATTAAAAGTTTCATTGAATTCTTCATAAATGCATTAATGTAAAATGATACACCAAATATGCAGAGATGTCAAGTATGTCTTGAACGATATCTTGAGCTGTTAGCATCTATGTCAGCAATTCCTTGGCCTGCAGAAGAATGTTACGGATTATTTAGTAAACTAGAAAATCAATTCCTGTTGGATGTCAGGAATCCCGCTTTGCCTGCCTGCAGCAAGTGGGCGGGACTGACATCACTCGCCAGTAACATTAAATTGAAACACAACCCATTATTTGTGTCTTTACATATCACTTTTGGTTGTTTTTGTGACATTCAATTGGTGAAAATACGACAGATATCCTATTGGATGTCAAGAGGAAACTCCTGACATCACTCGCCAGTAACATTAAATTGAAACACAGCCCATTATTTTAGTTTTTGCATATCACTTTTGGTTTTTTTTGTGACACTCAATTGGTGAAAATACGACAGATTATTCTTCGATAATAGTTCATATTTTACTGAATATTTTCGCCAATTCTGGAAGTGCGGTATGAAGCAAATTAAAGTGCTTGTGGTTGATGATCAACAGGATTTTCGCCGTGTTGTGTTCGATTTTTTAAATAGCCTGCCGAACATTAATATTGTAGGCGAGGCAGTAGATGGCAATGAAGCAATAGAAAAGGCTGAAACGTTATCGCCGGATGTCATTCTCATGGATGTGGTGATGCCAAAGAAAAACGGGATTGAAGCGACGCGTATCATCAAGAAGCGTTGGCCGGATATTAAAGTTATGATCGAAACAAAATACGACAATCCATCGTATAGAATTCGGGCATTAGAAGCGAATGCGGATGGATATTTTATAAAGTCATCCTTGAAACACGTATTGGAGAATATATTCGGTGTTGTGAGACATGGCCCTTTTAAAATGTTTCAGACAAGTAAACTATTATTATAAAAATACAGATTTGCAGAAATATAAGTTTCTTCACTGATTCTAAGATATCCTTTGAGTCATGAGATTTCTGATACAGAATTATGTATAATCGAAATTTCATAAAATTGAACATAAAAGGAATTGTTGAAGAAAAACCGATTGATAATCTCATCGTGATTTATGAGAAGTCGACTGAATCATAAGCGATAAGTATGTTGATAACGCCGTTTCCCCACCGGCGTAGTCAACTTCCATAAACGTCTGGCATCTAGTAATATGTCAGGCGTTTTTTGTTGTGAATAACACTTTAGTTACCTAAATTACATAGTCACACAAGTCCTTAAAAGGAATTTTTATGAGGGTGTTACGGTTAGCGGCTTTTCTATTCGCTGGTCAAACACCGAATATAATCTCTGTAACTCATAGAAATTTATTCTTCAATTGGATCCATTTATCCGCGTTACCGTAGCTTGGCCGTGGTCTTTTAAGCGGCAGTGAAATATTAAAATGAGACAAATACTCCTTCAGAAATCCAAAAGATATAACACAATCTAGACTTAACCAGATTGTCCTATATTTCAAGCGTTTCAATACGCTTCTGAAAAGAGTTGACATCCGTTCGTTAGAAAGAAAAACTTTATGAAAGACGAGAACCGAACTAAATCAGATTTAATTCGTGAATTGAAATCTCTTCGCAGATTAGTTAAAAAAGGGCCACTTGCTGAAAGCAAGACAAAACAAGCGGATGACGCGCTGGCAGTAGAGCACAACCTATTGCAAACGCTGATTAACAGTCTGCCTGATCGTATCTATGTCAAGGACACCGAAAGCCGATTCCTGCTGAACAACTTTGCGCACATACGTTATCTCGGTGCAAAATCGCAGGAAGAGGTGAGGGGCAAAACAGATTTTGATTTTCGTCCGCCGGAGTTCGCGAATCGCTATTTGGCTGATGATCAAAGCGTGATCAAGTCGGGCGAGGCGTTGATTAACCGCGAGGAGCCGACAGTTTTTTCATCGAATAAAACGGGTTGGCATTTGGCAACCAAGGTGCCATTGCGTGATCAACAAAGGAAGATCATTGGCCTAGTAGGCATAAGCCGTGATATCACTGAGCGCAAGCAAGCTGAAGAGGCGTTGAAGGAGTCGGTCTCGCTTCTGCAGGCAACGCTGGAATCTACGGCTGACGGAATTCTTGTCGTTGACATATCAGGAAAGATTGCAAGCTATAACAAGCGGTTTGTAAAGATGTGGAAAATACCAGACGATATTATTGCAAGCAGAAATGACGACCTTGTATTGAACTATATCCTGGAACAATTGAAAGATCCTGATACCTTCATATCGAAAGTAAGAGAGCTCTATGCCCATCCGGATGAAAACAGCTTCGACGTATTTGAATTCAAAGACGGAAAAATCTTCGAGCGCTATTCGCGAGCGCAAAGAATTGACGGCAATCCGGTCGGCCGAGTTTGGAGTTTCCGGGATGTTACGGTGCACAGAAAAGCGGAACAAGAGATTAGATTGCTTGCACAAACAGTAGCATCGACAAATGAATGTATTTCGATTACCGATCTTGAAGATAAGATTATTTTCGTGAATGAAGCATTCCAGAAAACATACGGATATACTCGTGAAGAGTTGTTGGGCCAGCCTATTTCGTTCGTCCGTTCGGAAAAGACTTCATTGGAAATCGGAAGCCGAATCCAGACGGCTACGTCTGAGGGAAGGTGGAGTGGCCAGCTCTTCAACCGTCGGAAAGACGGCACTGAGTTTCCAATTGAGCTTTGGACCTCGACCGTGAAAGACGATAATGGTAAGGTCATCGCGATGGTAGGTGTCGCACGCGATATCACTGAGCGCAAGCTGAACGAGGAGGCGTTGCGGGAAAGCGAAGAACGGTTCCGGACTACTCTTTATAGTATCGGTGATGGTGTTATTACAACTGATACCAATGGTAATATTCAGCAAATGAATTATATCGCTGAGATATTGACCGGCTGGAATGAAACAGAAGCAAATGGAAAAAATATCGATGAAATATTTAAGATCTTTAATGAACAGACAAATTTACCGGCGGTGAACCCAGTCGCCTCTGTGCTGAAAAAAGGAATTATTGTAGGACTGGCAAACCATACAGTGTTAGTTGCACGGGATGGTACACGGCGCCCTATAGCAGACAGCGGTGCACCGATACGAAACTCCAAAGGGGAAACAACCGGTGTTGTGCTCGTCTTCAACGATCAGACAGAACGACGAAGTCTGCAGGATCAATTGTTTCAGGCGCAGAAGATGGATGCCATCGGCCAGCTCGCAGGCGGCGTGGCACATGATTTCAATAATATTATCGAAATTATTCTCTTGTATGGATCCATGCTGGAGGAAGAGTTACCCCCGACGGATCCGTGTCAAAAGAAGATTAAAGCGATCATTGAAACTGCAGAACGTTCAGCAAACCTAACCAAGCAACTACTGGCATTTGCCAGAAAACAGATCATCGCGCCCGTAACATTGAACTTAAATCAGGAATTAGTCCCGCTTAAAAAAATGCTTGGGCGATTGATCGGCGAGGATATTACTCTGGACATATCGCTTAGAGAAGATTTGTGGAATATTAAAATTGATCCAGTTCAAATCACTCAAATATTAACCAATCTGGCAACAAATGCACGTGATGCCATCGAGAATACCGGTACTGTAACGATCGGAACAGCTAATATTCGCATTGAAGAGACGATTGGGCATGGATCGAAAAAAATGCCAGCCGGAGAATATGTGCAATTAATATTTTCCGATACAGGAAAGGGAATGAATAAAGAAACCATCAGTCATATCTTTGAGCCTTTTTTCACGACCAAACCGAAAGGCGAAGGAACAGGCCTGGGACTTTCCACTATATTTGGAATTGTCAAACAGAATAACGGATTTATCAATGCGTACAGCGAACCAAACCAGGGAACGACTTTCAAAATTTATTTTCCGAGATATCAAGGCGCAACAGAATCTCCACATGAACGGTTACCGGAAAGCCAGTTGACCGGAACAGAAACAGTGCTGATTGTTGAAGACGAAGAAGAAATAATCACACTTGCCAAAATTGCTCTGGAAAGATATGGGTATAAAGTGCTGAGTGCACAATCTCCGTCCGATGCGCTTGCTATATGTGAGAAGTACGGAGATAAAATTGACTTACTGATTACAGATGTTATTATGCCGGATATGAACGGCAAAGAATTAGAGGAGAGAATCGAAGCGAAGTATCCAGGCATAAAAGTATTGTTTATGTCCGGGTATCCGGCGGATATCGTAGCTCATCGCGGAGTGTTAGAAGAAGGCGTAGAGTTTTTACCAAAACCCTTCACTCAAATTCTTCTTGCAAAAAAAATTCGGGAAGTGTTAAGCAGATAATCGTAAAACATTACTACGGCCCTGGAAGGATCAAAAAGGCGGATAAATCGGACGCTGCGTCTGGAGATAGGCAGAGATGGTTATGTATCCAGCGGGCTGCGGACAGAAATTCCAGGGCGATTCATTACGTGTGTATAAATTTGAGTAGTTCGGACATCCTTATGTCCTAATAATTCCTGCACAACTCGGATATCGTATCCTGATTCCAACACATGCGTTGCGAATGAATGTCTGAGTGAATGAACAGTTCCCTGCTTTGTAACTTTCGATTTTTGCAATGCAAGTTTGAAGGCACGCTGAACAGCGCTTTCATCAAGATGATGCCGCTGAATCGCGCCTGTAATAGGATCCATTGAACGCTTGGAAGCTGGGAAAACGTATTGCCACATGAATTCTTTTGCCGCACGGGGGAATTTTTTACGAATAGCATCCGGCAAATAGACATCGCCATAACCAGCGGCGCGATCTTCCTGATGTATCACTTTTACTCTGGCGATTTGCCGTTCCAGTTGAGGAATTAACGACACAGGTAGAGGTGTTATCCGGTCTTTTTCGCCCTTTCCTTCCCTGACAATAATTTGTTTCCTCAAAAAATCAATATCCTTTATGCGCAGTTGCATACACTCTAATAAGCGCATTCCGCTTCCGTACAATAGCGAACAAATTAGTCCCGACGTTCCCTGGAGCTGATGTAAAATAGTTTGGATTTCTTCCCGGGAGAAGACGACAGGAATGCGCACAGTTCGTTTTGCGCGGATTATATCTTTTAGGAGTCCGATCTTCACATTTAATACTTCGCGGTATAAAAAGAGAATCGCATTAAGCGCCTGATTTTGTGTAGATGCTGATACTTGTTCATCCACGGCGAGCGAAGTGAGGAACTGTTCTATCTGCGGTTCACGCATAGCGTGCACATTTTTTTGAGCGTGAAAATTCATAAATCGTTTGATCCAATTGCAATAAGCTTCTTCAGTGCGAAGACTAAGATGCAGAGTACGGATGCAATTGTGGACTTGTTGTAGAATTTTTTCGTTAGCCATAATATTTCCCTTGCAATTGATAAAGACATTCAATAGTTTAGCGCAAACCTTAAGAGAAAATACAAAGAAGTTATTTTCAAAGAAAGGGATTAGGCTGTTGCGGATTCTCTCAAGAGGAATATAGGGACAGAAACTAACAGCATGCATCTTTTCGGAGGACTGCGGCGTACGCAGTCTATAATACAAAACACGCATATTAGGCTGAAATCAGCGGTCTAACACTCTTAAAACGCGAGTTAGGCTGCCGGGTGCAGTCTAATCATAGTTAGGTGCCATTTGCAAAAGATAAGTCATATTAACTATTCAAAAAGGAGGTAAAACATGAGTAAGATCGTTCTTTGTACCATAACAATTCTTTTTCTCATCCTTCAATCTTGTTCCACTGTCAGGCCACCTGAGAAAAGGGTTATTACTCAGCCAGTTCCACAAGTGAGCAAGTCTATTGAGAATCCAGAGAGATCACTTAAAAGGAAAGTAGCAATAGCAAGATTCTCGAATGAAACAAAATATGGCCAAGGATTCTTTTATGACCAAAACGATGATCGACTGGGCAAACAAGCAATGGATATATTCTCAGCCAAACTCACCGCTACTGAAAAGTTTATCATGTTAGAGCGTGTCGATTTATCGCATCTCACAAAAGAAAAACAAATGAGCAACCTCACCGATTTGAATATACCAGCGGACTATTTGATTTTGGGATCTGTCTCAGAATTCGGACGGAAAACAACAAGTGATGTTGGCGTTTTCAGTCGATCAAAGAAACAAACCGCTTATGCAAAAGTCAATGTCCGCCTTGTGGATGTAAAAACAAGTCAAATAATATACTCGGAGGAGGGTGAAGGAGAAGCATTCTCAGAAGCGGGGACCGTTTTAGGTGTTGGAAATACAGCTGACTATGATGCTACACTCAATGATAAAGTCATTTCTGCTGCTATCTCTAAACTTGTAAACAATATCTCTGAAAAATTGTTGGATAAACCTTGGAAATCATACATCCTTTCTTTCGAAGATGGAAACTATGTCATCGCAGGTGGGGCTATGCAAGGCATTAAAGAAGGCGATATATTTACAATTTATAAGAGAGGCCAAAAGGTTAACAATCCTCAAACAGGAATTCCTATTGAGCTTCCAGGAAAAGAAGTCGGTAAAATTAAAGTCGTAACACTGGTAAAAGGAGATGTAAACACAGAACTTTCTATATGTTCAAAAGCTTCTGGCGAGATCCCGACAGTTAACTTTATTGAATACTATATTCAAGAAAAATAAAAGGAGGCTCAAATGAAATTATCGATGTTCATTTTTCTAATATCATTTCTCTTTATCTCTTGTGGTGGTTATAATGAGGGAGTCGTGCAAAAAGCAGAAAAGGGATTCCTTAAATTTGTTGGCGATATAAATACAGTGACAGTCGCAATAGACGAGGGAGAAGGATTTTCGCTCGATCCAAAGATAGAAGTATATCAGGTAAAACCAGGAAAACATTCCCTCAAAGTCTACAGAAACAATCAACTCATAGTAAACAGAGTTGTGCTTGTCGACAATCAAACGACTATGGAGATACAAATACCATGAATCTAAAACATATATGCTACTTATTTATATTGGTCTTTTTCGTAGGTTGTGTTCCCCAGACTATATTCTATTGGGGGGACTATTCTACCTCTTTGTACGATTATAATAAGAACCCAGATGAAAAAACCTTCGCAGCACATAAGAAATCGCTTCAAGACATTATTGCAGTATCTCCACAGAAACATTTACATGTTCCCCCTGGAGTGTACGCAGAATATGGTTTCTTGCTGATCAAAGAAGGCAATGAAAAGGATGGATTAGAATGTTTTGATAAAGAAATAAAACTTTATCCGGAATCTATTGTATTCATTCAACGATTGAAAGACGAATTAGCGCGAGGCAAAAAATGAAAACAAAATATTTTGTTGTCCTTGTAATTGCCCTTGCTCTTTATGGATGCAACCCGACAATAACAAAACATGAATTTGCCCCTAAGATGTACGATCAACATCCTGTTTCCATTCTTGTTTTACCTCCACAAAACAAGTCCACCGCTGCAGATGCAAAGGAATATTATTCCACAACAATAGCGGAACCACTAACGAATAGCGGTTATTATGTATTTCCGACAGAAATTGTGAATGATGTTTTAAAACAAGAAGGATTATTTGATACAGAGACAATGTTAAATGTTCCGCCACAAAAATTCAAAGAATTCTTTGGTGCGGATGCTGTTATGTATGTGACCATCCTTAAATGGAACACACAATATCTTATTACTTCTGGAAGCGTTACCGTCCAGATTGCCTGTGAACTTAAATCCACTACTACAGGTGATGTTATATGGTTTTATGATGATGAAGTGGTTGTAAATACTTCAGGTGATAGTGGCAATGCTGGTGGTTTAGCAGGTCTTCTGGTAAAAGCTGTAACAACGGCAATAAAAACAGCGGCAACTCAGTATGTTACAGTTGCGCGAGATGCAAACGCAAAAATTTTATTGGCAATACCATATGGTAAATATCATCCTGAATATAATAAAGATGGTAAAAAGGTAATTGAAAAGAAAAAGAAAGTCGGAGAGAAAAAATAACAGAGCAAATGGCACCTAACCAGGCGCTCAAGCTGACGAAATGGGCGTGGTACAAAATTCATGGCGTATAAAGTTCTTGTGGAATTAGAAAGATACTGCGTGAACTCATTTCGTTTGGTGCATGTTGAAAGTTTTCATCGTCGCAGCTTAGCGCCGGTCCGTTAGGCGGCAACTTTATTATAATTTGAGAACTAATTTGAAAGTCACAATTGATAATTGGAGCTTTGTGCAAGAGAGGATTCGTCAGTTCGGAATCAAAGACACTACTTATGATTCCAATGGAGCACTCCAAATAATCATTTTGAAAAATGATGAACGATTTGAGTTTTCAAGAGATGCGTTAGAACAATTTCAAAAGTCGGGTTTAACAAAGCTTGGAATCCGTATTGAAAGAAAAAAGAAATAAGTTCATTTTAAAGAATGGGTTGCCGCCTAACCAGGCACTCAAGCTGACGGGGTGAGCGTGGTACAATTAACATTGCCCATAACGGTCAATTGCAAGAGCAAAATATTCAGCGTGAACTCGTTTCGTTGGTGCAATTTGATATTTGATCACGCCGCAGCTTAGTGCCGGTCCGTTAGGCAGCGAAATACAAAGAGGAACCTGATGAATATCTTATCACAGTTATTAATTAACCTTGTTCTTTTGGGTTTGCAAATTCAACAACCAGATTCGGATTTTATTAAATTAGAACGCAGAGGTGGTTATGGCCCGCCTGGAGGTTATTCTGTAACAGTATATTCTACAGGAACGGTCGAATATCTAGATACTCTATCTAATGTAGAAGCTGATAAGCGATCTTTTAAAATTTCAAAAGATTCCGTGGCATATCTATTTCAAAGGGCTAAGGAAATTGGAATCTTCTCACTGAAACCAGCTTATGCCGAGGGAAAAATAATACGAAAAAATAAAAATGGTTTAATCGACACACTTACTGTTTCGGTTTCAGATCTACCTACGAACATTGTAACGATTAAAATTGGCAATCTCATAAAGTCAGTTGTTGATTATTTCCGATCTTATGGACCAGATAAAGAATTAAAGGCATTTGAGGCTCCTGAGGAATTACGAGAATTTGAAAATGAAATTGATCGCATTACTCATCCATAAATTTTATTCAACATAAATATTTCGCTGCCTAACCAGTGGCTCAAGCTGACCGAATGAGCGCACTGCAAAATTCATGGCTAATGGTGGGTTTAGGTTTTTATTATTACATTTTTAGGACTCATAACTTTAGTATAATAAATTTCGTTTTCAGCGCGAACTTGGTTCGTTTAGTGCATTTCGAAAGTTATCAGTGCGGCAGCTTATCCGCCATCCGTTAGGCGGCAAACGTTTTCAAAACTCGGAGGTTAATATGAATAAACATATTTCTATATTAATTTTTCTTCTCTCTTTTCTCACTCTCAACATTGTTGGTTGTTCCAAATCTGGTACGGATTACATCCCTTTAGATGAGGGAAGATCATGGACGTATTCTCTGTTGACGACAAACTCATTTGGTGAGAAAAATACTCTGAGTCTAACAATATCAAATCTTGAAGATCGAGATCTTAATGGAATGCGAGTCAAGGTGCAGAAAAGTGATATTAATGGACAGTCTTCTTTCGCTTTTTATGTCGAAGATAAAAATGGTATTGCTGTAGTTGCGAAGCAATCAATGGCAGATACAGAACCGATAATATTTTCACCACCTCGCTATGAAATAAAGTATCCAATTGTTCAAGGAATAAACTGGAGAACAAGAAGTGAAGCTTTTCTCGTCTCCCATAATGATACGCTTATTCTTAAATCCACAATTGAATCCATTAGTGAAGTCATAACAATTCCTATTGGATCTTTTAAAGATTGTGTTAAAATTTCTCGTAAAGGCAGTATCGAGCAACATTATAGTGAACATATTGATGTTAATGAACAAGACTGGTACGCACCAGGGATTGGATGTGTCAAAGGTATCAGAACCGAAAACATTACTTATTCGATCGGACAAAAACAAGCACAAATTATTTATCAATTGGTTTCTTACAAAAAATAATAAATCAATAGAATTCTTGCCGCCTAACCAGTTTAAAAAGGAAAGAGTCAAGTAGATAAAATACGCCCGATGCGTTCCGTACAAACGGAATGCAGAGTTCATTGACAATTATTGACGACCGAACCCGTGCCGATGCCGCGTTCTCTATCAAATAGACAGACGATTACCGGAGCAATGCCGTCCAAACCAGTTTACGGATTTATCCCGGGGTGAAAGCGGGACTTATCTCGTTGAGCGAGATATTCCAGATATTACCACGGCACAGCGCACTCTCTTCCCAATCCAGGCGAAGGTAATAAAGATTACCAGTTAGGCATCCGGGCTTGAGAGGCGCGGCCACTGCTGAGATTTATGCCGGCTGATCGGCTGTCCTTTGAGACCTTTATATTGTGTTTTGTTCTTTAAGACATAGAAAACAATTTTCGCAAGTTCTTTTGCAACGACGGTTCGAGCAGTTGCTTCACAAGAGCGCCGAGCTAATTTCTGATAGAAGCGTTTGTATTCAGGATAAAATTGAATGGCATGCACAGCGGCATCAGTGAAAGCGATTTTAAGATATTTATTGCCGTCTTTACTTGAGCGGTGATGCACAGTGCGATTGGAGTTATCAGCAGCAGGCACGAGACGGCAATAGGAGACAAAGTGTTTATCAGAGATAAAGCGTTCTATGCCGTCGATTTCTAAGTAAATGGTAAATGCAGAGAGCTTGCCGATACCTGGAATGTTCAAGAGTCGTTGGATGTCGTCGTTAGGGATCAGGACAGGATGCAGAGACTTTTCTAAGGCAAGGATTTGATCGCTGAAGGTATTGCGTGTATGCTCTAATACAGCCAGCTGGAAGCGATAGGGATCAGGGACAGAGCCGTTAAATTTTGCATAAATGCTATAAAGACGCAGCAGGCAAGCGGTTCGTTGTTGAACGAGTCTAAGCCGGATGCGCATGGTATCGCGTAATCCACGGAGTTCACGGCTGATCTTGTGTGCTTGTGGAATAAGGCCTTGTCGTAAAAGTGTAGCGAGAGTTTGCGAATCGACTTTATCTGTTTTAACTTTAGCATAGCTGATGGCTTTGAGATATTTGGCATGAGCAAGGACAAGCTCGATGCCGTTATCGCCGAGGAGATCGTTGAGCCAATACCAACCTGTTGTAGACTCGACGACTGCCTGATGAGGACCGGGCAGAGAGTGGAAGTAATCGAGAACAAGTTCGTCGTTATTCTCGAGGCGTTGTCGTTTTACGATTGTGCCACTCTCATCGATTGTGGTGATGTAAGAATTATCTGAATGCAAATCTATACCTGAGTAATACATGGGAACCTCCTTTTATTTTGTTGGTTAATGACCTTGATAATCTTAAACATACGAAATCGGGAGGTTCCTTTTTTGTAATATCCAGGCGCTCAAGCTGACGGAATGAGCGTCGCCCGCCGGCTTTACTAAAAAGCAATTGTCGGCGGGCTTGTACGTTAAGCATGGCGCGTAACGGTTTAGTATATTTTAAAGGTATCAGCGTGAACTCATTTCGTTGTCAGCAATTTGAAAATTATCAACGCCGCAGCTTAGCGCCATCCGTTAGGGCGCGTGGGAATTAATGAGTATATGATGAACAGTAATCCTTTAATAAAGATTATAATACTCTCAGTATTGTATTCTCCTGTTTTGTTTGCACAGATTATGTCGGAAAGAAAATATGATCCTAATGAAATTGTTCTTTCTGCACTTGAAACAGCAGTTCATTCCAAATATGGTTCTAATTACGAGGTAAGTTTTCATATAATGGATTCTCTCATTGCCAATTCTTTACATGGTAAGATAACTGATCCTTATCACACGCTTGCAGGATGTGTAACTTTTCTCAGCTTGGTATAAGTCACAAAAAGAAAAACAAACTATGGATAGTGTCGTAACCGGTATATATAAGAATGGACAGATTATATGGGATGATTATCCCGGTACAGAAGCTGATTTTGCCAGTAAACTCTTTGCTACCAAAGATATAAACAACGACGGCGAAGTAGATATACTTGAGACAGAAACAGATTTTACTCGCAATACAAGGGAATCGAGTATTTCATATTTGTGGATATTAAGCTGGAACGGTAAAACCGGAAAGATTATTAATGACATTGATCCAATCACGCATCAATCCATTCTTGTCTCGACTGATGGATGGTATAATTTAGTCGATGTTAATCGAAATGGAATAATTGAAATCAGGGGAGAGATAGATCATTGGCAAGAGGATTTCCCTAATTTGAATTCTCCCACATTACCAAGTATCACTTACACTTGGAATGGAAGTAAATTTGGTTATTGGATAAAAACTAAAAAGTAGTCACGCGCCCTAACCAGCGGCTCAAGCTGACCGGATGAGCGTCGCCCGCCGTGACATTTGAAATTCAAAATACGGCGGGCTTGTGCAATTAACGTTGCGTGTAGAAGTTTAGTGTTTAATAATTTTATTTTCTGCATGAACTTGTTTCGTTTAGTGCATTATTGAAATTTATCAACGCGGCAGCTTAGCCGCCATCCGTTAGGTTCCACAGGCAGCGCGCTTATATGTTAACGTTACTTATTTGGTTGGGTTTCGCGTTCTACCGGCTTAAAGTTCTATTTGCATCGTACGAATTTCAATGTTGGTTGCTTTCTATAAAGGTTGTCGTCAACAAGTTTCATATATTGCGAGAGTTCAAAAGCAGTACAAATTAATTACCAAAAAGAATCTCGCTAATGCGCTGCCTGTGGTCAGCAAAATTAAAGTTATGATGATGTGAGAAAGTATTGTCTAAAAAGAATTTTTGTATAACAAACAAACTATAACCTAACCAGGCACTCAAGCTGACGAGAATGAGCGTGGGTACGATAAGCATTGCGAGTGGATTTCGAATTCAAAGAATAAATAACACGACGGACTTAGTTCGTTGGGTGCATTTTGAAAGTTATCGTTGCTGCAGCTTAGTGCCGGTCCGTTAGGCGCCACTTTGTTGTACTAAATTTTCTTTCAAGGAATAATAAATGAAGACAATTGCACTTATCCTTCTCTGTCTCTTTATTTTCGTATCCTGCGAAAAGAAAGAGGACAGTCCAACGACTTCATCTAGTTCATCTAGCGATGGAACGAATAGTGAAATCAAGCTTAGAATCGACCAGACCAACCTATATGGTTCAGGAAGTGACCAGAGAGGAATCCGAGGAACTGTCACAAACCAAAGCTCATTCACCGTCTACAACGTACAAGTTAAAGCTTACAACAAACGATGCTGCCCGAACTATTGATGTAAGTCCTAACTCATTGAAATCAGGACAGAGTGGATCGTTTGATACGGGCTATATGCTCTCTCGAAATAGCAGTTTCCCAACTTTGACAGCTACAGGTTCTAAATGATGGAATTCCTCAGTAATGTTGTCACTATCTCTGCTTTCATTGAATCATTAAGATCGATTCCAAGCCCTGATCCGTCAGTTTTGCCGCTGAGGAAAAAGGGAGCTTATCCGCACTGGGTAACAAACGTTCCTCTCAGAAAGCATAATGCTAAACAATACAGCTCGCTAAAGTCAAGACTGATGAGAAATGAATTACTGCCGCCAACTGAATCGGGACTGTAACTCTCTCTTTTAAAATGCAAAACCAGAAACCTTTGTTCTACTATATAGGCGTTGCAGATTCAATAAAGAGAAGGCTTGGCGAACATTTCACGAGGCTCGATTTCATCTTTTACTCTATTGCCTATCCGTGTCAATCCGAAACATACTTTCATGAGGTAATGAGGTTCTACGGTGAAGGCCTCTATCCTGACCACAGGGATGAATACGAACGGCAATTTCTTTGCTACAAAAGCAGCTGCTTTACATCAGTTGCTTGGCTTTCAAATCAGGATCTCGATTATTCGGTTTGGAGCGAACTCGAGACTTTCTATGTTTCGATCTACAAACCTTGTGTCAATTTCGACAAGAAGGATGCCACTCCTAATGAGAGGTATCGTTCTATCTTTTTAGAAAGTCGTGCACATTTACTTAATCATATTCATTCCCGAATTGTTCAAAATAGTGGCGCCTAACCAGTTTAAAAAGGAAAGAGTCAAGTAGATAAAATACGCCCGATGCGTTCCGTACAAACGGAATGCAGAGTTCATTGACAATTATTGACGACCGAACCCGTGCCGATGCCGCGTTCTCTATCAAATAGACAGACGATTACCGGAGCAATGCCGTCCAAACCAGTTTACGGATTTATCCCGGGGTGAAAGCGGGACTTATCTCGTTGAGCGAGATATTCCAGATATTACCACGGCACAGCGCACTCTCTTCCCAATCCAGGCGAAGGTAATAAAGATTACCAGTTAGGCATCCGGGCTTGAGAGGCGCGGCCACTGCTGAGATTTATGCCGGCTGATCGGCTGTCCTTTGAGACCTTTATATTGTGTTTTGTTCTTTAAGACATAGAAAACAATTTTCGCAAGTTCTTTTGCAACGACGGTTCGAGCAGTTGCTTCACAAGAGCGCCGAGCTAATTTCTGATAGAAGCGTTTGTATTCAGGATAAAATTGAATGGCATGCACAGCGGCATCAGTGAAAGCGATTTTAAGATATTTATTGCCGTCTTTACTTGAGCGGTGATGCACAGTGCGATTGGAGTTATCAGCAGCAGGCACGAGACGGCAATAGGAGACAAAGTGTTTATCAGAGATAAAGCGTTCTATGCCGTCGATTTCTAAGTAAATGGTAAATGCAGAGAGCTTGCCGATACCTGGAATGTTCAAGAGTCGTTGGATGTCGTCGTTAGGGATCAGGACAGGATGCAGAGACTTTTCTAAGGCAAGGATTTGATCGCTGAAGGTATTGCGTGTATGCTCTAATACAGCCAGCTGGAAGCGATAGGGATCAGGGACAGAGCCGTTAAATTTTGCATAAATGCTATAAAGACGCAGCAGGCAAGCGGTTCGTTGTTGAACGAGTCTAAGCCGGATGCGCATGGTATCGCGTAATCCACGGAGTTCACGGCTGATCTTGTGTGCTTGTGGAATAAGGCCTTGTCGTAAAAGTGTAGCGAGAGTTTGCGAATCGACTTTATCTGTTTTAACTTTAGCATAGCTGATGGCTTTGAGATATTTGGCATGAGCAAGGACAAGCTCGATGCCGTTATCGCCGAGGAGATCGTTGAGCCAATACCAACCTGTTGTAGACTCGACGACTGCCTGATGAGGACCGGGCAGAGAGTGGAAGTAATCGAGAACAAGTTCGTCGTTATTCTCGAGGCGTTGTCGTTTTACGATTGTGCCACTCTCATCGATTGTGGTGATGTAAGAATTATCTGAATGCAAATCTATACCTGAGTAATACATGGGAACCTCCTTTTATTTTGTTGGTTAATGACCTTGATAATCTTAAACATACGAAATCGGGAGGTTCCTTTTTTGTAATATCCAGGCGCTCAAGCTGACGGAATGAGCGTCGCCCGCCGGCTTTACTAAAAAGCAATTGTCGGCGGGCTAGTACGTTAAGCATGGCTAGTATAGGTCTTGTGTAAATTTGAAAGCTTCAGCGTGAACTCATTTCGTTTTCAACAACTTGATAATTATCAGCGCCGCAGCTTAGCGCCGGTCCGTTAGCCCGCATTCTAAAATAAACAAAGGATATTTTATGAAACCAGAAATAAGAATTGCTCTAGTAAAAGAATCTGAACGGGCAAAAAATATTTTATCAAATGAATATTCTAAACGCTGGACGCGATATGGATACCTTGGCGCAACATTAACTTCAATGGCGGGTGTCTTTTTACTTGCAAAATTGATATTGATCATTGCAAGCAATAAAAACATAATTATTGGTTCACTATTTCTTTTTTTCTCACTTATTTATATTCTTGCACCATGGTATTTTATAATCCGCAGAGAAATGAACCGTAAAATCCAGATTATGTGTGAAGCAATTTTGACAGTGAACGAATCAAACGATAATGCGGCCTAACCAGCGGCTCAAGCTGACCGGATGAGCGTGAGTACGTTAAACATGGCTTGCATAGGTTTCGGTTCTTAATAATAAACTTTTCAGTATGAACTTTTTTTGTTTAGTGTATTTTGAAAATTATCAACGCGGCAGCTTAGCCGCCATCCGTTAGGCGCCACATATAGAGGATAATTGATATGGAGACTATTTGGATCATCATTCTGGCGTTACAAGCCATCATATGCGGACTTCTCGCAGGAAATGTTGCAGAACTTAAAGGACGGTCAACTGGGGCATGGTTCGCGGCTGGTTTTTTCTTTGGAATATTCGGCCTAATTGCAGCCGCTGGGCTACCAATTAATCCATCCACAATATCTGTTAATATTCTTTTAAAAAAATGTTCTGATTGCGCTGAAAGTATTCGCATAGAGGCTTTTGTTTGTAAGTATTGCGGAAAAAAGTTTAGCAAAGAAGAAATTGTTGCTAACCTGCTTGGAGTTCTGCAAGGTGATTCTGCATCAAACAACTTGCAGGCGTTGGATGCACTTCGTTCTATAAATGATAGCTCTGTGATTCCAGGTTTAATCATATTCATAGATAAGATTAGAATTGTAGATATGATGGATCATAATAATGTGGTTCTTAGTAAGGCTATTAAACTTTTATCAGACTTAGGAAGTCCAGCTATTTCATCTGATTTAGTTTCTTTAATCAAAAAGTCAAGTGTTATAAGTAAATCAAATAAACTGATCGATCTACTAGGATAATATCGCGATCCTGCTTCCTTGCCAATATTAATAAGATGTCTTTTAAAACAGGAATTACGTTTCTCTGCTACTGATGCCATAATAAATTGCGGACAATCTGCTTTACCTTATTTAGAACGAATGGCAAAAAATGGTAAGCGATCAGAGAAACGCATAGCCAATGAAATTATGGCACGAATAAATTCGGAATCAATAAAATAATGTGGCGCCTAACCAGGCGCTCAAGCCGACGGAATGAGCGTCGCCCGCCGGCTTTTCTAAAAAGCTATTGTCGGCGGGCTCGTACGTTAAGCATGGCGCGTAAAGTTCATTATGAAAAATGGAAGAAACAGCGTGAACTCATTTCGTTGGACACATCACGAAAATTATTCAGCGCCGCAGCTTAGCGCCGGTTCCGTTAGGGCGCAATTGCGTCGTAACTAAATTAGCTTCAATTGTCCCACCAAAAATCAAATAATAAAAAAGGCTATTATGAAAATCTATTACTTCATAATTTTTGTAGTTATGCTTATCGCACTATCGCTTCCGTCTGAAGCACAAATCCCTCGTACATTATCTTATCAAGGAGTTCTATCAGATTCTCTCGGATCTCCTAAACCAGATGGTGCCTATTCATTTACGTTTCAACTCTACCAAACATCAACAGGTGGAAATGATATCTGGAGTGAACAGAAGACTCTTACTGTGAAACATGGTCTCTTCTCAACTGCATTAGGCGATCAAGTCCCATTTGATACCGTTGCATTCGACAAACCCTATTGGTTGGGGGTCACGGTGGGAACAGATCAAGAACTATCACCCCGCATTTCTTTGACAAGTGTTGCATATAGCTTGGGACAGAATCCAGGAGATTTCGATTATGCAGTTTTCGATGCAAATGGCACCTTCGTTGTTCCAGTAGGTGTCTCCAAAGTTATGATAGAAGTGTGGGGCGGCGGCGGCGGTGGTGGCGCAGGCGGTGACGTAGCCAATAACCAATACGTTGGTGGCAATGGTGGAGGAGGTGCTGGTGGTGGATACGGAAAAGAGGTCGTTCACGTAACACCGCATGAGGTCCTCAATGTGACAGTTGGCTTGGGGGGGCAGGGGGGGATCCCTACTTCTGGCCAAAATGGTGGAGGTGGCGGAAACGGTGGATCGAGTAGTGTTTGGATAAATGGTTTTTCTTTCGTTGCCGCTAACGGTGGAGGAGGCGGCGGTGGTGGATTCGCCGGCAGTCTTACGAACGGTGTGCCGGGTCATGGCGGGACTAGCAATGCAAAGATGAATGCTCCGGGTGGAGGTGGTTTTCCCGGATCAGCTGGTGGCGGAGCTGGAGGTGGGGGGGCCAGTATTAGCGCATGGGAAGATAGCATCAATACACCGGGAGGTGGCGGTTGTGGTGGAGCGGGGGCCCCTGCTGCATCTGGCGCACACGGTTCTAGTGGTGGTAATGGCAGAGTAATAATTTGGAGGTGGCAATGATTAGTCAGATTAAGTGCGCGGTCTATCTGCTAAGCAATTTCAAACAATTAAAATGGATCAATAGCAAAGAGCAAGTGTGCAATCAATCATCGCAGTAAGACGCTAACAAATGCATGGTGATTATATGAAAAGAAGGTCAATTCTATTTGAAGGATTATCATATATTTTCATAGCAATCGTACTCTCGATCTTCCCTATGGACTTACGATCTCAAAACAGTATTATTTCGTGGTCCGCTTTTGATATTGGCTCTGCCGTGTCCACAGGGTCAAACACGTCAGTGGGTTCATTGATTGGGCAGACGATTATTGGAACAACCCAGCAAGGAAATACTCGCATTGTGAGCGGGTTTTCATTTAATATAGCATTGATTCCGACTTCAGTTAATGCCGAGAGTAAACCAATTAGCACTACTAGATTCGGTCTTGCACAGAACTATCCCAATCCCTTCAACCCGTCGACAGTAATCAGTTATCAGTTACCTTTGAACAGTATGGTGACATTGAAAGTGTATGATGTACTCGGAAGAGAAATCAAAACGATAGTCAATGAGCGTCAAAGCGTAGGCAGCCATAATGTTACATTTAACATAGGCGATCTGCCAACGGGTGTCTATTTGTATCGTTTACAAGCAGGAACATATAGCGAGACGAAAAAACTTTTACTTCTCAAATAGTATCGGGCAATTGCGCCCTAACCAGTCGCTCAAGCTGACGGAAATAGCCGTCGACGATTTCGCCGCGCGGTGTCGGACGGACTTAGCGCATCTGATCGGAACGTCCGCGCAATGAACTACCTTACGGCGGCTGTTCGCCGCCGTCAGCTTAGCTCCGGTCCGTTAGCTGGCGCAAATCACTGAGTAAGGAAATGACCATGACACTTTTAGCTGCTTTGCCTGAGATATTTTACACTGGTCTTACCACGCTTGACAAAGCTTTTTTCTCTTTTGGCAAGTCTTTAGGTGACCATGATGATCTAATAAACGATCTTCTGATTTTATTGCCGAATGAAATCAAAATGACACCAGCCTTTTTCCATAACCTAATAAAAAAGTGGTGTTATGAGTACGGAGATTATTTTGATAGAATGCCAGAGGATTATATCCTTATTGGTTCAGAACAGTTTCCCGAAATTGAAGATTTTTACTTGGGCATTCGAGCAATTAAAAAACATTTGACGGAACCGGAAATTCTTAGTTTTATTAACAGATTAAAAGATCCGTCTAAACATCTAATAACGCTTGCCGAATTGGCTCCGTTGGTTCGTATACAAGATGGTGTAGTACCACAATATGAAATTCCAAGACTCGGCGAAGGAAATCGAACCATTGATTGGTTGTTTACACCGAAATCTGATACACCAATCCTTTTAGATGTCAAATATCGTATAAAAGATTTGCTTGAACATATGCAACAAATAATTCCTTCCATTCACGCTGGAGTGAATCAAATTCCTCCTCCAATAAATAATTCGGCTATTCTCTTTAAGGACACAGTCGAAAAATTTATCGCTCGTTCGCCTAAAGAATATTTGCAAGGCGTCTGGATACACTCACATATTAAACAGGACAAAGTTGCACTTTGGGATTATTTCAAAGCTCTTGATATGAATAAACTTCATTTTGCAATTATGAGCAGATGGGATGGCAACGCATATGTCTTATATAGAGACGACATCAATGTCAAATATATTTATGACTTTTTTAATTTGAAACATTCTGAAACATTTGTTTGCGCCAGCTAACCAGCAACTCAAGCTGACGGAATGAGCGTGAGTACGTTAAGCATGGCTAATAGAGGTTCAGATGTTTAATAATAAACTTTTCAGCATGAACTTGTTTCGTTTTCAGCAACTTGCGGCTTCTCGTTGCCGCAGCTTACTTGCCATCCGTTAGGCGGTATTGCAAAGACACGAATTCAAAGGATGAAAGTCTATGAAGAAGGTCATCTTAGAATCACACAAGGGTGTACAAGTTGAAGAATCAAAAAAATGCGCGCGATGTGAAGCAATTTGTCGACCCGTCTATAGATATTCAAAAAGTAATCTTGGTCCTGTTTATTTGTGCATCGCTTGTAAAGAGCATACTCTTGAATCTTCTTTTGATTCCTCAAGATCAGATAATGAACATTTCATCGGAAAATTCATTACCTCTGGTGGTAGTTGGGAAACAAATAAGAATAAACATTAATAATTAGGACTAAATCTTATGCCATCTAAACGTGAACAAATCCGTGATAAGGCAGTTGAAATTTTAAAATCACATCCGACCGGTCTAAGGTACGCTGATTTACATCGTGCACTTGTAAAAGCTTTTCCAGATACTCCTTTAAATACAATTCAGGGCTCTTCTTGGGATTTACATAATACGAGAAGTAAGGAAATCTATAAACCTACAAGAGGACTTTTCAAATACCGATTATCTACTGAAGAAGAAATCGAAGTAGAAAAAATACTTCCTCCAGAAACCGAGAAAGAAACAAACGTACACGAAGAAGACTTCTATAAATTGTTCGCTAATTGGTTAAAAAATGACCTTGATGAATGTACTGAAGCTGCCGCTCTAGGAGGCAGTTCTCTGGGAAAGAAGTGGGGCACACCTGATGTGATCGGGACTTATAAACCTTCGCGAAGAGATGTTATTCAGTTTCAACCAGAAATAATATCTGCCGAAATAAAAATCGACTCTCGTGAACCAATAACTGCATTTGGCCAAGCTATAGCTTATCGTCTATTTAGTTCAAAGGTGTACATTGTAGAACCAAATACAATTATTCCAGAAGATTTAGACAGGATTGAATCTCTCTGTATGCTTTTTGGTATCGGGCTCATTCTTTTCGATGTAAATGTATCAAATCCGAATTTCCGAATTCGTGTCCGAGCGCAAAAATTTATTCCTGATATGTTCTACACGAATGAATTAGCTAATAGACTTTTTGAGAATGATGAAGACTTGTTTAGAAAACTTTTTTAACCAATGCAATACCGCCTAACCAGCAACTCAAGCTGACGGAATGAGCATTGGAGCAATCAACATGGCTAATAGAGGTCTGGTGTTTAATAATTCAGTTGGGAGCGTGAACCAGGTTCCTTGGGTGCATTACGAAACTTTTCAACGCCGCAGCTTACTTGCCGTCCGTTAGGCGTGCCCCAGAATTATTATTCGGTAATCTGAACCCGAAGGCGCTTACCGAGAGCCTTCGCATACTTGTGAAGAGTTGAAAGGCGGATATCTTCAGAATGATTTTCAATCCGCGAAATGGCGGATTTCTTGGTACAAAGTTTCTTGGCAATTGATTCTTGAGTCACTCCAGCACGTTCTCGTGCTTCACGAAGCATGACACTGAATTCAAAGGTCAGATAACCAGACTCATAATCTTTAGCGAAATGCGGATTCTGTTTCTTTCGCTTTTCAATATAACGTTCAACATCACTCATGACTCTTTCTCCTTTGCAAATATTCATATCGTCGTTGCTCAGCAAGCTTAATCTCTTTAGCTGGTGTCTTTTAAGTCTTTTTCGAGAATCCGTTTGTCAGAATAATCAATCTACCGCCATCAAAGAATCCCAAGAGACGATAATTGTTACCACCAAACTGAGCGCGTATTTCCCATATATCTTGTGTTCCATCAAGCTTCTTAAGATATTGAATAGGTACAATGTTAATTCGTTCAATCAACCGAAGAACCCACGTTACTTTCTGAGCATGTTGATCACTCAACGAATCAAGGAATTCCTCGATTGGACAATTGCCAGATGGTGTCAGATAGAATTCAATTGTGCGCACGATTAAAGTTAACATATTAGTGAACCATAGTCAAGCCGTATTATGGGGCACGCCTAACCAGCAACTCAAGCTGACGGAATGAGCGTTGGTACATTAAGCATGGCGCATAGAGGTTTATATGTTTAATAATTCATTTTTCAGCATGAACTTGTTTCGTTTTCAGCAACTTGCGGGTTATCGTTGCCGCAGCTTAGTTGCCATCCGTTAGGTTGCGCTTTGAAATAGATATGTGCCACATTGGTCTAATTTTCGTATCTTACGGCTAAGAACATTTCAACAAACAGTCAGGTTTTCAAGGAGATATTGATGTTTAAGGAATTCCCTGTAGGAAATGGAAAATTCATTCAAGGTGATTGCCTTGAAGTATTAAAAGCTTGGACAGAAGATGAAGTAGTTTTGGCGTTCACCTCTCCACCCTATTTAAACGCTATCAATTATGAAGAGCATGTGGAAAAACTGAATGGCAAAAAGGACAGGTGGGAAAGAAAAGAAGTTTCCTATGATGATTACAAACGATTTCTTGTGGATAGATTTGCTGCATTACTCAAAGTAACACGTCCTGGCGGGCACAATATCGTAAATATCGCACCTGTCCTTTGGGATGGTGTAAGAACCGCTTTGCCTTTTCATTTTGTCTCTTGGATGGAGGATATTGGTTGGAAGTTCAGGGAAGATATAATTTGGGAGAAACCAATTGCGCGAGATCGTCGCTCTGGTGTTCTCCTTCAACATCCTTATCCAGGGTATTATTATCCAAGCTTAGTGGCCGAGTATGTCTTTGTATTCCAAAAACCCGCAGAAAAAGAAGACAAAGAAAATATTTACTGGTTCCGCTCTCCTGAAGAAAAGGAAAATAGTCGTATCAATCTTGCTGATTATCAAGGTGAAAAGAGTAAGAATGTCTGGAAGATACGACCTGTCGCGCCACAAGAGAATATCCATCCTTGTCCATTCCCAGTAGAACTTGCAGACCGAGTTATTCAACTTTATTCCTATAAAGGTGATGTTGTCTATCAATATTTTCTCGGGTAGTGGTCAAACCAACATTGCCGCAGAGAGGGCTGGACGTAGACACATCGGAATTGAAACACAGTCTGATTACATTGATTACGCAGTTAGGAACATAGATGACGAAATTAAACAAGAAACGATCCCGTTTAAAGCGGCGAGGTAAAAAGAAATTGAAAATAGACGCTAAGATTGAGAATCTAAAATATTCCCCATTCCTTTGCCAAGATTTGCAATCCTTCAACATAGATGAATTTCTTTCAGGTTCTGCTTTTAGTAACGCTGCCTTTCAACTTGCCTTAAACAATAATGTTTTTGCTATCAGTCATTGGGTTTCTCCAAAACGCACTCGTAGCTATCCTTATTCGCGTGTCTATGACACAATGAACACTCGTACGAGAGTAACCATTATTCCTTTCCTCAAAGATGAGGGTAAACAAGGTGATCGCGATTTTATCCAGTGGGATACCGTTTCTTTGATGAGCCTTCTCGGAGTCTATGTTATTCTGGGTTACTATAAAAGGGCTGTGAAGAGTTCTGATTATCAACATAAGGTTACTGAACAAGAATTTGACTACAATTATTTACGCCAACGTCTTGACGAACTTTCGCAGTACAAGCTTGATGCACTTCATTGGAATCTCAACGAGTTAAACAAGAACCTTCTCAACGTGGCTGAACTTAGCAAGTTTCACTATAAAAAGATTTCTAAAAGTACCTGGTGTTGAGATGCACGGTGATCGTGGCATTTCAACGAGAATCGAAGTCATCAAGGAAAGTGTGGCAAAGTTTCAAAGCAACTCAAGAGAGCTTGCCTCATCTGCTCAAAACCGCGAGTATCAGACAACTCAGCCGAAGGAAAGCGTTATTGAAGATAAGGCAACGATTACTATAAAAAATTACCTTGGTGGCTATTATTACTTTACTGTCGATGAAGTTTTCCTTAAACGAAATAATCTGTTCCTAATTGAGAAGAAACATAGCGAGAATTCTCTTGTGCCGAGCATTGCCGATGTGAAAGATGGACTTGTCAAAATGATGCTTTACACAAATTTTTCCGAAGTATTAGTATCTGACAAACCTTTTCCTCATCATCCGACTCTTGGACTTACATCCAAGAATATTCGCGGATATTGTCATACACTCTCTACCGAAAAAGAACAAGCATCCTTTTTCTCTGCAAATAAATTTTCTCCTAAGGCAAGCCAATCACTACTGAATTTGTTTCGTGAGGGCCGACTCAACAACATTCTTATTTTCCTGATGGATAACAGAACGCCAAAACTACAAAATGATATTGTTGAAGAATTTCTTAAACGTAAAGCCAATGTGGCACATAACAATTAATAATTCGCAAACGCGACAATATTGAAACGTGTGCAAGTATGCTCGCTTTGCTCACAAACTACGCACACTACTTATTGGTTCGCAACCACCAACAAAAAACGTTGGTCGTTGCTCACATTTTAGCGTTTGTTCATAAACAATTTTAACAAAAAGAAATCGGCAAAGCGCAACCTAACCAGCGGCTCAAGCTGACCGAATGAGCTTCGCCCGCCGGTTTTATAGAACGTTGGTCGGCGGGCTCGTACGATAAGCATGGCTGGTGGTGGGTTTAGTATTCATTATTTCGTTTTTAGTCCAGCGTTTCATTTATGTTATCAATTTAGTTTTCAGCAATAACTCGTTTCGTTTTGTGGTTAATTGAAGTTGGTCATGCGGCAGCTTAGCCGCCAACCGTTAGGCAGCAGCTTAATTATACTTTGAAGTAACTTGAAGAAATCAACAAAAGAAAATATTAATCAAATTTGGCTTCCAATAGTTGCCATTATTATATCTATTGTCGGTTTTGCAATATCAGTTCGTAGTTGTTCTATTGCTGATAAATCATATGATATATCATTAACTCCAATTTTAGAAGTTAAATTTGTAACTGGTCAAAAAACAAGGCTGTGTCTTTCCCTTCTTAATGATGGACCAAGTTCTATATATAAAATTAGAATTAAGGTCTTGTATCGAACGATATCAAGAAACTATACACTTTTATCTGAATTATCATCCAAGGGATTATGGGATAGCGTGGATGTTTTGCAACAAGAAAATTCTGTCAGTTTTCCTATCGATTCTAATATGATTAATACAATCCATAGAATTCAAATCGAAGATGAAAATACTAAATATGCCAATGGTCTTTATCCATACGCGAGCGGAATTACTTTTCTAATTTCGTATCGCCGCGAGCCAGACAAAAAAATTTATAGAATTGAAAAAAATCTCATATTTTTCCAAGACTCAAATACCGGTCAACCCTTTGCCATTGATCATGATGAGTTTCCATTCCCAACTGGATGGATTCATGATGCTGTTAAAAAATTAGATTCTCTTGATAGGGATTATGGCCCTTTTAAATTGATAATTCAAAGCTGCTGCCTAACCAGTTTAAAAAGGAAAGAGTCAAGTAGATAAAATACGCCCGATGCGTTCCGTACAAACGGAATGCAGAGTTCATTGACAATTATTGACGACCGAACCCGTGCCGATGCCGCGTTCTCTATCAAATAGACAGACGATTACCGGAGCAATGCCGTCCAAACCAGTTTACGGATTTATCCCGGGGTGAAAGCGGGACTTATCTCGTTGAGCGAGATATTCCAGATATTACCACGGCACAGCGCACTCTCTTCCCAATCCAGGCGAAGGTAATAAAGATTACCAGTTAGGCATCCGGGCTTGAGAGGCGCGGCCACTGCTGAGATTTATGCCGGCTGATCGGCTGTCCTTTGAGACCTTTATATTGTGTTTTGTTCTTTAAGACATAGAAAACAATTTTCGCAAGTTCTTTTGCAACGACGGTTCGAGCAGTTGCTTCACAAGAGCGCCGAGCTAATTTCTGATAGAAGCGTTTGTATTCAGGATAAAATTGAATGGCATGCACAGCGGCATCAGTGAAAGCGATTTTAAGATATTTATTGCCGTCTTTACTTGAGCGGTGATGCACAGTGCGATTGGAGTTATCAGCAGCAGGCACGAGACGGCAATAGGAGACAAAGTGTTTATCAGAGATAAAGCGTTCTATGCCGTCGATTTCTAAGTAAATGGTAAATGCAGAGAGCTTGCCGATACCTGGAATGTTCAAGAGTCGTTGGATGTCGTCGTTAGGGATCAGGACAGGATGCAGAGACTTTTCTAAGGCAAGGATTTGATCGCTGAAGGTATTGCGTGTATGCTCTAATACAGCCAGCTGGAAGCGATAGGGATCAGGGACAGAGCCGTTAAATTTTGCATAAATGCTATAAAGACGCAGCAGGCAAGCGGTTCGTTGTTGAACGAGTCTAAGCCGGATGCGCATGGTATCGCGTAATCCACGGAGTTCACGGCTGATCTTGTGTGCTTGTGGAATAAGGCCTTGTCGTAAAAGTGTAGCGAGAGTTTGCGAATCGACTTTATCTGTTTTAACTTTAGCATAGCTGATGGCTTTGAGATATTTGGCATGAGCAAGGACAAGCTCGATGCCGTTATCGCCGAGGAGATCGTTGAGCCAATACCAACCTGTTGTAGACTCGACGACTGCCTGATGAGGACCGGGCAGAGAGTGGAAGTAATCGAGAACAAGTTCGTCGTTATTCTCGAGGCGTTGTCGTTTTACGATTGTGCCACTCTCATCGATTGTGGTGATGTAAGAATTATCTGAATGCAAATCTATACCTGAGTAATACATGGGAACCTCCTTTTATTTTGTTGGTTAATGACCTTGATAATCTTAAACATACGAAATCGGGAGGTTCCTTTTTTGTAATATCCAGGCGCTCAAGCTGACGGAATGAGCGTGGGTACAGTTAAGCATTGCTAGTGGTGGGTTGTCGTTTTTGTTATTCAGTTTTTAGTACCTATAACTTTGAGATTTATTAATTTGGTTATCAGCATGAACTTGTTTCGTTTTCAGCAAATTGAAACTTATCAGTGCCGCAGCTTAGCGCCGGTCCGTTAGACGCCAGCTATTAATTATGTAGCTACAAAATTTTTAAATATCAAAAGTATCTGAAATACATAAAATATTCAGAGAAGCTTGTGTCATCACAATAGTAATTTCCACAACTGGGTATTTCGAGCGTCAATAGAATTTCGCAAGTTGGGATATTATGTCCTCATTAGAACGAGATGGCTGGATCAATACATCAGGATATTCTTAGCCAGAACAAGTACAAGATGAAGGTAGAATAAGTAATCTCATTGGTTCAAGAAGAAAATGCCATCGTGGTAGTATTATTAATCCATACCCAGTGAAACGGACATTCTTAGAGTGGGTGGCTTTTATCCAATATTATGTAGACAAAGCTCGTTTCAGTCGAATTTTGAGTTATTCATTTTATATCGACAATCATTTTTTGCACTTGAAGAAGCGAATGATGAAGCTGCAGTATGGACTCTGAAAACCAATTGTATTCCCAAAAATCCCTTTGACCAAATCTTAAATGATTATATTGAGTTAAACGATTTGTTAGATGCTACAAAATGAATAAATCCTAAAAAAGGTGTTATTCTTGACTAACCAAGACAATTAAACGAACGAAATTCAATGCAAAAGGGTACTTTTCTTGTCCAACATTATTAATTCGACATTTAAACGAAAATATTAGCGGAACATTAAATCATTCGTCTGTTGAATTTGATGATCAGAACGCAATTAATTTATCTATCGATAAATTTGAGACAGCCGAATCAAGCGATGAATTGCCACCATTAATCAAATTCATTGTACCAAACGATCTTGTACTTTCAGATATTATTCGTGACCTAGGTAAAATGAATATCGACTCAAATACTTTATTTCCGAATCTGGAAGGATTTGCCAGATCATTAAGAATATTTCTGCATTACTAATAAAACGGCGCCTAACCAGTTTAAAAAGGAAAGAGTCAAGTAGATAAAATACGCCCGATGCGTTCCGTACAAACGGAATGCAGAGTTCATTGACAATTATTGACGACCGAACCCGTGCCGATGCCGCGTTCTCTATCAAATAGACAGACGATTACCGGAGCAATGCCGTCCAAACCAGTTTACGGATTTATCCCGGGGTGAAAGCGGGACTTATCTCGTTGAGCGAGATATTCCAGATATTACCACGGCACAGCGCACTCTCTTCCCAATCCAGGCGAAGGTAATAAAGATTACCAGTTAGGCATCCGGGCTTGAGAGGCGCGGCCACTGCTGAGATTTATGCCGGCTGATCGGCTGTCCTTTGAGACCTTTATATTGTGTTTTGTTCTTTAAGACATAGAAAACAATTTTCGCAAGTTCTTTTGCAACGACGGTTCGAGCAGTTGCTTCACAAGAGCGCCGAGCTAATTTCTGATAGAAGCGTTTGTATTCAGGATAAAATTGAATGGCATGCACAGCGGCATCAGTGAAAGCGATTTTAAGATATTTATTGCCGTCTTTACTTGAGCGGTGATGCACAGTGCGATTGGAGTTATCAGCAGCAGGCACGAGACGGCAATAGGAGACAAAGTGTTTATCAGAGATAAAGCGTTCTATGCCGTCGATTTCTAAGTAAATGGTAAATGCAGAGAGCTTGCCGATACCTGGAATGTTCAAGAGTCGTTGGATGTCGTCGTTAGGGATCAGGACAGGATGCAGAGACTTTTCTAAGGCAAGGATTTGATCGCTGAAGGTATTGCGTGTATGCTCTAATACAGCCAGCTGGAAGCGATAGGGATCAGGGACAGAGCCGTTAAATTTTGCATAAATGCTATAAAGACGCAGCAGGCAAGCGGTTCGTTGTTGAACGAGTCTAAGCCGGATGCGCATGGTATCGCGTAATCCACGGAGTTCACGGCTGATCTTGTGTGCTTGTGGAATAAGGCCTTGTCGTAAAAGTGTAGCGAGAGTTTGCGAATCGACTTTATCTGTTTTAACTTTAGCATAGCTGATGGCTTTGAGATATTTGGCATGAGCAAGGACAAGCTCGATGCCGTTATCGCCGAGGAGATCGTTGAGCCAATACCAACCTGTTGTAGACTCGACGACTGCCTGATGAGGACCGGGCAGAGAGTGGAAGTAATCGAGAACAAGTTCGTCGTTATTCTCGAGGCGTTGTCGTTTTACGATTGTGCCACTCTCATCGATTGTGGTGATGTAAGAATTATCTGAATGCAAATCTATACCTGAGTAATACATGGGAACCTCCTTTTATTTTGTTGGTTAATGACCTTGATAATCTTAAACATACGAAATCGGGAGGTTCCTTTTTTGTAATATCCAGGTACTGTGATAAAAGTCAAGAGCGATAGAGAAAATATGTCAAAGAACAAGCAGGGGCGAATGATTTAAATTTGTTCAGGGACAACAACGAGAGCAATGGTTTATAATTGGGGATATAGACAGAATTAGATTTCCAGAGAGTGTAAATCAGTAAGAGTAATTTACGGGCGACGGCAATGATGGCAAGTTTTTTATTTTTGCCTTTAGCGACAAGGCGTTGATATAGTTTTTTCATTTGAGGATTAGCCCGACAGGCAGAGAGGGCAGGCATAAAGAGAGCTTTACGGATAAAGGAATTGCCTTTTTTGGAGATGGAGGTTTTTCCTTTTTTCAAGCCGGAGTCGTTAAAGACGATGTCGAACCCAGCGTAGCTGGTAAGTTGTTTTTGATTGGTGACGAGTTCAAAGCATCGGGTCTCAGCTAAAACGGTGAGAATGGTAATATCGCCGAGACCTTTGGCAGTTTTGATATTCTTGAGGTGTTGGGCCAGATCAGGCTCGGTCTTAACTAATGCATGGAGTTCTTTATTAATAAGCGATACCTGACGTTCGAGAAATATGAGGAGTTGTGTCTTGCGTTTGAAAGACTCTTTGTGAGGCTTGAAAGAAGATTTGAGAGCGTGGAGTTGATTCTTAATTTGTGTGATATTAGTTTTGAGGCAATGATATTCCCTGCATAAGTCGCGTAGGGTTTTGAGAGTATCTGAAGGTGGAGTCCAGAATGAGAGTTTGCGTTCAAGTCCGAATCGAGTAATAGTAGCGGCATCGATAGGATCAGTTTTGGATTTAGATTCGAGGGATTTGGCATAATTTCTTATTTTATTGGGTAGAACGACGGCGAGGTGATAACCGTGCTCAAGGAGGAAGTGAGCGAGGTGTTCATAATAGACACCGGTGGCTTCCATCACAAAGACGAGGGGAATATCATTAGAGAGGATAAATTTCATAAGCCATCGCAGGAAGAGTTTGAATCCAGCCTGTGAGTTTTTAAAGGATTTAGAGGCGGATAGGTTGATTTCTTGTTGAGTATCGATGGTACCGAATCTGGCATCGAAAGTTTTGTAGGAGACATCGATACCGACGGTTTGTTTTAAGATATTCATAGTAAAGCTCCTTGAAATAGAGGTTAAGAAAAGAGAAACATTGGCAGCTTCTGTATGATCTAGACTCGTGCGTTATACGGGATTCCACGTCAAGAAGTATGGATCTCAAAGTACTGTTCAGATTCTGGAGAAGCACAAAGTCATAGGGAGAAGTATCTGGTTAACGATATTCTTCTTCTGGGAAGATATCTAGACGCTCCTATCTCTCCTATGACTTTGCCAATGAATTACGATACAAATATAAGTGTCACAGACTCAACATACGAGGCGCTCAAGCTGACGGAATGAGCTGGGTGCGATTTACATTGCGTGCATAGGTTTTGTGTTTAATTGAAAGTTGATAGAATGAACCTATTTCGTTTTGTGTGTTTGGAAAGTTATCAACGCCGCAGCTTAGCGCCCGTCCGTTAGCCGGCAACAAAAAACATGAAATCATCGTACATCATTCTCTTTTTATTATTCATACAGTTTACCTTTGGGCAAATGGCAAATCGTCAAGACTCATCACAACTCGAAAAAGCTCCAACGAAAGAAAATATTAGAGCTATCAATGCAAATAAATTCTTTACCATTGATTCAGTGCCGGGCTATTTCTTTGATATTCAAGGTCACATTATTTCACTTTCCAAGAATGTAAAAAGGATTCTTGCAGCATATATGCTCTTAGTTGAACCATGGTCTTCGGATAGTATTCATATTTTAGATAGCATCGATATCGCAAAAGGTATTGCAAAATTTTGGGCACTACATCCGCCTTATGAAAATATGGGAGATTGTGCACAGATTGTCAGTATCGATACAATCACCGAATTCAACACTAAATATCATCTAAGATGTTTTCACATTTGGGCTACAAGTAGAACGATTTGTAAAAATATTGTTACAGATTCTCTACATTATCACGGCTATTTCCTTGATGTTTCGAAGGGAACACAGTATTCAATAATTATGATACCAAAAGGGCTCATATATTCAGCTCGTAGTAATCCATACGCAGCCATTGATTTAATGATTAATAGTATCAAGAAATCCGATTAAGGTTGCCGGCTAACCAGCGGCTCAAGCTGACCGAATGAGCGTTGGTACATTACGCATGGCTTGTAACGGTTTGTATTATTATTAAGGCTTTCAGCTTGAAACTCAGTTCGTTGGGTACAATATTATATTTGGTCACGCGGTCAGCTTAGCCGCAATCCGTTAGGGCGCGTGAAAAAATGAAATTATATTACTTCCATATTCTCTTTTTATTTAGCAGTGCATTCTACATTGGTTGTACCAGCACATATATTGTTGTAACGCATTCAACCGAGAGCCAGAGAGATACAATAACTATTAATCAACTCCAGCAGAAACTTCAGGATAAAACAGTCAAAATTATCCTACGCGATAATCAGCAAGTTCGAGCTGAAAATGTCATGTTTTCAAAAGAAACTGCCACATTTACAATTCTCCCCGATTTGAAGCAAAGCTCATTTCCGCTTGTTGCCATTAAGAAAATTGAAAGACGTCTTCATTTTGATGGAGCATTTGCCGGCTTGGTTGCTGGTTCTTTAGGTTGTGGAATAGCTGGCATAATTTACTTGAAACTATGCTCTAATAATTCAGATGAGTTATGGGCAGGTGATGTTGCAGCGCTTATTTTCTATGCTCCTATTATATATGGTGGTATTCGTGGCAATATTGAAGAATATATATTTAACTCTGATATTGATAAACACGCGCCCTAACCAGCGGCTCAAGCTGACCGAATGAGCGTGGGAGCAATCAACATTGCGGATAGAGGTTTTGTGCTTAATAATTTGGTTGATAGCGTTAACCTGTTTCCTTGGGTGCATCACGAAACTATTCAACGCGGCAGCTTAGCCGCGAGTCGTTAGGCAGCATACTCACAAATAATAGGATTATAACATGGAAGACGATGTTCAGAAAGACCCCAAAAACTGGAAGTGGGGAATATTTTATTTCAACCCGAGCGATTCCAGATATTTTGTTCCTAAAAGTGTAGGAATCGGATGGACTATAAATTGTGCACGACCCGTTTCGTATATACTTCTTATAGCATTGATTCTACTTGTGGTTTTTATACGAAAACTATTCTGATTATTTAGTATGCTGCCTAACCAGCAACTCAAGCTGACGGTTGGGAGCTGGGTGCAATCAACATGGCTAATAGAGGTTCAGATGTTTAATAATAAACTTTTCAGCATGAACTTGTTTCGTTGGTTGCATTACGAAAATTATCAACGCCGCAGCTTAGTTGCGGTCCGTTAGGCAGCAGCAACACAACTTGAGGTAAGCTGTTTGTAACAAGCAGTGTCAGAATATTAGGAGACTCTCATGTTCTTCTTACTTGAAGTAATTGTAGTTTCGATTCTTGTTTCTCTCTTTGCGACTTGGATCAAGCTAATTCCACGCTATTCCAAAAGGAAGTATAATTTGATTCAGCAATTGGTGAACACAGCCGTGTTGACTGTTGTGCTCACTATACTTTTTTCTTTTGGTATCTATCCAGATTGGATTCTCCTTTTTGCTATCATTCTCTTTATCCTTTGGCTGTCGGTTCGTTTCACAAATAATATTGTTCAGAAAGCTGGAGAATCAGAATCCAATAAAAAAGAAATGTAATCACAAAAATATGCTGCTGCCTAACCAGCAACTCAAGCTGACCGATTGAGCGTTGGTACTATTTAACATTGCGCTTAGAGGTTTTGTGTTGAGGAAAATATTCGTCTTGAAACTCAGTTAGTTTTGTGTAACATTAAAATTGGTCACGCGGCAGCTTAGTTGCCATCCGTTAGCTGGCGCAAATCACTGAGTAAGGAAATGACCATGACACTTTTAGCTGCTTTGCCTGAGATATTTTACACTGGTCTTACCACGCTTGACAAAGCTTTTTTCTCTTTTGGCAAGTCTTTAGGTGACCATGATGATCTAATAAACGATCTTCTGATTTTATTGCCGAATGAAATCAAAATGACACCAGCCTTTTTCCATAACCTAATAAAAAAGTGGTGTTATGAGTACGGAGATTATTTTGATAGAATGCCAGAGGATTATATCCTTATTGGTTCAGAACAGTTTCCCGAAATTGAAGATTTTTACTTGGGCATTCGAGCAATTAAAAAACATTTGACGGAACCGGAAATTCTTAGTTTTATTAACAGATTAAAAGATCCGTCTAAACATCTAATAACGCTTGCCGAATTGGCTCCGTTGGTTCGTATACAAGATGGTGTAGTACCACAATATGAAATTCCAAGACTCGGCGAAGGAAATCGAACCATTGATTGGTTGTTTACACCGAAATCTGATACACCAATCCTTTTAGATGTCAAATATCGTATAAAAGATTTGCTTGAACATATGCAACAAATAATTCCTTCCATTCACGCTGGAGTGAATCAAATTCCTCCTCCAATAAATAATTCGGCTATTCTCTTTAAGGACACAGTCGAAAAATTTATCGCTCGTTCGCCTAAAGAATATTTGCAAGGCGTCTGGATACACTCACATATTAAACAGGACAAAGTTGCACTTTGGGATTATTTCAAAGCTCTTGATATGAATAAACTTCATTTTGCAATTATGAGCAGATGGGATGGCAACGCATATGTCTTATATAGAGACGACATCAATGTCAAATATATTTATGACTTTTTTAATTTGAAACATTCTGAAACATTTGTTTGCGCCAGCTAACCAGCAACTCAAGCTGACGGAATGAGCGTGAGTACGTTAAGCATGGCTAATAGAGGTTCAGATGTTTAATAATAAACTTTTCAGCATGAACTTGTTTCGTTTTCAGCAACTTGCGGCTTCTCGTTGCCGCAGCTTACTTGCCATCCGTTAGCCAGCGTTTGTAAAAGAAAAGAAAGGAATATGAAATATTTTATAATATTATTTTTATTCCTAGCTCAAATCACTTTTGGACAACCATATTATCCTTTGAATATAGGAAATGAATGGCAATACGATTCGTCAGCGACTGCTTTAAAGGTTGTTTCTGATTCTCTTTTTGCAAATGGTAAAACCTATTATGTTTTGAATCGACCTGATTATTTTCGTGGTCAATATGTAAGAGTAGATTCACATTTCGTTTATTATTATAATTCTTCCAATTCTAAGGATGTGCCATTTTACAAATTAGATGGCAAACAAGGAGACACAACATATTTCGATGGTTACTTTTATAGTTTTAGTTATGCTGTCATAAATAATATTGATACTATAAGAATGTTTGGAGAGGAAACGAGAATAATTCATTATCAACTTTATGGTTCATTGGGAGGTGAAGCTACCTTATCCGAAAAATTTGGACCAATAAGTGCAATAATGTACTGCGACTTATGTCCACCTTGGGATTATCAACATTATGATGCAGTTGGTTGTATCATCAATGGAATTAATTATGGTTATACGACATCGGTAAAACAGAATCAATTCACTCTTAATAATTTTAGATTATACCAAAATTATCCTAATCCTTTTAATCCAGTTACAACAATTGAGTTTTCATTGTCACATACTGAATATGTGCGACTAGATATAATTGATTTTTTGGGAAGAGAAATTGCAACAATAGTTTCTGAAAATCTTTCAGCCGGTAATATCAAAGAAAATGGGATGCAGGAAATTATGCAAGCGGAGTCTATTTATGTCGGCTTATGATAGGTAATAGATTTGAATGAACAATTATTTTACTGCGTTAATACAAACGCTGGCTAACCAGCGGCTCGAGCTGACCGGATGAGCCCGCCCAAAAGACGGCGGGCAGGCATGTAACGGTAAGCATGGCGAGTATAGGTTTCGGTTTTTAATAATAAACTTTTCAGCATGAACTTGTTTCGTTTTGTGAACATTAAAATTCTCAGTGCGGCAGCTTAGCCGCAGTCCGT
>CAVSHO010000010.1:0-260000 GCA_963727825.1 Ignavibacteriota bacterium | reverse complement strand
GATAAATAGGTCGATGCCAGATTTATTTTTAAGATCCCGTTATAAAGAAATTGTAACGGGATTTTTTATTTTAAGACTAACATATAAATGTAACTGTCCCGTCAACCACGATGTACTGCATTTGACAAAAACAGCAGGATGCCGCCCCGCTACAAAACATCCGGAATCACAAGGAAGATTCCTGGCTTGGTCGGGATAAATAGATTGACGCCAACATGGCCGCCAAAACTCCAAACGAGTGAAAGCAAGTTTTTTAATCCAAATTAATAAAAGTTCTTACTGTTCCTTCCTATAAATACCAGCAAAAAAATCCTGTTTGTCGATAATTCTTGTAGCTCCGATTACACATAAATGGCAAATCAACCAAACTTTTGCTCTCCCCCCAATGTAACTAATTTGAAATAGTATTATGCTATACATGCGTAATTGGAACTAATTCGAAATAGTTATGTGTTATATATGCATAATGAATCAAACCAATTTACCACTATTCACGAGATATTATTTGATGACACGATTGTTACGAAAATGCGGTAACATCCTGTTGGTTGTTCTGTCTGTAACAATTTCCGAACCAAAGATATTCACAGGTTTCTCAAAGTCAGTTCCATTAGTAAGAGTATTCTAATCCACAATATTTAAGTAACAGTTAAGGAGGTATATGATGAAAAGAATGAGTGTGATTTTGCTGACGATTGTGTTCGCGCTCTTTGTTGCTGTTCCGGCAATGGCTCAAGATTACGCAGTATCTGCAAAAGTAGGTACCATGGGAGCAAATCTTGAAGCAATAAGATCGTTCTCATCAAGTTTTAATGTACGTTTGGGTGTTGCGGATTTGTCGTATAACGCAAATAATGTCGCCAGCAACGACCAGCTTACAATGAACGGAGATCTGAAACTTTTATCTCTCACTGCTTTGGCGGATTGGTTTCCGTTTCAAGGCAGTTTTAGATTGAGCGGAGGACTTATAGTAAATCTTAATAAAATCTCCATGACCATGATCCCTGTAAAAACTTATAACAGCGGAAATATAATATATACGCCTGATATATTGGGTCAGATAAATGCAGATGTTACATTTAATAAAGCAGCACCGTACCTGGGGATTGGATTCGGCAACCCGACCGCAGGCAGCAGCGGATTCGGCTTTACGTTCGATCTGGGAACATACTATCAGCAGAGTCCCTTAGTTTCTATGAGTGCTACCAACCTGCTTCAACCAATGGAGAGTCAAAGCGGCCAATTACAGGACAATCTCAAATGGTTTAAATTCTACCCCGTCCTTTCATTCGGCATACGATATAAATTTTAACATTACACAGGAGATATTTCAACATGATTATAGATATTATGAAAACCCAAAAAGGATTATTGGGGATAGTTCTCGTTCTCTCTCTCGCTTTGTATTTTATAAGCTGCGACATAACTTCGCCCCAGAAGAACATCGATGTTATATTTAATACACGGTCGATAAGTACAAATGCGTCCGTCAATTTTGTGGATGCCGCAACGAATGCGCCGATCGGTTCAAGCAGTCAGAGTGTACCTGTAAATTTAAGCTTTACCGGACCCAATGCCGATAAGATCGTTACGTCGCTCGATGAACCGTTAACATCAACATCGACGAATAACGGAATTTATACGTTTGGTGTGTCTAGCAGTTTCACCCCCACCACCGCAACTCCAGTTGTCGTAACTCTGGTTGCAAGCTCCAATGGATATCAAACAACAAGTTTGCCGATAACAATTACCTCAATCGGCAGTACCAGTTATACCATAAGTATGATAAATATTTCGTCACCGCCGCAAGGCTCGAGTACCGCACCTTCAACACCTGTTCAATCTAATGCCGGCGGACAGACAACTGCATCGGTCACCGTTAAAACAGGAACGGAACCAACAAGTGGTGGTTCGGCTGGCATAACGATTAATTCCGGCACAGGAATTAAAGATGCGAACGGAAATCCCCTTACCGGGTCATTAACTGCCAATGTCACATATACATCCGGCTCAAGCGGAGTGATCAACGGAGCATTACCAACGGGATTGAGTGTATCCGTCAGTCAGGGCGGAACTACAAGCCAGGGGTATCTGCAACCGGCTGCCATTGCATCGTTCACCATAACAAATCAAAACGGTCAGCTTGCTAAAAATTTTACTACTCCCGTGACGTTGACGATGTCGATTCCCGGAAGCACCATTAATCAGCTCACAAACACAGCGGTTAAAGACGGCGACACAGTACCGATTTACAGTTTCGATGAATCGACGCAATCCTGGACGTTTGAAACTAATTCAACAGCTGCCGGACCGGACGCTAGTGGAAACTTCACATTATCGATTCCGGCGACGCATCTTTCAAACTGGCTTGCTGGCTGGATACTAAGCGGGGGAAAGGTATGCACCAATAATATTACCATGAATATTACCGGCAGCTATTCCGCTTTAACCTTGAAGTTGAAAATGGCTGGTCAAACTATTTTAGCTTCTAATATAAATTCTGGTCAAAATTCCATTACGTTTAGAAACCTCACTCTACCTAAAGGAGTACCGATGACACTTGAGGCTTATAGTCTCCTGGAATGTCCTGCCACGCTTGTCGGTTCTACAACAATCTCGGATCTTTGCTCGACCAATACGATAACTCTCAATGTCGGTCTCCCCGGCACAGTAGATGTCAATGTGGATGTAACCGCGACTTGTCCAAATTTAAATCCTCCCGTTCAAATAAAACCGAGCGGATATGATATTTTTCTTATAAGTCCCTGCGGAAACGTTGATCTAGGAACATTGAATAACGGTCTGATAACTTTGCATGGCTTGCAATTAAACACAACGTATACTTTTGGTATAATTTATAAGAATACACTTTATACGCACGATTATACGATCACTCAGACTTCATATACAAATACTTACGAAATTTCAGACGAGGTATGCAACTCAGATTTCTAATAGATTGTACATTCAAGTTTGAAGCTTAACAAAGAGAAATAGTTCGAAGCCGGATGGATCATGTTCATCCGGCTTTTTGCTTTATTTGTTGGTCAATTTATATGAAATTTTCTAATGCGATTATTATCGGTTTGCACTCCAACGAGCGAATCAATAATGTCATTTTCCTCTGAGTGACTTTCGTTGCTCGGGGTTTTTTGTTTATGCTGCACTCTTGGTATTCCAACGAAAAAACATCTGCAATAAATATGAAATTTTGATTAGAAGATCGACACACTGATCCCTAAAAGTCTCGGTCGTAAGGGGTTATATGGAAGACCGTATAGCTGCATCATTCGTTTCAGACCGTCTTCCAGAGTTGGCTCTCCAATAAGATAAAGTCTTAAACTCTCTTTATTATTATTTTCGTTTTTTATTTCATTTATTATTTGAAGACGAATATATTCATTCAGTATGACGCCTCGCAGTTCTGGATGTTTTTCCAATATCTGCACCAGGGATATTGATCCTATTAAGTTGATATTCTGAGGAATTGGACCTCTGGGTGGAGAGAACAAAGATGACTTGGGTTGCGGCGCTTTTAGGAAACTAGAAGCTCCAATATCGATTCTAGACGGATCCTGTTTTGGATTAGACGTTGAATAATATTTTTGTGCGAGGCTTTTTTCACTTCCTATCACCATAAAGAGAAAGAATGTGATTAGGTAAAACCGCAAATATTGGAAAATAATATGAATTGAATTCATCGCACACAATTGATAGGTGTGATCTGCTATCCCTTGTTTTAGACGCGAAGCAAAAGGTCTATGTTCCTAAGCATAATCGACAAGCAAGACCTCCTCTTTCTTGCACCCCGTGACATCTTTCCGTACCTTAATATTATGACAAAGAAAAATCTCAAAGGTCTTAACCTTATCGAGCTTCAAACTTTTGTAGAAGAACTTGGTGAAAAGAAATATCGTGCTGCACAACTCTACAACTGGCTCTACGCCAAAACAGCTCAAAGTTTCGATGAAATGACCGATATCTCAAAAGATTTCCGCCAAGTTCTTTCTCAAATTTCGCATATCTTAAATCTTCAATTGGTGACTCAAAACGTCTCTACTGATGGCACAATAAAATATCTCTTCCAGCTGAATGACGATTTAGCGATCGAAAGCGTTTTAATTCCCTCAACAAAAAAATCGTCAGAAGAAGAGAAGCGACTCACTCTCTGCGTTTCCACACAAGTTGGCTGCCCGCTTGATTGCAAGTTCTGTGCAACCGGCGCAATGGGTTTTATGCGAAATCTCACAGCAGGGGAAATTGTGGATCAGGTAATTCAGGTGCAGAAAAAGAGTGAAAAAAGAATCACCAATCTCGTTTATATGGGTATGGGTGAGCCAATGCTCAATTATGAGAACGTAATGAAATCCATCGATATCATTAATGATGATAATGGATTGAATATTGGCGCAAGGCACATCACTATTTCTACTGCCGGCTATGCAGATAAAATTCGACAGCTTGCGGATGAAGAACGCCCTGTAAAACTAGCGCTCTCACTTCATTCACTGGATAACGATAAGCGCACTAAGCTTATGCCGATAACAAAGAAATTTTCTGTGGATGAATTGATTAAAGCACTGGAGTACTATTACCATAGAACACGCCGCCGTCCCACGTTTGAGTACATTCTGTTTGACGGCTTTAACGATACGACAGCTGATGTTAAATTGTTCATAAAACTGAGCAGAAGAATTCCTTGTAAGGTTAATCTTATTCCATTTCATTCCATAGCGTTTATACATCCTTCCGGTATTGGAGCTTCGCTCAAGCCGACACCGGCTCCGCGTATTGAAGCATTTGCCGATGCATTACGCAAATCCGATATAACGGTAATGGTACGCGGCAGTTCCGGTCAGGATATCAATGCCGCGTGCGGACAACTTGCTGTGATTGAATTAAGAGCTAAATCAAAAATTGCAGAAGGTTTATTGTAGATGAATTGATTTTTCGTTTTTACTTTATAAATCTTAACATTTTTCCCATGCATTTATTTTATATTTAATTCACTTATCGTTAACTAAAAGAAAAACAAACGAACTCATGAAGATCATTCTTTTTGGACCTCCGGGCGTGGGTAAAGGTACCCAAGCCAAATTACTTGTTGAAGAATTTCATTCAGCGCATATCTCTACAGGCGATTTACTGCGCGAAGCTGTAAAAAATAAAACTGCTCTTGGATTGAAAGCAAAATCTTTTATGGATGCAGGTAATCTTGTTCCCGATGATGTAGTCGTTGGTTTGATTGAGGAGGTTCTGATGTCCGATGAATCACGTCAGAATTTTATCCTCGATGGTTTTCCCAGAACACTTCCTCAGGCAAATGCACTCGATGTGCTCTTTGAAAAAATTGGAATTAAGCTTGATTCTGTTATCAGTCTTGAAGTGAACAACGAAGAAATAATTAATCGTCTGGATCAACGGCGGCTTTGTCGCGGCTGCGGCCGCATTTATACAATTGCCCGAATCGGTGCTGATCTTAAAAAGTGCCCGTCGTGTGGCGGTGAATTGTATCAACGAGATGACGATAAACCGGAACCAGTTCGCAGACGCCTTGAAGTCTATCAACAACAGACAAAACCACTCATTGAATATTATCGAGAAACCGGCCGACTTGTTCCAATCAACGGCATGGACGAGATTGGCTATGTACACAAGCTTATTCTAGATGCGTTATATAAAAGCAGATTCAAATGAGACCTTATCAGCCAAAGCCTTTGGCAGGTGAGCCGCCTTATGTCGTCGCGCATCGCGGTATCTCGGCAAAGGCGCCGGAGAACACGCTCGCCTCTTTTGAAAAAGCGGCCAGTATCCCTGGTATTGATATGATCGAATTAGATATTCGCTTGACAAAGGATGAAGAAATCATTGTTTTACATGACCGGACACTTCAGCGCACGTCCACTGGCAATGGTCCTGCGCGCAATTATTCATTGGAAGAAATTCGGCGGCTCGATGCCGGCTCGTGGTTTCATAAGATGTTTGCCGAGCAAAGAATTCCGACACTCGCAGAAGTATTTCAGCAAATAGGCAGTCGGCTTTGGGTAGATGTTGAAATTAAATCGGATAGACTGCATCGAGAGCCGCTCGGATTGTTGGAAGAAAAAGTGCTCGATGTTGTTCACCAATGCGGGATGGATGATCGCGTATTGTTTTCTTCTTTTGATCACAAAATCTTAGCGAATATCAAACGAATGAAATCATCGGCAGTGACTGGCGTACTCTTTGATTTTTTACATGACTTCGGTCGCTCGCCTTCTAAACTGGCCGAACGAGTTGATGCAGAAGTGTTTAAATGCGCCACCCGTGAATTAACTCACAAAATGCTAAACGACGCTCATAAGCATGGTATTGCGGTTTATGTCTACACACTTAACTCAGTACGAGGCGCGCGACGAATGTTGACTTACGGCGTTGATGGTATTTTATCTAACAATGCGGATGATATTGTCGATGTAGTGAAAAGCTGCGGCATCAAGCGTTGATTCTTTTTGTTGAAGCATAAGCAGTAGTTTGTTATATTCTTCTCGTGTTTAAATCGATTCTGTAGTAATATCTATAACGACACGGAAATTTCACACATAGTGAAAAGCACATCATTATTTCTTATTCTTACCATTTTTCTTGTACTTGGTTGTGATTCCGGAAATCCTCCGCAAGCTGATCCTACTGAGATGTATGAGAAAGCGGTTGCGCTTATCGGCGAGCAATCATTTAAGCAAGCAAAGCCGATTCTAGAAGATGCCATTCGATTATTCCGTGATCTCAAAAAAGACGACCAACTGATAGAAGCGCTAACATTCCTTGTCCAAACTAATTTGAACTTGGGAGAGTTTCGAGCCGCATTTGCTGCATCAGAACAAGCCGCCGCGCTTATGCGCAAGGAAGGGGATGTGCATGGTGAAATTCAACTTGCTCTTCTAGAAGGTGACCTATATGCCGTAATGCATATGAACGATCAAGCTATTGCCTGCTACCGTACCGCCAGTGCATCCGCAACTGCTTTCGATGATAAGATCGCCAGAGCAGAGTCAGAACTAAAACTTGCTTCTATTTTGAAATCAAGCGGTGATGTGGATGAAGCGCTGAATGTATATAAGAATGTGCTTACTATTTCACAGGCACGCGGCGATCGTCAACATCTTGCTGCGGCACTTGGTGGTATAGGCAGTATTTACAGAATGCAGCAACGAAACGAAGAAGCGGCAAACTCACTTACGCAAGCAGTTGCATCAATCAGTCAAACAAGTGATCCATTGCTTGTTGCTCGGCTGCAGGAAGAACTTGGTCTTCTCCATCTAATGCAAAATAGTATAAATACTGCGACCCACGATTTTCGCGATGCTATTAATGTGCTTCGTCGCGCGCGCACTAGTAAAGACTTTCAAACGGTCTTGCTCTTCCAGCTTGGACATCTTTATGAGCAGAATAGCGACCTGTCCGAAGCAAAACATTATTATAGTGAAGCATTGGAGCTTGCACGATTACAGGGTGATCATATAGCAGAAAATTATCTTTCTCTGTTCTTGGTTCGCTGCGAATTTAATAGTATGTCACCGGAGCAACGTATACAGAATGAAGAAAAGCTCAAACAATCCTACGAGCAGATTGCTAAAAATTTTATGGATTGCGGCCACATCGCTGGCGAAGGATTTCTGTACATTCAGCTTGGAAAAGAATATGAACGCGCAGGCGATCTTTTAAAAGCCCGCGATTATTTCTTGAAAGCAGTTATGCTTGATCAAAATGCACTTGCTGAATATTCCAATGAAGAGTTGCATACGCCATATCAAGTTGCACTTGGCATACTGCCATCGCATCAGGATTGGTATGGATATCTAAGTGCACTGCTTATTAAGTCACAGCGTCAAGAAGAAGCATTGAAGATTGTTGAGTACGCGCGGACGAAACAACTTGCCGCCACATTCCAGAATGTTAGTGTTTCACTACGCTATTCACAGGTGAAATTAAAAACGAGGAATGTACGAGTGCAGCTTCAAAAGGCAAAAATGCTTGAAGCCGAATATACTGCACGGCTTGCCAGCACAAAACATTCATCTGACATTAAGGATTTAAATTCACTGCATGCTGAACTTGAATCAGCCAAGCAAATGCTGCGAAAAGAATCACGGCAAATTATTGAAGAACATCCAAACTACGAAACACTGGTTTTACCTATCCCAATTGAAGCGCAGATTTTACAGGCGAACATCCCGCCTGGAACAATGGCAATTGAGTTTCTACCGACAGATGATCTGCTCTATATATTTGCCGTAACGCGCTCACAACTTGTTGTCCGTACCTCTGCGATTCACCACGATAATCTTTTACAAATGATGACGGAATACCGGCAGCTTCTACAGGATCCGAATGTATACTCCGGCGAAGCTGGAGAAGCAAGTATGCCTTCAATGACGCGCTTCGCAAGACTTTCTACTCAGATGTACGATATCCTCATTCGTCCGGTGGACGATCTGTTTGAACGGAATCTTATTATCGTTGCCAATCGTGAGATGGATGGTTTTCCGTTTCACGCGATAGAACGACAGGATTCAAAAGGAAATGTGAAATATGTTGTTGAATTAACGAGCATAGATTATGTACCATCACTTGCATCGTTACGTTATCGTAATGCATCCACGGCCCGAATACAAGATATTGTAGCATTCGGCAATCCGACAGGTAAAAACTGGTCGGTGGATTACGAATTGCGAGATATCCGAAGCTTTTTTAAGGGCGCAAGAATAATGGTAGGATTAGAGACGTCATGGGACAATTTAAAATCTATCAAAGCCGACGTTTTGCAGATTTCTACTGAATTCAGCCAGCGAAATGCAGAATTTCCACTTGGCAACTTTATTCTCTCAGATGGTTTGATGGTGGAACAGTCTGTTGCCATTCCGTTCGAGAAGCTTTCGGAACTTGAAGCGATTCCGGTTGTAGTTCTCTCAAATCATTCCGGTCAAGGTATTGGACTCTCTGCCGAGCAGGCGCTTTTGCTTCGTTTGAATGGGACCCCAGATGTTTTTTTTAATGCATGGTCAGCAGATAGGAAAGCGACAAAATTTTTCAGTGAATATTTCTTCACTCATCTTGCCAACGGTCTCGCTCCCGGCGATGCGTATCGGCAGGCGCTTCTCAATCTTATTCGCACACGCGAAGTAAGCCATCCGCGTTCTTGGGGGCAATTCTTCCACTTCGGGGTTGGATAGATATAACCTTGTCAAGGTTCCCGCCGCAGCGGGCAAGCAAAACCTTGTCAAGGTTTCAAACCTTGACAAGGTTAATAAAAGGGAAACTAAATGCAATACACCGAAGGTTGCTACTACCATATCTTCAATCGAGGTGCGCATAAAGAAGCGATCTTTTTTGAGGAAGAAAATTATAGATATCTCATCACACTGTTCACCAAATATTCTGTGCAATATAAAGTTACCGTAGCGGCATATTGTTTAATGCCAAATCATTACCATCTGATTGTAAAACAAAATGAATTTGGTTCAATTGGCTCTTTTTTGAAAACCGTTTTCAACGCTTATACACAGGCGATAAACAAGCGCTTCGAACTTAGCGGTACACTCTTTCAAGGACAGGCAAAAGTAAAGGAGATAGATAGCGACTCGTACTGTTTACAGGTAATTCGATATATTCATCTCAATCCATTGAATGCTAAAATTGTGAAATCTATAGAAGAGTGGAATCATTCTAATTATTTGGAATGGATTATCAGCTTCGGGATAGCTATTTTAAATGCGCTAAGGATTATCAACAATTTGTGGAAGAGTACATTGAAGCAAATGATAAACAAAATATTGCTTCATTCTTATTTGAAGAGTAACCTTGTCAAAGTTACCTAAGTTTAAACAAAGTGAACTTTGACAAGGTTATCACCAAACGACGGGCAATTAACCTTGTCAAGGTTCCCGTTACAAAGACAGCGGGCAGGTCAAACCTTGACAAGGTTGTAAAAAATTATTTTCTTTGCACCCGCACGCTGCCCAATCCAGATTCGAGACGGATAGTCAAGCGCTTAGATGCGTCTTGGAAATCGCTTGTTTCATACACACCGCTTCGCGTTTTTTCAAAATCATCATCGCACTTGAAGCTGGAAAGCCAGTTGTCATTAGATACTAACTTGGCGGGAATGGTTTTTGGTACATACACATTGATAGAACCGAGCCCAACTTCAATCTGTGCTTCTGCGCTTTGTCTGAGTTTGCCGTCGAAATCAAGTTTATAAGAGCCTACACCGCCACTGAATTTTAGATTGCGAAAATTCAAATTGCTAAGATCTGTTGCCGTGAATTTACTCACACCTGATTCAATAGAGATATCGTCTGCGGAAATCGGGTTGGGCTTACTGCACTTCATTGTCACACTACTGGCGCCAGTTGATATTTTTAAGTCTTTCACTTGCAGGTCGGTCAAATCGATGTCGCCTTTCCCAGCTCCAAGCTCTAATTCAAGAGAAATCGGAATATTGCTGCCAAGTTTAATATCAAGATGACGATTATGAGTATTGCGGTCGTCATCGTCACCCCAAAAATGTGTGGATTCTTTTAATTTGATATACAGCGTGCCGGTTTCGCCCGAGATATCGTAAGAGATGTATAATTTGCGTTTGGCAGCTTCTTCTTCATTGTAGTCAACAGTTGCAATTCTATCTTCTTCGCCTCGTTTAATAGAAATGTCTCCAAATGAAATATCAAGAACGACCCGCAGCTCTTTTTCTTTTGTGCGGCTGAACTCACGATGCTTGTTTTCAAGTGTATAAGCAAATGCCGCGACGGTGCAAACAATGCAGACGAGAAGAAATAATAGAAATTTTATAAAGTTTTTCATGGCGTACCTGTATGCCTCTGATATTACGCAATCAATGCTGCAGAAGTTGCACTTTTTTTCAATAATGACGCATTTTGTCGCGTAGCCGCTTGTATAGAAGTTCGCGGGCGCGGAAGATGTGTGCTTTGATCGTTCCAAGGGGTAGTTTCAGGATTTTTGCAATTTCTTGGTATTCTTTTTCGTCCACGTGACGCATAAGAATGACCTGACGATACTTTGCCGGCAGCGAATTCATTGCCTCGTCTAACATTTTTTTGCGCTGGGCAGCAATTAGTTCTTGATCCGGTTCCAGTTCTGTATCCGGTAGTTCAAATGAATAATCGCTTTCTTCAGACTCAATGGGTTTATTGATAGAAAACATTTGGAGCTTTCGTTTCCGGATGTGGTCGATCGCGTTGTTCGTTGCTATTTTGTAAAGCCAAGTCGAGAATGAATATTCCTCATTGAAACTCGCGAGCGACGTGAATGCTTTAATAAAAGCTTCCTGAGTTAGATCTTCTACTTCCTCACGGTTATATATCATTCGGTTTATTAGCTTGAAGATTGATGCATAATATTTTAGCCGGAGCTTGCGAAATGCATTCTGGTCGCAAGAAAGCGCCTGCCGGATAAGCGCAGAATCTTCTTTGCGCGAGTCAATTCGCCTTTGCTCGATGACACTCATTGCTTTGGGAGTTGAAATCGGAGAAGGTAGTGGAGTATGTTTCTTTTGTGCTTTATGCATCCTGAAATATCTGTCACCGCTTCAGTCAATAATTTATTGTAGTAAAAAAAGTCGAGAGGAGCAAGAAAGGTGAAGCTGCAAATGGTTCTATGGATAGTTTAATGTCTTGAAAGATGATCAAGAGAATTATCGTCGCCATAAATGAATTCAATATCTGATGGAGAGGGTGCAGAAGAAAATTCAATTATGCCATAATTATCGAATGTAGTAAGAATATCTTGTCTAAAGCTTTCAGGCGAGCATATCCAACAGGTTCTTTTCCATTTCCATAATGCTATGCCTTTAGGGAAACTACGGCCCGAAAAAAAATTGATGAATTCAGTTTTCAGTTTTTCTGGCCCATTTCCAGCTAATAAAAACCAACAGAGCATATCAATACCTGCCACTTATTCTTAATAATCACAATTTATCTAAAATAACTATAACATATAACAAATAATATTGTAATAAAAAATTACATTATAATGCGAAAAATATTGATTTATCGCCAAAGATCTATCGGCATTTTATTTGGAATTGAAATCCATGATATCTAATTGGAACTACTAAATACGATTCAGTTGTTTGCTTAACAGTATGAATTTGGGTATTTTGAAAGTAGAAGTTAGAAATTATAAGACAGAAAATATAAAGCAACACAAGGCACAAATTAGGATTTAGATTACGAAATAACCATTTAACCACTCACCGCGCATCAATCCCTATGCTAATTACTTTTGAAGGTCTCGATTATTCAGGTAAGTCAACGCAAGTACAATTGCTTGCAGATCGTCTCGCACTGCAGGATTATCGCGTGCTTGTTTTGCGCGAACCGGGCGGTACAGATATAGGCGAAAAGATTCGCAAGATGCTGCTCGATAAAAACAACGATGGCATGGCAGAGGCAACTGAGTTATTTCTTTTCTCTGCAAGCCGCTCGCAGTTGATTCAAGAAGTTGTGCATCCGGCGCTTGATGGCGGTATGGTAGTTATTTGTGACCGTTATTATGATTCCACTACTGCATATCAAGGATTTGGCAGAGGTATTCCTCTCGAAGTTATAAATGTAATTAACCGATATGCCACTGGCGGGTTAGTGCCCGATGTAACGTTCTTTCTTGATATCCCAATTCGTGAAATTGAAAAACGCATGAATTCGGCGAGGACAAATAAAGATCGAATGGAATCGAATAGTATAGAATTCTACGAACGCACACGAAACGGATTCCTTCAAATAGCAAAAACGGAATCTCGTTGTTGCGTCGTTGACGGATTACAGCCCATCGACGATCTGCACGAACTAATCTGGCAACGCGTGGCGGAAGCATTAAAAACACAGAAATGAGCTTGGAGCGCAATTATATGAATCAAAAACGAATAATTTTACGAAGAAAAACACGTAGTTCTGTTTTTATTCTTATGCCTTTATTAGCAATGACATTTTTCGGATTTGTTTTAGAAGGCGGTGATGCTGAATACTATCTGAAGATTTATCGCGGCATTGACACATACAGCAAAGTGTATAAAGAAATTACTATTAACTATGTCGATTCTCTCGATCCAGAAGAATTCATGCGTGCTGGCATCGATGGCATGCTTAGAACGTTGGATCCATACACGGTGTACATTGGTGAGAAGGAAAACGATGAAATCGATCTTATCACTAATGGTAAATATGGCGGTGTTGGCATTACTATCGGTTTGCGTGATGGCTTTGTGACAGTGATAAATTTGCTTGAAGGATTCTCTGCTGCAAAACAAGGTGTTGAAGTCGGCGATAGGATTATTGAGGTGGAAGGAAAAGCGACAAAAGGAATGTCGCTAGAAGGTATTCACCAATTTGTGCGCGGTGCTCCTGGTACAGAATTGAAAATGAGGATTGAACGAGAAGGCGAGAAGAAACCCATCGACTTTGTACTGATGCGCGAGGAAATTTCCGTTCACAATATTGCTTATGCAGGATATGTCGTGGATGGTATCGGCTACGTTCGGCTGGAAAGATTTTCACGGACAGCAGGAGAAGATTTGCATAACATTATCAATGATTTACAGGTAAAAGGAGAATTGAAAGGATTAGTGATCGACTTGCGCGACAATCCCGGCGGATTGCTCGAAAGCGCAGTAGAAGTGGTTTCCAAGTTTGTTCCCGAAAACAGTCTTGTTGTTTCTACGCGCGGACGCAGAAGCGATTCAGAGCGAAAATATTACTCTTCAGAAACACCGATGTTGAAAGATGTCCCAATAGCAGTGCTGGTCAATCGCTTTAGTGCAAGCGCTAGCGAAATTGTTGGAGGTGCTTTTCAGGACCTCGATCGGGGTGTTGTGGTGGGTACGCGCACTTTCGGGAAAGGATTGGTACAGACAATCACCCAATTATCAGAGAATGCCTCACTCAAGATCACAACTGCACGCTATTACACACCAAGCGGTAGATGCATACAAGAAGTTGATTATTGGCATAGAGATGGCGAAGGCAATGTAACAACTAAGCCCGATAGTCTAAGGCGTGAATTCCGCACAGCACATAACAGGCGCGTGTGGGAGAGCGGAGGTATTCTGCCGGATACCATTGTATCTGATACATTACATATCATGTATCTTGAAGAACTCAATCGCAAATCAATGATCTTTAAGTATGCTAATCATTTTGCTACTGAGAAGAAAATGGTTCCAGACAATTTTGAAGTCACCGATTCAATAATTGACGACTTTGAAGCATTCCTGAAAGAAAAAGGTTTCGAATATCAAGATGAAGGAGAAATGAAACTGAAAGAACTGCGCACTCTCGCTGAAAATGAACGCTACGATCAATCCTTTTTAAACGGTATTAATAAATTGGAGAATGAGTTGAAAGTTTCAAGTGGCAAGCAGATCTATCGCTACAAAGAAGATATACGTGTTGTGCTAAAAACGGAAATCCTTGCACGGATGAAAAGCGACAAAGCCCGCTTCGAGTCAACGTTTGCTACCGACAATCAATTGCAAGCTGCGATAAGCATCCTGAAGAATAAAAAAACTTATAACAGATTATTAGGACTAAAAGCGAAGTGAACAACGGTCCCATTCATTTCTCATATAATAGCTTTATAGTATAACCTTATTACCTGTTGAGAATGAACAGATAAGTTTCATTCCCAGCCTTCTTTTGCCAGCATTGTATGCAATTCGTTAGGATGATGCCGGCAATAGTATTCGAGCTTGCTTGAATCTTCGTGCGCCTTGCTGTAAGTCCAACCCTTTGCCATCAGGTTCCGCTCGTGCAGTTCATGAAGAAGGACGTAGGGGCGCTCCGCTTCTTCAAGGTCGTTATCAATCCAAACTTCATTCTGGGGAACAAATTCATAAACGTGGTCATGACCACCTTCCGTAAAATCAATATCAAAAACACTGCGCACTAATCTGCCATCGATAATCCAGACACTAACACCGGATTCGAGTTTCTTCCAAAGTTTTACATGTGCTTTTGTCGGATCAGGAAGATCGCCTCCTTTGGTCACCTTTTCTACATCACCAGCTTTTTTCCGTTCTGCCATTTCTGCGCTGTCGGCTTTTTCCAAAGCATCGTCATAAGGAATACCTTTCTCGCATAGTCGGTACTCGACAAGTAGATGATCAATAAAGAATTGTTGCTCATCTTCCTGTGCTTCTTTATCAAGCCAGAATTCATTCTTCGGGATGCACTTGAAGCCGTAGTGCTCGCCATAGTTTGTAAACTCTTCGTCGATATGAGTTCGCACGTATGTACCATCAACAATCCAAATTGTGATATTACCGCGTTGTCCAGCTTCTTTGAGATAGGGGAGCTTCAAAGTGTCTCTCATGGTCTTTCCTTCAATTAAAAGTGGTTGCTCCGATTTGATGGAATCATATGCAGCGGATGATACAGGGTATGAAACAGAAATGAAACTTAATACAATAAAATAAAAAAACAGACTGTACAATCGATGAGCTATTATCATAAGATTTATTCAATACCTTCCAATTGCATTCAATAAAATCATAATTATTTATTATTGGAGAGTCAATGGAGTTATTTTATCAAATTCACAAATCAGTTCTAAGTTAAATGTTGGAGAAGCAAGCTCAAGCTTGCCTTTCCTTCATCCAATACCTATATTCTCAGATACAATTTTCTCTGATTATTAAAAGGAAAAAACTATGGAAAAGATTCTATCATATATTGAATCCAATCACGAACGCTATCTTACTGAACTTAAAGAGCTTCTTGCCATTCCAAGTGTAAGCTCACAAACAGAACGCAAACCGGAGATACGCCGTACAGCTGAATGGCTTAGGGATCATATGATAAGCATCGGCATGCAAAACTCGCAGATTTTAGAAACTGAAGGACATCCGGTGGTGTATAGCGATTGGCTTAGAGCAATTGACAAGCCGACGATTCTTGTATATGGGCATTACGATGTAGAATCCGAAGACCCGGTTAGCGAGTGGAAATCTCCGCCGTACGAAGCAACTGAACGCGATGGAAATTTATATGGACGGGGAACCGCTGACGACAAAGGGCAAATATTTATACATCTAAAAGCCATCGAGGCATTTTTGAAAAATGGCAGCGTGCTGCCTGTGAATATCAAAATTATTTTTGAGGGGGAAGAGGAGATTGGCAGCGAACATCTCCCTAAATTTATAAATGAGCATAAAGAATCACTCAATGCCGATATCATAGTCATTTCTGATACAGACATATTCTCCAAAGGTGTTCCGTCCATTACCTATGGCCTAAGAGGTTTATCATATATGGAAGTGGAGGTGACAGGCCCGAATACTGATTTGCATTCCGGCTCATTCGGCGGTTCAGTGCATAATCCAATTCAAGCATTAACGGAAATGATCGCATCCCTTCACGACAAAAACGGGCGCATCACTATTAAAGGGATGTACGATGATGTGCGTCCTTTGACTAAAGCTGAGCGTGCGGCGTTTAAAAAACTGCCATGGAGCGATAAGAATTATGCGAAATCTCTCGGTTTAAACCAACTTTATGGTGAAAAAGGATTTACAACTCTTGAGCGGCTATGGGCACGACCTACACTTGAATGCAATGGTATCTGGGGCGGTTATACTGGTGAGGGTGCAAAGACTGTGCTACCTTCTAAGGCATTCGCCAAAATTTCGATGAGAATTGTTCCTGACCAATCTTCGGCGAAGATCGCAAAGTTGTTCGAGAGGCACTTAAAAAAGATTGCTCCAAAAACTATTCAGGTTAAAGTTCGTGATTTGCATGGTGGCGAACCAGCTATTACACCGATAGATAGCCCGGGTGTCAAAGCGGCAGTGGCAGCGTTGGAAAAAGGATTTGGCAAGAAACCTCTCTACCAGCGCGATGGCGGTTCAATTCCTATTGTAGTGGATTTTAAGAAGTTGCTTGGAATAGATTCGGTGCTGCTCGGCTTTGGTTTGCCAGATGAGAATGCCCATGCACCAAACGAATTTATCAATCTTGATAATTTCTTCAGCGGCATTAAGACAATTGCACATTATTATGGGGAATTTCCGAATTTCTGGAAGAACGGGAAGAAAAAATAATCATCGACCTTAATCCTTGCGAAGGTCTTGGAACCTTCGCAAGGTTCGTTGGATTTTTAAGAGGCTGTGAATGGTTTTAAGCACCTCTCCGACCGCTGGTAGCGATCGGAGAGGTAACTTTAATCTAGAACCAACTTTGATTATTGCATGATGTGTTATGCACAATCGCTCGATTTTGTTTTAGCAAGCTGGGTGATATCCATGTTTCCTAGAATCTGCTTTTGATAACCAACCTCCACTGCATTAATCATCGCGAGGCCGACATCTTCTAACGTGCAAACATTACCTGGTGATAAAAATTTCAACAATGGATACAAAAGCCCTGCAACTTTGAAGATTTTTTTTATATTCTTTTGATCCTTGACCGGTTTCATAAGCCCCGGTCTGAATAAATATACCGATTTAAACGGCAGCTTTTTGATATCGTTTTCTGTCTTCCCTTTCACTCGAGCCCACATCATTTTGCCATGTTCAGTACTATCGGTTCCTGTACCCGATACGTAGCAGAAAGTCATATCTGGATTGAGTTTTGCCAAAGTAGTTGCCGCCTGCATTGTAATATCGTATGTAATCCGGGTGTAATCTTTTTCATTCATTCCCAAAGAAGAAACTCCAAGGCAGAAAAAGCATGCGTTATACCCTTTGAGGTGCTCTTCAATTGTAGAAAAGTCGTAAAAATCATGATGAATCAGTTCCGTTAATTTGTTATGCGTTCTCATGCACGGTCTTCTGCCAATAACTAAAACCGATTCAACGTTTTTATGGTCGAGAGTTTTAAGAAGAACTCCCTCGCCAACCATTCCAGTAGCGCCGAATACTATCGCCTTGATTTCCATTTGTAATCTCACCTCCTTTTATATGCGTCTACTGCGTATAGCCATCAAACGAATTATCCTGAAAGCTGTAGTATAATTTTTCCGTATTTATACTAAGCTGGAAAAAGTCCATCAACTGAAAGATATCGTTCACCTGTGTCGTAATTGAATGTCAGTATTCTGCCTCCCGGTTTTAATTCCGGAAGTTTTTTCGCGACTGCCGCCAGCGAGGCGCCGGTAGAAACGCCAACTAGAATTCCTTCTTCACGTGCGGCTCGTTGTGTGTATTCGTACGCTTCCTCTTTTGTAATTTGGATAACGCCATCGATAGATTGGAGGTGAAGATTTTTAGGAATAAAACCTGCGCCAATTCCCTGTATCGGATGAGGCGAGGGTTTGCCGCCGCTGATAACCGGCGAAGCCGAGGGTTCTACAGCATAAACTTTCAATTCTTTGTAAACCTTTTTCAATTCTTCCGCGACTGCTGTAATATGTCCGCCTGTGCCAACGCCTGTAATAATGATATCGATGCCCTGTGGAAAATCATCTAGAATTTCTTTAGTTGTCGTTCTGCGGTGAACTTCTATATTGGCTTCGTTTTCGAACTGCTGAGGAATCCATGCATTTGGAAGTGATGCGGCAAGCTCCTTTGCCCGTTCAATAGCACCCGTCATTCCTTTTTCGCGCGGCGTTAAATCGAACTGCGCGCCGTATGCAGCCATTAAACGGCGGCGCTCCACTGAAAACGATTCCGGCATCACAAGAATGAGTCTATATTTCTTAACGGCGGCGACCAGAGCTAATCCAATTCCAGTGTTGCCTGATGTCGGTTCGATAATCACCGTATCCGGTTTTAATAATCCGCGCCGTTCGGCATCCTCGATCATCGAAAGTGCAATACGGTCTTTTATGCTACCGCCCGGATTGCTGCGTTCAAGTTTTATCCAGACTTCTTTTTCCCCAAACAAACGATTGATGCGAACGTGAGGCGTTCTGCCGATAGTCCCAAGAATATTTAACGCTTTCATAGTATTTCCTTTTATTATTGTCAGATGTTTTCTAATTATTTACTTTAACAAAGTTTATGCTTTTAAGGTTTCCGTAAACGCCTGATCTAAATTGGCTTTATACGCTCATCATATAAATATAACCTTTCAGTAAATTGTATATAATGACTGTTTGTTGATGTCAATATTTTTATCTTCGTTGAGAGAATGAGAGGGCTATAAACGAAAAACCCCTTCCGGGAATTTTCCAGAAGAGGTTATAAAAAAACCGCTCATCTCATTCTTCCCTCAACTGCAACGGCGATTGGGGATCAGGTGTCATCGGGCTTGAACCCTCGATCTTATCTCTGAGGTGACGCGTTTTATCTTACAGTGAATAGGCCGATGAATTACGGTTATCCAACATCGTTGCGTGGAGTTGCGATAAGCGTCTACAACAACACCTGCCCGCTGTTCTGTCGAACTCCCGGGCTATTATTGCTTCGATAAAAATAATCGAAAAAGTTGAATCTGAGTTTTTCATCGGTTTTGGGGGAGCATTCTTGCTCCTTCTTGACTTTAGTATAATACATAGCTTTGACATTGTCAATATGCGAAAAAAACTACAAACTGTTTATAGATAAGGAACGAAGTAGTAAATAGAATCGTTCATATTATGTTAATGAAAACCATTTTCAGCTTATTGAAAGAGATAGCGATGGATGCACAAAACGAAATACACGTCACAACACATCAATTAGAAGTGATTAAGAGTATAGAAGGATTTGTCGGCGAGCAATTGAATTCATTGCTCATGAACGTTAATGAAAGCTGGCAGCCATCTGATTATTTACCGGACTTGAATGCAGAAAATTGGATTGAGCAATTGACTGATTTCCGTAAAAGTGCCAATGCGTTATCCGATGAAGTGTTTGTGGTTCTTGTCGGAGATATGGTAACGGAGGAGGCATTGCCGACTTATCAAACCTGGCTCAATCGATTGAAGGGTGTCACCGACCAAACAGGTGCAAGTCCATCACCGTGGGCGCGATGGAGCCGCGGCTGGACATCGGAGGAAAATCGTCACGGCGATTTACTGAACAAATATCTTTATCTCACCGGCCGCGTCGATATGCGTTCCATAGAAACAACTATCCAACATCTCATCAACAACGGGTTCGATCCACAAACAGAAAACGATCCGTATCTTGGGTTTGTCTATACATCCTTTCAAGAACGGGCGACCAAAATATCTCATCGGAATGTCGGCGTTCTTGCGAAGCGGGCAGGCGAGGATCATCTTCATAAAATTTGCGGTATGATTGCCGGCGATGAAGCACGTCACGAAAAAGCATATAAATTGTTTATGGCAAAAATCTTTGAACTTGATCCGGCAAAAGCAATACTTGCTTTTGCTAAAATGATGAAATCAAGAATTGCGATGCCGGCAATTCTGATGGACGATGGGAGAGACAAAAAATTATTCTCAAAGTTTTCCCTTGTGGCGCAAAAAACGGGTGTGTACACAGCAAAAGATTACGCAGAAATTATTGGAACGCTGGTTCACGAGTGGAAGATCGAGGGCTTGACCGGCATATCGGGAGCATCAGCAAAAGCACAGGAATATTTGTGCGGACTTTCCGAACGATATCTCAAACTTGCCGAGCGCGTGAAGTTCTCAGGTGTGGAGAAGTTCAGTTGGCTTTATGATAGAGAAATTGCACTTGCACCACTCGTGTGAAATAGTAAATAAGACAAATGGGAGAGCGGAGATGTAGAGTGAGGCGGGGGTTTATTCTTAAGTGTACGTTTCGTATTATGGAATTGGGTAATGCTGTAATCGGAAAGAAGGAATGAAAATTTATACAAAAACCGGCGATATGGGCGATACTTCACTCTTTGGTGGAAAGCGTGTGCCGAAAAGTACTCTTCGCATTGATGCGTACGGCACAGTGGATGAATTGAATGCACAACTCGGAGTCGCTCGCGCACTCAAACCATTTGCCGAAATAGATAGACTTCTTGAACAAATTCAGAGTCAACTCTTTGTACTCGGCGCCGATCTTGCCACACCTTTCGATGCAGCGTCGACGAACATTAAACGCATTCAACAGAATGAAATTCAATTTCTTGAGGAAACAATTGATCGGTTAAATGTCCATCTGGAACCATTGAAATCATTTATTCTACCCGACGGTTCGATTGTAGGTGCGCAGTTGCACGTTGCGAGGGCGGTATGCCGGCGTACCGAACGGTTAGTAGACGCTCTTGGAAGAAAGGAAAAGATTGGAAAATATCCGCTCATGTATCTTAATCGTCTTGCCGATCTTCTGTTTGTAATAGCGCGATATGTCAATAAGCTTAATGGGATGGAAGAGACGGAATGGAATGGAACGGCAAAGAGCGATTAAAATGTCATTGCCGCTCCTCATTTATTGTGGTTTATTGTTTAGATGTTGCTTTTCGATTTGACTTATTCTACATTTCCTAAGCTTCTTTCCTGTTGTTAGCAATCGTTTATATTGTTTCATGCCGCAGTATCGAATAATCAAAAAGGGTTATTGTCATGTCTACCGCGCTTTCTATTCTTTTGCTTGAAGACGATCCGTCGTCCATCCGGCTGTTCACACGTAAAATACAATCTGCTCCTGTTGAGATGGTTGTTAAGGATGTTCGCAATAGAGAAGCTTTCCTTCGAGAGCTTGAATCGCCGCATTTTGATTGCATCGTAATTGATTATACGCTTCCTGATATCATTGGAATTGAAGCTCTTCGGCTTGTAAATGAACTTGCACCAGGAACGCCCACAATTATTTATACTGGATCGGTGGGGGAAGAAAAAGCGGTTGAATGCATGAAAGAAGGAGCGTCTGAATTTCTCTTAAAGACAAACAGCATTCGATTGGTTCCTGCAATCCTTTCTGTTGTGAATCAGAAACGTGATCGCGAGGCGCGTGTGCTGGCAGAAGAAGCACAGAAACAAAGTGAGGCGCGGTTCAAGGCGCTTGCTGAGATGAGTACTGCCTTAATTTTTATTTATCAGGGGGAACGATTCACTTATGTTAATGCTGCTTCAAAACAGATCACCGGTTACACGAAAGATGAATTGCTGAATATGAAATTCTGGGAGTTAGTGCACCCGGATTATCGCGAGATGGTTCATCAGCGAGGATTGGCACGGCAGCGCAATGAAGATGTGCCAACTCGTTACGATTTTAAAATTATCACGAAAGATGGAAAAGAGCGATGGTTGGATTTTGCCGCCAGTGCGATTCTGTACGAAGGTATTCCTGCCGGGCTTGGCATCGCGTTTGATGTAACAGATCGAAAACATATAGAAGAACAATTGCAGGCATCGGAACTTAGGTACCGCTTGCTTTTTAAAGCCAATCCGCATCCGATGTGGCTCTATGACATCGATACCCTGCAGTTCTTAGAAGTGAATGATGCCGCAGTATATTACTATGGATATAGCCGCGAAGAATTTCTTTCCATGTCGATTAAAGATATTCGTCCGGAAGAAGATATTCAGGGTTTGATGAGTCATTTGCAACAAACTACGGAACACGATGGATTCAATGAAGCTGGAGTTTGGCGTCACCGGAAAAAGAATGGTGAGGTTATGGAAGTTGAAATCATTTCACATACACTGGAATTCAATGGACATAATGCAAAGATGATCTTGGCAACTGAAATCACAAAAACAAAACGCACAAGAAAAAAGAAAAAATAATTTTCAATTCAACACTTGAACAGAAATTAATATCCAATCACTCTCTATCCATCCATGGAGATGAACATCTCCAGTAGTGTCTCAGTTTAGTGCGGTCAGGCGGGAATCAAAAGAATTTGAATCGTGCAGTGCACGATTGTATTCTTAGGCCTCCGGCTGTCCTGACCGATACCGTTGAATGTCAGGAAGAAATTCCTGACATCACTGACAAACTATGTTGAATTGAGACTCTACCACATCTCCGTGTTTCTTGACAAACCGGCAAGTTTCCAGTATATTAATCACTGCTTTATGAGTTTTTTTACTTCAGAATTGAGAAAATTTTATTAGTATCTTATGTTAACAGAATTTGGTAAAGCTTTTATATTTATATTGATTGGTGCAATTTTTGTTGCTCTCGGTTTGTTAGGTGCTTGGATATTTCGTCCACATCGTCCATATCCAGAAAAAAATGCCACGTATGAATGCGGTGAAGAACCGATCGGCAGCGCGTGGATTCGCCTCAATGTCCGCTTTTATGTTACCGCACTTGTCTATCTGATTTTCGATGTTGAAGTTGCGTTTCTCTTTCCGTGGGCACTCATATATCGGCAATTCGGCATTTTAGGCTTTTTAGAAATGGCAATTTTTCTTTTTATCCTGATTATTGGATATGCGTATGTGTGGGTGAAGGGAGACTTGAGTTGGGACAAACCAAACCCGCAAATTTCTGTCATCAATCGAACAATAGTCACGGCGGGGCGTATGAAAAGCCCTTCTGCAATTTCAAATGATGATATTAATGAAAGCGTGGAGTAAAGTGCGTGGGACTTCTTGATCAACGATTTGAAAATGGCAACGTTTTTATCACTAAACTTGATGATCTTCTGAATTGGGCTCGTCTATCATCACTCTGGCAGATGCAGTTCGGTCTTGCTTGCTGTGCAATTGAAATGATGGCTGCATCGGCCTCCAATTTCGATATTATGCGATTTGGTGTTATTCCGCGCGCAACTCCGCGTCAAGTGGATGTGATGTTTGTTGCCGGAACAGTAACGATTAAAATGGCATCTCGTATAAAGCGTTTGTACGATCAAATGTCTGAGCCGCGATATATTATTTCGATGGGAAGTTGTTCCAATTGCGGCGGGCCGTATTGGGAACATGGTTATCATGTATTGAAAGGTGTAGATCGGGTAATTCCTGTTGATGTTTATATACCCGGGTGCCCACCACGTCCTGAAGCATTATTAGAAGGAATTATGAAACTGCAAGAGATGGTGCGCAAGGAAAGCTTGGTAAAGAAACGGGCGTAGGAATAATGACAGCTCAAGAAATATTTGATGTTTTAAAAACTAAATTTGGCGATGCACTAATTGAGGAAAAAAGTTCCGCCGCGGGTGGATCCGCCGCCGGATACGTGATGCAAGCATGGATTGGTATCGCTCCTGATAAAATCAAGGACATCTGTTTTTTCCTCCGCGATGATAGTGAGATGCAATTCGATTATCTTTCATGCTTGAGCGGAGTCGATTACAATAACGGAACGCTCGGAATTGTCTATCATCTTGCCTCGATGGTTAATAAACACAAGATTGTCCTTAAAACTTTTTGCAAGAAAGAAAATCCGCACGTTCAATCTGTCAGCGATGTGTGGGGAACCGCCAATTGGCACGAGCGCGAAGTGTTCGACCTCTTTGGCATCATCATCGATGGACATCCTGATCTGCGCCGTATTTTGCTGCCGGATGATTGGGAAGGCAATCCGCTTCGCAAGGATTATAAGGTCCAGGAATTTTATCACGGTATGAAGGTTCCGTACTAACATTGAATGACTGACTCAACTATGCTGCAACCGCCGACTCTTCCAACAAATTATACTGTTAAACCCGGTCATATCAAGACTTCAACGGGTAAAACAATTCGCACGGAAGAAATGATTATTAACATGGGCCCGCAACATCCGTCCACGCATGGCGTACTGCGGCTCGAAATTGTTGTTGATGGCGAAATTATCGTCGATTGCATCCCGCATATCGGATATCTGCATCGGTGTTTCGAGAAACACTGTGAGCATATGACAAATTACCAGCAGGTCATTCCCTACGCAGACCGAATGGATTATTGTTCAGCAATGACCAACGAATGGGCGTTTGCGCTTGCCGCAGAAAGATTACTCAAGATCGAAGTTCCGGAGCGCGTAGAATATATCCGTGTAATTATGGCGGAACTGCAGAGAATTGCCAGTCACTTGATCGCTGTAGGCACATACGGTATCGACTCCGGTGCGTTCACACCTTTTCTCTATACCTTTATCGACCGTGAAAAAATTCTCGACTTGTTCGAAATGACATGCGGCGCGCGATTACTTTATAATTATATTTGGATTGGCGGCCTTTCGCATGACCTGCCGCCGAATTTTATTGAACAGGCAAAAGCGTTTATAAAGTATTTCCGTCCACGAATTAAGATGTTGAACGACTTGCTGACCTACAATGAGATCTTTGTCAAGCGAACAGCGAACGTAGGTGTCTTACCGAAAGATGTCGCTATTAATTATGCAGTCAGCGGACCACAGCTTCGTGGTTCCGGCGTGAATTGGGATTTACGCCGCGATGATCCGTATTCCATTTATCACAAACTAGATTGGCAGCCGCAGATTGGCAAAGGCGAAGTGGGCACGGTCGGCGATTGCTGGGATAGACATATCGTTCGTATGCGCGAGATGGAACAGAGTCTTCATATCATAGATCAGGCGCTTGATGAATTACCGGCAGGGAATGTGAAGGCGGCGATACCAAAACGCATTCGTCCAGAAAAAGGTGCAGAAATTTATGTCCGTACAGAAGCATCGCGCGGTGAATTAGGATATTATATTATCAGCGATGGCACGGCAAGCCCGTTCCGCGTGAAAGCGCGCGGGCCTGCATTTGTGAACCTGAGTGTTCTTCCAGAAATTGCCCGCGGCGGTTTAATCGCCGACCTGGTACTCACTGCAGGAAGTATTGATATTGTACTTGGTGAAGTTGACAGATAAACAATAAATACGAACAATGGAATTCATTCAAACATTACTTGCAAATCAGTTGCTCGTCTCAATTCTTCTGAGCGCACTTCCGCTTGTCTTCATCGTTCTGATAGTATTGGTGGTACTCTATACGGAAATGAAAGTAGCCGCACACATTCAGGATCGTGTTGCATATATGCGTACCGGCTGGCATGGTGTGCTTCAGCCCATCGCTGATATGCTTAAGCTTTTGCAAAAGGAAGATATTATTCCAGCGAAAGCAGATAAGCTGTTATTTCGCGTCGCGCCTTTTATCGCATTTACTGGAACGTATGTCGCATACGCTGTGCTTCCATTCAGCAGCATATATATCGGTTCCAATATCAATCTTGGTGCATTTTTTTTAGTAGCGGTCGGCTCCTTTGTTGTCATCGGAATTCTCATGGCTGGATGGGCGTCCAACAATAAATGGTCGCTTATCGGCGGAATCCGCTCGGCATCACAAATGATCAGCTACGAAATTCCGACAGCGCTCGCTATCATCATTGTTGTGATGATTACCGGATCGCTGAATCTGCAGGATGTTACAAAGTTTCAAGATGGTGGTATTGGAAATTGGATTGTGTTTGGTGGCCCATTGCCTTGGGCGCAGAAATTGATGCTGATGCCGTTCACGCTTGTCACGTTTCTTATTATGTTCGTTGCTTCCATTGCCGAAGTCAACCGTACGCCGTTTGATTTACCTGAAGCTGAATCGGAGTTGGTGCAGGGATTTAATACAGAATACAGCGGTATGCGGTTCGCTATGTTTTATCTTTCAGAGTATGCCAATTTATTCACTGTGTCGGCAGTCGTCGTATCGCTCTTTCTTGGCGGATGGTCTAGTCCATTTGGCGGGTTTATGTCAGGACCTGTATGGGGCATCTTCTGGTTTGTAGTAAAAGCGTATATGTTTATGCTGATGCAAATTTGGCTTCGGTGGACGCTTCCACGTTTACGTGTCGATCAACTGATGTTTGTTTCATGGAAAGTCTTAACACCATGGCTCTTTGTTTGCATTCTTGCTGTAGGTTTGATTTTAGTAATATGAAAAGAAAATTTAACATTGATAATTAAAAATCGTAAATCATAAATTCTTAATGTCGGCAATAGGAACATATTTTTATAGTATTTTTCATTCTCTTTATACAGTTGTAGTGGGAATGAAAATTACAATCAAGCATATCTTTACTCGCTCGGCGACTGTTCAATATCCGAACGTCAAAATGACAATTCCCGAACGGGGACGCAACCGTCTATTTGTCAATATCGACGATTGCATCGGCTGTGATCAATGTGCAATTGCATGCCCGGTAGATTGTATCACGATTGAAACGATCAAATCGACTCCGGACATGGATTTGGGAATGACTTCAAAAAACACAAAGAAGCGTCTCTACATTCCCCGTTTCGATATAGACATTGCGAAATGCTGCTACTGTGGACTCTGTGTGTGGCCATGCCCAACGGAATGTATTGTTATGACAGATGTGTATGAATTTTCGGAATATGACAGGAAAAATTTGATATATAGTTTCAGCAGTATGACATCGGAAGAAATCACAGCAGCACAATACAGATTAGAAAAGTATAATGAAGAACAGGCGGCGAAGAAAGCATCTGCCGCCGCGGCTGCAAAAGAATCACCTGCGTCCTCAGCTTCAGCGGCACCGGTGACGCCTCCGCCGATAAAACCAGATTCTCCAGTAGTACCTGGCAGCGATAAAGTGTAATTAATTTAAAACGATAGAAATGCTTTTATGCTTTTAGCTTTATACTTTTAACTTTGAACTTGATACTTATGGATTTCTACACAATAATATTTTATTTCTTTGCTATGGTTACGCTGGGATCGGCGTGCATTGTTGTATTGTCTAGAAACATTGTACGTTCGGCATTTGCGCTGTTGTTTGCATTCTTCGGTGTAGCGGGAATTTATATTTTTCTTCTTGCCGACTTTATTGCTGTTACACAACTGCTTATATATGTCGGCGGAATTATGGTGTTGGTTTTGTTCGGCGTAATGCTGACGAGTCATCAAATTAATGTAGATGCTAAAACGGGCACTATTCAAACATTACCGGCAATACTTATTGCCGCGTGTATTGGAGGGGGGCTGGTTTGGGTCTTTTGGATAACAGACTGGAAAGTGAATTCGCAATTGCCAATAGTAGAAACGACCGCTCCGAAAATCGGTGAACTGCTCTTGACAAAATACTTGTTACCATTTGAAGTTGCATCTGTGATATTACTTGTTGCATTAATCGGTGCAGCAATGATTGCACGAAGAGAGAAGAAAGCGTAAATATTTATGCAAGATATTATAAATTTTCTACAACATCCGGGACTGATGCATTTTCTCATTCTCAGCGGACTGTTGTTCTCGCTTGGCATATTTGCCATTTTAACGCGGCGCAACGCCATTATGGTTCTGATGGGTGTCGAACTTATACTGAATGCCGCCAATGTTAATTTCGTTGCATTCTCGCGTTATGTCACCACGTCACTTGATGGGCATGTGGTAGCGATTTTTGTAATTATTCTTGCCGCGGCAGAAGCAGCAATTGCGCTGGCAATCATTTTGAACATCTATCAAAACTTCAACACTGTGAACGTAGACGAAATCAATCAATTGAAAGACTGATCCACGAAGAACACAAAGAAGCACATATCCAATAAATTGGAATTTGAAAATTGTAGATTGAAAATTTACTAATTATGTCTCAAGAAACTTTACTTACTCTCGCACTCATCGTTTGGCTGGTTCCATTAGCGGACTTTGCTGTGCTGATCTTTTTCCATAAACGTTTACCGCGTTCTGGTGATTGGTTTGGCACATCAATTCTCTTTGCCGCACTTGCACTTTCATTGACGATCCTTTTCACGAAGCTTAATTATTATCACGACCAGACCCTGCAGGCAACATTCACATGGGTGAATTTCGGAAGCGTGCCCGGTACAGGCGCGATGCAAATCGATCTTGGTTTCATGATCGATAACGTTGCTGCAATTATGCTCGTCGTAGTTTGTATCGTCAGTTCGCTTGTGCATTTGTTTTCCATCGGCTATATGAAAGATGACGTCCGCTATGGCCGTTATTTCGCATATCTTGGCTTATTTTCTTTTTCAATGTTCGGTATTGTTCTCACTAATAATTTATTGCTGATGTATGTGTCGTGGGAATTAGTGGGGCTTAGTTCGTATCTACTAATTGGTCATTGGTTTGAAAAGAAGTCGGCTTCCGATGCAGCGAAGAAAGCGTTCATCGTTACTCGCATTGGCGATGTCGGAATGTTCATCGGCATTTTGATTCTGTTCAACACATTTCACACTTTTACTTTTGATGCAATATTTGAAGCGATGAAGGCAGGGCATATCCCATTTGGAAGCGAAGCCTGGTTGACTGCTGCTGGTCTGCTCATATTCTGTGGCGCAATTGGCAAGTCGGCACAATTTCCGCTGCATGTATGGTTGCCGGATGCAATGGAAGGCCCAACACCCGTCAGCGCGCTGATTCACGCTGCAACAATGGTTGCGGCAGGTGTATATTTAGTGACGCGTACATTTGTTATGATGACGGCTGACGCATTGACGGTGATTGCTTACATAGGTGCAATTACAGCTTTCATTTCTGCGACAATTGCGATAACACAGAACGATATTAAAAAAGTGCTTGCATACTCTACGGTAAGTCAACTTGGCTATATGATAATGGGACTCGGCGTCGGTGCGTACACGGCCGGGTTTTTCCATTTAACTACACACGCGATGTTCAAAGCCGGACTTTTTCTCGGTTCCGGTTCAGTCATTTATGCGATGCACAACGCTTTGCACCATGCAAACGATCAAAGTACCGATGCACAAGATATTCGTAATATGGGTGGGCTTCGTACGAAGATGCCTATTACGTTCTGGACATTCATGATGTACACACTGGCGATTTGCGGCGTACCGTTCACATCCGGATTTTTAAGTAAAGATGAAATTCTTGCGGGCACATTAGCGTTCGGAAATCTTCACGGCGGCTGGCATTGGATTATTCCGGTTATTGGGTTTTTTGTAGCCGGACTAACGGCGTTCTACATGTTTCGTCTTGTAATATTAACATTTCTCGGAGAACACAAAGATCATCACCGCTTCGATGCAATTCATGAATCACCCTGGGTAATGACGGTTCCGCTTGTCATGTTTGCAATACTATCGTTCTTTGCATTTTATAGTTTCAATCCATTTGGCGCATCGTCTGGATGGTTCTACCAAGCAGTTGCTCGTCCTGAATCAGTTGTTCCTGCGGCAGTGGCAGCAGTGAACACAGAAATGTTCAATGAAACACTTCATAATTCTCATAATCTTGCAATGCTTCTCTCGCTCAGTGTGGCAGGCATTGGAATTCTTATTGCCTTCACAACATATTACTGGAAGAAAATTAATGCCGATGCAATTGCATCGGCACCTGTGCTTAAATATCTCTATAAATTTTTCCTCAATAAATGGTATTTCGATGAGTTATATCAGGCGACATTTGTGAATGGAACCGATGCTCTCGCAGCTGCTTATCGCTGGTTTGACAATGTCGTTATCGATGGCGTTGTAAATGGTGTTGCAAAGTGGACAGTTGGAATTACGCATGGCGTCAAACATACTTGGGAAGAGGGAATAGCTGGTTCAATATTTTACCTTATTGTTTTCGCTTTGCTGTCGCTCTTTATTGGATGGCAAGTAACTGTAGGTCTGATGGCGGGGAATGGAAGCGCTGTTGTAATGATAGAATGCGGCGTGCTTGGTTTGGGTGCTGCTGCATTGTCATTCTTCTTATTCTACGTCGGCGTCGGCGGTTTTGATAATTCGATCATCGATGGCATAGTGAATCTCTTTGCATATCTGGCAGGTTTTTTCGGTTTGCTGGCACGAAAACTTCAAACAGGAAAAGTGCAAACGTATCTTGCCTTTGCATTATTTGGTGTAATGGTGTTTTTCTTGTGGTTCAGATGACACGAGTATGAAAAAGTTTTTTTAAGGAGTTGAGACTAATGACATTTCAATTATTTGGTATCGGAATATTAAGCTGGATTACATTCTTGCCTGTTATTGGCATGATTATTGTCCTGCTGATTCCCAAGGAAGCGCGCGCCGCAATGAAGTGGACTGCGGTCGGCATTACTTTTCTGCAGGTCGTGCTTGCTGTCATGATCTATGCAAACTTCAATTACAATCTTGGCGGCATCAATTCGCAAGAAGGGATGCAATTCGTCGAGAAAGCGAAATGGATCGATATCAAAGGCGTGTCGTGGTTCGGGCGTGTGCTGATCGAATACTTTCTTGGCGTCGATGGTATAAGTGTGCCGATGGTAATTCTTACAGCGCTTATCAGTTTCGTTGCAGTCATTGCTTCGTGGAAGATTGACAAAGCGCTCAAAGGATATATGGTGATGCTGCTGCTTCTCGATACAGGAATGATGGGCGTGTTTGTCTCGCTTGATTTTTTCCTCTTCTATGTTTTCTGGGAATTAATGCTGCTTCCGATGTACTTCCTCATCGGTGTTTGGGGCGGACCGCGGCGTGAATATGCCGCTATCAAGTTCTTCCTTTATACGCTTGCTGGCAGTGTGCTGATGCTCTTGGCGATGATTGCACTCTATTTCAGTGTAACAGTCATTGATCCAGCATCGGGTGAGAAGCTGCACACATTCAATTTACTGGCAATGATGAATCCCGCAAACTTTGAGCCGAACTCGTTGCTTGCCGGTTTCGGAACGCAAATGCGCACACTCGCTTATTTAGCGCTCTTCATAGGTTTTGCAATCAAAGTACCAATCTTTCCATTTCACACGTGGCTGCCAGATGCACACGTTGAAGCACCGACTGCGATCAGTGTTATTCTTGCCGGTGTTCTTTTAAAAATGGGTGCATACGGATTCCTTCGTATTAGTTTTCCAATATTCCCTGAGCTGGCGCAGAAGTATGCATTCGCCCTTGCGGTTTTAGCCTTCATCAACATTGTCTATGGCGCTCTATGCGCTATGGCGCAAACAGATTTTAAAAAACTTATTGCGTATTCCAGCGTGAGCCATATGGGAATTGTTTTGCTTGGTATGTCAGCGCTTAATACGCAAGGCATGATGGGCGCGGTATTCCAAATGTTTAATCATGGTACGATCACTGCAATGCTCTTTTTAATCGTTGGAGTGATTTACGACCGCGCACACACGCGCGATCTCAATGCGTTTGGCGGTTTGGCATTAACAATGCCGAAGTACACAGGCATTATGGCGGTTGCGTTTTTTGCGGCGCTTGGTTTACCCGGCTTAAGCGGATTTGTATCAGAAGCGTTCTCTTTCCTTGGTGCGTTTCAAGTGGATAAGTTACGCATTGTCACGATGGCGTCAACGCTGGGTATTGTTCTTACTGCTGCGTATATGCTGTGGACATTACAGCGCGTGTTTCTTGGAAAGGCGAATGAAAAATGGAGTGCGATGCCGGATGTGGATGGACGGGAAATATTTATGCTCGTACCGCTGGCGATCATTGTTGTTGTGCTCGGAATTTATCCGTCGTTTATGTTGAATGTAATGACATCATCAGTTAATCATCTGGTCGATGTTATAGCGAAAGGCGGCTCTGCTGTCGCACTGATTCCATAAATAGTAAATCGAAAATTTCCGCCGAAGGCGGATGCGTATCTAGCGCAGAAAACTGAAAAATAATATGTTTGTTCAACAGGTATTACAAAATCTTATACACTTCCTGCCGGAAACGGCATTAGCGGTCACGTTTTGCATCGCAATAATGACCGGATTGATTTTCCGAAAAAACCCTAAAATTGTCGGATTGATTGCATTTATTGGTGTGATGGCAGCATTGGTCTTTGTCGTCAATCAGGCAGGGACTTCGGAAGAAATCTTCTCTGGTATGATAGCAATTGATCCGTTTGCCGTATTCTTTAAATCGCTTACGGCAATCTGCGCGTTAATAATTATTCTGTTCTCTGCTTACTCGACAGAAGTTCAGACAACCGTGAAACGCATGGCGGAGTATTACGCGCTACTCGTAACCATGACACTTGGCATGTTTTTAATGGCAGGAGCAACAAATTTGCTGATGATGGTCTTGGCAATGGAATTAACAAGTCTCTCATCTTACATTCTTGCAGGATATACAAAGGAAGCTTCGGATTCGAGCGAAGCTTCATTGAAATATATTATTTACGGAGCGGTCTCGTCCGGCGTGATGTTATATGGTATCTCGATTCTCTTTGGTTTGTCAGGCGCGATGAATTATGGTGATATCAACCGTTCGCTGACGTTGAGTGCTCCAAATTATTCTGTACTTCTTATTGCAACGATTTTTATTGTTGTCGGGTTCGGTTATAAGATTTCCGCTGTACCATTTCATTTCTGGACACCGGATGTGTACGAAGGCGCACCGATTACGATTACAGCTTTTCTTTCCGTCGCATCAAAAGCGGCGGGATTTGCAATGATGATTCGGTTCTTCAAGGTCATCTTCATCGATACAACAATTCTTGCGCTTCCTTCCGGTGTATGGATGTCGCTCTATAATTTTGAATGGAACAAATTACTCGTCATACTTTCAGTGCTAACGATGACGCTTGGCAATCTCGTTGCTGTCTGGCAGGATAATCTTAAGCGTCTGCTCGCTTATTCTAGTATTGCACATGCCGGTTATATGCTAATGGGTGTAGTTCTTCTAAGTGACAAAGGGATTGCCGCTGTTATAATTTATTTCGTCATGTATCTGTTTATGAATCTCGGGGCATTTTATGTGGTCATGCTCGTTGCGAACAAAACGGGAAGTGAAGACATTAGCGTTTACAGAGGACTCGGTTATCGATCTCCGATTATCGGCGTGTCGATGGCTGTCTTCCTTGTATCGCTTACCGGATTGCCGCCGACTGCCGGCTTTGTTGGAAAATTTTATCTTTTTGCCGCAGTCTTGGATGCAAAATGGATTTGGCTTGCAGTTGTTGGTGCAGTGAATACAGTAATCTCGCTTTACTACTATGCTCGAGTGCTTCGTTATATGTTTCTGCGAGATCCGGAAGGTCAATCAGGACAGCTACCTATACTTCGGATAGAAGCATTGATTTTGTTAGCGCTTGCAATTCCAATACTTATATTTGGATTATATTTCGCGCCAATCGTGGATTTGGCAAATACATCGGTACAGATGCTGGGTTTGCATTAAATTTATAGTCACACCTGAAGCATTGCCCTCATTTATTTTGCGATTACAATATTTGTTTGTAAATTGAGAAATCCTTAGATTAGTCATAATAATTTATTACCAATACGTGGCGGCTATATCTGAATTATTAGTTTGAGCAAATCGTTGGAACAGCAGACATTAAATATTCTTTTAGTCGATGATGATGAATTCTTTGCGAACATTGTTGCCACTCAACTTCAGGATGAATATAAATACAAAGTAACAATTGCGCGCAATGGCCATGAAGCAACAGAACTAATTGCCAAGGGCGGCAGTAATCATTTTGATATAATCCTTACAGATTACTCTATGCCTGAAATGAATGGTATTGATCTGCTGAAATGGACTAATGAGCGTAAAATAGAAACACCCGTAGTCGTGTTGACCGCGGCTGGTTCGGATGTCGTTGCGGTGGAAGCAATGAAATTAGGTGCGTATGATTATGTCCGGAAAGAACAACTTGACCTTCAACATCTCGATGTTGTGATAAATGCGACTCATGAGCGGCATCAGTTTCGTATTGCGAGAGCTTTAGAAGAAGAACGCACGCTGGAAATTGGTTTAAATAATCTAGCAACTGATAAAGTGCGTGATGTATTAAATGCGCTTACCCCCACACTAAACTCTGCTCTTGCAAATATTAATGGAGATATTGAAAATCGCGGTGAAGAACTATGTAAGCAATTGCCTTCACCTCAGCGCGAACAAGTCCACAATTTGTTGCAACAGATTCAACATTCAGCTGTCTTACTGGAAACGTCTATCAAAGGATTATTAGGATTGTATCGGATGCTGTATGCTCATCATGCGGAAGTAAAAGAACTTGATCGATTGAAGAATGAAATAGAAGGGAAGACGAACTCTGCATGACTTACCGATATATAGGTGCGTAATAGTCGGGGCTATATTGCGTCATCAAGTAAGGTGTGATACCAATTATTAAGGATTTTAACTGTTTTTATTCCTCTATGTTAATCGTGCTGTAATATTTTTTAGTATTTCTCCTTATTGTATTAAAGTATATTTTAGTTGTAAAAGATCCTATTAAACGGATTCCATACATGAAATATTTTTTTCTACTGTTTCCTGTCTTACTGTTTTCTCAAACGCATAATATTAACGGATATGTTTTTGATGATTCAACATATCAAGCATTGCCATTTGCGACGATACATGTTGAAAACAGTGACATTGTAACGTCTTCAAATAAAGAAGGACGATTCGTTTTACATCTTCCTCTTGACAAAAACTCACTATTGGTTTCATATGTAGGTTATAGCAGTAAGACTATTCATATTTCTGGTATGGAAGATTCACTGATAAAAATCGGATTGCATCCTGCACTTATTCAGCTGCCGGAGTATTTCGTTGTCGGCTCTACAGAAGATCCAGCTATGGAAATTATGCGCGAAGCTATTAAGCGGAGAAAGAAAAACTACGAAGGATTACTTAATTATGAAATTGAGGGATACAAACGAAATATTTTATATTCCGGCGAACGAATAGCAATGATAGACGAACAATTTGTAAAACAGATTTATACTGAAAAGGGGAATATCAGCAAAGAATTTATTATTTCAACACATAAAACAGAAAACATTAAAAACAAACCGGTTCAAATTAGCCTCAATATCGGCGCATCGTTATTCTTTACTCTGGACACATTTAATATCCAGATTGGAAGAGGCGGTAATAGAATTATCTTTCCTTTAGCAGACGAGGCATTCCGATATTATGATTTCAAATTGCTAAATACAAAAAATACAGGGAAAGAAATATCTTATACAATTCAGATACTCCCTCGATCATCAATAACTCCGCTGTTAAAGGGGAAGATTATTATTGATGATGCAACATATGCTTTAATCGGTGCCGACATTGAATCGAGCGATGGATGGATATTTCCGCTCGTAAAAAATTTTTCAATGAAGATTCAGCAGGCATACAGTAACTATAATGGATTTTGGATTCCGCAATATTCCGAAGTGGATTTGGCAGGTGAGTTAAGTGCACTGGGTGGATTGATTAGTTTGGATCAAATGAAACTATCAGAAGTATTTTCCATAAACTCATGCAAAGTGAACGGAGCTGTTCCAGATTCGGTAAGAAAAGCGAGACGATCAAAATTCGGTGGTTACACTACCGATACTTCAAAAGTAATCTCAAAATTGCAACGGTCCAGAAAGACAAAGCTAGCCCCGAATCTGGAAAATCAACTTTTTGAACCGGCTAAGAGGCCACCTGAACTTTTATCCAGTACAATGGATTCATTGCGTCCATTGCCGTTAACAGAAATAGAGAAGATCGCATTTGCTGAGCTGGACAGCACGAAAACGCTTGACAAAGTAATCGCGCCGAAGGGTGCATTATCAGGGTTAGCTTCTTCTTCGTCAGATACTTCAAAAAGTTTTTTCTCCAATGCGTTGATTGCATTCCTTAATCATGGGATATTGCACAATAATCGTGTTGAGGGAATTACTCCTGGCGTGTGGTTTGATAGTGATGAGATGGATATGGATTATTTTTACAATGCCGAAATACTATACTCCACGGGATTGAAATTTGTTGAATGGAAAATCGGCGGCGGGTATAGTCTTGGCGATGATCATCTCGACAGAATCGATATAAATGTCTGGAATAATATCCAACCGTGGCAATCTTCTCCCTTTATTTCTAAAACGATCAATTCATTGTTGTTTAGTATAACCGGCGTAGATTACTTCAACTATTTACGTTCAAAGGGGTTTAATGTAGGTATACATAAATATTTTACCGATGATCTTTTTGCAAAATTATATTATACCGTTGAACAAGATCATTCCGTAAGTGAAAATTCCTGCGTATCGCTTTCTAAAAACATTCAGCAAATAAATCCAGTGATCAACGAAGGGGAAAATAATACTATCCGATTGCAATTTGGGTTTGATCCTCCGACCTTATTATCCCTTATTGTTCAGAATAGAAATCATCTTATTGTTACTGCAGAGTATTCAAAACCTGCTTTTGGGAGCGATTTTGATTACGAGAAATATTCGTTTATAGGAAGTCTTCGGTTGAATTCAATATATCCGACAATGATGAATGCTCCGTATTTTTTTATTTCATTAGCAGGTGGAACCGTATCCGGGGATTATAGCATCCAACATCTACTAACACCTCCAACAGCATTGTCTTTTTATGGCCCAAGCGGAGTTTTGAAAGGTGTTCAACAGTATGATTTAGCTGGAAATAAATATATAGCAATGCAAATAGAGCATAATTGGCAAACTCTTCTGTTTAAACCATTTAACGCTAAAAAATTAGAGGAGAGTGGTATTCAAATTATTACCGGTGCCAGTATTGCTAATTCATGGAATTCATCGCCTTATTTTATACAGCAAGATAATTGGAAACCGTATTGGGAAACATATTTTGGATTAGCAAATATTTTGGATTTACTTCGGATTGATGTTGTTCATACATCAAAAAAAATAAATCTGTTTCGAGTGAGTATTTCTTCTATGGCTTTAGATTAAGGCAAGAGGATAATTGAAGAGAAAGAGATACTAAAGATGCAATGAACTCGTATTAAGAAATGATAAAAGATAGTGTCAGCAATTACTTCGTAGGCGTTTATAAATCAGTAAAATTCCATTTAAGACAAGTGTTGGTTCTACATGCTGAATTATATTTGTTTTCTCGGCAACGAATTTTGAAAACCCACCTGTTGCTATGACAACTGCTTTCTTCGATCGACGTTCATGGAGTTCTTTTTGGATCCGGTTCACCATTGCAGTCATTGCATCTATTGCACCCCATAGAATTCCGGTCTGCATACTGTTAACTGTATTCGTATTGATTACGGATTCAGGGAAAATTAATCTATCCTCGATTATCTGAGGCAATTTTGCCGTTCGTTTATGTAAAGAAATTGCCGATGTTTCTATTCCAGGGGCAATAACACCGCCGAGATAATCCCCGTTTGAAGCCACAACATCATAGGTAGTAGCCGTCCCGAAATCAATAATGATAAGCGGTCCGCCATATTTAGAATAACCGGCAATTGTATTACAGATTCTATCGGCGCCGAGCGACGCGGGATTGTCGTAAAGAATTTTGATTCCAAGATTCAATTCTGTGCTTACAATCATCGGTTCCTGATGGAAATATTTTTCTGCCATGACGGCATAGGCATTTGTAAGATTGGGAACTACAGATGAGATTCCGATACCATCGATCTTTCTTTTATTTGTGCCAATTTTAACAAGTAATGAATTAACTTGTGCATAAATTTCATCTTCTGTTCTTTGCAGCACGTTTTTCAATCGGCAATCGGCAATGAGAACATCTTTCTTGTATATCCCAATCACAGTATGGGTGTTGCCTATATCAATCGCTATAAACATATTAATTCCTCTTGCTTAGAAGTCTATCGAAAAACTATTTTTATAATGGTGTCAGGAGATATCTCCTGACACTACACTTTTTAATGTTAATGCATATCGCTCATTGTTGTTTCGCAATGGTCACATCACCGGCATGAAAAGTACGTTGGCATGTTTCAGTTTCCACAACCAATCCTCCATCGGCTGCAAGATTGATTGCGATTCCGTCAATAATTTCAGCGGCTTGAGTAAGAGTTATTCTTCTGCCAAATATTGTTGCGCGTGCTTTCCATTCCATCAACACAGTTGTGAAATCTCCCTTACTTACATCTGCATAAAGTGCTTCTAATGAAGCCATGATTTGACAGAACACATTTTTTCGGTCAAACATTCTACCGCATTCGCTGTAAAGCGATGTTGCTTTGTTATTAAGATCACCCAAAAAGTTCTTCTGGTTCACATTTAATCCAATACCAATTATAGCGCAATCAAGTCTGTTTTGCTGTGAAGTACTCTCTGTAAGGATGCCGCAGCATTTTTTTCCTTTTAACAAAATGTCATTCGGCCATTTGCATTCGCATCGCGTACCAGTGACTGTTTCAACGGCAAGGGCTATACCAGTGGCGGCGAAAATGGGAAGTAATCCGATCTTGTCTGTACTGAAAGTTGGCCGAATTATGACGGAGAACAACAAATTGCTGCCTGATTCTGCAAGCCATGTCCTTCCAAATCGTCCGTGACCTGCAGTTTGGTGATCGGCTATGACAACACTGCCTTCTTCGGCGCCTTTATTTGCGAATGCTTTAGCACAAACATTAGTTGAATCGATAGAATCATAGATGAATAACTTGCGTCCAAATACTTGCGTAGTAAGCCCGTGTTTGAGTTCTTCTTCTGTGTACATTCGTGCAGAATCCTATTGTTGTTCGGGTTTCTTCGTTAATGGAAGATTCAAATTTGCAAGCCGCCATCCAAGGTCGTAAATCAATCGTCCTATCTTTGCCATTCTTTCAAAGAGAATTTTGTCTATTGTATCTGATGGCTTATGATAGTCGCGGTGGATGCCATCGAAAAGGAAAACGATAGGTACGCCATTCTTCGCAAAATTGTAATGATCACTTCTGTAATAGAATCGCTCCGGATCGTATTCGCCGTTGAATGTATAATCAAGCTCGAGATGTTCTGATTCATTGTTCGCTATTCGAAGCAGACTGTCGAGTTCAAGACTAATTTTATCGGATCCTATTACATATATGTAATTGGTGTCTTTATTCGCTTCATGAATCGTATCAATTCTGCCAACCATATCCATATTCAAATCAGCCATAGTTTTATCTAATGGAATAATTGGGTTATTTGTATAATAACTCGAGCCGTACAACCCCTTCTCTTCTCCCGTTACAGTCATAAAAAGGAGACTTCGTTTTGGTTTTATCGGATTTGCTGAAAACGCTTTTGCGAGTTCCAGAACGGTAACAGTACCGGAGCCATCATCATCTGCACCGGGATAGAAAACGCCATTACGATTTTTTCCAAGGTGATCATAATGTGCAGTAAATATTACGACTTGCGATTTGAGATCCGGATCGCTTCCCGGCAGAAAACCAAGAACGTTTTCAGTTTGCTTTGTTTCGTGAACAGCTTTCGAGACTATCGTAACAGTTGCATTGTCAATGAATACCGGTGTAAACTCCTGATCTTTAAGCGCTTCTTTTTTTAGTTGCTGTAGCGATTTTCCTGACGGTTTTAAAACTGCTTCCGCCAACTCTGTTGACACAAGGAATCGGACAAATTGCTGCCGTATTAGAGATCCATTGTCTTTCATCCGCATTGTTCCTTTATCTGAACCAAAACTACTTATCATTTCTTGTGCTTTTTGAAACGTAGCCGGTCCTTCGATATCTGGAATCATCAACGCCGCTGCCGCACCTGCATCGCGGCGAATTGCATAAAACCGCCGTAATGTTGCTGCCTTAGATGTGTCACTGGCAATATTTTTCTTGCCTATGAAAACAAATACAACTCGTCCGGCAAGTTTCGCTTTAGCAATAGAATCTAATTCTGTATCTGTGAATCCCACAAATACAGCAGGTCCGCTTACTGTAGTGTCTTTTGCTCCTTCAGAAATAAAATCTGTTCCCCAAGTGAAATTCTTCTTCACTCCATCAATATCAGTTATTATTTTTGTTTCTGGATCAACACGTGAAACCTCTACATCAAAATGCTGGAAGAATGTTCCATTGTCGCCGATGGCTTTAAGATTCAGGTTCTTAAAAATATCTGCGATATAATTTGCTGCTTTCTTTTGCCCAGGGAATGTTGTCTCACGCCCTTCCAGACTATCAGAAGTGAGGACGATGAGGTTCACTTTAAGGTTGCCGGCATTAATGGATTCATAACCGGTCTTCGATGCTGGATCAATCGCCTGGGCATATAATGTTACATAGAACAATGGCAGAAGTAAAAGCAACCGACGCATAATGGCTCCCGAAAAAAAGTTTATAGAAAAAGATACGCTAAATTACTTATGAAATGCAAGGTGAGTTGTCCGCCGCGTTCCTGATTAGACGACAAAGGGAATAAACATTTTTGTTCGTTGCATATAGCGAACATATTCATCGGCAAACTTCACGACCATTTCATGCTCTTCGATTTTAGCTATCGCTACCATCGCCCATAGATTCACAAAAGCGCAAGTTGTTGTTGCTATTGTAATATCCTTAAAAAAGATACCGGTGCCCAAGAATACGAGTGATGCATATAGTGGGTGACGGATATATCGATAAATACCAGACGTAACCAATGTAGTTGTATTCTCGATCTGACCATTTGGCTTTCCTGCTATGCGCAATGCGTGGAATCCGTAAAAAGGGAGTGGAATTGCTCCAAAAAGCATTATCCACGAGATTAATTGGTTCCAATCCCATGGATGTGTGAACCATACCGGTGCACACAATAATATCAATATAAGGATGCTTTCAAACGAAAAGAATCGGTATATACCGTGGTAGCGACCGGCTTTAATTGAGAATAACCATGAAAAGATGATGTTTGAAATAGTGCCAATCGCCAGAATGATGATAAAGAGTAAAGTATTCATTTTGATAGTTTCTTGAAATTCTATTTGTGTATATGCTGCTGAATGACCTACTTGCTTTGTAGTGCCGCCAACTTTTTAAATAAGTCAATTTCTTCTTTACTGAGCTTATCTGGCAACCGGATCGCAACTTTTACATAAAGGTTGCCAAACTCATTCTTCTTATCATAAATCGGCATTCCAAGTCCTATGAGCCTAAGCACCGTACCGTTTGATGTTTCTTTAGGGATATCGATTTTGACAATGCCTTTCATCGTTTTAATCTTGGTTTTTCCCCCAAGCACAGCGGTATATAATTCAACTGGTAAGTCGCAATAAAGGTCGTCTCCCTTGCGCTGAAAATCTGGATGTAGTGTAATTTTGACTGTGAGGAAGAGGTCGCCATTTGCCCCGCCATTCATCCCTGTGGCTCCTTTACCTGGAACTCTCAGGACATGTTGATCTTCAATACCCGGATGAATCGTCACCCTAATTGTCTGATCATTAATTTTAATAAGTCTCGTCGTACCATGATATGCTTCTTCTAACAAGAGTGTTGTTTCAGCTTCCAAGTCATCTCCTTTGATCGCCCTGTTTCTCCTACCGCGTCTCTCTCCGGGATGTAACCCGAAAAGAGTTTCAAAGAAATCTCCGGCGCTATCCTCATTAAACATTGCGTTGAACTCTTCTTGACTCATCGTACGAGTTTGCCCGCCCCGATTGCTTGTGTACTTTGACCAATCAAATCCACCCGGCGGCGCGCCGGTTTCTTCATAATGCTTCCAATCTGCTCCTAACTGATCGGTACTTTTTTCGTTTTTGCGGGTCACTAAGAACTTCATTTGCCTCGTTGACATCCTTGAACTTTTCTTCGGCAGCTTTATCCCCCTTAGTTTTGTCAGGATGATACTTAAGGGCGAGTTTTCGGTACGCTTTCTTAATTTCCTCTGGCGTTGCAGTCTTTGCTACGCCCAATACTTTATAATAGTCCTTGTAAAGCATGGGTTTTCAATCCTATAGTTTATTCTTCACTGATACATAATTCACTTAACCAAAGATCCCATATTTAACACCAGCTCTTGAACACCGTTGATCATAAATTGAATGCCAATGCAGACGAGTAGAAACCCCATAACTTTCGAAAGTGCATCGACTCCATTCAGACCCAGGTAACGGCGTAAAACACCGGCTCCGCGGAGAACCAGCCACGAGACGATTGCAGTTATAATGATTGCCAAAACTACACCGGAAAAAGCGAGGACTTTGTTAATACCATGCTGCCCGTTGATAGACGATGACATCGTAATGACGACTGCGATGGAACCGGGTCCGCTCAAACTTGGCATAGCGAGAGGACTGAATGAAATATCTAGCTTTTGTTGTGCCTCTTCTTTGCCTTCTCGAGAAAGCAAACCCTTTTCTGGAAATAACATCCGAAATCCGATATAACCGATGATCATTCCTCCAGCGATACGAATACCCGGTATGGAAATTCTGAAGGCCAACATAATTACGTGACCCGCAAAAAGGAATATGACCAGAATAGCCGTCATATACATACACGCCCGGGTGATCTGACGGTTCCGCTCTTCATCGCTGAGATGTGCGCTGATACTGAGCAGAAGGACAGCGGTACTGACGGGATTGACGATGGATAGAAGTGTCACGAGTGCGACGCCGATCCAAGAAAGAAAATCGATAATGGTATTCATAATGTCCCAATAAATTGGAATTTTATTAAAATCAAAATCTATATTATTTTATCATTCTCCCGTATAATTCTTTTTATCATAAATTCTTGCTATTGCTTTTGAACCCCAGATCCCGATCGAACTGCATTGGGACTTCCCATCTTCAAACGAAGGGGGGCGTGGGGAATTCGAAAATCCCGCTCAACATTTGTTAGCGTGGTATGTGTCATGATTCTTATTAATGTATTATAGCTATGTATGAAATTCCTGGATTCTAGGGTCGAGAATAATATCAGAATATTTCAATGGAGCTTTTAGATGCAAGCCCTCGTAGGATGTGCAACGGCTAAGTGCGACATACGATTGTCCATGTGCGAATGCTCCATAGCCAAGGTCAATGATGACGTTATCGAATGTTTTACCCTGACTCTTATGGATAGTAATTGCCCATGCAAGTTTTATCGGGTATTGACGGAACGAACCTATGACCACGGACTCAAGGCTGCGATGCACACGATCATAGTCGTAAATCGATTTTTCCCAGTTCGTCGGTTCAATAGTGTGCACTGCAGTACCGAAGGAGACTTTAATAGCATCGTGCGAAAGCTGCTGCACAACACCCAGCGATCCATTCACCCATCGTTTATTTGGATCATTCTTGACCATCATAATCTGGGCGCCTTCTCTCAACCTGAGTCTCTTGTCTGTAGGGTGCGATTTGTCATCAAAGTCACCGTCGATGACCGCGTCAAAAAAATATTCCTCTGTCCGTAACTCAGAGAGCCGTTGAAGGTTGATCGCCGAGGCACGAGCGTTCGTACTGGTAAGAGTGATTGCGAGATCGTGATTGTTAAGCTTCCATGAAGGCTGAAATCGTTGATTGATTATTTCCAAGTCAGACATTTCAAGTTCGTTGTTTCGCACCTTATTCAGAAGTCTGATAAAGTCCGGGTCGCTTTGACGAAACACTCGCTGCAATTCTATCTTATGCAGATGTATTTCGCTGAACACCTTCGCGCTGAAGAAATAGGGAGTCATGTAATTGTCAGCGAAATATTCTTCGAGGTCCTGTTCTATAACCGGCGGTAGTTGGAATAAGTCTCCTATCAAAACCAGTTGAACACCGCCGAATGGTTCATACGGCCGATTGCGGTTTAACCGGAGTGAGGCATCTATCGCATCCATCATATCGGCTCGTACCATAGAGGCTTCATCGATGATAAGAGTTTCAAGGGCTGCGAACATGTCCGCTTTGCCGCGTATTTTCTTGATGTCGTCCTGCGTGATGAAGTGAGTGGGGAAGCGGAAAAAGGAATGGATCGTTGCGCCGCCGATATTCACTGCGGCGATCCCCGTTGGAGCGAGTATGACGACTTCCTTGCGTGTCTGTTTTTTAAAGTAATGAAGAAGCGTGGACTTACCCGTACCGGCGTTGCCTGTGATATACAGATGCTTCCCAGTATGTTCCATTAGCTCAAACGCAGTCGAGAATTCCTTCGTCAATTCAAAGTCGGAAGGAATACCGGAAGCATAAGAAGAAAGTAGTTCTTTCTTCGGATTCCTTGATTTCTTCGTCGCGCTTTCCATAAGCGTCATTATTTTGGGAGAAATCTTAAATGATTTTTTCACAGAATGTGGATTCTTTTTTAAAATAATCATCCTCCTCAATGACGTTTGTTATACACTCACTTTTACTCTTATATAAAATGCAGAGTAATTTAGTGTCACTATATCAATATAAATAATTCTTGGGAGCAAAACGGTGGAATAATTGTACAACGCGGAAATATTAAAAGGGGAACGAATGAAGTGATATAAAAGTGAACTTATGTACTATGAAATCGATTTATACAGAAATTAGTAGGGAAGAGTCAGCGGATGAAACGATGATGCTATTCTTCGCTGTCATCAAACACAGTTCCGGACTTTGGTGTAACCCCAATTAAGTGGTCATGAAAGATGTCAACATTAGCTGTGATTACTCCATCATTTTCGGCAGAAGTTGCAGTTAAGTAAAGAGTATTAACATCTGGGGGTTGTGTGAACGTAATAGTGCCATTATCGGTTGTTACCATTCTACTGGGAATAATGTATCCTATAAAACTGCGATTGCCTCCGCCAAGGCAGGATGGCTTTAAATAATATGCTTGTGCATCTGCTAAGACATTATTTAAATCCGCCATAAGCGCATCTTTATTTGATGAAATATTATTTGATTGAAACAGTAAAACTCCCACCGCTATTGCAATTCCAACAATTACTGTCCCAAGGACTAAAATTATTATTTGTTGTTGACCCATTGTTGTCTATATAATAAACTCTTGTGTGAATTTCAATATATCTTAATCCGCTAATTATAAGGCATATTCTATGCCTAATTTAGAACTTGACAATTTACTCTTATCATTAGGTTTTGAATAATAAGATGGAAAAACATACTCACGTACTTTCTACATAGGAAGAACAATATTACCGACCAAGCTCTTTTACCTGCCATCTTTACTTAGCAGCTGTCTGTTTGTCGGTTAAGCGATGGGTTTTTAAAAATGTTCATATAATTCTTTCAATCTTCCGTATAATTCTTTCTGTAATATATTCTTATCATTGCTTTTTTGAACACTCCGTTCCAAGCCCGATACTTACAATGCTCCAGATGCGTGCTGTCCAACGAGTATATCGAACCAATATTTTTGTTTTCCGGATTTATATTCCATGTTTCACCTACTATTTTGATATTCTCATGCAAACTTTCCGTTTCACAGAGATTGCTTTTCTATACTATTTGGTTGATAAGTCCGAATTGCAGCAAGTGGTGATAGCAATGCTTGAATTGAGATCGCTGCCATTCCTCCGCACCGAGCGGACCGAATATGGGGTGAACGTGAATCGCATTCGGTTGTTCCCAGAAATGATTGACAAAGCGAGCGACTTCTTTGAGTAATGCATCCTTCGCATCAGCAAAGCTGGGGAGTCGGAAAGGAGGCGGGGTCTCGCCGAGTAAGGGATTCTTGAAATCTTGAGGTGTTGGCTGGTTGTTATAGAGAAATCTCTTCGCTCGCTCAAGCAGGTTCGCCGGAGTGTGACAAGAAACTTCGAGTATCCCTGAAGAGCATTCAAATGCCCAGACGAGGTGTTCGATCATATGTTGTGGAGCCATTTTGCCCCAGATGGGCTGTGTATTTTCAGCGAGGCCAGCAATGCAATCGCCGAAAAGTTTATCGAAGAATCTTTTGCGAAGCTTCTCGTCATTGACATCAAAGGGAATTGCAATCATGTTGGAATGATATCCTTTTAAAGTAAATGTATGTGATAATCAATGCCGCCCTCTTGTTATTTCTCTCCTGATGTTTGTCCTGAGCTTGTCGAAGGATAATCGGGGAAGAAATCTTTCTTTTAAATTAGATTTCTCACGCTGACTTCGTCGGGATTCGAAATGACAAATTGAGATCAAAGATAAAACTATATCCTATCCAATAACTTTCTTTTCCACTTTAGGAAAAAGTTTATCGATTTCCTTCCGCACCTCGATTTTTTCATATATTTTCTGACACACACCATTTATATTTTTACATACATCTTCATTAGTAAAACGCCCGCCTGCCGGCGAGGCAGGGAGAAACTGTATACCAAATGATTCGATGTATTCCTGCCTTGCTTTATCGTAATCTTCCGCACCTGTTTTGAAATGTGAATCGCCATCGATTTCAATGGCAATTTTGAATTCCGGACAGTAGAAATCTATAACATATTGGTCAACGCTATATTGGCGGCGAAATTTACAACCGTGCATCTGTCGGTGCGAGAGATGTTTCCATATTATGGTTTCAGCTTTGGAGAGATTTCTTCTTAAAACTTTCCGTCGCCGTTTCATGATCGGTTTATTGTAGTGTTCAGCCATAGTTTTGTCCACCACCCCTACGCCTTCGGCGTTTTCCCCTCCTCATACGAGGAGGGGATTTAGGGGAGGTCCAATTTCTATGTTATCACTTTTTTCTCAACTCTCGGGAATAGTTTATCGATTTCCTTCTGCACCTCGATAGTCTTGGCAATGGAAGTTCCCATCCGGCAGTAATGTCCTGAATCTTCCATTTGTCTGCCTTTGCGGTCTTTGAGATATTTTTCCATCACCTGATACCCGCCGATTTGGTAGTTCCACACTTCGACAGAAACATTTTCGAACCATTTTTGATCGTTGATGAACACGTATTCTCGTTCTTCATCATAGCGCGGCTTGACGATGGTATCGTCTTTTCCTTTGCCGAAATATTTGAGGATGGGCTTGTTCAGAGCTTTGTGTTTCAATAGATGTAATTCGATCAGCTCTTCGCCAAGTTTGGACATTTCTTTAAAGAGATCATAATTCTTTGTAAATGGTATGCGCGGAAAATCGATCTTCAAAAACTCCGCAAACTTTTCGCGGTAAGCATTGCTGTATAAAACGGCATAACAGTAACCGAGGATTTGTTCCGGCGTTGGGACCTTGCCGTACGCTTTCTCCAATTGCTCAAACACTTTCGGCGCAATGTTCGCTTTCTTTCCTTTCGCTTTTCCGTATTCTACCACGTTATCAAACAGCATCATCGTGGAAAGTGCGGCGCGCTTTTTTGCTTTCTCGGTTTCGTAGAGATAAAGAGGTGCTTGCTGTATGATTCCTTTACTACTAAAGAATGTTCTATTATCGATCATACTCTCGGAGACTAATGCATGAGAATAAGGCGAATCACCTGAATATTGCCGAACAAAACAAAGTGAAATGTTTGGTTTAAGCATATGCTGCATTATATCAAATCGCATTCTTTCAATTATTGTCTCGCAATAGTAGATCAAACGATTATCAAAAGGACGATAGAGAATTTTATGATAATGTTCATCATAATTGTTGTCTTTTGCTAATTCTTCCCTTGCATTACTTATATCCCACGTCCCCGAACTTTTCAGATTGTAAGCACTTTTAAGAAACTCTAAATCAAATTTTAGGTTCCTGAATTGTCTTATTCTGCCTTCAAGGGCTTCTTTATTAAATGAAATAGCAAAATCATCTCTTGCTGTGACAATCCCAACACTGTTAATCGGGAATATGTCATTGACTTTCCACCAACGATTATAGTATTCAATCTCTTCTGTATTACTTTGCGTCAAAAAATACCATGGTATTATTGGGTCTAATACTTCATAGTCTTTTTTCTTAAACGGTTTCTTTTCAAGCCAATCGTATTTTTCTTCTCTTAAACCAAAAATATCACGTTGATAGACTTTACATCCTTTTGTATTCTTTATCTTTGCAAAAACCGCAATTGCTGTTCCCTGACGAATATCAAAAACATTTTCATCTTTACCACCGTCTGGAGTTGTTTCTTTCTTCAAAGAATTGCCATGCAGATCAACAATATAAATCTCGTTATATGTGTTCATTAAACTCTGACGCATTCCGCGAAACGTGGGATTATCCAGATAACTGTGATTAGTAATCATTCCCACGATACCTTGCCCGGCTTTATGAATCTTCCATTGAGCAAAGCGCAGAAACTTTACATAATCATCTTGCAGCCATTTGGGATTTTTCTCTCCAAGCGGTTGTCCATCGACCGTATAATATCCTGTTGCCCCGTCAATATCTTCTTTTAATAGTTTTTCTGTCCAATCATTTTTGTTTGCGGAGTGTCCACTGTATGGAGGATTGCCGAGAATAACAAGTATCGGCTCTTTTTGTTTTATCTGTCCGGCAAGGTGGTTTTCATCGCTTAGGGATTCAAGTCCGGGAATTTCAGTTTGCTTTAAATCTTCCATATCCAGCGTGTTGGTTAGGTAGAGCTTAAAGCGGTCGTCTTCTTGCATTGTGTAGCCGAGTTCTTCCAGTAAGAAACTAATTTTAATATGCCCGATGGCATAAGGAGCCATCATCAGCTCGAACGCATAAAAGTTTTTAAGAATCTGGTTTTTAATCAGTTTGGTTTTTCCCGCGTCACCATATTTTGTGGTGTACTCTTCCACCGCTAACTTAATCGCTTCCGCGGGGAATGTGAGCGTTCCGCCGGCCGGATCAAGCAGGGTCACTTCCTTGTTTGCAAGTCCGTCCTGCAAATGGAAATGCGTTTTAAGCAAATCATGAATGGCGCGGACAATATATTTCACAACCGGCTCCGGCGTGTAATACACGCCGCGTTTCTCGCGCGTGCCGGGATCGTAGATATTCAAAAAGGTCTCGTAGAAATGGACAATCGGGTCTTCGCCTTTTCCTTTTCGATAATATTCGTCTAATATTTTGTTCACATCGGCCGCTTGAAGTACTTCGGCAATGTCATCAATGATCACTTCCATTTGCGGCGGCAATTTGTCGAGAGAAATGAACCTAAACACGTCCCGCAGAATGCCGATGGTTTTGGGAATAAGATCATACGCTAATTTTCGGTTGAACTCTCCGGTTGCACGCGTTCGTGCGGCGAACAATCCGTAAGTAATGGTTTGCGAATAGATGTCCGCAAAATCTTTCGGTGAAAGATCGGAAACGAGATATTGTTTGAAGGCAGTATAGAAGCCGAAAGTTTTTCCTTTACCGTGTTCTGCTTCTTCCAGTTCTTTGACGACTACTTCATCGCGTAAAAAACCGGTGCGCTTTGCCAGCTCTACAGCAAGATTTTCTGCCGTAAAGACTTTTGGAAGAGAGAAGGAAAAGAATTTTTCCAGAAGCGTAATAAACTTCTCTTTGTGTTCAACCGGCGGCACCGTTTTGAGTTTTTTGGCAATAAACGGCCTGGCAAGAAGAACTTTATCGAACAATTCGCCGTTGCGATATAACCGGAATTCGTAAAAATCGGTGAGGATAAGATTAGGAAAGGTGGCGCGGTAGCGTTTCAGTTGTTCGGAATCTTCGATGAGATCGAGATTCTCTCCCGGCTTCTTCGCTTCGATGTACCCAACGATTTGCTGCCTGCCATCCCACACACGGAAATCAGGGTTACCAGCTTCGGTCTTTTTAGGGAGGGTGGTGATTTGAATACGCTTTTTGCCTGTTTCCTCAGCGAAGGATTCGAGAAAGTTGGAGAAATTTCCATAATAACTTTCTTCGCGGGCATCGCCTTGAGCAGTGCTGGATGCTACTTTCTTGATGTATGTTTCTATCATTTACTATCCTGTATAGAATTCAATCTCATCGGAAAGGGCAAGCACTTGGTTGCTTGCCTCAAAGTATTGTGGCAGGGGATTGCTTTAGAAAATAGTACTATTATTTCGATTTAATCGCAAACCGGAGGGGTGTGCGTCTTTTTTTAATCTTATCAAAATAATCAATGCATATTTTTTCTGTATCCTTACGGAGAATAATATTGTCTTTGAAGAGTTCTTTTCTCAGTTCTCGATACAATTTTATCGCCTTCTCCAAAGAAAGAGCAATAGATTCCGCTGAATATGTGGAAACCGTCTCCTGCAATTTCAGAAGATCTTCTTTGCGGCATGTTCGCTCTATTTTCCGAAGTCCGCGCGGCTTCTGCCTGTTTTTTATTTGCAAAAGCGGAGATAGCACATTCATTCTTAAAAATGAAAGACAATCGAGAGCCTCATAATATTCGCCCCTTCCAAGTTTTGATGCAGTATAATGAATCCATGTCCAGAACCGGTCTTCAATCCATTGAAAATTTACTGTTGGCCATTCCGAAGTTGAGGTTTCTATAATCCTTTTAACCGATCCATCTCTATCCCATAAAATAATGGGATCTTCTACTCGGTGCTTTAAATCTTCTATCAGAATAAATTTTATATCAACATGAATCAGCGGATTATCGTACATACATATGAGCAATCTTTTTTCTCCAATGTGTTCGCCGGTAAATGCATTCAAGAGACTGCCGAATTGTTTGGCATAGTTATACATTTTGTTGAAGTCATCAGAAACGAGCTGATCTGTAATTAATATGAAATCAAGATCAGAGAATTCGTCAATTTGATTATCAATCCAAGAACCACCGATAGCTAATCCCACAATAGTTGGATCGGATTTAACTTTTTCTATAATATTTTCTACAAATTCTTTATGTATTGTCATTGTTCAATCACATTGAAAGTTTAGTGTCAGGAAATAATTCCTGACACCACTATCAAATCCATTATTCCATCACATTGAAAAGCATTTTGTATCCCAAGATAAAACATCCAATAGAAAGTATTACAACTCCTGCAATAGCCAAATAGATGTTGATCAATGGGCCAACAGCATAAATTATTGCGCCGCAAAAAATCAGAATCCCTGCGCTTTTCGGAAACTCACGGCTTCTTATCAACATAATGCAAAGAAGAATAACACCAACAAAAATAGTTATACTTGCAAACAATCTGAATAAAATGAACTGAGGATGCTGCAACAATATTCTATCCCTGAACAATGCAATAGAGGGCTCATATCCCACTATAATTGGATAAATGAAAATTTCCCACGTAATCTTTGCTGCTTGAAAAATGTATGCGAGAATAATAAATACATAGCCGATAAAACCGAGAACTCCAGCTTTATTGTAGAGTCTTGCATAAACCGCTGTAAAACCAAAAATCATGAAAAGAGTTCCTGGATAAGCTAATGAAGAAATCCATATCCAGTTAGGATTTGAAATCATGAGAGATATATCCCTGGCTCGTTCGTTCACTGGTAAAAGAGTTGTCCAACATATTGCCCAGGCAGTAAGAAATATTGAACCAAGTATTATTGCAATTCCGCCCCATCGTTGTATTGTTGAAAAATTCATATAGCTATTCCTATCATTTATTAATAATTCTTACAAAACTTATAGAAATCAAATTCCTCTTAGCTGCTACTAAAGTGAAAGTAGTTTGAATTTCTGTTTTCAGTAGCAAAAGAAACGTACGAAGTTGCAAAACGAATATCAAGGAAAGCGCGGGAAATGATAGCATAGCATATTGTATAGACGTTCCCCGCCAAAAAGACGGCGGGTAAAAATTGAAGGTCTCTATTGCAGGAATATCTTCAAACTTTTGCCATTGCCATAACAAGTGACTCGGAAATTTCTAACCATCAATCTTTCTTTCATCATATCCTATGAGCTACTCTTTTGTTCTTCTTATCATTTCCTTCTGCCGTTTCTTCCTATAATTCTGCCACAATAGGATTGAGTTATCGGAAACATTGGCAGATAAACTGCCAAAATGCTGAGACGAAGATTTTCATCCTCTAAAAACCAGTCGTAATCCGCACTTTTCTATTTGGCACGCCTATTGATTTATTTATAGTAACAAATTAAAATCTAAAAAGGAGATACAACAATGTTAGTACGATTTGATTATCCTAGAACTTGTGAATGCGACAGTCTAATGAATGATTTCCTTGCAACCGATAGATTACCGGTTCGGACAGAATTTCCGGCGCTCGATATTATCGAACAAGAAAATGAGATCGTTGTCAGTGCAGAATTGCCCGGCATGAAGAAGGAAGATGTGAAGATTACATTTGAGAAGAATGTATTAGCGATTAGTGGAGAACGAAAACCTGTTGAGTTGTCTGAAAAGGCGAAAGTTCTTCTGAAAGAAACTCAATCTGAGAGTTTCGATCGTTCTGTGCGGCTAGGATATGAAATAAATTCAGCAAAGATATCCGCAGAAATGAGTAATGGCATTTTAACAATCACCTTGCCGAAAACCGAAGCGGTGAAGGCAAGGGAAATTTCAATTAACTAAATAAACAATCTTAAAGGAGGGTAGACGTATGTCACTCGTACGATGGAATCCAGCTCGCGAATTAGCGACTTGGCCCTCTGATCTGTTTGGGATTCAGAGGGAAATGAACCGGATGTTCGATGGTTTCTTCCGCGGCACAAACGATGAAGATTATGCAATCTCATCGTGGACGCCGGCAGTCGATATTGCCGAACATGACGATGAATATTTGGTGAAGGTAGAATTGCCCGGAGTCAATAAGGATGAAGTGAAACTCACGCTTGAGAATAACATCCTGACGATTCGTGGCGAGAAGAAACAAGAGAAGGAAACGAAGAAAGAGAATTATCACCGCGTCGAGCGGAGCTATGGTTCTTTCCAACGATCTTTCACACTTCCGGCTGCAGTAAAAGCTGACAAGATCGATGCTTCTTACAAAGATGGCATCTTGACGGTGGCATTGCCGAAAGCAGAAGAAGCGAAACCGAAACAAATAGAAGTTAAAGTGAAGTAACAACATAGTGGATGAATGAAATTCCTCCATTGATCGATCAACGCGCCATTAGGGTCGGGTTTGAAGTGGATCAATCCCGGCCCGTTGGTGCATCAATCCACATATCAGCGGTATACAAGCCGCGAAAGTAAAGGAGTTTTACAATGTCAAAAAATACAGGAAAAATTATTGGTATCGACCTGGGAACTACAAACTCGTGTGTTGCTGTGATGGAAGGCAATGACCCAGTTGTCATCGCAAACTCAGAAGGCTCACGCACTACACCATCTGTAGTCGGATTTACAAAGTCAGGCGAGCGACTGGTTGGAGCGGCTGCAAAGCGTCAAGCGGTGACGAATTCACAAAACACTGTCTTTTCCATTAAACGTTTTATGGGACGGTTCTATAATGAAGTAAATGAAGAAATGAAACTTGTTCCCTACAATGTGGTGCAAGGCGAAAACAACACAGCACGTGTGAAAATAGGTGATCGTGTCTATTCACCTTCGGAAATATCTTCGATGATTCTTCAAAAAATGAAACAGACGGCAGAAGATTATCTTGGTACAAAAATCACTGAAGCAGTCATTACCGTGCCTGCATACTTCAACGATGCACAGCGACAGGCAACAAAAGAAGCCGGTGAAATAGCTGGCCTTAATGTTCGGCGTATTATTAACGAACCGACAGCGGCGGCACTGGCTTATGGTTTGGATAAGAAACATAAAGATTCTAAAGTTGCGGTATTCGATCTTGGCGGCGGAACATTTGATATTTCCGTGCTTGAATTAGGTGAAGGCGTGTTCGAAGTAAAATCCACTAACGGTGATACACACCTTGGCGGCGATAATTTTGATATGCGTGTACTTGACTACATAGCAGATGAATTCAAGAAAACAGAAAGTATAGACCTTCGCAAAGATCCGATGGCACTTCAGCGTTTACGTGAAGCAGCGGAAAAAGCAAAGATGGAGTTGTCGCAGTTATTGCAGACAGAGATTAATCTTCCGTTCATTACAGCAACAGCAGATGGCCCGAAGCACTTGAACATGACGCTCACGCGGGCGAAATTGGAGCAACTTGTGGAAGATTTAGTACAACGTTGTATGCCGCCGGTAGAAAAAGCATTGAAGGATTCTGGATTAAATCCGAATCAAATTGATGAGATTATTCTCGTAGGTGGAATGACGCGTATGCCGCGTGTTCAGCAGTTGGTAAAAGATATATTTGGAAAAGAAGGACATAAAGGAGTCAATCCGGATGAAGTTGTAGCGGTAGGTGCAGCGATTCAGGGCGGCGTACTTTCCGGAGATGTGACAGATGTGCTCTTGCTGGATGTTACTCCATTAACCCTTGGAATTGAAACACTCGGCGGTGTGATGACACAGATGATTCAAGCGAACACAACCATTCCGACAAAGAAAAGTGAAATATTTTCTACCGCATCGGATAGCCAGCCATCCGTAGAAATTCATGTTTTGCAGGGTGAACGCCCGATGGCTTTAGATAACCGCACGCTCGGTCAATTTCATTTAGATGGTATTCCGCCTGCACCGCGCGGTGTTCCTCAGATCGAAGTTACGTTTGATATCGATGCCAATGGAATGCTGCACGTCTCTGCAAAAGACAAGGCAACAAATAAAGAGCAATCCATTCGTATTACTTCTTCCAGCGGATTGAGCAAAGAAGAAGTAGAGAAAATGAAAACAGATGCGACGGCGCATGCTGCGGAAGATAAAAAACGGAAAGAGGAAATTGAGACAAAAAATCAAGCGGATAATCTCGTCTTCCAAACGCGAAAGCAGTTAAAAGATCTTGGCGATAAGATGAACGCAGACACTAAGTCTAAGGTCGAAGCGGCGGCAAATGCTCTTGAAGAAGCAATTAAGGGCAACAATCCCGCAGATATTAAGGCGAAGACAGAAGCACTCAACAATGCCTGGAATGAAGCATCGACAAAGATGTACGAATCGGCAAAAGCACAGCAAGCTCCTGGTGCAGGTGGGCAGCAACAGGGTCCGTTCGCAGGCGGTCAACCGGGTGCTGAACAAGCCGGTCCGCAGCAACAACAAGGTGGCGATCAAGGCGGCAAGAAAGTGGAAAACGCCGACTTCGAGGTTGTTGATGATAAGTAAGTCGATGAGTATGAAGTATTAAGTAGTTGAGTAAAAGAACAGATGGTATGGTGAATACTCACCAATCTGATGTACTAACGAAAGGCGAGATAAAAACTCGCCTTTTATATTTAATAATTGATTTATTTTGTCATGCCCGCGGATGTTAAGCGGGCATCTAATATTTCGGTTTCCTTAATTCTGGATTCCCGATTGAAACATTCGGGAATGACAATATAAAGAGAAAGATAATGTCCGACTCAACAATTGCACTTTTATTATTCATTGGTATTATCATTTTTCTGCTGGCTGGAATTATCTATACACTTGCCCATAAAGACAAAAAAGATTTACAGCGCTCCGGCAGTTTTGCTTCAATGGCAGCATTGCATGATATGGGAGGAAAAGATGAACAGAATGCGATTGAAACGGTAATAGAACAACAGGCAGAAAAGAAATGGAAGGAAGAAGAGAGTGGAGAAGGAACAACTGATAAGGAAATGCCTTCGTAAAAGAGGAACATATGAACTTCAATAAATTTACAATTAAACCTCAAGAACCGGTGCAAAGTAGAGCGAAACAACATTCCCTCTCCTTGTAGGAGAGGGTTAGGGTGAGGTCATCATTAGGCGATTGTAACTTGAAATATTTATCTGATTAAAATAAATGACCCCATCCCGACCTTCCCCTAAAGGGGAAGGAGTTATATATCTTGGTTTTATATAAAGATTGAGCGAACAGAGGAATACATGAACTTTAATAAATTTACAATTAAATCTCAAGAAGCGGTACAGAACGCACAGGAGATTGCATCAAGCTACAGCAATCAAGTTATCGAACCGGAACATTTACTTGCGGCACTGGTGCAAGATAGCGAAGGCATCGTCGTGCCAATCCTGCAAAAACTTGGCACAAACGTCAATTATCTCAAAATAAAAATTAACGAGACGGTGGAACATTTGCCAAAAGTACAGGGCGCCGGTCTTGGCAATCAACATATCTCGCCTCAACTCGGGCAAGTTTTTGAGTCTGCACAACAAGAAGCAGCAACAGCTGAAAGACGAATATGTCAGCACCGAACATTTGTTATTGGGATTGCTTGCAGCCAAATCGTCAGTGATAAAATTATTAACCGATCAAGGCGTGTCGAAAGAAAGCATTTACAAGGCGCTGAAAGATGTACGCGGCTCGCAGCGTGTTACCGACCAGACGCCGGAGGACAAATACCAATCTCTCGAGCGGTTTGGCCGCGACCTTAATGATCTTGCACGTAAAGGTAAATTAGATCCAGTCATCGGACGCGAAGAAGAAATTCGCCGCGTGCTTCAAGTGCTCTCACGCCGCACAAAAAATAATCCGGTGCTCATCGGTGATCCGGGCGTCGGCAAGACGGCAATTGCCGAAGGTATAGCACAACGCATTGTGCAAGGCGATGTGCCGGAAAGTTTGAAGACGAAGCGCATTGTTGCACTCGATATGGGAACGCTGGTTGCAGGCACAAGTTTCCGTGGTCAATTTGAAGAACGATTGAAAGCGGTACTTAAAGAAGTAACTGAATCGAACGGGGAAATTATTTTATTCATCGATGAACTACATACACTCGTTGGCGCTGGTGCGGCGCAAGGTTCTGTTGATGCGTCGAATATGCTGAAACCGGCATTAGCACGCGGTGATCTGCGAGCCATCGGTGCCACGACTATTGATGAATATCGAAAATATATTGAGAAAGATCCCGCATTGGAACGGCGATTCCAACCAGTGCTTGTGGAAGAATCAACAGTGGAAGATACAATTTCTATTTTGCGCGGATTGAAAGAGCGATACGAAGTGCATCACGGTGTACGCATTACGGACGGTGCAATTGTTGCGGCGGCACAGTTAAGCCATCGTTATATATCGGATCGTTTCTTACCCGACAAAGCAATTGATCTAGTGGATGAGGCGGCAGCGAAACTTCGCATGGAAATCGATTCGATGCCGGAAGAATTGGATAACGTTGAACGCCGAATAAAACAATTAGAAATTGAACGTGAAGCAGTGAAACGCGAGAAAGACTCCGACTCGAATTCTCGCCTTGGAGAAATCAAGCACGAACTTGCCGATTTGAATCAAACTCGCTCTGAGTTGAAGGCGCACTGGCAGTTGGAAAAGGGACTGATCCAGTCTATTCGAAAAATGAAGGAAGATATTGACAACGCCAAAAAGGAAGCAGAACAGCAAGAGCGGCAAAGCAATCTTGGCCGTGTGGCAGAACTGCGTTACGGTGTTATTGCGGGATTAGAAAAGCAATTGAAGGAAGCATCGCTTAAACTGAACGAAGTGCAAAAGCACCAGAAAATGCTGAAGGAAGAAGTCGATGCGGAAGACATTGCAGAAATTGTAGCAAAGTGGACTGGTATTCCTGTGCAACGTATGTTAGAAAGCGATCGGACGAAGCTCTTACATTTAGAAGATCGCATACACGAGCGGTTGATCGATCAGGAAGATGCTGTAAAAGCTGTAGCGGATGCAATCCGAAGAAGCCGCGCAGGATTGCAGGATGAGAGGAAACCGATAGGTTCGTTTATCTTCCTCGGCAGCACCGGTGTCGGGAAAACAGAATTAGCGAAAGCACTTGCCGAATTTCTTTTCAATGATGAAAATGCTGTTGTGCGAATCGATATGACAGAATATATGGAAAAGTTTTCGGTGTCGCGGCTGATTGGCGCACCGCCAGGTTATGTTGGTTATGAAGAAGGCGGCCAGTTGACGGAAGCAGTACGGAGAAAACCATACTCAGTTGTCCTTCTCGACGAGATTGAAAAAGCTCATCCGGAAGTATTCAATGTTCTTCTGCAATTACTGGATGAAGGCAGATTGACGGATAGCAAAGGACGAACTGTGAATTTCAAAAACACAATAGTCATTATGACATCGAATCTTGGCTCTCAACTCATTCAAGAGAAGATGGATACGTTGACAGAAGAAAATCGCGACGACTTGATGGGTGAGCTGCGCGTACAGCTTTTTGAAATGCTCAAACAGTCAGTGCGGCCGGAGTTTCTCAACCGCATTGACGAGGTGATTCTTTTCAAACCATTGACAATGACGGAGTTAAAGAAAATTGTCGAGTTGCAATTGAAACAAGTACAGAAGTTGGTTGCAGATAAGAACATCAAATTAGAATTTACTGCTGATGCGAAAGAGCGGCTTGCCACAATCGGGTACGATCCAAGCTTTGGTGCGCGTCCGTTGAAGCGAATTATCCAAAAATATGTTATCAATACTTTATCAGAAAAACTTCTTACTGGCAGCGTTGCGGATGGAGATACAGTCGAGATTGGAACAGATAACCGCGGGATGATTGAGTTCGTGGCAAAGACAAAACCAGAGGTTGTAATATAAATATTTCTATTTATTGGACATTTTCAAGGTACTTATATAATACTAATTGAGTTTTGATAAAATAATTACAACATTCACGTAGTAATTCAAATAATTCTATCTATCAACAACAAAGGAGAAATAAAATGAAAAGAATACTCGTGTTATTCAGTCTCTGTTTCTTTGTTGCGGGATTAGTTTTCACACAAATGCGGGCGTCAACAGTAAAAGATACGCTTAAAACAAAAATAGAAAAAGTAAAAACAAAGTCAAAAGTGAAAGAGGAAGGGATCAAGACGGAGGCAAAAGTGACAACCGCAAAAGATACAACTGAAGTGAAAACGGAAGGGGTAAAAACAAAGGTGAAAGTGAAGGCGGAAGGAGTAAAAGCAAAGGCGAAAGTGAAAGCGGAAGAAACAAAAACAAATGAAAAAGCGAAAGTCGACAGCGTAAAAAAATAATGCACTGAAAAAGCCCGGTGAATTGAAATCGAAATAATTATTTAGACTGGACTCAATATTTTATATCCTTCTTCAGATTGTTACTGGGGAAGGATTTTTTATACCCCTAGATGAATTTGATCTTGTGGTTAACAATAAGCAAATCAAACAAATCTTCTTTATGACTTAATGTCTAAAGAAGCACGCATCCATTGACAAAAAGATGTATCTTATAAGTGAAATGAAGATAATAATACAAATGGGTTACGCAGAAAAATCGGGTTGGCTGGAAAAACTATGCAAATGACATCACTTATCGGGCATGCACAGGAATTGCTCGGTATTGTTCTGAATTCAAAGAAACCCGCAGACGCACTCATAGATACATTTTTTCGGTCGCACAAGTATCTCGGTTCTCATGACAGGAAGTTTATTGCAGAGACGATGTACGGTACTTTGCGCCATTTGCGGAAATGCGAACTAATGGTAGCTTCAACAATGACTGAATTGAACGAGGCATTACTTGAAGAAGATAAAACTCTTTTTCTCGTTGTTGCATATTTATCTTTGCAGGGAAAGATACAGAATGTAGCTCCAGAGGATGTCTCATCAAAACTCAAGAGCACACAGCTTGCAGAAAAGATGGCACATGTTTTAAATATATTTACGAAACCGGTAACAATTCCGTCCGAATCTGCTGTTGTACGAATAGGAATTGAGCATTCCTTCCCGGATTGGATGGTGCAGAAATTATTTGAGCAGTACGATGAGAGTGAAGCTGAAAATATATGTGCAAGTCTTAATGAACAAGCCCCAATCACATTGCGTGTTAATACATTGAAGACGACTGTTGAACAATGTCAGGCCGAATTGAACAAGCAGGGAATTGAGACAACCAGCACGGCATTGTCACCATTTGGTTTGAATCTTTCAAAACGCATAAATGTATTTTCTCTTCCAATATTCCAAGATGGCTGGTTTGAAGTGCAAGATGAGGGAAGTCAGTTACTGCCATTTCTCATCGATCCGAAACCGAATGCGAAATTACTCGACGTATGCGCGGGCGCCGGAGGTAAGACGCTGGAGTTTGCCGCACTGATGAAGAATCGTGGAGAAATCTTTGCTACAGATATCAATAGTTACCGTCTTGAGGAATTACGCAAACGTATAAAGCGTGCCGGAGCGCAGAATATTCGTGTCCAAGAAATTCAGGCAATTGAAGATTTGGCTAAACAATTTTCCAACTTCTTTGACATAGTTTTTGTAGATGCGCCTTGCAGCGGACTTGGCACTATTCGCCGTAATCCCGGAATGAAATGGATGGTTACGGAACAGACAGTTAATGAAGTGTCGGATAAGCAAAAATCTATTCTCTGTTCCTCTGCACCGCTTGTGAAACCAGGGGGAAGAATAGCGTATGCGACGTGCACATTACTAAGTCAAGAGAATGAAGATGTAGTGGAAGAATTTATAGTGCGACATCCTGATTTTAGTTTGGTCGAGGCAAATAGATTATTAGAAAAATGGCATAATGAATTGATTACAGCAGGAACATTCTTTAAACTTTTTCCTCATATTAATGGAACTGATGGTTTCTTTTGCGCTATTCTTGAAAAGAATACCATTCGTTGATTCTCCAGAGATGTTTTAATACTTTTAAAAATAGCTATTAATCGTCAGTGTTCAGTTATCTGATGAAATTAATTATTGAATGCTTAGAACAGATTGATATAAGTTATTCTCCGTACCTTAGAAGAAAGGATTCTGCAATGAGGTCTTATTTAATTTCAATATTCCTTGTCCTCACTCTCATAGGTTGTTCCAAACCCAGCGCGGAAGAGTTGTTCAATCAAGGTGTAGACGCACAGAAAGCAGAACAATATGACGCGGCGATAGCTTCGTATCAAGAATTGGTCAAAGTTTATCCTGACAGCGCTCGTACACCGGAAGCAGTTTATGCTATCGGAATAATTTATCAGAATTATAAACGTTCATATCATCAAGCAATTCAGACATTTCGCTTCCTTGTAGAAAAATATCCGAATCATGCTACTGCGTCTCATGCATCGTTTCTCATAGGATTCGTTTACAACAATGAATTAAAGAATATCGATTCAGCACGGATCGCTTATGAAGACTTTCTTAAAAAATATCCTACAAACCGGCTGGTAGAATCAGTCAAGTTTGAACTAAATAATCTCGGAAAAGATCCGGCAGAAATTTTGAAAGCGCAAACACAGATAGCGCAAGAAGAAACGAAACCGGTAAAGAAGGTGAAGAAGAAGTAAAAGAGTCTTTTCCGTCATAGGTGCCCGCCTGTTGGACGGGCGGGGATGCACCTTTGGCGTAAAGTAGTTGAGCAATTGAGGAGTTAGGTTAGTCAGAGCTTATATCCATTGAAAAAATGGTTGCCGAGAACTGAAAACTGTTTTGAACGAATCATTAAAATATCTCCAGCCCGCCGTTGTTGCCCAGCTTGCGAATATGGAATTGCGTGCGCGTTTAGTGGTGGAAGGATTTATCACTGGATTGCATAAAAGTCCGTATCACGGCTTCAGTGTTGAATTCACCGAACATCGCCAATATATGCCGGGTGATGAAATCAAACACATCGATTGGAAGGCGTACGGAAAAACCGACCGTTTCTACATTAAACAATTTGAGGAAGAGACAAATCTTAAATCATATCTGATCGTTGATGTGAGCCGATCGATGGATTATGCATCAAAGGGGAATCTAAAAAAGTTTGAATATGCCTCGTATGTTGCTGCTGCTTTATCATTTTTAATGATAGAACAACGCGATGCAGTGGGCTTGACATTATTTGATGAAGGGGTTCGCGTTTCATTGCCTCCGCGTGCCACACGCTCGTATCTAAAAGAAATTCTGAAAGAATTAGAATCGGCTCAACCGGAAAATAAAACTGGAACGTCGGCATCGTTAAATCTTATTGCTGAACAAATTAAGCGGCGCGGACTCGTTATCGTCTTAAGTGATCTATTTGATACACCGGAATCAGTGATGACAGCATTAAAACATTTTCGACACAAAGGACATGAAGTTGTCGTGATGCAAATATTGGATCCGCTGGAGAGATCGTTTGCGTTTGACGGAGATGCAATCTTCAAGGACTTAGAGACTCAGGAAGAATTAATGACACAACCGTGGCACATTCAGAAAGCGTATCAACAGTCGATGCAAGAGTTTCTCGATTTCTACAAGCGGCAATGTCGCGACAATAGCATTGACTATGTTCTGTTGGATACGAGCACTCCTTTCGACAAGGCTCTGTTTGAATATTTAAATAAGCGAAAAAGAATGAATTGAGTGAAGTCATAGAGTCTGTGAGTATGTGAGTAAATGAGATTTTTATATGTCTGTTTGTCTGAAAATCAACAAATCATATTAATCCCCAATCCTTATTTATTATATCTTGGCTGAAGACAAAATCATAGTTCGCGGTGCACGCGTCCACAATTTAAAGAATATCGATGTTGATATTCCTCGCGATTCATTGACTGTTATCACAGGCCTTTCCGGATCGGGGAAATCGAGCTTAGCGTTCGATACAATCTATGCCGAGGGACAACGGCGATATGTTGAAAGTCTTTCTGCATACGCGCGCCAATTTCTTGACGTAATGGAACGTCCCGATGTTGATCTCATCGAGGGGCTGAGTCCGTCCATCTCTATTGAACAAAGAACAATCAGCACCAATCCTCGCTCGACCGTTGGCACTGTTACAGAAATCTACGATTACCTTCGTCTACTCTTCGCACGTGTCGGGACGCAATTCTGCTATAACTGCGGCCGCAAAGTCCAGCGACAATCGGTTGACCAAATCATTGAAACTATTCTTAATTATCCGAATGGTTCGAAGCTACAGATTCTAGCGCCTATCGTTAAAGGTCGCAAGGGGCATTATCGGGAATTATTCGAGCGCATTATTAAAGATGGATTTCTCCGCGTTCGGATTGATGACGAAGTACGACAAATTGAAAAAGGAATGAAAGTCGACCGCTATAAAATTCATACGATTGAAATTGTCGTTGACAGAATTGTATTAAAAAAGGAAATGCGTTCGCGCATTGCCGATTCAGTCGAGATGGCACTGCGTTATGGCGAAGGAGTTCTGATTGTCAATGATGGCGAAAAGGACCAGCTGTTCAGTCAAAAATCTTCATGCCATGAATGCGGAATCAGTTATGAAGAACCGGCGCCGAGCTCGTTTTCATTCAACACGCCCGCAGGATATTGCCCAAAGTGTGAAGGACTTGGCGAACTGCGTTCGTTCGATATGAAATTAATTATTCCCAATGAAGATCTATCTATCAATCAAGAAGGACTTGCTCCGATGGGCAAGCCGCGTCAGACTTGGATGTTCAGTCAGATTAACGCTGTGGCAAAGAAATATAATTTCGATTTCGATACGCCTATAAAAAATATTTCCACTGAAGCGCGCGATGTTCTATTCTATGGATCGCACGGCGAGAAATTGGAAATTGAATACACGCACGATAAAACCGGACGCGTGCAAATCTACAAACACCGCTTCGAAGGTCTTCTCAAGATGTTAGATCGCTGGTACGAAGACACATCTTCTAATCAAGTGCGCGATTGGGTGGAATCATTTATGGCAACAAATCCTTGCGAGGTATGCAAAGGTGGCCGGTTGCGCAAGGAAAGTCTTTCTATCCGGTTAGAAGATTCAAAAACAGGCAAGCAAACTAATATTCACGATGTGGTGAGTCTCTCCATCTCACAAGCCAAACAATTCTTTGATAACCTTGCGCTCAGTTCACGCGATGAAGAAATTGCTCATCAAGTATTGAAAGAAATACGCCAACGATTAGAATTTCTGTTGAATGTTGGTCTGAGTTATCTTACGCTCAATCGTGTTGCGCGGACACTCGCTGGCGGTGAAGGTCAGCGTATTCGTCTTGCGACGCAAATTGGGACGCAGCTCGTCGGCGTGCTTTACATTTTAGATGAGCCGAGCATTGGCTTGCATCAGCGCGATAATATCAAGCTGATTGATTCTCTCAAATCACTCCGTAATCTCGGCAACACTGTCATCGTCGTCGAACATGACAAAGAGATGATTGAAAGCGCTGATTATGTTGTTGACCTGGGGCCGCGTGCAGGTGAACATGGCGGGTATGTTGTGGTGACTGGAACGCCGAATCAATTAAAAATGAAAAATGGGATAAGAAAAAAGAATTTAAAGTCGAGTTCCACATCGCAAATTACTAATCCCCAATCCCCAATTCCTCATCCGCAATCTTTAACTGCTGCATATCTTCGTGGTGAACACAAGATCGAAATTCCTAAAAAACGACGGCGGGGGAATGGAAAGTTTCTCCTCATAAAAGGAGCATCGGGCAACAATCTAAAGAATATTTCTCTGCAAATACCGCTTGCAAAATTCGTATGTATTACCGGCGTGAGTGGTTCTGGTAAATCTACTCTTATCAATGAAACTCTTTATCCGATTCTTTCGCGTAAGTTTTACAAGACGAAACTTGTTTCGCTTCCTTATAAATCTATAGATGGATTGCAGCACATTGATAAAGTCATAGATATAGACCAATCGCCTATCGGCAGAACGCCGCGATCAAATCCTGCAACTTACACAGGACTATTTACGCTTATACGGGATTTATTCACGCAATTGCCCGAGGCACAGATTCGCGGTTACAAAGCTGGACGCTTCAGCTTCAATGTTAAAGGCGGGCGTTGCGAGAATTGCGAAGGAGATGGAGTTAGAAAAATTGAAATGAATTTTTTGCCGGATGTTTATGTGCATTGCGATGTTTGCAACGGCAAAAGATACAACCGCGAAACGCTTGAAGTGCACTACAAAGGAAAATCGATTGCCGATGTGTTGAATATGACAGTTGATGAAGCGATGGAACAGTTCAGCGAGCTGCCGCGTATTCATCGGCATTTGCAAACGCTGCATGATGTCGGAATGGGTTACATCCGTTTGGGTCAGCAAGCTACGACACTTTCCGGCGGCGAAGCGCAGCGTGTGAAGCTCTCAACTGAACTTTCGAAAATCGGTACCGGTAAAACATTATACATTCTCGATGAACCGACAACGGGTTTGCATTTTGAAGATATTCGTATGTTGCTTCTCGTGTTGAACAGATTGGTTGATAAAGGAAACACTGTCATCGTTATCGAACACAATCTCGATGTCATCAAAACCGCGGACTGGGTTATTGATTTAGGACCCAATGGCGGAGATGAAGGGGGTGAGATTGTTGCTGAAGGAACACCGGAAGAAGTGGCGATGAATCAACGATCGTACACGGGCGAGTATTTGAAGAAGGAATTGTGACCTCTCCGACCGCTTCAAGCGTTCGGAGAGGTTGTAAGGGAGATGTTGATTAGTGATGTCAGTCCCGCCCGCCCGCTGCGGGCAGGCAAAGCGGGATTCCTGACATTCAATAATATCGGTCAGGACGCAAAAGACTATGTAAAAGCCTCGCTGTGAGGGAGATGTTCTCCCGAACTAAACACTCAAAGTAGTTCGTTGGTCGGGAGTATAACTCCCTCCCAACTTAAGTGTAAGGATTTTATTTTCTTGAAACCCACGGATTTTCCGCAATAAAAAATCTCCACTTCTTTTCTACACCTTGTTGAATTCCAATTCGCGAAGAACGCTTAATGAGATTTGAAAGAATGGTTTCACCATCGGTGATACAGATTTCGCTATCGAGTAAGTCTGTCCCATTTTCTTTGCGCACAATGCTAAATGCTTGACAAAACTTTGCTGGTCCGTTGGTGAGATTAATTAAGATTTTGAGATTGAAAGATTTTACGCCAGAGGCCTGCCCGCCGTTGCACTTTGGCAGGCGGGCGTATGCGCCCTCGGCGCAAAGATTAGGAAAGCGGTTCTTTGTCATCTCTTCAATTCCAACTAAAGGTTCTACGGCACGAATTAGTACCGCTTCTCCAATACCTTCTTTTCCTGTCACTACATTAGCACAAAAATGCATACCATAAGTGAAATAGACATATAAATGCCCGCCTTCCCCAAACATTACGTCGTTACGCTTTGTTCTTCCGTGAAATGCATGAGATGCCGGATCTCCTTTGCAGTAAGCCTCAACTTCAACAATTTTTCCAATCAGTAATTTATTGCCCACTTTCCTAACGATGTGTTTGCCAAGAAGGTCACTGGCAACTTGAAGTGTCGGTCGAAGATAGAAAGAGCGGGGGAGTGGTTTCAATGATTATTAAAAATGATAAATGAAAAATGAAAGATTTCTATTAGTAATCTTTAATCTCCAGTCAACGTTTCTCGAACTCCATCATAATCTTTTCAACCTCAGCTTCGCTAATGCCCGTTCCGAATTTTGACTCAGAAGGTTTTGAAGGTTTAGATTCTATCTTCTGCTGCGGTTTTACATCTATTGGTTGCTGAATATTGGTTGATGCTTTCGGTTCAGCCAAAACATTTCCAGCCTTCAATCTAATACGTTCGTCAATTTCATCCATCCACGATTTAGCTGCAGGTCCAGAAGTGGGAGCATGTTGAGATACTTTTAAAGGCGCAGGTGCTTTGTGTAATTCTTCTGCGGGTTGTCCACCAAATTTTTCCGGCTGATTGACTGGACGAGTTTCAAATGTCAGCCGCTTTATGTTTATCAAATGCTTTGCAGAAACATTTTCAGAAACGATAGATCCGCCCCAAGTGCCGGGACCAAGCGTGAGAGACGGCATTAATTCGTTTGTATAACCGATCGCGCCGAGCGAAGATGTGGTGTTTACGAGAATTCTAAATGCCGGTTTTTCTAATCCAAATTTTAAGATAACTTCTGAATCGCTGGAGTGAATCACCATCGAATGGCCTATGCCGCCGAATTCCAGAATTTCAATGCAGCGATGACATCCTTCCAACCAACCGTCTACGGTGAACATCGAAAGTACAGGTGAAAGTTTCTCACGCGACAGTGGATACTCTTTGCCGACCGCAGGTATTTCTGCGATAATACAAGTTGTGTCATGCGGAACATCAAAGCCGGCTTTTTCCGCAATAAACTTTGGAGATTTGCCAACGACATCCGAATTTAACGTACCGCGCGGATCAAACATCAATCTTGATAATCGTTCTTTTTCTTCCGGGGAAGCAAAGTAAGCTCCGCGCCGTTTGAATTCTTCAATCGCTAATTTCTTAATTGGCGCATCGAGAATAACTGCGGATTCGGTAGAACAAAGCACGCCCCAATCGAATGATTTTCCGAAGATGATATCGGCAACGGCTTTCTTCACATTTGCAGTGCGTTCTATGAATGATGGTACATTTCCAGGTCCAACACCGTATGCCGGTTTGCCCGCACTATATGCTGCCTTTACCATCGCATCTGAACCAGTAGCGAGAATAATTGCCGTGAGTTTGTGTTTCATTAATTCGCTGGTGCCTTCGTTTGTCGGAATTGACATGCAATTTATCAATCCTTTTGGAGCGCCTGCTGATTCAGCAGCTTGTGTGATAATGCGTGCAGCTTCGAGTGTGCAGTTAACTGATTTTGGATGCGGACTTGCAACAATGGCATTGCGCCCTTTGAGTGCGATGATGGATTTGAACATCATCGTGGAGGTTGGATTAGTGGAAGGAATAAGCGCTGCAATCACGCCCATCGGTTCTCCGATTTCAATTATGCGTTTCTCTTTATCATCATTAATAACGCCAACGGTCTTTAGGTCTTTGATCGATTCCCATACTCGCCTTGTTGCGAATTCATTCTTAAGTTTTTTATCTGCCGCTTTACCGAAGCCGGTTTCCTCTACCGCCATCTTTGCAAGTTTTTCCGCTGCACTGAAACCTGCGTCAGCCATTGCTTTGACAATCTTGTCGACTTTTTCCTGTGTGAAACTCTTAAACGCAAGTTGTGCTTCTTTGGCGCGGGCGAGGAGATCGCGTGCTTCCTGAATTGATTGGAGATCTTTATCCATAGTCCTATTCCTGCTCTTTCCCAACAAATATTTGAACGAATGTAAATCAATTTCTATTGACAATCAATTTCTTCAATCGCTTGTTTTTCAACAAATGCGGTTCTACATTGAAAATAAATCGTTATGCGATGGAAGCTTGAAAATATTCTCAAGAAGAATCGTGGTGGTATCCTTCTAGAAGACGATACCATTATTGTTATCAATAAGCCTGCCGGATTATTAGTACTACCGGATCGGTTCGACAGGAAATTGATTAATCTGTATGAGTTATTAAAGGAAACGCTCGGAAATATTTTTATTGTGCACAGAATTGATAGAGAGACAAGCGGTGTTGTGCTCTTTGCCAAGTCCGCTGAGGCACATGCACTTCTCAATACGGCTTTTGAAAAGCGACAGGTGGAAAAAATATATCGGGCAATTGTTACCGGATCGCCGAACGCTGATAGTGGCTGCATCAATTTGCCAATAACAGAGAATGAACACGGCGTTAGAAAAATGAAAATTGATAGGAAAAATGGAAAAGAAGCGATAACAGATTATAAAATAATTGAAAAATTTAATGGCTACGCGTTTGTCGAGGCAAAACCACACACAGGGCGCACGCACCAAATTCGTGTTCACTTAAGTGCTGTCGGATTGCCGATTCTGGCTGATCCTTTGTATAGTAATAGCGGTTGGTTTTTTCTTTCGAGCGTAAAACGAAATTATAAGCCGAGTGGGGAAGAGAAACCGCTTCTGGCGCGGTCAGCTCTTCATGCTTTTTCTCTTTCCTTCATTCATCCAACGACAGGCAAGAAGATGTTAATAGAAGCACAAATGCCTAAAGATATGGAAACAGTACTAAAAGTCTTGAAAAAATATTATGGAAAATAGAGAATGAACGGTACTTAGGTTTTAATTGATTGTTAAACTAAAAAGTGATAACGGGAAATCTGTTTCCACTTTTGTCCAAGATGTCCCGCCGTTTGTTGTCCTCAGAATTATTCCTCCAGCTCCGACAATGATACCTTGTTTTTCATCGAAGAATTGAATTGAACGCAAGTCGTTGGTAGATTGACTTCTAATCTCAGTCCACTTTATCCCGCCATCTAGAGTGTGTAATATTGTTCCCTCTGTTCCAACAACAAATACATTATTTGAATCGATGCAGAAAGCGTTTAACAATTCCTTTGTAGTTCCGCTTACTTGTGATATCCATATTTTGCCTTTGTCTGTGGATCGTAAAATTATTCCGTCTGCACCAACGGCGATGAATGTGGTTTTAGAAAGAAGCACTGCAGAATTTAGCCAGCTTGTTGTTCCACTTTCCTGCAATGTCCATGTCATTCCGCCATCGATAGTACCTATAATTGTTCCCATTGCTCCGACAGAAATACCGGTTTTATTGTCGATGAATGCAATATCGCGCAGATGATTGACCGTACCCGATGGCTGTTTGATCCAGGTTGTCCCGCCGTTCGATGTTTTCAGCATAATGCCTAAATCGCCAACTGCTATTCCATTGTCAATGCTTGTGAAGCATGACCGGAATAATGGCCTGGTGGTTGTACTCAATTGAGTTATCCAAGTTGCTCCAGCGTCGCTCGTGTGGAGAATAATACCGCCGTTCCCAACAGCCGTAGCATTCGTTTGGTCTACAGCAGAGATTGATATGAGTGTGTTCTCGCTTGTGCCGACTATTTTCGCCCATGATGCACCGAAATCCTTGGATTGGAGAATTAGACCATTCGTTCCCACGGCGGTAGCAATATTCTTTTTCAGAAATCTCTCTGGTAACGCAGTTATCGCCGGCAGTGGAACCGGTTTTTCCAACGCAGGTATCACAGTATTCCAAGTGATTGCGCCGTCCGTCGTTCGAATAATAGTTTGTTGAGCCCCAACTGCAATGCCAACCTTCGCATCAGCAAACGCTGTCGCAATAATTGTGTTACGCGTTATGTTCGATTGTTTCAGCCAATTTATTCCTCTTATTGACGTAAGAATTGTGGCAGAAGCACCTGCAGCAATAGAAAAATTTGAGGAGGGAAAGGCAGAACAAAAAAGTGTCTGCATGACGCCGCTTGGTTCTAAAGTCCAACTTAAGCCTCCATTCGTCGTATGGAGTATAGTTCCATTCTCACCGACTATAATTCCGTTATTCAATCCGTTAAAAGAAACGGAATAAAAATTATAAGGAATGAATGAAGAAGAAAGGTTAGTCCAAGTATTTCCATCATCTGTTGTGCGAAGAATTGTACCATGGTCGCCGACAGCGATTCCAGTTTTGTTGTCCATGATAACTACACTGTTTAGATTGAGACGAACGCCACTTGTTTGCATGAACCAATCATATCCGCCATCGAGAGAATGATATATCATGCCATTATCGCCGACAATAGTGCCGGTCATCTCATTGCTGAAAGAGATTGAATGCAACGTTGCCGTAGAGTTGATGAGTTGTTTGTCCCAAGATGTTCCTCCGCCATTTGTTGTCATTAGAAGGACGCCATTTGTTCCTACGACAAAACCACGCGCAGCATTTGCAAATGCTACTCCATTCAAGGGAGTCGTTATGTGGTTGACGTTGCGCCGCATCGACCACGTTTTGCCCATATCGGTAGAAAGCGCAATAGTTCCGCTATCGCCAACGGCAATAACTTTGTTCGCATCAATAAATGTTATTGCTTGAAATGACACTCCGTCTGATGGTGCGTTTTGGGAATAAACGAATTTCCATTCAGCGAAATTAATCATACAACAGGTGAAGATCAGCAGCCAAGGAAAATTTCGCTTATGCTTCATCATATTATTCTTCCTGTATTTCCGACGTTAGCTGTCAAATTCAATCTGTGATTGCTGTATTGATTCTCGTTTCATCGGAACGCCGAAATGCTTATAGGCGAGTGCGGTTGCCTCGCGGCCGCGAGAAGTCCGTTTCAAAAAACCCTCTTGAATAAGATACGGTTCATATACTTCTTCCAGTGTTCCTGATTCTTCGCCAACGGCAACTGCAAGTGTGCTGACTCCGACTGGCCCGCCATTATATTTTTTAATGATAGCGGATAGAATGCGTTTATCCATTTCGTCAAATCCGTACTCGTCCACTTCCAAAGCCTTCAGTGAAAACTCAGCAACCTCTTTCGTGATGATTCCATCGAAATGCGCCAGCCGTGCATCTGCCTGTGCAAAATCGCGGCACCGTTTCAATAGACGATTGGCAATACGCGGCGTTCCTCGCGAACGTTTGGCAATTTCTATAGTTGCTTCTGATTCTGCCGTTATCGATAAAATACCTGCCGAACGCCGAATTATGCAGTCTAATTGGTCATATGAATAATAATCTAAACGATTGGTGATACCAAATCGAGATCGCAAGGGTGAACTTAGCAATCCAGCACGTGTTGTAGCTCCAACCAAAGTAAATGGCTGAAGGCCAAGTTGAATTGTTTTTGCTCCAGGTCCACTGTCTATCACAATATCAACTCGAAAATCTTCCATCGCGGAGTATAAATATTCTTCTATTCTTGCAGGCACGCGGTGGATTTCGTCGATGAAGAGTACTTCAGATTTCTCGAGTGAAGTAAGAATGCCCGCAAGGTCGCCTGGTTTTTCTAACGCCGGACCAGAGGTCATTTTAATACCAGTACCCATTTCGTGCGCAACGATGTGGGCAAGCGTTGTTTTCCCAAGTCCGGGAGGACCGGTCAATAAAACATGATCGAGCGGTTCATTACGCTGCCTCGCCGCCGTAATGAATACTTTCAGATTCTCTACAATTTTATCCTGTCCGACAAAATCTGTAAGTGCAGACGGGCGCAATGTTTGATCAAGATCAATTTCTTGATCCAATCGTTCGGGTTTTGTCAAATTGGACTGTCTCATTTATGGAATATTACCAAGAACCGCAGAGAATTGCAATACAACACTTGAAAAACATTTAGCAGAATATTAAGGTCGATTTATCGAACGTTCGTGTGACGAAGCGCTCGTTTGATGAGTTCTTCAAGGGAAATATTCGAACCCTCAGCTTCTTTCAAAACAAGCCGAATAGATTTTTCAGCGATTTGCAGATTGTATCCCAACGATGTGAGCGCTTGAAGTGCTTCCGTGCGCATTGCGGCAGATTCCATACCTTGGGTTGAGAGAGGTTCGGCATCAGCAATCGTTTTGCCGATTTTATCGCGCAATTCTAAGATCAAACGTTCGGCTGTTTTTTTACCAACGCCGGGAATAGCCGTTAGAGCAATGACGTTTCCACTGATAAGATATGATTTGAGCTCTTCAACATTCATTCCAGAAAGAACGCTCTGTGCAATCTTAGGTCCTATGCCCGACACCGAAATTAGAAGTTTGAAGAGTCGTCGTTCTTCATCTGAAAAAAATCCAAACAACTGCATGGCATCTTCGCGCACGTGGAAATATGTTAGCAGGGAAATTGATGAACCTATTTCTCCAAGCTTTTCATATGTAGAAAGTGGAATACTAACGTTGTAACCGACGCCGTGTACATCAATAAGAATTTCCGTGGGACTTTTATATTTAAGGATACCCGTAAGAGATGCGATCATTTTTTCCCCACAACTCGTTCTGGATGCGAATGAATGAAATCCGACCAGCTTCGATGTGTATTCGAAGCAATCCTCCGTGTGCGTTTGGATGTCGCTTTGCCGCCCGTTATTCGGAACGAATGGCATAAAGCGACTGCGAGCGCGTCTGAGACATCAAAATATTTTGGTGTTTCGCGAAGCTTCAGATGTGTCTGCACCATGAACTGCACTTGCTGTTTTGAAGCAGCACCGTTGCCGGTAACGGCTTTCTTGACTTCACGTGGAGAATATTCAGTGGTCGGAATTTCATAATTCACTGCCGCCAATATTGATACGCCGCGTGAATGGCCAATCTTTAAAGCCGATTGTGCATTCTTTCCATAGAATGCAGTTTCGATAGCAAACTCATCCGGATGATAATTGTTGATGATTTCACATAGTCGATCGTAAATTCGTTTCAAGCGGATTGGCATGGAGTCATTGCCGGAATTTTTTACAACATTATAAGTGAGTACGGAATACTTTCCCCGTTCTACTTCTATAACGCCAAAGCCTGTAATGAGAGTCCCAGGATCAACACCAAGAATTATCATAATAATTGATGACTAAGTGATCTGTAATTCATCATTTATATAAGATAGAGATTTCTCATCACCAATTCACTAAATAACAATCAATTAATTTCCAGTTCCTATTCGTGCTAATTCCTTATCGTCAATATCGAAATTGGCATGTACTTTTTGCACATCGTCATAGTCTTCAAGTACTTCTAATAGCTTCAGTAAGTTTTCCGCATCTTTTCCTTCCACTTTTACTGTATTGTCGGCGACGAGAAGAATTTCAGCGGATTCGATCTTAATATTTTTTGTTATGAGGGCTTGTTTCACCTTCTCAAAATTTTCAGGTGCGCAAATAATGCTGTACTCTTCGCCTTCAATTTTCATGTCTTCGGCTCCAGCATCAAGAATGATGGAGAGCAAATCGTCTTCCTGTATAACGGACTTTAGTACAAGTATGATGCCTTTCTTATGAAATTGGAAAGCCACAGATCCGGCCATTGCAATCTTGCCATGGTTTCTTTCAAGTATATGACGAATGTCCGAGATTGTGCGGTTTTTATTGTCTGTCACGGTTTCGATAATAATAGCGACACCGCCCGGTCCATAGACTTCGTACACCACGTCTTCATAATTGACACCGGGCAATTCACCAGTTCCCTTTTGTATGGCGCGCTTAATGTTATCGGCAGGCATATTGCTTGCTTTCGCTTTCTCAATCGCGAATCGTAGCCGCGCATTACTATTTGAATCACCGCCGCCAAGTTTTGCGGCGACAGTTATTTCCTTGATGACTTGCGTGAAGATTTTGCCGCGTCGCGCGTCGGTAACTGCTTTCTTCCGCTTTATTGTTGACCACTTACTATGACCGGACATTTATCCTCTCCTTAAAAGTTGAGAGTTATGGAACATCTGCGCTTTTGAGCAGATATGTAGTTGAACGTCTAAAATGATTGGTGAAATATTCGGGCTCAAGTGTTTTATCACTCATAGGCTCACTTCACATCTCGAATTTTTAATTGCGGCACAGCTTCGCCGGCGTATTCACCTTCATCCAACGAGAATGCCACATCAACCTTACTGCCGCTTTGAACACGGCTGAGCAAATGTCCGAGATTAAATCCGATGGCATCAACAATGTACGTGTTGCTGCGTACCTTAAAACGGAGATGGTTCTTTCCAACAATACGTGGTTGTCCAATAACTTCCACGTTGTGCGCTGCAAATACAGGCCGCATGTTCTCTGGTCCGAATGGCGCGAACTGACTTAACACTCGAATAAATTTTGGTGTTAGATCGGAAAGCTGTACTTCTGCATCAATCTTTATTTCTGGTGTAAGCAAATCTTCCGTAAGAAGTTCAGCGGCAACTTGCTTAAATGCTTCGCGGAATTCATCGACCTTATCTAATTCTACTGTCAGGCCAGCGGCATATTTGTGCCCGCCAAATTGTATTAATTTGTCTTCGCACCGCTTCAGTGCTTCGTGAATGTTAAAGCCGGAGATACTGCGGGCAGAACCTTTGGCAACGCCGTCAACCGTTGTCATCATAATAGTGGGGCGATAATACCGTTCTACCAGTCTCGATGCGACAATACCGATAACACCGGGGTGCCAAGCTTCCTGATGCAGAACGATGGCGCTGTCATTGTCTGCTTCAAGATATTTTTCTACAATTTCCTGTGCTTGAAGAAAAGTTTCCTCGTCGATCTTACGCCGCTCAAAGTTTTCGTTTTCCATAACACGGGCAATCTGAACTGCACGATCGTAAGAATCACTGGCAAGCATTTCAACTGCTCGGTTTGCATCTCCTAATCTTCCAACTGCATTAATACGCGGTGCAAGTACGAAAACAATCTGACCTGAAGAAATTCTTCCAAGTGATAAACCCGAGGTTTCGATAAGTGCTTGGATTCCCGGTACTGGAATGGAGTTAATAAGCTCCAATCCCAATTTAACCATTACTCGGTTTTCATTGACAAGCGGAACGATGTCTGCAGTAGTTGCCAGCGTTACGTATTGTAGATAGTCGAGCAGGCGTTTCGGTGCATCTTCGCCAAGCTTGCTTTGAATTGGCTCAGACGCAGCAAGCGCTTGAATCAATTTAAATGCGACTCCACACCCGCAAAGATATTTAAATGGATAAGAACATGATGATTTCAGGGCGTCAAGTACAGCGGCAGCTTTAGGAATTTCATTCCCAGGTTCATGATGATCGCAGATGATTACATCAATGCTATTTGAGCGAGCATATTCAATTTGCTGAACTGCTGTAATGCCACAATCGACAGCAATTAGAAGCGTAGTTCCTGCATCGTGTACGTGATCGATGCCTGCTATCGAAATGCCATAACCATCTTTGATTCTGTCTGGAATGAAATAGCTGACGTTCGCGCCAGCGTCTTTCAGAAATTTCCATAACATTGCAGTGCTATCAGTCCCATCAACATCATAGTCACCAAAAACAACTATATGTTCATTGTTCAAGATTGCCATTGAAATGCGTTTTACAGCGGCATCCATTTGATCCATAATAAATGGATCGTGTAGATCTTCCAAGCTTGGTCGAAAGAATGTCCGTGCTTTCTCGAATGTATCAATGCCCCGGCTTACAAGTATTTCGGTCAGGATTGGAGAAATGGACAATTCCTGCGACAATGATAGTGCTGTCTGAGTAATTTCTGGCGCTACGTTCGTATCTTTGCGAAGTGTCCAGCGATATTCCCGAATAGGCGACAAAGGTATCCTTTAATAAAATGATTGATCAATGTGGTGAGAAATCTGAGCACTCGATTGGATTCAAGTGCACTGAAATCCAGAAGCAAGAAGTGGTTGATCGATAAGCCGAATTCTGTCTGATCCCGTTGAATGCCAAGGCAAACAGCGAAACGAGGCAGCCATTTCTCTTGGCGACCTACCCATCCCGTCTTCACTTTCGTGAACTTGTGCGGGCAACTCTGCCTCCGTTTGATTTTCACCAAACCGAGAACGGGATCTACATGGTCTTGCACCAAGCGGGGTTTCTCTTGTCCCGTTATGACCAACGGTCATAACGGGATCGCTTGCGCGACCATCGCCATTACTGACGATGCGGTGGTCTCTTACACCACCTTTTCACCTTTCTCTCAATTCCTTCTTGCGAAGGGACCGGGATGTGTGTTTTCTGTGATACTTTCCGTTTCTGCAGGATGTCGCCTGCAGAACCCCCGCTTTCTAAGTTAGATGCGGATTCAACCGCTTCTAACAGACACGCGAGGCACCTTGCCCTGTGGTGTTCGGACTTTCCTCCCCATTTCATCTTAGATGAAATAGAGCGGCTGCCTGATGCACCAGCTTCTGCTTCTGGACTCAACGTCCAGCTTTCTCAACAAAATTCTATTTAACTGCATCGAATGCAATTAGAAAACAATTTTAAATGACTAATAATTTCTTCGTATCTATACCACGGTTTGCTAAATCATCTGCTTCCCGATTTTTCTCGCGTGATATGTGCCTAATCATAAATTGAAAAGGGGCCGTTACTAGAATATTTTGGATTTTCTGAAATTGTTTCTTCAGTTTTATATCCTTCACTTTATATTGACCATTCAATTGACATACCATCAATTCGCTGTCAGAATGGACCACAAGGCGGCTGCATTTAGTTGCTTGCACTAGTTTTAAGCAAGCGGCTAGTGCAGTATATTCGGCGATATTATTTGTTGCCTTTCCGATATAACCATATTGCGATGCTATTACATTGCCGAGTTCATCCTTCAATATTATGCCGACACCGCTTTCACCAGGATTACCGCGTGAAGCTCCATCCGTATAAGCGAGAATAGTCATAGGAATTTTTTTGCGCTCTCAACGATTTCATCCGATACAAGAATACGGCCGCACCGCTCACAAGCGATCATAGCAGCGTTCTTCCGCAATTCCAACACTCGCTGCGGAGTGACACGGTTAAAACATCCGCCGCAGGACATCCGCTTCACAGATACAATTGCACGACCATCTTCCGCTTTGCGGATTCTGCTGTACATCTGGTAATCCCCTTTAGAGATTTTCCCAACTATCTTCTCGCGCTGGTGTTGTAATTTTAACTCTTCATCTTCATGCTCTTTGTTAACTGCGGCAAGTTCTTTCTTTCGGTTTGTTAGTTCTGCTTGAAGTGTTTCAAGTTCGGGGATGAGCTTTTCTGCGTCTTCTTTGGCAAGCATTGCTTTGCCTTCCAATATTTCCATATCTCTTTGAAGCTTAGTGATCTTTTCTTGCGAGAGATCGATCTCTCTTGCCAATATATCATATTGCTTGTTAGTCTTCACCTGGAATTGTTGAGCTTTATACTTCTCAATTTTTGCTTTAAGAGAAAGGATATCTGAATCTGTTTGGTCTCGAACAGCAATTGATTCTTTTAAAATATTCTCAAGAGCTTTCTTGTTTGCGAGCTTGTTCTTTACGTTCTCTGATAATTCAGCTACGATTTGCGGCAAGTCGCCTTTCATTTCTTGCAGCTCGTCGAGGTTTGAATCAACTAACTGCAATAAGTACAACGAGCGTAATCTATTTTCCAACTGTTGCTCCTCTCTATGATAAAACAACTTATATTATTTTAATCGGGTTCGTTTTATGCTTTGTAATGAATACATCCAATGGTTCGTGTGCCGCCTTGGCAGCAGATCGAAGTCGAACTGCAATGGGTCTTAAAATGATCTGTTCAGTTTCCCAATGGCCGGCATCGATAAGAGCGATGGTTTCGTATGCTTTTTGAAACGCATGATATTTAACGTCTGCAGTAACAAAAACATCTGCTTTCGCCGCGATAGCGTCAGGTAAAAGTTCGCTTCCAGCTCCGCCGCAAACTGCGATGTTCTGGATTTTATGTGCTAAACTGCCGGTATAACGCAACGCTTCTACACCAAGTGTTCGTTTCAAGGACTTTAAAAAGAATCCAAGCGGCTGAAGTTTTGATAATTTACCGAGAGCGCCCATTCCGAAGTTTGGGTTTGCATTTTCAATAAAATAAATATCGTATGCCGGTTCTTCGTACGGATGAACAGCTTTCAAAGCGGCAATGACATCGGGTATGATTGCACGAGGTGCAATCATCTCAAGCCGTATCTCCCCAACAAACTCAAGATTTCCACGTTTTCCTAAAAACGGATTAGATTCTGTTGAACCGTAAAAACTTCCTGTTCCTTTCGCACCGAAAGAACAAGACGAATACTTGCCTATAATTCCTGCGCCTGCTTGCGTCATTGCATGTATCGTGCGTTCCACATGCACCTCGGGAACGAACACAATAATCTTTGCCAGAGACTTTTTTAATGGTGCAAGGAATCGAATGTTTTTTAATCCGAGTGTTTTGGCTAACGTAAAGCTGACACCACCTTGCGTAAAATCTAAATTAGTGTGAGCTGAAAAAAGGGCAATCCTGTGCTCTGCAAGTCGCAAGACTAATTCACCAACGGGATCGTTTGCGATAATTGCAGATGTTGGTCGGAAAAGCAGCGGATGATGCGAGACAATGAGATCCACCTTTTGATCGATTGCTTCGCTAACGATTTGTTTGGTGACGTCGAGTGTTACTAGAACTTTTGCAACTTTGTTTTGCTTGTCGCCGACTTGCAACCCGACATTATCCTTTTCCCAAGCAGTCCATTTTGGCGCCCAATTTTCAAACAACTGGATAATATTTATTACACGCAGGCTCATATAAAAAAAGTGTCCCGCTGGTTGGGCGGGACACTTTGTAAATCTCTAAGTTTTTTGAAGTGTAATTTTATCGATTATTAATTTCTTTTTTACAGGCATCTTAATTTGCTATACAACTATTTAAAGGAATTCATTTTACACTATCACTATAAAATAATAACAAAAAAAAGACAGAGATGCAAGATATACGGCCTGTCAAACGTCATTAGAATAATTGCTGTGGAAATCTATTTTTTCAAAATTTAAATCACGTAATCGCTTAATCTCTGAATCTATTGTATTAAAGCGGTTCTCAAACGTTTTCATCACTTCCGGCTTTACTGTTTCCAAATTTTGACGTTGCAGGAGATCAAAACTTATTTTAACTGCTGCAAGCGGATTATTGAATTCATGACACACGGTGACGACTAATTCACGGATGGCTTGAGCGCGATTTTCAGCCAGCGCTAATCTTTTTTCAATCGCCTGTTTGTGCTTCCGTAGATCAACGCGCTCAAGAATACTGAGAATTGTTCGAGGCAGATATACCTCCTTTAGATCGTCTTTCAGCAAAAAATCTTCGACACCGAGTTTCATCGCCTCAACTGCAAGTTTGAAATCATGAAAGCCAGTTAGAAAAATGATTGGGATGAAACGTTCCATCTGATCCAATTGCAGACAGAACTCCAAACCGTTCGATGTTGGAAAGTAGTAATCCATGAGAATCACATCTATCTCTTGGTTCTGAGCAATTTCGGCAAGTGCACCTTCAATAGAATCCTTCCAAATAGTAATAAATGCGCGTTGTTGGAAACGTTTAAGGATAACTTGAACCAATTTAGCAAATGTGACGTCATCATCCACGAGAAGAACACGAATAGGTTTTAACTTATTAAGATCGATGGTTTCCATACATTAATAGTACCATAAGTTCATATAACATTCAACGACAGATTTATTCTTTAATACTTGTGGCTGAAATATTTTGAGATTTAAATCGATGAGAGCTTTCTTGTAGAATTGTTTGCTTTTTATAAGTATTCTTCATATTATCACAATCGTAAATACCTGTTAAGAATTCTTAAATGTACTGTTTCAAAGATGAAAACAGACATTCTGCGAGGAGATGCTCTATGCCAGTAAAAAATAAAATTTTAGTTGTTGATGATGAAGAAGCACTTCGCGTTGTTCTTAGCACTGAATTAGAAGGCGAAGGGTATCAAGTTTCCAGTGCTGTTGATGGACAAACAGCGATTGATGTTTTAACAACCAATGAATTTGATCTCATTCTATTAGATATTAAGATGCCCAATGTAGATGGATTTGAAGTGTTAAAGTTTGTAAAAGACCGCTGGCCGAAGACGAAAGTGGTAATGTTGACAGGTTTTGCCGACCTTAAAAATGCTATCGAGTCAAAGAAGCTCGGCGCGGAAGATTTTGTTAGTAAGCCATACGACCTCGTCGATCTGTTGACCACAGTCGAAAGAGTCCTTACGAGTGCATAAATCCGGCAAGGGAGACCTGCCGACATGTCCAAAAAGTATCGGGTTCTTGTTGTAGACGACGAAGAATCCATAACCTATCTCGTTAAAACCGAACTTGAAGATTTACCAGAGTTTGAAGTTGATACTGCATTAAGCGGTTCGGATGCAATCAATTTGATCCAATCAAAAGTCTATGACGTCGTGCTGCTTGACGTAAAGATGCCGCGCATTGGCGGAGTTGAAGTTCTCAAATATATTAAGGACCATTCTCCGACAACGCAAGTAATAATACTGACGAATGTTGTTGATGTTAAAACAGCAATTGAGACGACAAAATTAGGTGCATACGACTTCGTCAGCAAACCGTATGAACCAGATGAACTTTTAGCTACAGTTCGCCGTGCACTTGAACACAAACAGCTGCTAATAGACAAGGAAGTGAACCAGCTTGAACGACCGGTTGAACTAATTGGTGAATGCCAGATATTCAAAGACATAGTCAGCAAAGCAATTAAATTAGCATCAAGCGAAGCATTTGTGTTGATTCAAGGGGCAAGTGGTACTGGTAAGGAACTCTTTGCGCGGCTTATTCACCAACATAGTACACGCAGGGATCAACCTTTTATTGCTGTCAATTGTGCTGCAATGCCTGATCAGTTATTAGAGAGTGAATTATTCGGACACGAAAAAGGATCATTCACAAGTGCCGTTAAAACGAAGCAAGGCCTTGTCGAGGTTGCTGACGGCGGCACGCTATTCTTGGATGAAGTAGGCGATATCAGCATCACAACTCAGCCCAAACTTCTTCGCTTTTTGGAAACAGGTGAGTTTCGGAGAGTTGGCGGCACTAACACAAGAATGGTTGATGTTCGTGTAATCTCAGCAACAAATAAAAATTTACAGGAAGAAGTAAAAGCAACCCGTTTCCGGGAAGATTTACTGTACAGGTTAAATGTTGTCAGTCTTCGCCTGCCAAATTTGAACGAACGAAAAGAAGATATTCCGCTTCTTGTAGAGAATTTTCTTTCGCGAAAAACAAAAACGAAACACCTCAGCCCGGATGCATTTCAAGTGCTTAGAAATTACGATTGGCCTGGTAATGTACGCGAACTTGAACATGTAATTGAAGGCGCTGTTGCTCTCAGTCACAGTGATGTTGTAGAACCTAAGGATTTATGGATGAATGTCGCATTGAGTGCATCACCATCTGCAACGGCTGCTCCTGCTCAATTGCCTACCGAAGACAAACTCATTAAGATGGATGAACTTGAAAAATTATACATCGAACGCACCTTGAAACATTTCCGATGGAATCGTGTAAAGACTGCAGCGACATTGGGGATTACACCGAAGACACTCTACCTAAAAATCAAGCGATATAAAATTATAGTACCGCATTTAGATTCTCTAGAACCGTAATTACATTCGCATTCTATTTCTATTTGCCTGCAACATTTTTATAAGCATCATCGTATCATCAAATTGGGAATGAAGATAGTTTTCCCAAATCTCCTTCTTATATAGAGCCAGCAATCGATTGCGCGTGGTGGTGTCGATCGAGATACTGGCTCTATCCTTTTCTTCCAGAATCTCATTCTTGCTTTTGCATCGATTATTGACTAATTTTTAAAAACTTTATTCTTCATTAAATCACTTTCCGATTATTTACTATGCTATATAAAAAAATTATTGGTGAAGCAATTACTTACGACGATGTATTATTGTTGCCGGCAAAGTCATCGGTCTTGCCGCGCGAAACAAATCTTCGTACAAAGTTGACGCGTCATATCGAGCTCAATATTCCACTTGCAAGTGCAGCAATGGATACAGTCACGGAAGCCGAGATGGCGATTGCCATTGCACGCGAAGGCGGCGTCGGTATTTTACACAAGAACATGACCATCGAACGGCAGGCAGAGGAAGTGGACCGTGTAAAACGTTCAGAAAGTGGTATGATTCAAAAGCCGATCACGCTGTCGCCTCATCAGACTGTCGGCGAAGCACTAGATGTAATGCGTAAGTACAGCATCTCAGGCATTCCTATTGTAGATCATGAAAACCTTGTCGGTATTCTTACAAATCGTGATTTACGTTTTCAACCAAATCTCGATCTCCTCATCCTAAAAGTGATGACAAAAGGAAATCTTATCACTGCTCCTGTTGGCACAACACTGGAAGAAGCGGAAGTGATTCTTCAAGAACATCGTATTGAAAAATTGCCAGTCGTTGACAAGATCGGGAAACTGCGCGGACTAATTACATTCAAAGACATTCAGAAAAAGAAACGACATCCTATCGCTTGCAAAGACAAGCATGGCCGCTTGCGTGTAGGTGCGGCGGCTGGAATTGCAGCCGACACTCTCGACCGAATCGCGGCTCTCGTCGCTGCGGGAGTGGATGTTGTAGTGATGGATACAGCGCATGGGCATTCCCAAGGTGTCATCGAAATGGTAAAACGCGTCCGAGCAAAATTTGATATTGAGTTAATTGCAGGAAATGTTGGTACAGCAGACGGAACGAGAGATCTTATAAAAGCGGGAGTCGATGCAGTGAAAGTTGGCATTGGTCCGGGTTCTATATGCACAACGCGCGTTGTGGCTGGTGTTGGGGTACCCCAGATTACTGCTATTATGGAATGCGCAAAGGTGGCTGCAAAGTTTAAAATTCCAATCATTGCGGACGGCGGCATAAGACAAACCGGCGACATTGCAAAAGCAATTGCAGCTGGTGCAGACTTAGTTATGATTGGTGGACTATTTGCAGGTGTTGAAGAAAGTCCGGGAGAAAAAGTTCTGTATGAAGGGCGCAGTTATAAAATGTATCGCGGTATGGGATCGCTCGAATCCATGAAAAAGGGAAGCAAAGACCGATATTTTCAAGACGCGGAAGACGATATCCAAAAATTAGTACCGGAGGGGATTGAAGGGCGAGTTCCGTTTAAAGGAAATCTTTCCGATACAGTTTATCAGATGATCGGTGGATTGCGTGCTGCAATGGGATATTGCGGATGTCGCACTATTGCAGAGATGAAAAAAAAGGCGCAGTTTACAAGAATGACAGAAGCGGGATTGCGTGAAAGTCATCCGCACAACATCTCTATTACAAAAGAGGCACCGAATTATCATCTCTGATTTTCCGATAACTCACCAGCGGCTTAAGGCAGTGCGTACATTGATGGCAGCACTTAGGCTCCAATCATTGCTTGTAACTGAATTAGAGCATGTTCGCTATCTTACTGGGTTCTCTGGCTCGAGCGGGCTTTGTCTAATTACACAATCAAAACAATTTTTTATTACTGACAACCGATATAAAAGTCAGGCACCGCAGGAGGTTATTGGTTTTAAGATCATTATCGCGAAACAAAATCTATTTCCCTCGCTTGCCGAAAGAAAATTAGTACAAACAAGATCACGCGTTGGATTCGAGAGCCAGAACATTTCGGTTGCGGATATGGATAGTCTGAAAAAACTATTGCCCCTGAGACATTTTATTCCCGCGACAAGCATTCTCGAAAATGTTACTGCAATCAAAGACGACAAAGAAATAGAGTTGATTCGTTATGCCGCGAGTATTAGCGATAAGGTGTTTAAGAGACTTCTGACGCTCGTGCGTCCGGGTGTGCGCGAATGTGACATCGCGGCAGAAATTAGCTACTTGCATCGGAAATACGGCGCTGAGTGTGATGCATTCGCCCCTATTGTCGCTAGCGGTGAGCGCGGTGCTTTGCCGCATGCACAGCCATCCGAAAAAAAAATTAGGCGCGGGGAACTGGTTGTACTGGATTTTGGCTGTCGTTACCGCGGTTACAACAGCGATATTACACGCACTCTTGCTGTCGGGAATCCTTCAGCAGAGATGAAGAAAATATATCGAATTGTGCTTGATTCGCAAAGAAAAGCCATCGAGGCAGTACATAGCGGGGTTACAGCTCGTTCGATTGATGCAATCGCCCGTACGCACATTCAGCAGAATGGCTATGGACGATATTTTATCCACTCTCTTGGTCATGGTTTAGGTATTCATGTCCACGATCCTCTTCGCGTCTCTGCAGTTAGTACGGCAGTACTAAAATCTGGCAATGTAGTTACTATCGAGCCTGGAATTTATATTCCAGATCGTGGCGGTGTGCGGATCGAAGACGACATCGTTGTTCGTGAAAACGGCTGTGATATACTTACAAAATCTTCAAAAGAATTAATTATTGTGTGATTTATGGCGGATGACGGATTTAGAAAGGTTTTAATCATTGCATATTATTTTCCTCCTATGGGATTAAGTGGTGTGCAGAGAACGGTAAAGTTTGCTAAGTTTCTTCCAAAATACGGTTGGAAACCAACAGTGCTTACAGTGGAACCGACTGGTTATTATGCATTTGATGACACATTATTGAAAGAAGCCGAGGAAGCTGGTGTAAAGATTGTTCGCACATCTTCTTATGATGTTAATCGCTTGCTAAAAAAGCAAGGTGTAATAAAGATGCCTTCCGAACGGATACGGAAGATACTGCAATTCTTTGGAGATTTATTTTTTATCCCGGATACAAAAATTGGGTGGAAATCTACAGCTGTGAAGGTTGCATCAGAATTGATCGAACGCGAACGATTCGATCTATTATTTGCGACTGCTCCTCCGCAAACTGATTTTCTTATAGGTGCAGCACTGAAACGCAAGTTTGAAATTCCTCTTGTAGTGGATTATAGAGATGCTTGGCTCGATTATCCGTTCAAGTATTTTCCAACACCTTTGCACCGCATGTGGCATGCACATTTAGAAAAACGCGTATTAAAAGCGGCGGATAAAGTAATCGTAACACACCGACGGGTAAAGGAAAGTATTCTGCGTCGTCATAAAACTGTGGATTACAAAGAAGTAATTATTATTTCTCAGGGATTTGATGCTGAAGATTTTCCACCAACAAATGTAGAGAAACACATTAAGCCTGTAAAAATGAAAATTACTCACGCGGGGACATTTTATGCCGAAAGAAATCCGGTAACCTTGCTTCATGCACTCGCAAATGTTTTACAATCGAATCCCAAAATTCGCGGACGTATCGAAGCACACTTCGTTGGCAACGCGCGCGAAGAAGATCGGCAGTTAGTGAAAAAATTAGATTTACAGAATGCTGTTCACTTTCTGGGGTATCTACCGCACAGGGAATGTATAAAACATTTAGTCGAATCTGATGTGCTATGGTTCGTTATTGATAACGATTTTCAGACGCCCGGCAAGTTATATGAGTATTTTGGTTCGCGGAAACCTCTGATCGCCTCGCTTGTAGATGGATATACCAAGCAGATCATCAAAGAAAGTGGTGCGGCGATTTGTGTTCCGCTGAAAGATGTTGCGGCGCACGAGCTTGCAATTCTCGAACAGTTTAAACGGTTCGAGCTAAAAAAATTGGAACGTGTTCAGGAATCGTTTATGGCAAAATTCAATCGATTAACCCTCACAGCTGAATTGGCGAAACAATTCGAATCGTTGATGAATTATGATCGTGCCGGATTTGTGAAAGTGAAGGTGGGGCAAGCGTGAATATTCTCGTCATTGGTTCTGGTGGAAGAGAACATGCTCTTGTTTGGAAACTCCGTCAGAGCCCTCAAGTGAAGACAATCTTTTGTGCACCTGGGAATGCCGGTATCGAGTATCTTGCCAAATGCATTGCTTTGAAGCCGACCGACATCAAAGGGTTACTTAAGTTTGCGAAGGAAGAAAAGATAGATCTAACAGTTGTTGGCTCCGAACAACCGCTTGTCGATGGAATAGTTGATGCCTTCGAAGAACGCGGGTTTAAAATTTTTGGTCCAAGTAAAGCTGCTGCCCAATTGGAAGGTAGCAAAGTCTTTTCAAAAAATTTTATGTTGCGGAATCACATTCCAACTGCTCAATATCGGACCTTTGTAGCAACTGCGATCGACGAAGCAAAGAAATATATCAATATAATTGAGCCACCGATGGTTGTAAAGGCGGACGGCCTTGCGGCAGGAAAAGGCGTACTCATTTGTAAAAGCAGGCAGGAAGCCAATCTTGCGTTGGATGATATTATTTTAAACAAAGCTTTTGGTTCTGCGGGTGATAGAATTGTAATTGAAGAATTTTTGAATGGTGAAGAGGCATCGCTGTTTGTCCTGACTGACGGCGAGCAGTTTGCAATTCTCGCTTCAGCGCAAGATCATAAATGTATTCTTGATGGCGATCTCGGAAAAAATACCGGCGGTATGGGAGCATACGCCCCAGCGCATATTGTGACCGATGAACTTCTTCAATGCATTATACCCGCTGTAGTTCAGCCGACGCTCAATGGCATGAAACAAGAAGGCATGCCATACCGTGGCTGTCTATATATTGGATTAATGATAACACCAGATGGACCTAAAGTGTTGGAATACAATTGCCGGTTCGGTGATCCGGAAACGCAGGTTGTTGTTCCACTCATCGATGGTGATTTAGCGGAAATATTCCTAGCCATTACAGAACGTCGGTTTGATTCATCGAAAGTAAGGCAGCATTCGGCGACAGCTGTAAGCGTGGTAATAGCATCGCATGGCTATCCGGATGAATATCAAATCGGTAAACAGATTTTTGGATTGGAAAACATCAAGGCAGAAGATGGCGTTGTAGTGTTTCACGCTGGCACAAAGTCAGAAGGAAATTCAATAGTTACTTCCGGTGGGCGTGTGCTCGGAGTGACGGCAATCGGTTTTAATAATGAACTGGAGCAGACGATCCAAAACGCGTATCGTGCAGTGGAAAAGATTACGTTTGATGGTGCCTATTACCGTAGTGATATCGGCAAGAAAGCGCTGGGGCATTTAACTAGAAAATAGAAAAATCCATAGGAGATAATTTGAATATTCTTGTAACAGGCGGTGCTGGATTTATCGGATCTCACATAACAGATGCGTATATCGCTGAAGGCCATAACGTTATTGTCGTCGATAATTTGTCAGGAGGTTTTTTAGAGAATATAAACAAGAGAGCGAAATTCTATAAACTCGATATACGAAGCGAAAAACTAGAAGACGTATTTCAAAAAGAAAAAATAGATGTAGTGAATCATTTGGCTGCACAAATGGATGTGCGCCGGTCGGTTGCCGATCCGAAATTCGACGCTTCTGTCAATGTCCTTGGCGGATTAAATATTTTTGAGTCTGCAAGACGGCATCGAGCGAAGAAAATTATCTTTTCTTCCACCGGCGGTGCAATTTATGGTGAACAAGATTATTTTCCCGCTGATGAAGAACATCCCACTCGCCCCCTTTCTCCGTATGGCATCACGAAACTTTGTACAGAAAAATATCTTTTCTTCTATAAAGCCGTTTATGGAATTAACCATGTTATTCTTCGCTATGCTAATGTCTATGGGCCGCGCCAGAATCCGCATGGCGAAGCCGGTGTTGTCGCCATTTTCTGCAATAAAATGCTGAAAAGTGAACAACCCGTCATTAATGGCGATGGTAAACAAACGCGCGATTATACGTTTGTTAGTGATATTGTGAAAGCAAATTTATTGGCTCTTAAATATGATAGATCAAATATCTTTAATATAGGTACAGGCATTGAGACTGATGTCAATAATCTTTTCCTCAATTTGCGAACCCATCTTAATCCATCCTGTCCAGAACGACACGCTCCGGCAAAAGAGGGTGAGCAGCAACGCAGTGTGATTAGTTCTAAGAAAATTGAGGGTGAACTTGGCTGGAAACCTACCGTGCAATTAGAAGAAGGCTTGCGATCAACGGCGGAATACTTCAAAAAGGAATTTTCCAAAGGCAAGTAAAATCAATAAAGTGTTGCGTCATTTGGAATTGTTCTCAAAAATATTCTTACGACTTCTGAAATTACGAATTGCAATTTTCACATAACACCGAAGTGAAAAATGAATTTCTCGAAGCGCAAAATATCCCACCTTGAATTGATAGTATTGTTCTTTTGTGTCTTTTCTCAGATTTTGATTCTTGAAGTGCGTGCACAATGTGATGACAAAAAAAATACCGACGGCATTTCTTGGGACTTTGATGAAGCGAATAATAAAGGATTTTCTTTTGGAACATTTATATCAGACCTTTTTACGCCGCAAATTATACTGGATATTAAGAGCCTCAGGGACTATATTCGTGATGGACGGTTTCAAATTTTACGCAGTTGGTGCGGCGATATCCGCGCTATCGATGCTATCTATTTAAAATCGCTAAAGATTGCAGATTATAATATTGCGCGTGCACTTTTCCTTTCTTTTATGGCTGTGCTTGAACATCGAAAGGTTGATGTCAAAATGCCAATCTTCAATTCACTTGCATTGCCGCTGACATTTGAAGATGACAGTATTTTCTCTGCCCGTATAAAAAATCTTCCTATTCAAGTATATCCTGATACACCGCCGGGTTCCTACGGAGATAAGGATAAGCTTCAACATTTTTTTGGTTCGGCATATCTTGCGTTCGCATCTGAGTCGCCAGGGTTGACGCATGCAACAGGAGACTTTATTGAGTGGTCAGAAGCAAAATTCATTGTTGGAGGCACAGATGACCCGCGTGATAAACGCGCAAATAAACAAGGCAAAAGTTTTGGCCGCGATCTATTGGTAGTGAAGACATTACTTCCATCTGATTACTTGACTTTTCCGTATGAAGACAGTAAATAGATAATAGACTTATTCCATTGAACACAGGAATCTAATTGTCGATAAATCAAATGAAAACTATTCTTATTGTTGACGATGACAAATCTGTTCGTGAATCGCTCAAAATGATTCTTGAATACGATCGTTACGAAGTTGAGTTTGCTGAGAACGGTGAACAAGGGTTGCAGAAAATTGACCGCTTGCCGGTTGATGTTGTTTTGCTTGACGTGAAAATGTCCGGCATGGACGGTATCGAAGTATTGACAAAGATTCGACAGAAGAGTGGAAAACTGCCGGTGGTAATGATTTCCGGCCACGGGACTATTGAAACGGCTGTAGAAGCGACAAAGCTCGGTGCGTTCGATTTTCTTTCCAAACCACTTGACCGCAATAAACTTCTTATTACCATTCGCAATGCGATACAACAGGCAAAGCTTTCAGAAGACTACGAGAGGTTGCAGGAAAGTGTTGAAGGTAAGCGGCGTATTATTGGCGAGGGAGAGAAGATTAAAGAGATACTTGCCGTTATCAATCAGGTAGCGCCTACGGATGCTCGCGTGTTGATCACAGGTGAAAATGGAACAGGGAAAGAACTAATCGCGCACGCTATTCATCGTGCCAGCAAGCGCAATACGAAATCGTTCGTGGAAGTTAACTGTGCGGCGATTCCTTCTGAAATGATTGAATCAGAATTGTTCGGTCACGAAAAAGGTTCCTTTACAGGAGCAATAGCACAACGAATTGGCAAGTTCGAACAGGCGGACGGTGGAACGCTGTTCCTTGACGAAATTGGCGACATGAGTTTGCAGGCGCAAGCGAAAGTTCTGCGTGCATTGGAAGAAGGAAAGATCGAGCGCGTTGGCGGCAGCAAACTCATTTCTGTTGATGTTCGTGTTCTTTCGGCAACTAATAAAAAATTGGATGAGGAAATTGGCAAAGGGAATTTTCGTAATGATCTCTTTCACCGGCTTAATGTCATCCCTATTCACGCACCAGCTCTGCGGGAACATCGAGATGATATTCCTATCCTCGTTCAATCGTTTATTGATGATGTTTGTTCACGGAACGGAATTGCGCGTAAGGCAATATCCAGTGGCGCGATTAATGTTCTTCTTCAGCGCGATTGGCCTGGCAATGTGCGTGAATTGAAAAATGCAGTCGAACGTCTGATCATTTTATCGCACGGTAATTCGATTGACATTACTGTGCTCGATACGTTTGGAAATGTTGGTGACACGGATTTGGGATCACTCGATATCAATGAAACATTTCAGGAATTCAAAGAACGTGCCGAAGCAGCGTTCATTAAAAAGCAATTGGAAATTCACAAATGGAACATTACCAAAACAGCTGAAGCTATGGAAATCCAGCGCAGCCATCTTTACACAAAAATGAAACGTTACGGATTGGCTAAAGATGAAGATGAAAGTAAGGAATAAACGCAGTCAATTTCTCGTTCTTGCATTTCAATCGATTTCTATCTAAATTTTAGTTAGATAGTTACATAAATCGAAATCGAATACTTACCTATTTTCTTGGAGGAATCAAAATGGCAGTAAAAGTTGGAATTAACGGTTTTGGAAGAATTGGCAGACAGATTATCAATGTCATGGCAGATAATGGATATCTGGGCAAGACGATTGATGTTGTTGCAGTCGTGGATGTGAGCACAGACGCAAAGTATTTTGCCTATCAATTAAAATATGACTCTATCCATGGCCATTTCCGGGGTACGCTCGGCAGTGAAAAGAGCAATCCATCATTGGAAGCAGATGATGTGCTTGTGATCAATGGTCATAAAGTAAGATGCGTGATGGCACAAAAAGAACCTTCACAATTGCCTTGGAAAGAACTCGGCGTCGATATCGTTATCGAATCTACAGGACTTTTCACCGATTCTGAGAAAGCGAAAGGGCATTTAGCAGCCGGTGCAAAGAAAGTCATTATTTCTGCCCCTGCAAAGGGCGATGTGAAAACTCTTGTTCTCGGTGTAAATGATAACGAATATGATCCTGCTAAACATAATATAATATCCAACGCGTCATGCACAACAAACTGCTTAGCTCCGTTAGTGCATGTTATTATTAAAGAGGGTATTGGCATTGAGACTGGATTAATGACTACAATCCATTCTACAACTGCAACTCAAAAAACTGTTGATGGTCCATCAAAGAAGGATTGGAGAGGCGGCCGTTCGGCATCCAATAATATTATCCCGTCCACGACTGGTGCTGCAAAAGCTGTCGGAGAAGTTTTACCAGTTGTAAAAGGTAAGATGACAGGTATGTCATTCAGAGTTCCAACTCTTGATGTATCAGTTGTTGATCTTACATTCCGCGCGACTCGGGATAGTTCAATCGAAGAAATTGATGGATTGATGAAGAAAGCGTCCGAGACTTATCTAAAAGGTATTCTCGGATATTGCACAGATGAAGTAGTCTCAACCGATTTCATCCACGACGATCGTTCTTCTATTTATGATTCTAAGGCTACATTGCAAAATAACTTGAAGGGTGAAAAAAGATTCTTCAAAGTTGTTTCATGGTACGACAATGAATGGGGTTATTCAGTCCGTACAGCTGATTTGACTAATCTCATTGCATCGAAACTGAAATAAGACTCAAAAGTATTCAATCTTTATCTGCCCGGTGCGTAAATGCATTGGGCAGAATGTTTTTCTGCATCGGGCTGACGACTTATCGGGTCGAAGCCCGTTTTTTATATATAAAAGAAACTCCGGCTTTGCCGGAATAGTCAAACATCCATCTCTTCGCGGAGAAAAACAATGAATAAGAAAACTGTGAGCGATATGAACTTTACCGGCAAGCGCGTTATTATGCGCGTTGATTTTAACGTACCATTAAAGAACGGCGTCATTCAAGATGACATTCGAATGCGTGCAGCACTTCCAACTATCAAATATGTACTTGACCAAAAACCAAAATATCTCGTACTAATGTCGCATCTCGGAGATCCAAAAAAAGATACTCAGAAGGCAAAAGAGAAAGCCGAGAAAGATGGCAAACCGTTCGATGAAGCAAAGTTCATCGAAGGCAAACATAAAATGAAACCGATCGTCGAGCATCTCTCGCAACTGTTGAATAAACCGGTGAAACTTGCTCCTGCAGCAATCGGTCCGGAAACAAAAGCTATGGTGGATGGATTGAAGGACGGCGAAATATTGATGCTGGAGAATACTCGCTTTCATAAACAAGAGACTTCAAAAGATCCGGCGGAACGCGAACAAATGGCAAAGGAACTTGCTTCATACGGCGATATCTTCGTGAACGATGCGTTTGGTACTGCACACCGCGCACATGCATCTACAGAAACTATTGCACATTATTTGCCGGCAGTTGCAGGATTTTTGATGGAGAAAGAGCTGGCGTATCTTGGCAAAGCAGTCGAAAATCCGGCAAAGCCTTATGTTGCAATTATCGGTGGTGCAAAAATTTCCGGCAAGATTGATGTCATACAGAATCTTATGAACAAAGTAGATGCACTGCTTATCGGCGGCGGAATGATGTTCACGTTTTACAAGGCACAAGGATTGGAAATCGGTAAATCATTATTAGAAGAAGATAAAATTGAATTAGCAAAGAAAATTCTTGATGAAGCTAAAGCAAAAAAAGTAAGATTAATGCTGCCGGTCGATTGTGTTGTGTCCGATAAATTTGATAATGCGGCGGCAACAAAATAGTGAAAATCAACGAAATTCCGTCCGATTGGATAGGAATGGATATCGGTCCAGAGACCATAAAAATATATAATGACGAAATCGTGAAAGCTAAAACGGTAGTGTGGAACGGACCAATGGGTGTGTTCGAGATGTCGAACTTTGCAAAAGGAACTACTGCCGTCGCGCAAGCGTTAGCTACTGCAACAAAAGCCGGCGCGATTACCGTCGTTGGCGGTGGAGATTCTGCCTCGGCAATAGCTCAAGCCGGACTCGATAAAGCTGTGTCACATGTCTCAACAGGAGGCGGAGCATCGTTAGAATTCTTAGAAGGAAAAGTTCTTCCCGGTGTTGCAGCACTGAATGATAAGTAAAAAAAGGTAAAAGATAAAAAGTAAAAGGTAAAAAATAAAGTAATTGGCTGTCAGATAAATAATGACACCATTTTTTATCAATCACAAAATCATAAAATCATTAAATCTCCGCCGAAGACGGATGCGCCTCTGGCGCAGAAAATCTAAAAATGGCTTACAACAATCAAGGCAATTACTATCGTCCTTCAGCGTTTGGAGGATTTCAATTTTTCCCACCTGTAATCAAGGCACTATTGATTGCCAACGGGGGCGTATTTTTGTTGGAAATGTTCTTTGGGTCATTCCATTTCGGAGACATAGGATTTAGTGAAATTTTTGACCGATTTTTTGGTTTGATGCCTTTGGGGCATGGGTTTTACATCTGGCAGCTTATTACCTATCAGTTTGTGCATGCCAATTTCTGGCATCTCTTTTTTAATATGGTGTTCGGATTATGGATGTTTGGAATGGAAGTCGAACATGTTTGGGGATCAAAGAAATTTCTTATTTATTATTTATCCTGCGGTGTCGCGGCAGGAATATCACAGTTGATACTTTCACCCATCTTTGAACCAGCGCTTGGCCCAACTGTCGGAGCATCTGGAGCAATTTATGGCGTGATGATTGCATTTGCCGCTATCTTTCCGGATAGATACATATATCTTTATTTCTTAATTCCTGTAAAAGTGAAATACTTTGTCATTATCCTGATTGTCTTTGGTGTGATGTCTGTTGGTGGACAAGGGAATGTTGCCAATCTTGCACATCTTGGCGGAGCGGTCGCTGGATATCTTTATATCTTGTATGATCGTCGACAATTGATACGAAGAAAAAGCCGCGGAACTTCTCGATCATGGATGTCTTCTGCACCTTGGAGCAATCCAACTACTTCTACCGGCAATGTGGTGGATGCAAAAGTATTTGATATAAACGAAGCAAAAGCATTTGAACCAAAGGAAAAACCAGTTGATGCTCAAAAGCGCATCGACGAGATTCTTGATAAAATCAGCCAAAGCGGATACCAAAGTTTATCGGAAGAAGAAAAGAAAATTCTCTTTGAAGCCAGTAAACGAATGAATTAATTTGTAGGGGAACGATATATCGTGCCCTTTGTTTTTGTATAGAAAGAAAGATGATCGATGAGCCAACAGCATAAGACATATAAGGTAACTACACGAAGGAAAACCCGGCAAGTGAATGTCGGCGGCATAAAAATTGGCGGCGATGCACCGATTTCCATTCAAACAATGACAAAAACAAAAACGGATGATATTGCAGGTACCATTGCACAAATTAAGGCTGCAGCGGAGGCAGGTGCTGATATTGTTCGGGTGACGGTAAATGATAAAGAAGCTGCGGCTGCGATGACTGAGATTGTAAAACGATCGCCTGTGCCAATTGTCGCAGATATTCATTTTAATCACATCTTCGCTCTGAAGGCAATTGAAGCAGGCGTAGCGAAAGTGCGCATCAACCCCGGTAATATCGGATCAAAGGATCGTATTAAACAAGTACTAACAGCTGCAAAAGAACGTAATATTCCAATTCGTATCGGCGTAAATTCCGGTTCGCTGGAAGATGATATCCTTAAGAAATATGGCTATCCAACGGCAGAAGCATTGTTTGAAAGCGCAATGCGTCACGTGGGAATTTGTGATGAATATAATTTCAAAGATATCGTCATCTCAGTAAAATCCACAGATGTAAAATTGATGATTGAAGCTTATCGGCTTGTTGCTGAGCGGACAGATATTCCTCTGCATCTTGGAGTAACAGAAGCTGGACCAACACGCAGCGGCACGATCAAATCGGCGGTGGGTATCGGTGCATTGCTTGCTGAAGGCATTGGCGATACAATTCGTGTTTCGCTAACTGACGATCCAGTTAAGGAAGTTGAAGTTGGCAAGGAAATTCTGCGCTCACTAAATCTTGCTTCGCGTAATATCGAATTAATTGCTTGCCCGACTTGCGGCCGGATCGAAGTTGATCTGTTTAGAATTATGGGCGAGCTTGAAGAAAAGTTGGCGAATGTGAAGAAGCCTGTGACTATTGCTGTCTTGGGCTGTGTTGTCAATGGACCGGGCGAGGCAAGCTCTGCAGATATTGGTATTGCAGCAGGCAAAGGAGTCGGCATTCTCTATCGCAAAGGTGAGATGATCAAGCGTGTCAAAGAAAGCGAAATTGTTTCGACTATTTTAGAAGAAGTAGAAAAATTTCAGCCGAAGGATCAATAAATAAATTTGCTATAAGTAAGCGTTCAGACAGCTGTATAGGGTTGTGTAACATTTTCAGACATTTTCTTCCTGATTGGTTGGTTTATGTTTTTATTAAGGGTTGGTCAAATACCGACCCTTTTTATTTTCCTCCAATATCCTCTTAAACCTTTTATACTCGTAATGCATCAAACTATTGAAGTCACTAATAAAAGGAGAAAGACAATGAAACGACTTGCAATATTGATGGCGGCTGCTGTGATGATATTAGGCACTCAATTATATGGCCAGCCGAACGAGGCGAAGCAGATCAAAAAGTTCATGGAGAAGCTCAATCTAACCGATGAGCAAAAGAAGGATGTTGAAAAGATTCATTTTGATGCGGAGAAGCAAACAATTGCCCAAAAAGCAAAAGTGGAAACCGCGGGCATTGAGCTTCGGCAACTACTTAAAGCAGATGCCCCAGACAAATCAGCCATTGAGAAGAAGATCGGTGACATAGCAGTTCTAAGAGTGCAGATGCATATGATCAAGATTAACTCTTGGTTTGCCGTTAATAAATTACTTACGCCGGATCAGCAAAAAATATGGAAAAAAGCTCTAGGAGAAAGACAAGCATTTAGACAGCATGAGATGATGGATGATGAAACATGGGATGATGAAACGAATGGATAAAAGACAACAGTCGTCAACACGGCATGAACAGCAAATGTCAAAATAAGATAATTGTAATAGAATAAAAGACAATTCGAACGGGTCGATTGAATAAATCGATCCGTTTTTTTATTTCATAGCAATAACTCTCATTCCTTTTTCTATTGAATCTTTTTCCGGAACTCATCATCTCACAAAAGCGTTAAGGAATAAACAAGGTCATAGATGGTGAAGCAATTATAAATAGAGGAATTGATAATGGCTGAGCATTTAACAAAAGAAACATTTTTACAAAAAATATTTAATTATAAAAAAAACAAGGAATGGAAATTTGAAGGCGATATTCCGGCAGTGGTTGATTTCTGGGCGCCATGGTGCGGACCGTGCCGAATGGTGGGACCTATTATCGACGAACTGTCAACAGAATATACCGGTAAAGTAAATTTCTACAAGATTAATGTAGATGACGAACAAGAACTTGCTGGCATATTTGGTATTCGCAGTATTCCATCAATGCTCTTCATTCCGAAAGAAGGCAAGCCAAAGATGTCTGTCGGGGCATTACCAAAAGAAGCTCTCGTTGATGCAATTGGTAAAGAGTTGAGTGTTTTTGTAAATTAAAAATCACGCGACACTTAATTTGCACATTTGGATGTAGTGAATACCATTAGAAAAAATCGAGCTTTATGGGATTATGGACACTTCATCCTCGATATCTTGACTCAAATTTTTCGATAAACTTAGGTCGCATCCCCTTTTCCGAATTATTCCATGGCTTTGCCAGTATTGGGAGCGAGTGAAATAAAATATCTTCAAAAAAAGGATAGGTCTCCTATATTACCTGGGCGTCATTCTCCCTTTGCTCTTTCCATTCATTTTCTTTACCTTTTGTCGTTATCAAACTATGCCACATCCAACACACAAAAAGGAGGTCAGGATGAATCCTACTCAATTATCCTCGATCTTTTTTAGTTTCCCACTCATTCTTGTGCCCTTATATGGGTGTTCAGTTTCGAAAGAAATGAGCACGGAATCCATTCCAGCGGTTAAATCCTTCGATCTTCAAAAGTATCTCGGAACATGGTATGAAATAGCACGCCTTCCCCACTCGTTTGAAAATGGATTGGATAAAGTGACTGCTACATATGCATTGCGCGATGATGGCAAGATAAATGTGCTCAATAAAGGATTCGATACAATTAAAGGGGAATGGAAGGAAGCAAATGGTAAGGCACGCATAAAAGATTCTAATACCGATGCTTTTCTTGAAGTAAGTTTTTTCTGGTTTTTTTACGCAGACTACAAAGTAATCGAACTCGATACGGCAAATTACTCTTATGCTATGGTAACAAGCAGTTCAAAGAAATATTTTTGGATATTGAGCCGGACACCACATTTAGACGACGCCGTTTATAATGAATTAATTCAAAAAGCAACCGAATGGGGATTCAATATTTCTGCGATATATAAATTGCGTCAATAGTAATACTCACTTTTTTTCAACGATTGGATGGATCAATATTATGGAACTCAAAGATAAATGTGCAATTGTTACAGGTGGCGCAATGGGTATTGGGCTTGCTACAAGTAAACGACTTCTTATGGAAGGGGTTGTTGTTACTGTCTGGGATTTAAATCAAGCCGCTCTCAAACAGGCAAAGCAAGAACTTTCTGCATTAGGGAAAGTGTTTCTTCACCAATGCGATGTGACCCAAAAAGAACAAGTGTATAAACTTGCCAAGAAAGCGGCTAAGGAGATGGGCAAAGTTGATATCCTGATCAACAATGCAGGCTATGTTTCAGGAGGAGAATTTCTAGAACGGCCTGATGCAGATTGGGAAAGAACTATCGATGTGAATTTAAAGGCATTGCTTTATACAACAAGAGCATTTCTTCCTGGAATGTACGATCGCAATATCGGACATATCGTAAACATCTCTTCTGCTGCAGGGACTATCGGAGTTGCAGGGCTCGCAGTATATGCCGCAACCAAATGGGCTGTATGGGGATTAACAGAATCAATTCGGATGGAAGCTTTAGGGAATGGAAAATCTGGAGTAAAATTTTCTTCTATTCATCCCGGATATATCGCAACTGGAATGTTCGAAGGCGCGAAGTTAGGGATTCCTGGGAGATGGATTGTTCCTTTAGTGAAAAATCATGACGTCATTGCAAAGGCAATAATCAACGATGCATTAAAGAAGGGGAAATATTCCCCCAAGCGTCCAAGCACGATTAATCTCAATCTTCGCTTTAGAGCTTTGATGCCGGATCGCTGGTTCCAACGATTCCTTATTATCATGGGAGTTGCGGGAAGTATGAAAACCTGGTATGGTAGGAAACAATGATGGATATCGATCACTAAATCATAAATCAATTAATTGGACATCTCAAATCTAAAACCTTCAATCTCTAATCAGGATATCGCCATGCAATCAAAAAAGATAACAACATCAATCAATCCCGCAACTGGAGAAATCATAGGCAAAACGCTTGAGGATACTGTCGAAGAATTGGAAAGAGCTGTTGCCCTTGCAAAAATCGCTCAACTTGGATGGGCAAAGCTAAGTTTTCAAGAGCGAGCGCAATATCTTTTAGCGACTCGAGATTACATTGTAGAGAATGTTGATAGAATTTCTGATGTCATATCGAAGGAGAGCGGTAAGACAAAAATGGATGCTCTCAGCACCGAAGTGCTTTCTACTTCGATGGCCATAACGTATTACGCAAAAAGTGCAAAAAGAATTCTGAAACGGAAACGGTTAAGCGGTGGCAGTATTTTGACGATTAATAAACGGTCCTACGTAGATCGGGTCCCAATGGGTGTGGTTGGCATCATCAGTCCGTGGAATTACCCATTTTCAATTCCATTCCATGAAATTGCTATGGCACTCATTGCAGGAAATGGTGTTGTGCTCAAAGTGGCGTCTCATTCATTAGAAGTCGGTAAAATCATAAAAGAATGTGTTGAAGCTGGAAAGCTGCCGAAGGATATTTTCAATCTAATTAATCTACCGGGAAAAATTGCAGGCGATGCATTTTTGAATTCTGGGATCAATAAACTATTCTTCACCGGCTCGGTACCGGTAGGTAAAGAATTGATGCGAAAGGCAGCGAAACACCTTATTCCACTTTCTTTGGAATTGGGAGGTAACGATGCTATGATTGTTTGCGGTGACGCGAATCTATATCGTGCGGCAAGTGGAGCGATATGGGCGGGGCTTTCGAATGCCGGTCAATCATGTGCCGGTGTCGAACGAATTTATGTGGAATCAAAAGTGTATGAAAAATTTATTGCAATCCTAAAGACTAAGATGGGCAAATTAAAACAAGGAGTTGATATTGACTCGAATGTTGATATTGGCTCTATGACCACAGAACAGCAATGGAAAAAAATGCAAAGCTTTCTTAAAGATGCTGTTAAAAAAGGAGCAAAATCATATCCTGAAATTGTGAATATTGAAAAGATAAATAAAGGATTATTTTGTCCACCAGTGCTTCTGGAAAACATTAATAACGATATGAAGGTGGTGAACGAAGAGATATTCGGCCCGATACTTGCTGTACAAAAAGTTGAAAGCATAGAGGAAGCAATTGCTCATGCCAATGCTTCAACATTAGGATTAACTGCTTCAGTTTGGACGGAAAATCGACGCAAGGGACATGAAATTGCATCTCGACTCGAGGTAGGTTCTGTTATGATCAATGATCACCTTATGAGTCATGGACTTGCAGAAACTCCATGGGGCGGTTGGAAAGAATCTGGCATTGGCCGTACGCATGGGTATATCGGTTTAGAAGAAATGACGCAGCCGCGTTGTGTCGTGGTTGATATTCTTCCATTTGTGCAAAAGAATATGTGGTGGCACCCGCATAACAAGAAAGTGTACGAAGGATTGAAAGGAGCACTGGAGTTTCTGTATTCGAAAAAACTAGGAAAAAGACTCAAGGGTGGGCTACGGCTTGTGCCAGTCTTTTTAAGAACATTTCAAAAATAATGGAACCTAATTGTATAAAAGAAAGCCAATGTCGTTGACATTGGCTTTTCTGTTTTTATCGGCATAACCAACAACCAAGCGTAGGGAATCCATCTGTTTTTATGTTAATTAAAACCTAAAGTTTATAATAGGCAATACTCCGAATGGGACAGGATTTGATTTTACAATATTGATCAAACCCAATTGGATTCCCTGTAATGATTCGGCAATATTTACTATTCCAATAACTAGTCCCTGTTGCAATCCCGCTATCTTGTGAAAAGATGATATTGATAAACCGGTTAAGTTATCAGTCTTCACCCAGCCGGCAATAACATTAATCCCGGTAAGGTTAGATGTTTCTACATTATAACCTGCAATGTTAAGTCCTGTAACAGCGGTTCCGGCATACAATTTTCCGATAGTAAAATTTAACCCGGTCAATTCTTTCTTGCCTCCAACAATGGCAATTCCACCGAAATTTATCCCCGTTATTCCCTCTTGTGCGACAAGTGCAAGTCCCGCTACATTTATTCCGGTTATTTCCTGCTGAGAAACGATTGCCAGCCCTGCAGAATTTATTCCGTAAATATCTTTCTGTGCAACCAAAGCTAATCCTCCAAAATTTAATCCATAAATATTCTTCTGTGCAACCGATGCAAGTCCTCCTATATTGACCCCGTAAATATTTTTTTGTGATACAAGGGCAATCGTTCCAAAATTAATTCCTAATATTTCGCCTTGTGCCACCGAGGCTAATCCGCCAATGTTTATGCCTTTTAAATTCCTTTTCGAAACAAGTGCAAGGCCGCCAAGGTTAATCCCGGAAATATCCTTTCCCCCGACAGATGCAAGCCCAGAAATATTTAGTCCGTTTATTTCTCCCTTAGATACATTTGCCAAAATTCCAAGGTTTAATCCATTCATGCTTCTTTCTGCAATAACTGCCCCCAGGCCGATAGAAAGGCCGTTCATGTCACCGGCACTAGGCATCAAGCCCAAAGCAATGCCATTTATTTCTGAGCCTGGATTTGGCTGCGGCTTCCAGAGAGTAATATTTATCCCATTTATATTTTCAATTCCGCAATCAATAAAATTGAACCTGATACCGTTATTATTTTGGGAATTGCCGAAGTAAATGCCGTTGTTTTGATAGACAAGACCAAATCCTCCATGAGAACATTCGAGGTAAGTCGAATCTGGTTCATCTGAATAATTTTGCGGATATACTGCCGGAGTAAAAAAAATAGTAATTATAAAAGCAGTAATTATATTTTTCATTATTGTCTCCATGCTTGTTGTTTATCTTAATCTAACAGGCAGAAATGCCTATGCAAAATTTTCTTTCTCATACTAAATAATAATTTCATATCGTAAGCTTAAACTTAGTTGTATATTTTGTCTATCTTATTTTGGATCAAAATAATTATTGTTCATTCCTAATTCAGTTATAAATGAATACAATAGTTTTATTGATTTTTGTAAATGATTGGAATCTATCAAATCGATTTTATCCTATAGCGTATTATGATCCTTAAACCCACAGGATGAGAATATAATTGCCGGAATATTCTTTATAAGAATTGTTAAGAATAGTATTGTCAGAAATATGAATATTTATACGATTGTTTCTTTCAAGGTGTTGCGTGAGAAGCAAAAATATTAATGAGTACAAAATAAAAGCCGATCCCGATTAGTATCGGGAACGGCTTTCGTTGAGAATGAGCGAGATTATCCTTAGTCATCTTGCTTTTCTTTCATTTTCCTTGATGCAATGAAATAAAAGATGATTAAAGCAAGACCGCCTGTAATCAACATACTTCCAAAAATAGCCGATCCTTCATGAAATCCAAAGTAATATTCAAGTTGCTGACCGACGAGTAATCCAATGCCAATAAAAACAAATAGGAGTCCCCATTTAAGATTGCTGAGCACACTCCCTTGCCATAGCCGGAATGGAGTGCCTGATTTGAAATCAGCAGGATTGACTCCCTTTTCGATCATTGCCATTCGTTCTTTATGACGGCCATCAAAATAGGTCCATAACACTAATGCCGCCCCTCCAAAGATAACAATAGGAATAATAATATCTTCTTGCATTGTTTTTCTCCTGCGTTATTTGTGATTGATGTTGATTGTCTGCTTTAGTAACTTTGACCTGAAGTTTGAAGAAAAGGTTTCAGGAAAAGTTCTGAAACCTAAATACGAAAAATTGGGTCTAAGTTCTTATGAATGCCGGTAGATTCAGATGAGTGATACGGATAAAGAGATAATCCAACGTGTCCTGGATGGCGATGTGCGATCCTTCGGAATTCTTGTTGATAAGCATAAAGCTAAAGCAATGACTCTGGCATTCAGAATTCTAAAAAACCGTGAAGAGGCCGAAGAAGCATTACAGGATGCTTTTGTGCGTGTATATCGTGCATTATCTTCATTCGAATGGAGATCAAATTTCTCAACGTGGTTCTATCGAATAGTTTACAATACATGCGCAACAGCAGTTAAAAAAAGGAGCGGAAAATATCATATTTCACTTGATATAGTGGGTGAAGATAGACCGCAAATGGAGATCGAGTCGGATGAATTGCAACCCGACTTGAGAATGGAATCCGACGAATTTACGAAAATTGTCTGCGAGGAAGTAAAAAAATTACCAGTTGTTTATGGAAGTACATTTACATTATTTACTATTCAAGAAATGAGTTATGAAGAAATCGTTCAAGTAACCGGATTACCGCTGGGTACAGTCAAGGCAAGGCTCTTTCGGGCACGGGCAATGCTGCGAGAGGCAATAGTAAAGAGAATGGATCATTCTCTTGTAATAAATGAATAAGAAGGATATTAAAAAATGAACCACCTTTCTTTTGACGTTATCTGTAGAATAGCTGATGGTGATATACCACAAAGCGAAATAGAATTATATTTGATTCATTTAAAATCTTGCCAGACTTGTCAAAAAGAAGTCGAGCTGCAGAAATCAATCGTAAGAATATCGCAAAAAATACAGCTCGTCAAGCCCTCGATTAATTTTACACAGAACGTTCTCAATGATGTTATACCTTCAAAAAAGAAAAAATGGTATGAATGGATTCTTAATAATATGGGCAATGTTATTGCAATGGCATTAGCTCTTGCTTTTTTCTGGTATGCATTTTCATTCACAGATGCTCATGCTTTTAAAAACAATAGTCCTACAAAGATTGAACCGGTTATTGAATTTGTTAAAATTATCCAAATAGGTAGTCAGCAACTTAGTGGCTATTTAACGCCGAAAATTCATCCTCAAAACGTAGATGTATCACATTCACAAACCATCACCTTTGCGTTACTAGCAATTGTCTTACTTGTGATTATTGATAGAATTGCTGGTCATTTCTTCCACCGTATTAAGGCAAATCTGTAATTCTTATTTTTCACCTTGACTTTAACGCCAAAGAACGTTATATTAGCACTCATAGATATAGAGTGCTAATTCATTTAAAAGGTACAAATAAACAATCAAAAGGAGGTCGTTTTATGATGCTCAAACCATTGGCGGATCGTGTTGTTGTAAAACCGTCTAAAGCCGAAGAAATGACAAAAGGCGGTATTATCGTACCAGATACGGCAAAAGAGAAGCCGGTATGGGGCGAAGTGATTGCTGTTGGCCCAGGAAGAGTTTCCGATGATGGAAAAACTATCCCGATGGAAGTGAAGGTCGGCAATAAGGTTCTGTACGGAAAGTATTCCGGAACTGAAGTCACAATGGAAGGTGAAGAACTTTTGCTCATGCGCGAAAGTGATATCTTTGCCATTATGCCAAAGTAAGAAAAAGGAGAAAAAGAATATGGCATCGAAATTAATTAATTATGAAACTGAAGCGCGTGCCGCTTTAAAGAAGGGTGTTGATCAACTCGCAAATGCAGTGAAGGTGACACTTGGACCCAAAGGGCGCAACGTTGTAATAGATAAAAAATTTGGCGCACCAACAATTACTAAAGATGGTGTGACAGTGGCGAAAGAAATCGAACTTTCTGATCCTATCGAAAACATGGGCGCACAGATGGTTCGCGAAGTCGCCTCAAAGACATCCGATGTTGCTGGTGATGGCACTACGACCGCAACAATTCTTGCACAAGCAATTGTGCGCGAAGGATTGAAGAACGTAACTGCCGGCGCTAATCCGATGGATTTGAAACGCGGAATCGATCTAGCTGTGAAAAAAGTCGTCGAAGGTCTCAAAGAAATCAGCAAGACTGTTGGTGATGATAAAGAAAAGATTGCACAAGTTGGTTCCATCTCTGCAAACAATGACAGTGCTATTGGCGAATTGATTGCCAATGCTATGGCAAAAGTTGGCAAAGATGGCGTCATTACAGTTGAAGAAGCAAAAGGCACTGAGACAACTTTAGAGGTTGTCGAAGGGATGCAGTTCGACCGCGGTTATCTGTCGCCATATTTTGTAACCGATGCAGATAGAATGGAAACCGTTCTTGAAAATCCATACATCCTAATTCATGACAAGAAAATAAGTGCCATGAAGGATTTGCTGCCAATATTAGAAAAAATTGCTCAAGCCGGAAAAAGCCTGCTAATCATCTCGGAAGAGGTGGAAGGCGAAGCGCTTGCTACATTGGTAGTGAACAAGTTACGAGGCACACTTCGCATTTGCGCAGTGAAAGCTCCGGGCTTCGGCGATCGTCGCAAAGCAATGCTGGAAGATATTGCTATCCTCACCGGCGGTCAAGTTATCTCCGAAGAAAAGGGCTATAAGCTTGAGAATGCGACGCTTGCATATCTTGGAACTGCCAACCGTGTCACAATCGATAAAGACAATACGACGATTGTGCAAGGTGCCGGCAAGAAGGAAGATATCAAAAAGCGCATCAACGAAATCAAACAGCAGATTGATAAGACCACATCCGATTACGACAAGGAAAAATTGCAGGAACGCCTCGCAAAACTTTCTGGAGGTGTTGCCGTACTTAAAATTGGTGCATCAACAGAAGTAGAGATGAAGGAAAAGAAAGCGCGTGTAGAAGACGCACTTCATGCCACACGGGCAGCGGTCGAGGAAGGTATCATTCCAGGCGGTGGCGTTGCATTCCTTCGTTGTGTGAAAAAGCTTGATGAAGTAAAGACGGAAAATCTTGACCAGAAGACGGGCGTAAATATTATCCGCCGTGTTTTGGAAGAGCCGCTTCGCCAGATTGCCGCAAATGCCGGTTATGACGGCGCTGTCGTTGTGAACGAAGTAAAGAATGGCAAAGATGATTACGGTTTCAATGCGCAGACAGAAAAGTACGAAAACCTCGTGAAGTCCGGTGTTATCGACCCGACTAAGGTTGCCCGTATTGCAATTGAAAACGCGTCCAGTGTTGCCGGCTTATTGTTGACAACAGAAGCAACCATAGTAGAGAAACCGGAGAAGAAGGATTCTATGCCTCCAATGCCTCCGGGTGGTGGTATGGGCGGAGATATGTACTAAAAAGTTAAAGTTTGAAGTCAAAAGTATTAAGTATGATTGATTTCAACTTCTGACAAATAACATACCAATGTTAAAACAGGCGCCTCTCAGCCGCAAGGTTTGAGGGGCGTTTTTTATTCTTGACATTTCTCTTTAAAAACTGTAGTTTTTTTCGGGGTGATACTACTAAAGCTATCCCTTATTACTACGATTCATTGGATATTCTGGGTCATTCATCTTTCATGATTTCAGTATTGGCATTTTTGTTCTGTCAATTAAGTTGAACGTGCTGTATTTATTTTTAACTACGTTTTACTAATTCACAAATCAATAATATCAATTAGGGAGTAATGTCATGGATGCACTATTCAGCAAAACGCTCAAAGCGGGCTCTACCACCTATTTCATGGATGTGAAAGAGGCGAAGAACAACAAGAAATATCTCACTGTTACAGCAAGCCAGCCGCCGAAGGAAGGAGAAAAGCAATTTGCGAAACGCAGCGTAACCGTCTTTGGCAGCGTGGCAGATGAATTCATCAGTGCATTGAAAGAAGCGAAAACAGTAATTGATGGTGAAGGTGAGTTCACGAGGAAAATGAAGTCAGGGAAGATCACATATTACGTAGATGTGAAAGAAGCAAAGAACAAATCGCGCTATTTCTCAATTAGCGAAAGCCAGCCGTCAAAAGAAGACCCGAACAAATTATCAAGGCGAAGTATTGCTGTGTTCAACAATGCTGCAAATGATTTTGTTGGAGCAGTGGAAGAGGCAGTCGGGCATCTGAAGTAGTGAAAAGTGATCTTGCACCGGTCTCCCCAATAGCGCGTTAGTATCCCTAATCCCCAGTGTTTAATAGAGCATTGGGGTTTTTGTTTTATTAAGGAGACAACATTGCATAAAAGCTAAGGGTTCGGTAGATTAACGGTGACAAGCACTCCAACAAAATTACTAAGCGATAGTTGTTTATGACGACAAACAGCATACAACACTATTATCAGGAAGTAGAAAAACTCAAGCAGCGCGGCGGCACAAAAATGGAATCTACCGTCAGTCAGGCATTCTATACACTGCTCAACGACTACGCACAGCAAAAAGAATTGATGCTGGTTCCGCAAGTTTGGGTAAAAGGCAAGCTCGGTAGAAAAGTAAAACCGGACGGCACGCTCAAGGACAGTTTGCGTCAGGATTGGGGTTATTGGGAAAGTAAAGACGAAGCCGATGACATCGATGAAGAAATCCAAAAGAAATTTGAAAAAGGTTATCCAGATGTTAATATTCTCTTTGAAGATAGCAACACCGCCGTCCTGATTCAAAGCGGCATTGAAGTTGATCGTGCCTCTTTCAGTGATGCCGATGCGTTAGATAGAATTCTAAAAGAATTCGTCAGCTACCAGCGACCGGAAGTGGAAACCTTCCGGAAGGCAATTGAACTCTTTAAAGAAGATGTGCCGAATGTAACTGAAACGCTTCGGAATGTAATGGCGCAAGCCGAGAAGCACAACAAGTTCTATGTCGAAGCACGCGACGAGTTCTTCGAGATATGCAAAGAGGCGATAAACCCGCAGATTACGCTCGGTGATATTACCGAAATGATGATCCAGCATATTCTCACCGCGGATATTTTCAACACCGTGTTCGATGAGCCGTACTTCCACCGCGAAAACAATGTGGCAAAGGCGTTGGAAAAAGTAGTGGACACTTTTTTTATTGCCGATGTGCGCAAGAAAACACTCAACCGCATTCAGCATTATTATCAGGCGATCAACGCAGCGGCGGCGGGAATTGCCGACCACCACGAGAAACAGAAATTCCTCAAAGCTGTTTACGAAACGTTTTACAAAAGCTATAATCCCAAAGCCGCCGACCGGCTCGGCGTGGTTTATACACCCAACGAAATTGTGCGCTTTATGGTAGAAAGCACTGACCATCTTTTGCACAAACACTTCGGCAAGTTCTTGGAAGACAAGGACGTAGAAATTCTCGATCCCGCCACCGGCACGGGGACGTTCATCTGCGATATTATCGATCACATACGCAACGACAAGCTGGAATACAAATACAAAAACGAACTCCATGCCAACGAGGTGGCAATTCTCCCTTATTACATTGCCAACCTGAACATCGAATTTACCTACAAACAGAAGATGGAGCAGTATGCCGAGTTTCAAAATCTATGCTTTGTAGATACGCTGGATAATATGGGATTCGGATACCGGCACAAACAGGAAGGGCTGTTTGCCGTAAGCGCGGAAAATGTAGAGCGCATAAAACGGCAGAACAAAAAGAAAATCTCAGTGATTATCGGCAACCCGCCGTATAATGCAAACCAGCAAAATGAAAATGAGAATAATAAGAATCGTGAGTACCCGGTCATCGATAAACGGATTAAAGATACGTTTATCAAATACAGCACTGCTCAGAAAACAAAACTGTACGATATGTATGCACGATTTTACCGCTGGGCATTTGATCGGTTAGATGAAAATGGTGTCGTTGCGTTCATTACCAATCGCTCGTTTATCGACAGCAGGACATTTGACGGATTTCGCAAGTGTGTCTATAACGATTTTGATTATGCCTACATCATCGACACGAAAAGCGATGTAAGACAGAATCCTAAAATTGCTGGAACAACACACAATGTTTTTGGTATTCAAACGGGCGTTGCGTTGATGTTCTTAGTGAGGAAAGAAAATCGCGATAATACGAAGTGTCTTATCCGTTATACCTCAATGGATGATTTTTGGAGGAAGGAAGAAAAACTTGGATGGCTTTCAAGCAATCCGTTAAAGCAAATAACATTTGAGACCGTCCAGCCGGATAAAAATAACAACTGGATTAATATTTCGGACAACGATTGGGATAAAATGATCGCAACGGTAGGAGATGAATCGATTTTCGCTGTTTCATCACCCGGAACGGTTTCAAATCGCGATGAATGGGTATATGATGTTTCTTCGGAGAATTTGAAAAAGAAATTTTTATATGAAAACCGAACAATTATTGAATTGCTCAAAAAAAGGAATAAATCCTATCCAGATACAATTAAATGGAGTGAAACTTTAAAGAGGAAATTCGATAATAGAATAGAACCAAAATTTGATAAGAAGTTAATTGTTAAATCACATTTCCGCCCATATACTGTTTTGTACTATTATGCAGATAAATATTGGAATGATCGATTGACATCCAATCATACTGAAATGTTTGGAGAATACTTTGAAAAGAAAAATATTTGCATTTGTTTTAATGGCGTTGGAATGGAAAAACCATTTCATACATTAGCTACAAAGTATATTCCGCATCTTCAATTGACACCCAATGGACAATGTATTTCGCTTTATCGCTTTGCAAACGACGGCACGCGCGTGGAGAATATAACGGATTGGGGTTTAGAGCAGTTTAGAAAGAAGTATGAAGAAAACCTTGCGAAGGTTACAAGCGCAACCGCTAAGAACCTTCGCAAGGTTACGACGATTACCAAAGAAGATATCTTCCATTATGTCTATGCCGTGCTGCACAATCCTGCCTACCGGAAGAAATATGAAATTAATCTCAAACGCGAATTTCCGCGTGTACCGCTGTACGACGATTTCTGGCAATGGGCAGAATGGGGCAAGCAATTGATGGATTTGCATGTGAATTATGAGAAGGCAAAACCGTTTAACCTTCCGAAGATCACAGCGAATCGTAGAGACCTTCGGAAGGTTTCGCTGAAACCCAAACTCAAAGCCGATAAAGAAAATGGCGCAATTATAATTGACGATGAAACGACATTGACAGGCGTCCCAAAAGAAGCGTGGGAATACAAACTCGGTAACCGCAGCGCACTGGAATGGGTTTTGGATCAATACAAAGAAAGCACGCCTAGCGATCCGACAATTGCTGAGAAGTTTAACTCCTACAAATTTTCTGATTACAAAAAAGAAGTGATAGAGTTGCTGAAAAAAGTCTGCACGGTAAGCGTTAAGACGATGAAGATTGTGCGGGAGATGGAGAAGAGATAAAAATTGGAGGTGGTTTGACAGGCTCACCAAAGCTGGGAGGGAGATATTCTCCCGACCAAAACAATTGTTGGCTGTTAAAAGGAGTTCGTGAGTGCAAATCACATACAGCTTAGGGTAATAAAGATGGGCAGTTCTGGAACGAAAAAGTACTTGACATCGTTTAACTTATAGGTTAAATTCATAGTGGCGATTGAATTATACATCCCAGGTCAAAACGCTGACATCTATGCATATATTAACCCGCGAGGTGAGGCACTTGCTGTAGACTTTCTTGAGGGGCTTATACTCTCTGATCGTAAGAAAACGCTTCGTTTGCTTGAAGAATTTGCGCGGAGCGGAGAAATCAGAAACAAAGAAAAATTTCGATTTGAAGAGAAACCGATTTATGCGTTTAAATCATTTCAGGTTAGAATTCTTTGTTTTTATCTTCCACGTTCATTAAAACGAACGATTGTCCTGACACATGGATATATCAAAAAGAGACAAGATTTACCACCTGCTGAATTAGAAAAAGCGCAACGCATTTATAAAGAAATCGTGAACAATTTAACATAAGGCACAGCCATGGCACTTATCGACCGATATCGGAAACTTGCTGAACAGTATAAGGACGATCCCGAATACATTCTGGAAGGGCTGCTCATTGATATCAATGAACAACTTGTCGGGGAAATGGAAAGAAAGAAGTTCACACGGACACAGCTTGCCAAACAGTTGAATTGTTCGAATGCCTATATTACGAAACTGTTGAATGGCACCGAGAATCTGACATTGAAAAAACTTCTTGAGGTTGCATTGGCTCTGGGAAAGGAACTCGATATTGCACTCAAACCGCGGAATGCAGATGTTCAACGGTTCTATCATTTTTCCTATAGGCATATTAACAATGAAGGTTTCAATACTTCTGTTTCATTGAAGGATGAATATGAATCCAATCTCCCCAATGCAGCTTAGAGATTATGTTTTGCTGGGTCTGCATCTCCAGGCAAACACAGAATTCGATGGCTCCAAGAACAAACCTTATGAAGGACAAATTGGAATCAACTTTGATTTCAAGAAGCAAGAACTTGAACCGGTGTTTCGAATCGATTTACAAGTTGATATCAATTCTTCCGAAGAAGCATTCAAACGAGCACCATATCGTATAAGAATTGCCTTGCAGGCCTTTGTTGAATTTGACAAGTCGATTTCAGAAGACAAAATATCTACCTTGCTTGGCCCGAACGGTCTTGCAATGACCTATGCGATTGCGCGTGGAATTGTAGGGCAAGCAACGGGAACATCATTGCATGGAAAATTTCTCCTGCCAACTGTCAATTTTATCGAGCTTCTTGAAAAAAAATATTCCTCTCAAGCCGTAGTGCAGAAGAAGAGAAAAAAGGGGAAATAATTCTTGAGTATGCAGAGAACCACGGCGCTCTACTATTGATTCAACAAAATAAAGAGATTTCTTCCTAATCTTTATTTACCTCGATATTCAAAAACCTTGCACCCATAGTCATTCCATCGTCTTGTCTTTCCTTCCAAAAACCAGTATCTTAAAAGCGTAACAGCCTCATCTTGACTTGAATTTAAGTCAAGTTTTTTTTTAAGCCAGTATTGCCTGACTTGGTTCTCGTATATGATGAATTCATTTGAAACAAAGCTTGTAAGGTTTATTCAACGCCAAAAGTTGGTGTCGTCAGGGCAATCCATACTTCTTGCGATAAGCGGCGGCATTGATTCGATGGTTATGCTTCATCTGTTCTCAAAATTGCGTGAGCAAATGAAACTGCGTCTTTCAGTTATTCACATCAATCACCAATTGCGCGGCAAAGAATCGATGGATGATGAAAAATTTGTTAAAGAGATGTCGGATTTCTATCACATTCCATTCTATTGTGAGCGAATCAATGTGATGTCGTATGCCCACGATCATAAACTTTCAAAACAACTTGCTGCACGTATGCTCCGATATGATTGTTTTGAACAAGTTAGATTGAAGATTAATGCAGATACAGTGGCAACCGCGCATCATGCAGATGATAATGCCGAAACAGTACTTCTCAACATTGTGCGAGGAACAGGTATTCATGGTTTAGCTGGAATTCCACCGAAGCGCGAATTGGGATGTATTATTCGTCCGCTACTATTTGCAACACGAAAAGAGATTAGCACATATGCGGCAGAGCAGGGGATCAAATTTCGGAACGATTCGTCAAATCTTTCACTTGCATATCGAAGGAATGAACTGCGGCACAACATTCTTCCGGTGCTGCAAGAAAATAATCCTAGCATTATCCATACTTTAAATCATATTGCTGAAATAATGCAAGACGTGAACAAAAAAATGCGGAAGATTGTTGATAGGACATTTCATTCTGTCATCCAGATAGATACACAAAACTACTTAAAGTTGAGTGTAAAAAAACTGAAATCGGAACCGGATTTTCTATGGGATGAAATTTTTGTTCAACTTCTTAATCAGATGAAAATTGAACCGACAGAAAAGAAAGTTGATGCGCTGCACCGGCTCTGCACTCAGCCAACAGGCCGAATTGTGGAATTAAATAGTAAATGGGCAGCATACCGCGATCGAAATTATATCGTTATCAAAGTCAATGACAATGAACAGCCAAATATCAGGCAAGTTGAATTCGGTAAAAGCTACGACTATAAAGATTATCTTGTTTCAATCAGCTCGCCGGAAAACGTACCTTCCACATATGCCGGGACACACGAAGTGGAATACATCGATGCCGAACGATTAGGTAAACAACTTATCCTTAGGCCGTGGCAAGCCGGTGATTGGTTTATTCCGCTCGGGATGAAAACGAAAAAGAAATTGAGTGATTTCTTTACCGACCAAAAAGTACCGCGATATCAAAAATCCTCCATTCCCGTTTTGGAATCCGATGGCACTATCGTATGGATTTGCGGTAAACGGTTAGATGATAGATTCAAATTGACTGATCGAACGCAAACAGCAATTCGGCTTACCTGTCAACCATCAACAAGAGCTTACCATGGATGAATTTATTAAAATCAATGGCGATACATTTGAACTTTTCATCACTGAAGAGCAAATACGGAAACGCATAAAAGAACTTGCAGTGTGCATTAATGCCGACTATGCAGGAAAGACACCTATCTTCATTGGTGTGTTGAACGGTTCGTTCATTTTTCTTGCCGATCTTATTCGAGAGGTCAGCGTCGATTGCGAAATGGATTTCTTTAAGCTATCCAGCTATGGCGATGCCAAAATTTCTTCTGGACAAGTGAAACTATTAAAAAATTTGAATTGCGAGGTTGCTGGGCGTGATATACTTGTTGTGGAGGACATTGTCGATTCTGGATTATCTATTGCCTTCATTAAGAACATCATTGAAAAAGAAAAGCCGAAGTCACTTAAGCTCGTTTCCCTCTTATTAAAGAAAGGTGTGCCGAAAATCGACTTTCCGGTTGATTATGTTGGATTCGAGATTCCACCAGATTTCGTAATCGGCTATGGCTTGGACTACGCGCAAAAAGTTCGTAACTTGAAGTCAATTTATAGGCTTGCTCCAAAAGGAATCATTAAGCCAGAGTAAGTGTGAGCCCGAAATTGGAGTTTGAAATGAAAAACGATATGCAAGACGAAAACAAAGAAAAGAAGAATCAGAACGCACCTCAGAAAAAACGTACAACACCTCAACTCTTTCCAAAACGGCAGATGAAACAGCAACGAGAAGAGATGTCACCGTGGGCAAAATTTGGAAAAGTCATATTGAGCTGGGTCGCAATTATTCTTGCAGTAATTTTTTTCATGTGGATGTTTCGTACAAATGAAGAAACAGAGTACGAAATAAACTTTACAACATTTCAACAATTACTGAACGATCAAAAATTCAGCGATGCATCAGTGAAGATTAGCGGGTATGCCGTCTTTGATTTTCATGGAAAACTCAAAGAACCGATAGATATTCAAACGGCCAGCGGCAAGACTGCACGCAATGCAACACGTATTACACTGACACTTCCATACACGAATCTTGATGATGCACTCGTAACGTCATGGACGACAAAAGGTCTGAAGTTCCGAGTTGAAAAGGAAGACAATACATGGATGAATGCCGCGATCAGTATTCTTCCATGGATTATACTTATTGGAGTTTGGTTGTTCATTTTCCGGAGGATGCAAGCCGGTGCGGGCGGAGGAGCGGGAGGAGCGAAAGGATTGTTCTCGTTTGGAAAGAGCCGCGCAAAACTGTTGACAGAAGGATTAATGCAGGTGACATTCACTGATGTTGCAGGTGCGGATGAAGCTAAATTAGAATTACAGGAGATTATTGAGTTTCTGCGCGAGCCAGCGAAATTTCAACGGTTAGGCGGGAAAATTCCTAAAGGTGTGTTGTTACTTGGACCTCCAGGTACTGGCAAAACATTACTTGCACGCGCCGTCGCAGGAGAAGCAGGCGTTCCGTTCTTCTCTATCAGTGGTGCAGACTTTGTGGAAATGTTCGTTGGCGTAGGTGCAAGCCGCGTGAGAGATTTATTTGAGCAAGGGAAAAGAAGCGCTCCCTGCATAATCTTTATCGATGAGATCGATGCGGTGGGCAGGCATCGCGGTGCCGGAATTGGCGGCGGGCACGACGAGCGCGAGCAGACACTTAACCAATTATTGGTAGAGATGGATGGCTTCGAACAAAACACAGGTGTTATAATTATTGCAGCAACAAATCGTCCGGACGTTCTTGATCCTGCGCTATTGCGACCTGGTCGATTTGATCGACAGATAGTTGTTGATCGGCCAGATGTGAAAGGTCGCGAGGGAATTTTCCGTGTGCATACGAAAAATATTCCGCTCGATGGAGATGTTCGATTGGATGTTCTGGCAAAAGGAACACCGGGTTTATCTGGTGCCGATATTGCCAATCTTGTGAATGAAGCTGCATTGCTTGCTGCACGACAGAACAGTAAAGCCGTGACGATGCATCACTTTGAAGAAGCTAAAGATAAAGTGATGATGGGAACTGAGCGGAAAAGTATGCTTATTTCCGACAAAGAAAAGAAAGTGACTTCGTATCATGAATCAGGTCACGTGTTGGTTGCTCGGTGTTTGCCTGAAGCCGATCCTGTCCATAAGGTGACAATTATACCACGCGGGCGTGCACTAGGAGTTACAACGTATTTACCAATCGACGAGAAGCATACATACTCACGCGAATATCTTGAAGCAATGATCACTTATGCTCTTGGCGGGCGCGCGGCAGAAAAGTTAGTCTTCGACCAATTTACTACGGGAGCCGGTAACGACATTGAACGCGCTACCGAACTTGCGCGTAAAATGGTATGTGAATGGGGCATGAGCGATAAACTTGGCCCACTTGCTTACGGAGCAAAAGAAGAAGAACTCTTTTTAGGACGTGAAGTTACGAAAACTCGTAACTTCAGTGAAAACACGGCAATTGCTATCGATGCTGAAGTGCGGTTAATTGTAACGCGGGCAATGAAGCGGGCTGATAAAATTCTAAAAGAAAATGCAAAGATTCTTCATCGTCTGGCAAATGCGTTGCTTGAGCGCGAAATCCTTGATTCCGAGGAAATAGATAAAATTATTCGCGGAGAGGAATTGCCGCCTGTTGACAAACATGTGAATCATATAATATCATCTCCAGCTGAAGGTACCGGAAGCGAAACCGCCACAAGCACAGGTGACTGTGCCTCCTCAACCGCCGATAAGCGAAGAGAAGAAATCATAGTGCTTCACACCGGTAACGAGAAATTAAATTTGAGCGGTAGTGAGTTAAGGCATCTTGATCATACTGCAACTATCGAATACAAGCATGAGTTGGTTCGGAAAGCAATTCATCTTTTTTCTCTTTCAATCCCAACTGTTTATTTTTTTATCTCTAAGCGATCAGCAATTTATCTGCTTGTCCCAATTACAGCGGTATGCATAATTATTGATATAGGGCGATATTATATCCCAACTGTTGCCCGATGGTTTTATAAATGGTTTGGCTGGCTTCTGCGGCGGCATGAAACCGATATCAACAAAAAAAGATTAAGCGGTGCTTCGAATGTGCTTATCTCGGCACTTTTATGTGTAATATTATTTCCCAAAGTCATCGCAATTAACGCCTTTACTATTCTCATAATCTCTGATACAACTTCGGCACTTATTGGCAGGCGATTCGGCAAACATCGTTTCCTTGCTAAAAGTCTTGAAGGATCGTCAGCTTTTTTTGTTTCCGCTGTACTCGTGATTCTAGTCGCGCCAAAGATTGATCAACTACCGATAGAATACATAATCGGCTTTATTGCAGCGGCAATCGGCACTGTCGTTGAAGCGCTTCCAATTAAAGTTGATGACAACCTTTCAATTCCCCTCTCTGTCGGTTTCTCCCTCTGGGCACTTTATGCTTGGTTTCTTCCAGCAATAAATCTTCTTCAGTAAATGTAAATTGTTTTCTTACGCCTAAGGGTAGCAGTAGTTCTCAAAATGCGGAAGAGAGGCTTTTAAAAAGCCGCCGGTTAGAAAATTCATTTTTAGTTCAAATAGCCCAGCAAACCATATTTCATAGATCTGAATCGCATAAACACAATAATTTGTAATTATTTGTCAAATATTTAAGGAGGAGCCTTTCCACGGTTCAAGATTGCTCTTGATGAGGCATCCGTGGAAAGGCCTGAGAGGAAGATTTATATTAGTTAAACGGCTATAGTAACCTCACCAGCTTCAATATTATTTAAGATTTCAGCAAGTTGTTCCGGCGCGATTGGTTTCGTCAGAACCTCAGTTGCGCCATACTGCTTAAGTGCTTCGCGATTTGCATCTGAATCCTGTCCGGTGATGATGATGATTGGAATATTGGCGGTCAACGGATCTGATTTCAAGTTACGTACAAGCTCTTCGCCATTGATGTCTGGCATATCGTTATCAGAAATAATCACTTTTAGATTGAATTCATGTGCCAGTTGTAACGCTCCCGCACCATCCGTTGCATGCAATACATTCACATCCGGAAGCACTCGTTTAATATACCGTGTATGCAGCATTCGCATCCCATTTTCGTCATCGACTACTAGAACGTTCTCATTTTTATCCAGCCTACTTTTAGGAAGAGTGACAAGGAAAAGTGTACCGGTTCCAGGATTACCTTGCACTTCAATCGTGCCATTATGTTTCAAAACAATTTCGTGAACAACCGGCAGACCAAGTCCTGTTCCTTTTTCACCCTGTATTCCTTTACGTGTATATTTCTCTTCGATCTTGAATAGCTTGTGTACGTCTCCTTCAGGTATGCCAATACCCGTGTCGCGAACTCCGATTACCCACTTATCGCTTTTTTCTTCAATCAATTCTACAGTAATTGTGCCGCCTGCTGGCGTGAACTTCAGAGAATTTCCGATGAGATTCCCAAAAACCTGACCTAGCATGTGTCTATCGCCTCGCACCGCCACATTTGCTGGCAGTGTTGTTTGCAGTTTCACCTGTTTCTGATGTGCAAGTCCTAATAAAGAGTTGACACTCTTTTTAACGATATCCTGTAAATCGATTTCTGTCTGTTCAAATCGAGCATGTCCGGATTCTAGCCGTGACCAATCGAGTAACTTATTAACTAGCGCAAGTTGATCCTGTGCTCCTTCTTGGATATATGCTACAAATTGCAATCGATCTTCGGCTGTGAGCTGATCGTTTTCTTTTAAAAGTATGTCGCAGAATCCCAAGATACTGCTGAATGGAGAACGAAGATCATGTGATAGGATAGAAAATAGTTTATCCTTTTTCGCATTCAATTCTGCAAGTGCATTCTTGGATTTTTCCAGTGCCCAGACATATTCCTGTAATTTCTTTTCCATCGCCTTGCGTGCAGTGATATCTTCCAACACACCTTCATAACCGATTATTTTTCCGTTTTCATCATGCAAAGTACGGGAATTTTCCAGCACGGTAAGGATCTTTCCGTTTTTTCTTTTTAGTTTCAATTCTGCATTAATCACATATCCTTTTTTTTGCAAAGTCTCTATTACTAATTTGCGTTCCTCTGAATAAGAATATACGTCGCGCGCGATATCGAGGTCTGCCAGCTCATAGAAATTGTTGTTCCCGAGCAGTTTAAGCATAGCGCGATTGGCATTTACCAATTTCCCTTCGGCACTGCTTTGAAACATCGGCATTACCGAGTTTGCAAAAAGGCCGCGGTACTTTGATTCGCTTTCCGCAAGAGCATTTTGAGTGAGCTTTTCGATAGTAATATCACGAAATCGTGAAAGTAATAACATGCGTCCATCGTCTGTCTCTACATAGGAATCATTTATTTCAACATTGATAGTGTGGTTTGTCCAAAGTACCAATCTTCGTTCATATTGAGGTTCCGCTTCATGCTTTTTAAAGTGTGATTCATAGGTACGCAGCATTTTCTCACGGTTTTCCGCTTCGGCGTAAATACTGGTAAATATGTGACCGGTAAGTTCTTCAGAAGTCCTTCCTACAAGCCGGCAATATGCAGGATTGACGGCAACAATAATGCCGTTGCTATCTGTTAATCTCATTCCTTCATTCGAATTTTCCCAAATGGATGAAAAAATCTTTGGGGTATTCCACAGATTAATATTTGGGAAATTATGCCTGTTTGATGATATTGCCGATCGTGCCGCGGTTGCGGTTGACGGAATAAACGGGATTATATTGATGCTGCTTGCTGCTGTTTCCATTGTATCCTCCTTGAGACTTTCGTCTCACTCCTTTGTATCTTTCTTCCAGAAAATGGCACAAGGTGGATACCGTGGGTTTATCATCGATTTCAGCGTATAATCGCAGCTATTGCGATCTATACTAATGAAGATTCTACAATTGGAGATTGAGTGAAGAGAGGGTTAAAGTTCAAAACTTGATGTTTAATTGACACACTTAATATTGGCTATGAGATGGTGTTTTTATTACATAAGGGTGCAACATTGACTAAAAAAGCTTTGGTTGTATTTTAGGAATTATTCAATTGAGGAAGAAAGACTGTGGAACATAAGCAGCCAAATAATATGGAGTAACAAGAGGTACTATTTTGAAGAGATAGGCGACCACCCATTCTGAAACCGAAGCAACTCGCTTACGAGATGAATATCGTGTTTGCGTTGAACGTAAGAAATGAATTTAATAAGCACAAGCGCAGTAGCATATGCATCTCCGGAAGCGCGATGGCGTTCGGGAATTGTAATGTTCAATGCTGTGGTTACCGGGCCAAGTGATTTGCTGGGCAGGCTCGGTAAAATAATACGACTAAGTTTAACTGTGCACAACTGCGGATTAGTAATTTCAATTCCCCGTTCGCGCATCGTAGTTTGTGAAACAAATCCCCAATCGAATTGAGCATTGTGTGCCACGAAAATTGCATTGCCTAAAAATTCTGCAATCGCCGGTGTTACTTCTCTCGCGGTTGGTGCATCCGATACCATCAGGTTATCAATTCCAGTTAAACTAGTTATTGATGCAGGTATTGTTACCAGCGGATTAATCAGTGTTGAAAATTCATCCAATAGAACACCGTTCTTCACTTTCATCATTGCAATTTCGGTGATCCGATCTTCTACGGGACTAAGACCGGTTGTCTCAACGTCCACTACAACAAATGTACCCTCCGATAAATGAGAGTCTTGCATCATAGCTTGTATCTCAATTGGATTTGATTTCTTGTTCTTTGTATTGAAGCTCGTAAAGTTTTCGATAAATACCATTCAGTGCAAGTAATTCTTGATGATTGCCCATCTCTCGGATTTCGCCTTTATGTAAAACAATGATTTTATCGGCGCTTTGAATTGTCGAGAGCCGGTGTGCGATGACGATAGATGTTCGTCCTTGAAGCATCTTTTTGATTGCATGCTGAATTAATTGTTCGGTTTCAGTATCAACACTCGATGTTGCTTCGTCCAACACAAGAATTCGTGGGTTGAAAGCGAGTGCGCGTGCAAATGAGAGCAATTGCTTTTGCCCGACGGAAAGTGTAGCACCGCGTTCTTTTACCTCAGCGGCATATGTATTCGGCAACGCATCAATGAATCGATTTGCGCCAACCATACGCGCAGCAGCCTTCACGCGTTCAATTGGAATTGTTTCATCGCCCAGATGGATGTTGCTCTGGATATCGCCGGAAAAAAGAAACACATCTTGCAGTACAACAGCAATGTGTTTGCGCAGATCTTTCGGACTGACTTCTTTAATATTAATGTCGTCAATTAGAATTTCACCCTGCTGAATATCGTAAAACCGGCTTAGCAAGTTGATGATTGTCGTTTTGCCGGCGCCGGTATGCCCGACGATTGCTACAGTTTGCCCTTGTTTAATACTGAAGGAAATATTCTTTAGAATCCAATTAGGCAGCCGCTCATTATCGGCCGGAGGGTTATATGTAAAATAGACATTACGAAATTCGATGTCACCGCGGACATGCTTCAATGAAAGAAGTGTAGGTGAAATGTTCAGGACTGTTTTGTCGTCCAACAGCTGAAAGAGTCTTTCTGAAGATGCCATTGCAGTCTGGAGGATGTTGTATTTTTCTGAAAGATCGCGGATGGGGCGCCAGAACATCTCGTTGAATTGGACAAATGCCATTACTGTTCCTACTGATACAACTCCTTCCAAAGCATTATGTCCAGCATACCAGATAATTAATCCGACTGCCACTGCGCCGATGAGATCTACACTCGGATAAAAAACAGCATAGTAAAATATAGATCTAATATTTGCATCTCTGTGTGCAGCGTTGACATCCGTAAACTTTGAATATGACTTATTTTCACGATTGAAAATTTGGTCCACAAGCATACCTGTGATGTGCTCTTGCATGAATGTATTGATGCGGGCAATCTGAATGCGCACATCGCGGTATGTTTCTCGAGCTTTTCTGCGGAAAAGAAATGTACCATAAAAAAGAAACGGCAGTACACTCAATGTCACGAATGCTAACTTCCAGTTCATTGAAAACATAAAATATAGAATACCCACGATTGTAAAAACATCGCTGAAAACCATTACAATGCCGGAGGAGAACATTTCGTTCAGTACTTCTACATCATTTGTTAAACGGGTGATCAGTCTGCCGATCGGATTGCGGTCGTAGAACGTAAGCGAAAGTTTTTGGAGATGTTGAAAAACTTCCATCCGAAGATCAAAAATTGTGCGTTGTCCAATCCATTGTGTTAAGTATGCGTTGGCATATTGGATGAATGCACGCACGATCATAATTGCGAGAAAGAGTAGTATTGTTATAAGCAAACCGTGTTTATCACCCTGTGCAATATTCTTATCCACTGCAATTTTTGTAAAGTATGGACGCACTGCTTCCATAGCGCTGACCAGCAAACTAAGTACAATGCCAAGCGCAACATGCCAGCGGTATGGCTTTAAATATTTGATAAGCCGCCGCATGAGACGTCCATCGTATGCTTTGCCTAAAACTTCTTCTTCTTGCATAGTTCAATTAATAATTAGAAATAAAACAATGAAAAATAATAATAACAACTAAACCTTTCTTTTACCGCGTGCTTTGCTGACTATAGCTCCGAGAATTTTCATCAATTCAATTGATTCTGTGATTAGCTCATCTTACTGTGGTGAACTGACAATTCTACTTTCTTTGATGAGCCGGAGCCAATAGTTGCTTTCTCTTGCTTCACGAAGAGAGATGGTTGCTTTGTAGATAAAATCTTGTTTACTAGAGGCGGCTGTCACTTCTTCCATATTGGCACCGATAGATGTTCCTGAGCGTACCAACTGGTTGCATAAAATCTTCCCAACTTGACTATGGGGAAGTTGTTCAGAAAATCTGATGATACTTAACCCGAATAAAAAAATCCGTTGCTGAATATCATACGGTTTTCCGGTCATGTCATTTAACCCTTTTTTCATTTTTCATTGAAGTATTTTGCATTCGGAATATCTACATCGTCTCCAGCTCTTGCTCTAGTAACTGTTTCCTGTGCAGTTCCGAATAAATTCCATTTAATTCTACCAATTCATCGTGTGTGCCGCGCTCAACAATTTCTCCGTTTTGGAGTACGACAATTAAATCGGCATCCTTCACTGTTGAAATGCGATGACTGATAATGATACTTGTTCTACCCCTCATAAATTCACGAAGGCGTTGAAGAATTCTCTCTTCAGTGTAAGTATCAACAGCAGAAAGCGCGTCGTCAAGAATTAATATTTTTGGTTGGCGCATGATGGCGCGAGCAATACTTGTACGTTGTTTTTGTCCGCCGGAAAGTGTGATGCCGCGTTCACCAATGGTTGTTTCGAACTGTTTTGGAAATTCTAAAACATCTTTGGCAATCTGAGAAATATTTGCTGCCGATTTTAAGTCTTCTTCAGTGAAAATATCCACACCATATCGAATATTTTCGGCTATCGTCTCAGAGAAAAGAAATGTTTCTTGTGGTACAAATCCGATATTGGAACGAAGCACATCAAGTGGAATTTTTCGGATATCATTCCCATCGATGAGCAATTCGCCGTTTGTGATATCATAGAGGCGTGGAATAAGATTGACCAACGTCGATTTTCCCGTTCCTGTATATCCAACAATTGCGACTGTCATGCCAGAATCAATCTTGAGATTGATGTTTTTTAAAGTTGGTTGCCCCGCATTCTTATGCGAGAAGGAAACAGAACGGAATTCTATATCACCTTCAACGTGATCGATGAGAATGATTTGTTGCCTCGGTATCTTTTATTTCTGGTTCTGTGTCAAAAATTGTAGATAATCGACCCATAGAAGCGGCGCCTTGCTGCAAAATATTTGTTACCCAGCCAAAAGCAATCATCGGCCAAATTAGCATGCTTAGATATGCCATAAATGCTGTCAGCGTTCCAATAGTCATTCGTCCATCAATCACTTTTAATCCACCAAAATAGATAGTGATAATGAGCGATAGACTAACAAGCACGAACATCAACGGCCACATAATAGACTGCACCTTTGCAAGAACGAGGTTCTTTTTTAAATAATCCCAACTGAGTTTATGGAATCGTTCTTCTTCGTATTCTTCGCGTACGTATGCTTTTACGATACGAACACCAGAGAGTGTTTCCTGCGCGCGTGTAGTGAGCAATGAAAATTGTTCCTGCCGATCTGTGAATATTTTATTCACGAGCTTGCCTAACCGATACACGACATATGAAGTAAACGGCATTGGAATGAGCACAAGAAGCGTGAGCTGCCAATCGTTCATAAACATCATAATCAGGATAAATGTCAGTGTCATGAATGTATCGGATGGATACATAATACCGGGGCCGACGACGTTCCGCACAGCGCTAATATCGTTGGTGGCATGCGCCATTAAATCGCCGGTTGGCTTGTTTTGGAAATATGAATAGGATAATTTTTGAAGATGTGAAAGAAGATCGTTGCGTAAATCGAATTCGATATGCCGTGAAATAACGATAATCGTTTGACGAGTCAGGAATGTAAATATACCGGCGATGAGGGAGAAACTGACAATGAGGCCAGCCCACATTAGCAAGTCGCCGGAGACTAATGTGCGTAGCTCAATACCGCGCTTCAATTCATCAACAGCTTTACCGAGAAACATCGGCTGAACAACGGTAAATACGTTGCTTCCTATGACCGTTAGCAATCCAAAAAGGAGAGTCTTTTTGTAGCGAAGTAGATATGGTTTAAGACGAAGTAGCGGTCGCATTCAAGTTAAAAGGTCAATAAAAAAGTGAAAAATGAAAAATAATTGATAACACAAAATTCGAAATCGAAATCGTCAATTGAAAATGGTCTATCATCCAATCACTTCAAACTTTGTGTAGGGGTGAAGCGCCTTCGGAATGATAACTTTCCCTTCCGGTGTTTGATAATGTTCAATAAGGGCCGCAACGACTCGTGGAAGCGCCAGACCAGATCCGTTCAATGTGTGAACAATTTCTGGCTTCCCGCCGTTCCCGGGTCGGAATTTTATGTTCATACGCCGTGCCTGGAATGATTCAAAATTGCTGCAAGATGACACTTCTAACCATTTCTTCTGACCCGGTGCCCAAACTTCAAGATCGTACTTTTTTGCTTGAGTAAATCCCATATCACCTGTGCACATTAAAAGTGTATGATAGGGAAGGCCGAGAAGTTGGAGGAGGTATTCTGCATCTTGCCGCAGCGATTCCAACTCATCGTACGATTTTGATGGATGAACAAACTTTACTAACTCTACTTTATCAAATTGATGAAGACGATTGAGGCCCCGTACATCTTTTCCGTATGAACCTGCTTCACGTCGGAAGCACGGGGTATAAGCGGCATAACAAATCGGTAAATCTTTTTCGTTTAATTGTTCTTCTCGATGGAAGTTTGTTACAGGGACCTCTGCTGTCGGAATCATATAGAGCTTGTCTCGTTCGACAATGTACATCAAATCTTCTTTATCTGGGATTTGTCCAGTGCCTCGAGTGCTGTCTTCATTCACGACGATGGGCGGCATAAGTTCTTTGTATCCGCGTTCGGTCGCTTGATCGAGGAAGAAATTGATAAGTGCGCGTTCCAGCGTTGCGCCCTTACCAACATAGAATGGAAATCCTGCGCCGGACACTTTTGCGCCACGATCGAAATCGATGATGCTTAGCTTTTCTGCCAATTCCCAATGCGGCTTTAGCGGGAAATCGGTTTCGATCATCTCGCCCCATCGAAAAATCTCCTTGTTGTCCGCTGGAGTTTGCCCAATCGGCACTGATGGATGCGGGATGTTTGGTACAGTAAGAAGAAGAGAATTTAGATTCGTTTCTATATAACGTATCTCAGGATCTATTTCTTGAATTCTATTTTTTACCGATTCCATTTCTGCAATAACTGAGCTTGCATCTCCGCCCTGTTTCTTTATTTTACCAACTTGTGCAGAAACCAGATTGCGTTTTGCTTTGAGTGCATCGCCTTCTTGTATAAGTGCGCGGCGTTTGTCGTCAAGGATAAAGATTGCGTCAAGATTAATAATAATGCCTTTTGCTTCGGCGCCGTTTTGAACGAGGTCGCGGTTTTCACGAATAAATTTCAAGTCTAGCATAAGGGTTATTACCTTTATTATTTAATTTCTGCCATTGCTTTGAAGTTCATGTTTTAGCAGTGTCAATCCTTCTTTTACGCTGAGAAAACGCATACCAAGTTGAGTTTCGGCTTTCAATGTTATAAAACCGGATATCATTGGGCGCGGAGAAGCTTGCTTTAAATCACTTGTCTTGATCCGCTTGATCAATGACGCATCGAGGTTGAACACTTCAGCTGCCTGTAAAGCAAAATCGTAACGACTTAATTGATCTCCACCGCCGACATGAAAAATACCTTCGCGATTCAGCTCAAATGCTTTAATCATTGCCATTGCAAGATCGCCAACATACGTCGGATTGCCAAACTGATCATCGACAACAGTAATTTGCTTGCCAACTTTTAAATTCTTGATAATCCAAAGAGCGAAGTTTGCTTTCACGTCGATTCCACTGCCGTACACAACCATTGCTCGTACAATTGTATGTTGAATCGTTGCACTTCGGATAGTATTTTCGCTAGCGAGTTTCGTTTTACCATAATATCCCAGGGGATTAGGCTTCGCTGTTTCATCGTACGGACCGTTTTTACCGTCGAAAACATAATCGGTAGAAACGTGAATAAGTTGAGCACCAACTTTACGCGATGCCTCTGCTAAATTTTCAACGGCAGTTACGTTGACTTTCCATGCCTCCTCGCGGTTCGATTCGCACCAATCGACATTGGTTGCTGCTGCTGCATTCAAAATCACATTTGGCTGAAAACTTGATATAAGACTTTTTACATCGCTACGATTAGTTATATCCAATTGGTTATAATCAAATAATCTGTTGTCATACACAAATGAACGTTCAACTGATGTATTTAAAACCTCGTAATCGTTTTGCGTGCTAAGCATTAGTGAAAGCCGCTGGCCGAGCAATCCATTCGCGCCGCAGATAAGAATACGTTTCATCTAAGACTTTCTTCTAATACTGTTGCCGCGTCTGATTTTCCGTCGCGGTACTTAATAATGATTGGTGTATAAAGCGCGATGCGATTTTCTTTTGCAAAGGGTGCGTCAATAGCTCGGCTGCCGGGAACGACTACTGCATTTTCAGGAATGATGAGAGGTAATTCTTTCGTCCGGCGATAAATCTTTTCGTTTACCAAATCATAAACGGGAGTGGAGCCGGTGAGAATCACACCTGCTGCAATAATTGCTCGATGTTTGACAATAGTACCTTCATAAATGCCTGTATTTCCGCCGACGAACACATCATCTTCAATGATAACTGGCAACTCGCCGACCGGTTCCAGCACACCACCTATTTGTGCGGCAGCGCTTAAGTGAACGCGCTTTCCAATTTGTGCGCATGAACCGACAAGCACATGAGAATCGATCATCGTTTTACTGTCAACATATGCGCCAACATTGATGTACGCTGGCGGCATTATTACAACACCCGGCGCTATGTACGATCCATCGCGAATAGCTGAGCCTCCTGGCACAATTCGAACTTGATTATCGAGCGTAAATTTCTTAAGCGGATATGTGTTCTTATCAAAATATCTGAAATGCTCGTTAATAGAATTATCCGCAAGTTCGCCAAGCCGGAAGCTGAGCAGAATTCCTTTTTTCACCCAATCATTGACAATCCATCCGGATTTATTTTCTTCTTTCATAGAAGGAGATGCAGCGCGGATTTCTCCGTTGTTTAAAAAGAATTTGAACTCATTGAAAGTTTGAATCGCTTCATGCCTATCTATTTTGTCGATTTCTTGCAGGTAGTATAATTCGATTCGTTCTTTTAGAATCATATTACTAATCTCCTCGGCTACTGAGAGCCGTTGGGGCTTTTTCCATTCGTTACTGGTTTAGAAATAGTAATTCCCATTTGTTCCAAATTCGAACGCAATCCTTCAAGCTCCTTAATGTTTTTAAATGTTGCATTCAGTGCTGCAACTTTATTGGCAAACTCTGCAGCAACAAAGCTGTCTTTGGACTTAAGATATTGGTATAAAAATGCTGCGCCGAATACATCTCCACATCCAATTGTATTTATCGCGTTGCCGAGCGAAACACCGGCAATATCCTTCTGTGTCAGCTTCTTATGAATATCCTGCACAACCGCAGTTACTCCGCGCTCGCTTCGTGTAATGAGCAGTGTCTCGACCATTAATGTCATTAAATGGTTGGTCAGTGTTTTCTCATCGTATCGTTCTGCTGATAATCCGAGTGCTTCTTCTTCACTCATCTGAATCGAATTCAACATAAAGCACCATCGCCGCCAGTCGGTGATAGGGCGGCGGAAGCGCTTAGACTCCTGATCCGTGCCAAGCGTGAGCGAATGGAAATCAAAATGGATCGGAATACCTCGCTCACGAACTTCCATCCGAATATATCCAAGTGTTTCAAGCGTAATGTCCGCTCCTGAAATCATATTAATTAGCACACCGTTACCGTCTAAGTATGGCTTGATACGATTGAACGGAATCGGGGCAGAAATATTTTGTGAACATTCAATTCGTGTCTGAGCATCATTCTGATAAAAGAGGTGTACCTGATTTGTTGGACCCTTAAATTTGAAAATGCCGCTCACATCAATATTTTTATACGGTTTCAATTGTTCTATCAACATATCGTAATCAGCCTGCCCAACTCCAAAAACTGGCTGGACGCAATCCCTCTCACTCATCAAGTTGGCAAGAGCTAGTAGCGTGAACATTATTCCACCGAATGATTCCTCCTGGAACGTCTTTTTCGCCGGGCAGATGGATGATGTCTTTACAGATATGTCCGATGATAGTGATAGTCATTTATATTCTTCGCGTTGGTCCAAGATCGGTGAGTGCTAATTCGTTTAAGCGCCAAAGTGCCTGACATGGAAAACGATTCTCGTACAATGGTTTCCCAATAACGACAGAATCGACGCCGTATTTTTCCAGTTCCTGAATTCGCATTAAATCTCTATAGTCGGAAACACCACCGCGGGCCGTAATTCGAACTCCGGTTTTAATCGCAAGTTCCTTAAGCGTATCGTATGGCAATGATCTATCGAGATCGCCATTCTCGCGTTCACCATATAAAATTCGGGAAACACCAATGCGCACCATTTTTAATGCAAGTTCTAATGGCGAGATCTCAGTTGGTGTTGCACCACCTTTGATTGTGACTTTTCCGCCTTCCGAAATTATTGCGATGTCAATTTTTCGTGTACCAAATTCTTTCAAAAGCCGCTCAATTAAACCGGGCTGCTCCACGGCTGCCGTAGCAATTGTTACACGATATACACCGAGGTTTAATACTTTTTTTATCTCATCGTAAGACCTCAAGCCGCCACCCATTTCAATTGGAATATCAACAGCTTTGACCATTCTTCTGATAACATCTTCGTTCACAATTCGTCCTTCAGCAACTCCATCCACATCGACAACATGTAATGTCTTGGCATTTTCGCCTCGCAACATCACAGCCAACTGAACTGGGTCTACAGAGTATATATGTTCCGATCCTGAAATGCCGTGAACGATTTCGACACTACATTTGTGGCTGATTTCGATTGCTGGATAAATAAGTATCATCTTAGGGTTCCATCAAATAAAAAAGTCTTTTCCTAATATCAAGGAAGAACTGCTCACTAAATCAAAATGCGGAAAAAATTGGCGAGATTCAAGAATCTTAGATAACCACATTGCAGTTAAATGGGCCGATTGGAAAAAACATCCAATTTTAATAAGAGGATTTATTCAGAAGACGAAAGTTTGCACCTCCATTAAAAACATTGTACTTTCAGCACAATATGATCGCCCCTAAAAAAATACTTATCATTCGATTTAGCTCAATAGGCGACATCGTATTGGCAACGCCGTTGATGCGCGTGCTTCATGCAAGTTTTCCATCTTCCAAAATAGATTTTATAGTACGGAAAGAATACACTGAACTTATTTGCAATAACAAAAATCTCAACAGCATATATGAGTTTGATGCGAAGACTGGGCTTGCCGGACTGCGTAAGCTCAAAAATCAACTTCGCGCAGAACACTATAATCTTGTTATTGATATCCATAATAGTTTACGGAGCCGCTATCTTCGATGGATGCTAGGAGCCAATGATGTTGTCGTTATAAATAAGCGGATATTTTCAAGAACGATGCTTATTCGATTGAAAAAGAATTTCTACCGAGGTGTAATATCCGTTGCCGACAGATACATAGAGCCTTTACAAAAGTATAGGATTGAGAATGATGGCAAAGGCCTTGAGTTGCACATTTCAGATGAGATCCGTGCGCAAGCTTCAGCCAAAATGAAAAAATTAAGTGTTCAAAAGTCTGGCATGATGATCGGATTCTGTCCATCAGCAAAGCATGCAACCAAGTGCTGGCCGCTGGGACGTTTTGCAGAATTAGGCGCAAAACTATCAAAGGATTATGACGCAAAGATACTTCTATTCGGTGGACAACAAGATAAAGAAAAATGTTCTTTTATCGCTAAAACAATAAATTCATTAAGTAAAGAAGTAAGTGCAATCAATCTCAGCGGCGAATTATCGCTTCTTGAAAGCGCGATTGCGATGGACGCATGCACAATTATCGTGACCAACGACTCAGGTCTGATGCATATTGCCGCTGCAATGAAGAAAAAAGTGGTTGCGATCTTTGGCTCAACTGTGCGCGAATTCGGTTTTTTCCCGGTAGGGACAGAAAATGCAGTAGTGGAACGGGATGGATTATATTGCAGGCCTTGCTCTCATATCGGCCGTGAAGAATGTCCGGAAAGTCATTTCCGATGTATGAAGGAAATTCAAGTTGAAGATGTGATTAAATCAATTCAAGCTATATCTTTGTGAACAAAAATAAATTGAGCTTGTGAAATACGTGGATTATTCCAATGGAATCGCTAACATTACATATAGCATTGGTTCTACAAGGAGAAAGGCACAATGGATAATTCTATAGAAAAAAATATGTCGGAATACTCCAGTAACATTCGAACATTTGCCGAGCTAGAGCAGATTACGACCGAGGGAGAAAAGCCGAATGGATGGTATATATTATTGGAAGGGAGAATCGGTGTTTATAAACACGACCGGCAGGTTGCAGAATTTAATGAGCGGGGAATAGTATTTGGAGAATTGAGTTTTATCCTTAATACGCCGTGCACTGTTTCGCTGATCGCGCTTGAACCGACAAAAGCAGTTCATTTTGATATGCCTCTGGACCAGCTAATTGCAGAGTATCCCGATGTGACAAAAAAAATTCTCGTTAATCTTGCCGAGCGTTTGGCAAGAACGACTGATGATTATATTTCATTTGTTGAAAAGGATATAAAACCTTAATAGCATTGTTTCATTGGTTCTCGTAGTATTGAGAAGGCTCGGAAATATCTGAGCCTTTCTTATTATGCATGGACGACGGACATTGAATCAAAATTGAATTTTTCGTAATATGCATTTGTCTAAAACTGGTGCTCATTATCAGATATTTTGGCCCCGTAGCTCAGGTGGATAGAGCAACAGCCTTTTCCATTCTGACTGAATTTACTAAACGAAGTGCAGGTAAGTTCAGTGTCAGAATGAGAATCCCGCCGCGCACTGCGCGAGCGGGACTAAGCGTTCATTGGAAAATATATTTGGCCCCGTAGCTCAGGTGGATAGAGCAACAGCCTTCTAAGCTGTGGGTCGCGTGTTCGAGTCACGCCGGGGTCACTCTTACCATAGGAATTTGCTGCTATAGAAAAAATCCCGTCTCTTGAGGGACAAAAGACGGGATCAATATCTCAAAATATTTTCTACTTTAGATTCCAGATCAACGCGCGTTTTTCTGGAGCTAAATACATTTTTCCATCTTGACCGCATCCAAATGCATCATAGAATGCTTGAAGATTTGGCAGCGGACCATTGACCCGGAACTCACCTGGTGAGTGAACGTCGACTTTTACGAGCATCCGAAGCCGTTCCGGGCGCACATTCTGCCGCCACAATTGTGCAAACGAAAGGAAGAATCTTTGTTCCGGTGTAAAGCCATCAATGGGTTCAACATTCTTTCCTTTGAGTGTATTCTCCAGAGCTGTATAGGAAATGGCAAGTCCGCCCAGGTCGCCGATGTTTTCGCCGAGTGTAGCTGTTCCGTTAACGTGAAGTGAATCAATTGGGATAAAGCTATCGAACTGGTGAGCGAGAATTCCCGTTCGTTCATCGAATTTCTTGCGTGTCTCAGGTGTCCACCACATCTTCAAATTTCCTTCTGCGTCAAATTTGCTTCCTTGGTCGTCGAAGCCATGAGAAATTTCGTGGCCGATAACAACGCCAATGCCGCCGTAGTTCACGGCATCATCTGCCTTGAAATCGAAGAACGGAGGTTGAAGAATTCCTGCTGGAAATACGATTTCATTCATTGATGGATCATAATATGCATTTACAATCTGTGGTGACATTTCCCATTCGGTTCTGTCCACCGGTTTGCCAATCTTATTAATTTCACGCTGTATGGCAAAATGTGCTGCCTGCCGTACATTTTCCAGATAGGATTTTCGATCGATACTGAGTTTGCTATAATCCCGCCATTTGTCGGGATATCCAATCTTCACCATAATCGCATCAAGCTTTTTAAGTGCTGCCTGTTTTGTTGTATTATCCATCCACGTAATATTATTAATATGCTCACGCAGCGCGAGTTTAATATTATTGACCAATTCTAATGCACGAGCCTTTGCTTCCGGAGGAAATGCTTTTGCAACATATACTTCACCAACAGCTTCTCCTAAGAGACCATCAATTACACCCCGGATACGTTTCCACCGCGGCTGCATTTCTTTTGTACCGGTCATTATCGTTCCGCGGAAATGGAAATTTTCTGCTACAAATGCGGAACTTAAAGCGTTTGCAGAGTTGCTCACCACTCTCCAGCGGAGATAATTTTTCCATGTCTCAATAGGAATGGTTCCCAGCATGGTATTCACTTCTTTAAAAAACTCTGGCTGACCGACATCAACGTTTCCTGGATTTGACCATCCCAAATCGGTAAAATATCGTTTCCAATCGAAAGCAGGAGCGAGCGCTGCAAGCTGTTCCTGTGTCATTTTATTATAATTCTTATCAGGATCGCGTAGATCAACAAGTTTACGCGATTCCTTTGCGAGCTGTGTTTCAAAAGCCATCACTGATTGTGCGGAAGCAGCCGCCTTTGTTGTATCATCACCTATCAATTTAAACATCGCCGTCATATGCTTTACATATTCTTCACGAATTCGTTTGGAGCGAGATTCTTCTGAAAAATAGTAATCACGTTCAGGCAGCCCGAGACCTCCCTGGTGAATCTCGCCGATGACTTCATTACTATTCTTCGGATCTTGTTCAGAGCCAAAGCCGAAAAGAGGATTCAGATTCACAGAATGAAGACGATCGATTTCTCCCTGCACATCCGTCATATTTTTGATCGCTCCAATGCGGTCCAGTTCTCCTGCGATAGGTTTCATTCCCAGTGCTTCAATCGAGGCAGAGTCCATACCTGTGGCATAAAAGTCGCCAATCTTTTGTTTATTGCTTCCTGTGGGAGCAGATTTATCCTTAGCTGCGTCTTCGAGAATTTCATGAAGCACATCGCTATTGTGATCGGCAAGAATATTAAAGCTTCCCCATTGATCGTAGGCTGCGGGGATTGGATTATTTTTCATCCACGTACCATTAGCATAATGGAAAAAGTCATCGCATGGCTTTATAGAAAGATCCAAATTCGCCGGATCAATCGCTTTTGTCTGCGGTTGAGTGTTTTGGCATAATGCCTCACCGGCGACAATAAAAGCAATGATGGTTGCAAATACAGTAGAATAGATCTTCATGAAAAAACTCCTTTATAAGATTGAGAAAGAGTTAATTATTACTTTTCTAAAGATACGAGAGCATTTTATTCAATAACTTACATTTTTAATAATTCATCAACTGAAATAGCAGAGAGATCTGGAACGACTATATTGGCATTAGGAAGCCGTTCCTTCGTACCGATGCCTAAAACTTTCATGCCCGCGCGTTTTGCGGATTCGATTCCAGCAACAGCATCTTCAACGACAAGACAATATGCGGGGGAAATGCCGACATTTTTTGCGGCAAGTAGAAAAACCTCGGGGTCAGGTTTGGAATTCTCGATCTGGTACCCATCTACGATTGCATCCAATAAATGCTCAATCTTTACTTGTCTGATGATAGTCACAGCATTGCGGCTGTTGGATGCAACAGCTGTCTTGATTCCACGACTTTTTAATTCGTGTAATGCAGAAAGAGCGCCGGGCAAAAGCACTTCCGTGGTTACCGATAAAAGTGACTCTGCGAAATACCTGTTCTTTCTATCAGCGAGTTCCTGTTTCTGCTCGGGAGAGTAGTTCTTTCCGGATGCTTTCGTTATTATTTCCACGCATTCCATTCTAGCCACACCGCGAAATTTGTGGTTAAACTCCTGATCGAAAAAATCAAATCCTTCTTCATCAGACAACTTTTTCCATGAGCGATAATGATATTCGTCGGTTGAAACTAATACTCCGTCAAGATCAAATAGCACAGCTTGTATCATCGAATCAATAACTCCAGTTCATTTATAATCACTCTGAATTATATATAAGATACAGAGAAGTTCAGTTATTTCAAAAATGAACCTAATGCTTGATTTCATGGTAACTGATTACTACAATCAGATGACCTAAGATTATGTTACTATTGGTGTAAAAATACCGTACTAGAATTTTCCGATTAAAACTAGCAAGGCAGAGTTTTGATGGTTAATTTATTGAAGCGTTTCTGGAACGAACACCCATTGCTTGCAATCATTCTGATTGCTTCCATCCCACGTTTTATCGCTGCTGTTTTCTCTAAGGGGTATGGAATGCACGATGACCACTTTGGCCCCATCGAGCAGCCATTTATTATTATGAAATACATAACGTACTGGACGAGTCGGGCAGGAGTGCATGGGCACAGTATCGTTTATCCATTCATACATTATATTCTCCTTAATGGATGCGAGACTGTTGGAATTCAAGATCCGCAGGTAAAAATGTATATTGTGCGCTTTCTTCATGCGATCTATTCATTGCTGGTTGTATATTTCGGTTATAAGATTGCCGAGGTAATAAGTGACAAGCAGACCGCAAAGAAAACCGGGCTTATTCTAGCACTCTTCTGGGCATTTCCTTTCCTTAGTGTCCGCAATCTTATCGAGATGGTCTGTATTCCTCCGCTTATGGCAGGTTTTTTCTATGCAGTGACTTCCAAAGAAAAATTGCGGAATGCATTTGTTGCTGGCGTGTGGTTCGGGCTTGCATTTGTGTTTCGTTATCAAACATTGTCCATAACAGGTACATTGGGATTGGTATTCCTCTTCAGGAAGGAATTCAAAAATTTGGCACTTCTGATAGCTGGATTTCTTTTAACAGCATTGATGATTCAGGGCAGCGCGGATATTTTCGCATGGGGGTACCCGTTCGCTTCTTTCCAGGAATATATGCGCTATAACGCTACACACGGATATGACTATACAACAGGACCGGTGTATAATTATTTCTTGTTAGTACTTGGTGCTTTAATTCCACCAATGAGTTTCTTTTTGTTATATGGGTTTTGCAGGAATTGGCGAAAGACTTTATTGATTGTGCTACCGGTGATGGTATTTTTTATCTCGCATTCTCTTTTCCCAAACAAGCAGGAACGGTTCATTTTTCCAGTTGTGCCTCTGATTTTACTGTTAAGCATTGTCGGGTGGGAAGAATTTGTGAAGGGTTCAGCATTCTGGTCGCATCATCGCACTGCATTAAAATCTCTGTGGGCGTGGTTCTGGGTAATAAATTTTATTCTTCTGATTCCATTTACGACTTACTATAGTAAGAAGTCCAGAGTTGAAGCGATGTATACTCTATACGATAAACCAATAAGTGGGATTGTGATGGTGGGTGGAAAATTAGGCGTAACACAACCGCCAATGTTCTATGCTGGGGTGTATCCGGTTCCAACATGTGAGATCAATAATGATTTACAACTTACTCAAGCGAAAACAATGCTTGACAATGGTACTTTTCATCCAAATTATATAATCTTTTTTGGATTGGAAGATATCGATCAGCGTGTACAACAGACAGAATATGCGCTTAAATTAAAGTTTACGCTTGAGCAGCGGATTGAACCAAGCTTTCTTGATGATATATTCTATCGACTCAATCCAAGAAACAATAAAAATGAAACGACATTTGTTTTTAAAATTGACACGCGATAATTAGGAACGAACAGGGTTTGAATTATTGTTAGAGAATTAGTATTAGTATTTTGTTTCTAAGTTAATTATGAAAAGGAAACCATATAATGAAATTACGAGTACTTGGAAAAAATGGGCCTGTTGTTTCGGCTATTGGCCTGGGATGTATGGGAATGTCGGAGTTCTATGGAAAGGGAAACGATACTGAATCCATATCTGTGATTCATGAAGCGATCGATCTTGGTATTACCTTTTTCGATACAGCTGATATGTACGGTATCGGACATAATGAAGAACTGCTTGGGAAAGCCATCAAAGATAAACGTGACTCATTATTCATCGCTACGAAATTTGGGAATGTGCGCGGCGCTGATAAAAGTTTTTTAGGAATTAATGGCAAGCCTGAATATGTCAAGTCGGCTTGTGAAGCCAGTCTGCGCCGATTGAAAATCGATTTAATCGATCTCTATTATCAACATCGAGTTGACCCGAATACTCCTATTGAAGAAACCGTCGGAGCAATGTCAGAACTTGTGCGCGAAGGAAAGGTTCGTTTCCTCGGACTATCAGAAGCACGGCCTGCGACCATCAAGAAGGCATATGGAGTCCATCCTATCACCGCATTGCAGACAGAATATTCTCTCTGGACCAGAGATGTCGAAAAGGAAATTCTTCCAACCTGTCGTTCATTAGGGATCGGATTTGTGCCCTATAGTCCATTGGGGAGAGGTTTTTTAACGGGAAGATTTAAATCACTTTCAGATTTTACAGAAGGCGATTTCCGAAAGAGCAACCATCCGCGATTTCTTGAAGAGAACTTCAAAAAGAATTTACAGATAGTTCAAACGGTCGAAAAGTTTGCTGCAGCAAATAAATGCACTCCGGCTCAATTAGCGCTTGCATGGTGCTTAGCACAGGGGGAAGATATTGTTCCAATCCCGGGCACAAAGAAATTGAATTATCTTCGGGAAAATATTAAAGCGGTGGATGTCTATTTGACTTCGGAAGAAGTTAAGAAAATAAACGAGGCATTACCGGCAGGCGTTGCTTCTGGTGAACGATATCCTGCTATGCAAATGCAACGTATTGAAAAAAGCTGATTGGCATGAAACAAAAAACCCCGTCTTATCGACGGGGTTTCGTTTTACAACGCTAAATGGTTTCTTACGAAACTACCGTAACGTTTGCAGCTTGGAGGCCTTTCGGTCCTTGCTGAACTTCAAACTCTACTTTGTCACCCTCATTGAGTGTCTTGTAGCCATTGCTGGTGATAGCTTTGAAGTGGACGAATACATCTTCGCCGCTTGCACGTGAAATGAAACCAAAACCTTTGGCTCCATTAAACCATTTGACTGTTCCTTTTTCCATGGAACATATCCTTTCATAAAGATTGTAACACCGGCAGACCGCCGGCAGGTTGTACGCCGTACTTCCGACTCTTAAAACACTTTTACTGGTTGGATACGGCCCAAAGAAGTCGGTAACATCTTTATGGAGGTGTTCAAACTATGTGATTGAATGGAACCACCAACAGACGACTCAACACAGGACTTACTCTACAGAAAAGGTCTCCCGAGGGAGCCATAACGGTGTACTGTTATTTAACAATAGTAAGATACAGAGGATATTTGACAATATCAAATGATTTATAGAAAAATTTTGCATATTCACTCAAGAATAATATAGATTTGCGAATTTTGGATTGATAACGTAAATATCTAATTCCATCGCAGCTGCCTTAACTCTCATTTGCTTCTTCCAGATATGGAATTTTGTTTCTCACACAATTTTGATTGACTAAGTATAAAAATAATCTGATTATGAGTACGAGAATAGAAAGGGACAATATGAGATTAATCATGCAACGTTTTGTTATGGTTTTTTCCCTCCTTTCCGCAATATTTACGGCAAACTCTGCGACTCAATATTTTGTCTCCACGACTGGCAATGATATAAACTCCGGTACGATTACTTCTCCATTTCTGACAATTTCTAAAGCCCTTGGCATTATTGTTGCCGGCGATACCATATATGTGCGCGGTGGTATATATTCATATACAGGATCATCAACAGCAATCACACTTACAACATCGGGCTTGAGTACATCACTCAGGTGCAATCTCTTCGCATATCCGGGAGAACGCGTACTTCTCGATTTTTCTGCTATGACAGGAACGAGTGCTGATGGACTGAAGATTAACGGCAGTTATTGGTACATCAAAGGATTTGACTGCAAAGGGGCACCGCATAATGGTATTAAAATCAGCAGCGGAAATTATAACGATATCGAGTTTTGCACCTCTTTTGAAAATAGAAATACTGGAGTTCAATTGGCATCAGGCGCATCTTATAATAGATTTATCAATTGTGATTCATATAATAACAGAGACTCTACTTCGGTCAAGTTATGATGGTAATGCAGATGGCTTTTCACCAAAATTAGATGTTGGAACAAATAATTATTTCTATGGATGCAGATCTTGGCAAAATTCTGACGATGGTTGGGATGGTTATTTAAGGCCCTCGGATGATGTTACGGATACGTTGGTAAATTGCTGGTCGTTTATGAATGGATATTACAAGGATGGAATTACCATGGGAACTGGCAACGGTAATGGATTTAAAACTGGCGGATGCGATACCGTGCTTGGACTAAGGCTTCTCAAGCATAATATGACCCTGATAAAATGCCTCGCATTTTATAACAAAGCAAAAGGGTTCGACCAAAATCATAATCGAGGTTCTGTTACATTATTGAATTGTACGGCATTTAATAATGGAAATGGTTCAACGTCAAGTGGTGACAAGTATAATTATGCATTTCCAGAAACGCTGGCAACATCTGCAGGCAAAGTATTGACAGTGGAGAACTGTATTTCATTAGGATCAACCTATGGAGTTCAGCTGTGTCCGAATCCGACTCCTGTGGTTGTTGCAACAAACAGTTGGGCAAGCCCTTTTACTGGCGCGATTGTGGCAGATTTTATCAGTATTGATACTACAGGTGTCCGTGGACCACGTAAGTCAGATGGAAGTTTGCCGGATATCACCTTTATGCATCTCGTTTCGACAAGTCAATTTGTCAATAAAGGAACCGACGTCGGCTTAGCATACATCGGCAATGCTCCGGATTTGGGGTGCTTCGAATCAAATTTTGTTACCGGCGTTAATAATCAGACTAATACATCGATACCTAATGCGTTTACTCTATACCAAAATTATCCCAATCCATTTAATCCGTCCACTGAAATAAAATATAGTGTGCCGGCAGTTAGTATTGTGAAGTTGAGCATATATAACACACTTGGACAGGAAGTCGCAATCCTCGTGAATGAACAAATGCAGCCGGGCAATTATTCTATTCAATGGAACGCATCCAGGATGTCCAGCGGTTTGTACTTTACCCGGTTATCTGCACAGACTGGGACGCGTCAACCATTCTTGCAAACGCACAAAATGCTTCTAATAAAATAAAAGTTATTAGATATGCAAAAAATATTGGTATTAAAATGATAGCTGTAAAAGAGATATCGATTCTATATACTAAAACAAAAGAAGTGAATAAAAAACGCCACCTATGAGTTTTGTCCGACGAAGTTTTGTTATTACTTTTCTATGTTGTCTGTTGGCAATTTGTTATGTCGCTGCTCAACAAACGGCACCTATTCTCCAGGGATGGGATGAATATCCTGCGATATTAAAAAGAATTTCTCCTCCTGCTTTTCCTCAAAAAGATTTTATTATAACAAAATATGGTGCAATTGGCGATGATAAAACAGATTGCACTAGCGCATTCAAAAAAGCTATCGAAAAATGCAATGCAGCAGGAGGTGGAAGAGTCGTTGTGCCGAAGGGAGTGTATCTTACTGGCGCTCTTCGCTTACTTAGTAATGTCAACTTGTATATTTCAAAAGGAGCTGTTGTTAAATTTTACACTGATCCAAGAAAATATTTGCCTGTGGTGTATGCACGATGGGAAGGAGTGGAGTGTATGAATTATTCTCCGCTGATCTATGCATTTGAGCAGGACAATATTGCGGTTACAGGTGAAGGAGTTCTTGACGGGCAAGGTGCTGACAATAACTGGTGGAGTTGGAAGGGAAGTAAAAATTCGGATAAGCCAAACCAAAAAGAAGCCCGCGCTAAACTCAATGAAATGGGAGAGAAGAATGTTCCTGTCGCGCAGCGAATCTTTGGAGAAGGCTCGTATCTTCGCCCTAATTTCTTTGAGCCGTATAGATGTAAAAATGTTCTGGTTGTGGGAGTAAGGTTTAGGAATTCTCCAATGTGGTTTTTAAATCCTGTTTTATGTACTAATGTCTCCGTCCTTGGTGTCACGACAGAAGGCCTAGGCCCGAATAATGATGGATGCGATCCCGAATCATGCACCGATGTTTTAATCAGGAATTGTTTCTTTAATACGGGTGATGATTGTATTGCGATTAAATCCGGGCGGAATAGCGATGGCCGGCGAGTGAATGTCCCTTGTGCAAATATCATTGTTCAAGGATGTCGAATGAAGAATGGCCATGGCGGAGTGTCATTGGGGAGCGAATGCTCCGGCGGCATCCAAAATGTTTATGCAGAAAATGATACAATGGATAGCCCGAATCTTGAACGCATGCTTCGTATTAAAACAAATTCTGTTCGAGGTGGAGTAGTGGAAAATGTTTATTTCCGAAATATCAAGGTTGAGCAAGTTGCCGATGCGGTGATGCAGATAGACTTTTATTATGAAGAAGGCGATGCAGGAAGTTTTACACCGATTGTGCGGAATGTGGAATTAAAAAATATTGAAAGTAACAAGAGTAAATTCGCAATTTGGATTCGCGGTTATGAAAGATCGCCTGTTGCAAATGTGAACATCGTAAACTGTATGTTCAATAATGTTGCCGAAACCAATGTTTTAGATAACGTGACGAATCTAAGTTTGATTAGCGTTAAAATATCTATGGCAGTAAAATAAACCATTAAGTTCACTTAACCATTTGATATATAGTTCCCTTATTCAACAGTACATAAAAACAATGAAAAAGAATCTATTGCGAAATATCCTTGGACTTGCAACTCTATGTCTGATCAGTCTTTGTGCTCAATGCGGCGGTTTGGCTGATAGCAGTAGCCAGATTCCTTGGTCGGTGCGCATCGTCCATTCTCTTATGACACAAAATGCGGATACTCTTAAGTATCCTGGAGTTGCGAAAAGTGCCCGATGGGATTATGAGCGTGGCGTAGTGTTGCAGGGAGTCTATCAACTCTATCTTACTACTCCTAAGAAAGAATATTTGGACTACATCAAAAAGCACATCGATTTATATGTTCAGGAAGATGGATCCATAGGTACATATGAATATTTATCATTCACTCTTGACAATATTGCTACGGGCAGAAATTTGCTTGCTCTATATAAAGCGACAGACGATAAGAAATATAAAATAGCTGCCGACACATTACGTAAACAATTGACGCAACAACCGAGAACCAACGAAGGCGGCTTCTGGCATAAAAAGATTTATCCGTACCAGATGTGGTTAGATGGCTTATATATGGCAGAACCGTTCTATGCTGAGTACGCTCAGATGTTCCATGAACCAGCAGACTTCGATGACATTGCAAATCAGTTTATTTGGATGGAACAACATGCGCGGGATTCGAAAACCGGGTTATTATATCACGCCTGGGATGAAAGCAAGCAAATGCCCTGGGCAAATAAACAAACGGGCTGTTCTTCGTATTTTTGGGGTCGTGCAATCGGATGGTATGCGTGGGCATTAATAGATGTTTTAGATTATCTGCCTCAGGATCATGCCAAAAGGAAAGAGTTGATCGCAATTTTTCAGCGACTTTCAAACGCATTGCTTAAATTCCGTGAACCAAAGTCTAAACTATGGTTTCAGATCGTTGACCAAGGAAATCGAGCTGGGAATTATTTAGAGTCATCTGCTTCCTGCATTTTCGTATATGCATTAGCAAAAGGAGCTAACAAAGGGTATTTAGATAAAGCATATTTGACAGCTGCACAGGAATCTTTCAAAGGCATTCTTGATTCGATGGTGACGGTGGATGAAAAAGGAATTGTGAGTCTCCATCACGCGTGCCAGGGTGCCGGTTTAGGCGGCAATCCGTACCGTGATGGAAGCTATGAATATTATATCGGTGAAAAACAGCGCACAAATGACTTCAAAGCTATATGTCCATTCATTTTGGCTGCTCTGGAATTAAAACAATAGATTTATTCGTTTTATCAATGTCTCACATAAAAAAAAAAAGCGATTAAAGGTGTGTATGAAAAATACAGAAATACGAAAATTATTAATGGTTCTTTTCTCACTCACTATACTTATTCTTTTCGTTGCATGGCTTCCTCAGACTCAGACACGTATCTTTCTCGTTGGCGATTCCACGATGTCGGATAAACCTCTTGTTGATAATCCAGAACATGGGTGGGGACAAGTGTTTCCATTATTTTTTTCACAGAATGTTAAGATCTTTAATCACGCGGTAAATGGCCGCAGTACGAAGAGTTTTATCACTCAAGGCCTATGGGCAGCAGTTTATGGTCAACTTCAGCCAGGTGACTATGTCTTTATTCAATTCGGTCATAATGATGCAAAGATAACAGATACTGCACGTTATGCAGCAGCACGCCCCGATTACAAGAACAATCTTGTGAAATATATTCGGGATGCCCGCGAGAAAAAAGCAATTCCAATTATTCTGACTCCAATTACGCGGCGAGAGTTTGATTCAACTGGTCAATATGTTGGAACGCACGGTGATTATCCGGCTGCAATGAAAGAGGTTGCAAAGGAAGAAAACGTTCCCCTTATCGATATGTTTGAAAAATCCAAGAAGATGGTAGTATCTCTTGGTGATGAACAATCGAAACCCTTATATCTTAAGGGTGTTAAAAACGAATTTCGTAATTTTAACGGGCTTCGTCGAGACAACACACATTTCACGAGACAAGGCGCTATCCAGATGGCGTCACTTGTCGTTGAAGGTATAAAAGAATTACACTTGCCGTTAGAAAACGAGCTTGTTTCTGTGCAAACTAACAATCTGGTAGGCACTGGAAAAGTTGTTGGGCTTGATTATTTTTTTAATAATGAATGGCGCGTGAGAAAAGATGGTGTGCGTGAACGCTGGCATTATATTTGGGAGGATACAACAAACAGCGGATTTTCTCTTTTAGGGAGAAGCATCGATCTTCTTGGTGCTGATCTTGATACGCTTCAATGCACTCCGACTGATTCCGTATTGAACCATTGCAGTGTGTACATTATTGTCGATCCAGATACGCCGGACGAGACCGATAAACCAAATTACATGTCGGAGGATGCGATCAACGTTATTGTTCCGTGGGTTGAGCGGGGCGGTGTGTTCGTAATGATGGAGAATGATAAAGGAAATGCCGAGTTTGAACATTTCAACAAATTGGCAGAACATTTCGGTATTCATTTTAATGAAGATTCTTACCATAAAGTAATTGGTAATAATTTTCAGACTGGAAAGAGTGATCATCTTCCATCACATCCGATCTTCAAAGATGTGAAACAAATATTTATGAAGGAGATTTGTTCGCTTAAAATTGAAAAACCTGCCAAGTCAATCCTGACAGAGAATGGTCTCGTTCTAATGGCCTCTGCACGAGTAGGCAAGGGATTGGTCTTTGCGGTGGGCGATCCTTGGCTTTATAATGAATATTTTGATTCACGGAGGCTTCCTGTTGAATATGAAAACGCCAAAGCAGGTAAGAATTTATTTGAATGGCTTCTTAAAAATGCCAATTCAACGGTTCATTGATCGAATTAAACCTTTCAATACGAATCCAATCATCTTTGCCGATTATTCTGATCCCAATGTTATTTGTGTAGGCGATGATTTCTACCCTTTAAATAAAGGACCATATGAAATGAAACAAGCAATGTCGCGAAAAAAAATTGTGGTTATATTCGTTTTTCTATTTGTAATGAGATCTGTTGCTGGAGATCAAAAACAATTGAAGGATTTTCTTTCCAACCTTCCATTTGCGATGCCTGAGATGGTTGAGCCGCTGTTTCCACTGCGCAGTGTCAGCATTGTAGAGTTTGGTGCAGTCCCTGATGGGTATACCATGAACACAAAAGCTTTTGCTGATGCTATTAGTGCATGCGCGATAGGCGGCGGTGGAACCGTTGTTGTTCCAGCCGGCACATGGCTTACCGGGCCAATTAAACTTGAAAGCAATATCAATCTCCATGTGGAAAAAGGAGCGCTTGTTCAGTTCAGCAAGAATATTAATGATTATCCGTTTGTTGAAAGTCCAGGGGGTAAACAAAACAGGTATGGAAGAGCTCAGCTAATCTCTGCTTATAAGGCAAAGAATATTGCGATTACCGGTGATGGTATCTTCAACGGAGCTGGAGAAGGTTGGCGCTATGTTTTAAAAGAGGATTTAACAGAGTCTCAGTGGAAAGCTCTTGTTGCCTCAGGTGGTGTTGTGTCGGCTGATGGCGGGGAATGGTGGCCTTCAAAGGAAGCTATGGGAGCCGAAAAATTTTAAAAGAAAGTATAGATGCAAAGAAGATACTATCAATAGCTGATTACGAATCGACAAAAGAATATCTTCGACCCAATCTCGTTAACTTTATCGAGTGCAATGGTATCTTGCTTGATGGTCCAACTTTCGAAAACTCGCCAAGGTACCATATCATTCCTCAGCAATGCGAAAATTTGATTATCCGCAATGTGAAGGTGCTCGCACCGGTCTTTGGAAAAAATACAGATGCCATAGATCCTTCGGCGTGCCGTAACGTAGTGATCTATAATTGTATGATCGATGTAGGTGATGACGGAATATGTCTAAAGCCTGGTACCATAGCATCCGGTCAGCAACCGGGCCCAGCCTGTGAGAATATTGTAGTTGCGGACTGTGTGGTCTATCATGCTCATGGGGGTTTCGTTATTGGGAGTGAAAGCTACGGCGGTGCACGTAATGTTTCCGTCCGAAACTGCGTTTTTAGCGGTACAGATGTGGGGCTTCGCTTTAAATCTGCGCGCGGAAGAGGCGGAGTAATCGAGAAGATATTCATCGATGGGATTCAGATGCGAGAGATCGCGACCGATGCGATTCTCTTTGATATGTATTATTCCGGCGGTTCTCCTATTGTGGAAGCCAGGAAAGACTTGACTATAAGAAATGCAGAACTTGTAACGGACAGAACACCGCAGTTTAAGAATTTCTTCGTCAAGAATATCGTTTGCAATGGCGCAGATCGTGCAATTGTAATTAACGGCCTTCCTGAATTGTCGATCAAGAATATGTTACTCGAAAATGTTTCCATTACATCAAAACGAGGTGTATTCATTGCCGATGCAGATGGTGTACAAATGAATAATTGCAGGATTGTTCCACAATCAGGAGATGTATTTAATATTATTCAAAGCCGAAATGTTACTATCAAAGGCGGAATCTATCCTGCACCAGTTGATCTATTCCTAAAGGTCTTCGGTGAGAAGTCGGAAAATATTCGTTTGATTGGTGTCGATCTAAAGCAAGTGGAAAAGGAAATTGAACTTGAGAAAAACGTGAAGGCTAATGCAGTAAAGCAAGAGTAAATTGAATTAATTCTGGCGAAATAATATGAAAAATATAATCGCTTTTATTGTCATTCTGGTCGTCTGTATATTTTCTTCGTTCATGTCGGCAAAAGATAAGGCGAACATAATTGTCGCGCAAGATGGAAGCGGACAGTTCTTAAAAATTCAAGATGCGATTGATTCCGTGCCTGCGGATAATAAAAAGAATGTCATAATTCTAATCCGTAATGGTGTTTACCACGAAAAGTTATTTATAACCAAAAGTTTCATTACACTTGTTGGCGAAGACCGGGACAGCACGCGCATTGTCTATGCACAACTAAGGATGGATATAAATAAAACAGTTTTGGATATGAGATGGGACTGGGGTACAGCAGTTGTCAACATCGATTCTTTCGTTACAGACATTACATTGGCTAATCTTACTGTCTATAATAATTATGGTTCTTTACATAATACCGAAGAACATCAATTTGCAATTCGTGGTGGTGGAACACACATCGTAATTTTAAATTGCAATGTTATAGCCGATGGCGGAGATACACTCAGTCTTTGGAATAAAAAGAATGGCATGTATTACCATGCTAATTGTTATTTTGAGGGTTGGGTAGATTATGTCTGCCCGCGTGGATGGTGCTACATAACTGATAGCAGATTTTACGGACATAATCTTTCTGCGAGTATCTGGCACGACGGTGATGCAGATAGGAGGCAGAAATTTGTTATTCGATATTCTTCTTTTGATGGCGTGCAGGGATTTGCACTTGGGCGAAACCATCGGGATGGACAAATATTTTTACTCGATTGCCAGTTCTCTAAAGCAATGGCAGATACTCCAATCTATTGGCCTAAAGGTAGTAGAACAATATGGAAATGGGGGGACCGGCACTATTATTTCAACTGTCACCGTGATGGCGGCGACTTTGCCTGGTTCAATGATAATTTAGAAAAAGCCGAAACCGCTCCGAAAGAAAATGAGATCGACTGCAAAGTGGACATTCGACGGCAAATGGGATCCGGAAGAAACAATGCCGTCGGTTCTGCCGATGGTGTTTTTACCGCGGCCAATAGATGGCGCAAGGCAAATTCAGAATAAATCAGTCACTCTGAAATGGGTGGCTGCAAGAAATGCAATCTCGCATAATGTGTATTTTGGAAATAGCCCAACTCCAAAGTTCAGAAAGAACCAAAGAACTGCTTCTTTTAATTTTGACAAGCTAAAAACAAAAACGGTGTACTACTGGCGTGTTGATGAAGTTACCGAAACGGGTACACTTCGTGGGCCTATCTGGCATTTTACAACCAATTAATGTTCACAATAGAAAGCAACAGAACATGTTGGTGCTGATCCGATATAGTTTTACAAGCGACAAAGCCAAGATAGCGACGAGTTTAATTTATGCATCAAGATTTTTTTTAACATTTGCCTGCTTTTTGGGTTTGTATGAGTAAAGCACAGGCATTCTCAATAATTGTAGCTATTTCTCTTAAAAAAGATTATTGGTATATTATTTTTATGTGAGCAATTATACTGATTGCTGAATTGATGCTAATTTCAATACTTCAATACAGAGTTGGATAATTATTTGTTCTGCACGTATTATTGTTGAGGAATAACCATGAACAATCTATTTGATTTAAGTGGAAAAGTGGCTGTTGTAACTGGCTCAAGCACAGGGTTAGGACAAGGGATGTCTCTTGGATTAGCAGAAGCCGGAGCGGATCTTGTGCTGGTAGATTATGTTCCTTCTACCGAAACAGAGGAATTGATTAAAAAGATGGGCAGGAAAACGTTGATGCTGGAATTGGATCTGATGAAAATGGAATCGATCACAACGGTCGTTGAGAAGACAATAAAAACATTTGGTAAAATCGATATACTGATAAATAATGCCGGAATCATTCGCCGCACTCCGGCAATAGATTTCTCCGAAAAAGATTGGGATGAAGTAATGCAAATAAATTCCAAAACAGTTTTTTTCCTCTCGCAAGCGTGCGCACGTGATATGATCAAGCGCAAGTACGGAAAGATTATCAATATTTCATCGCTGCTGGCGTTCCAAGGCGGTATTTTTGTCCCATCGTATGCAGCGAGCAAAGGCGCAGTTGCGCAAATTACGAAATCGATGGCAAACGAATGGGCAAAAGATGGTATCACCATCAATGCTATTGCTCCTGGATATATGGCAACAAACAACACAAAAGCACTGCGTCAGGATGAAGAACGCGCGAAAGCAATTTTAGATCGTATTCCTGCAGGTCGCTGGGGTCTACCGGCCGATGTGCAGGGTGCAGCAATCTTTTTAGCATCACCTGCATCGGATTATGTGAACGGCCATGTCCTTGTTGTTGATGGCGGTTGGATGGCTCGATAAGAACCTTAAAAAGGAAATAAGACTATGGATGTGAGATATTCAACAGACCCGCAAGGGTTTCAAAAGATGACGACCGAAGAATTGCGTAAGGCATATTTAATTAATAATCTCTTCGTGCCGGATAAAGTACCGATGACGTATTCTGATATCGATCGTTCGATTACCGGTTCTGCTGTACCGGTGAAAGTAAAATTGAAACTGCTTGCTACAAAAAAAGAAATGTCGGCAGAAAATTTCTGCGAACGACGCGAAGTTGGTGTTATTAACATCGGTGGTGATGGTACGATCACGGTTGATGGTAAAGAATTTAGAATGGCATTAAAGGATGTGCTTTACATCGGGCGCGGTACAAAAGAAGTGACCTTCGCAAGCAAGTCCTCGAAGTCACCGGCAAAATTCTATTTTGTCAGTTATCCTGCGCATAAAGAATATCCAACCACACACGCTTCGCTTGCCGATGCCGAACATGCCTACCTTGGAAGTCAAAAGGATGCAAATAAACGGACCTTAAATAGGATGATCCATGCCAAAGGTATACAAAGTTGTCAGTTGGTGATGGGATTAACAGAACTCGAAGAAGGAAGCATTTGGAACACGATGCCTTCGCATACTCACCAGCGCCGCTCTGAAGTGTACATGTATTTCAATGTTGCACCGGATGCGCTTGTTGTGCATTTGATGGGACAGCCAGACGAAACACGCCATATTATAATGCGTAACGAACAAGCTGTGTTAAATCCGAGCTGGTCTATTCATTCCGGCGGTGGCACGCGAAACTACAGCTTTATCTGGGCAATGGGCGGCGAAAACCAAGTGTTTGATGATATGGACAATGTTTCAATGGATGGATTAAAGTAGTTGAAAGCTGTTCAAGTAATAACAAGGAAGGTATTATGAAAAAGAAGTTTATTCATGAAAATTTCTTGCTGGACACTAAAACCGCATCCAAGCTTTATCACACATTTGCGGAGTCGCTTCCAATTATTGACTACCATTGTCATATCTCGCCAAAAGAAGTTGCGCAGAATCGGCAATTTGAAAATATGACACAGATCTGGCTTGCCGGAGATCATTACAAATGGCGGGCAATGCGCACATGCGGCGTGGATGAACGATTCATTACGGGTAATGCTTCGGATTGGGAAAAGTTTGAATTGTGGGCGTGCACAGTGCCTAAGACTATCCGTAATCCTTTGTTTCATTGGACACATTTAGAATTGAATCGTCCATTCGGAATTTCTGATATGATGTTGAATGAGAAAACGGCAAAAGTGATTTGGGAAAAGTGTAATACCGAACTTGCGACTCCAGGTTTTACAACACAGGGAATTGCAAAACGGATGAATGTCGAGGTGATTTGTACGACTGACGATCCGATTGATTCTCTTGAATATCACGAGGCATATGCAAAGGAAGGAAATGGTTTCACGAAGATGCTGCCTGCTTTCCGCCCGGACAAAGCTATGGCAGTGGAAAATGTGGAAGCATTCCTATCCTACATCCAGAAATTAGAAACTGCATCAGGAGTTGATATAAAAGACTTTGATTCATTGATTACGGCGATTCGTGCGAGACATGCTTTCTTCCATTTACATGGCTGCCGAGTTTCGGATCATGGCCTTGAGACAATATATGCCGAAGATTATACGGAATCGGAAATCAAATCTATTTTCAAGAAGCTACGTAAGAGAAAAAATCTTGATTTGATTGAAATATTGAAATTCAAATCGGCAATGTTGCATGAATTTGGTCTAATGGATTGTGAGCGAGGGTGGATTCAGCAGCTTCATCTGGGCGCTTTGCGAAACAACAATACCCGTATGATGCGCGCGCTTGGCCCTGATACCGGTTACGATTCTATCGGTGATTTTGAAATTGCGAGATCGTTGGCAAAATTTCTTGATAGGCTGGACATAGAAAATAAGCTTCCCAAGACGATCATCTACAATCTTAATCCTAGAGATAACGAATTAATAGCAACTATGATTGGAAATTTCCAGGATGGAAGCGTTGCTGGTAAATTGCAATATGGTTCGAGTTGGTGGTTCCTTGATCAACTAGACGGAATGCGAAAACAAATTGACACACTTTCTAATCAAAGCATATTGAGTCAATTTGTCGGTATGCTTACGGATTCAAGAAGTTTTCTCTCATATCCACGCCATGAATATTTTCGGCGGTTATTATGCAATATTTTGGGCAGTGAAATCGAAAAGGGTCTCATTCCAAATGATCTAAAACTCATCGGTGGTTTAGTTGAGGATATTAGTTACAATAATGCAAAAAAATATTTTGGTTTTTAAAATGGATGGTTTTTTAGTGCAGTGATTATTATAGCAAAAAAGATGCTCATCTATGGTAGGCATAATCATATAGTGGTGACAAGAGTATTATTATAAAGGAAGGGGAAAAGCAAGCGTTAAGTGACGGCAAAACTCGAATGGGACGATAGAAAAAATGATAACGAAAAGATTCATCAGAAGATAATTGCCAGTTCTTTATCTTAATGCTGTGCATTTCTTCGCTTATTATTATCCTATTGTTGATTCTTCTAATCTTGGTTTTTGCATCAAATCCAACATCAAGATATGTACTTGCATTTCGACGTGCCTTGCTGTAAATTGACAAGGATACTACTGCCGATAGTTACATATACAGAGTTTATTATTGAAAAAAAACGACCAAGTGGCATTGGCCGGATATATTATAACTAAATTAAAATATTCTGAAGTGTAGCATCTATTTTTACCGGAAGTAAATATTACAATTTTGTAATCATAATGCATTTGTTATAATGAGGTTTTTATGTTTTCTTCTAAATTGTTTTGGAAAGTGACCTTCTATTTCGCTCTTCTCCTAATTATTCTTTCCGCTACTACATATGTTACTCGCTACTTTTTGTTGCAAATTCAGGAAAAATATTCTCAAGCATCCGTAGATATAACAACGACATCCAACTTGGATCGTATGAGGGATTTGATCGTCGATATCCAATCCACTGCCGATGGATATATGTACACGGGTCTTCCAGAGAAAAGAACTGCATACGATGAGTGTCTAAAGGAATTTGATAATGAAATTGTTGCCCTTCAGAAAAGCTATGTTGATTCGATCAATCTGCAAACATTGAAACAAATACGAACTTCCTTCTATGCTTGGGTTACAAATATTGGAGAAAAAAAGATATTACTTGCTTCTTCTGGTCTGAAGAGTGATGAACTTGGAAAGGAGATTAGTTCCTTAGGTCGTCAACAATCGTTGAATCGGTATCTTGAAACAGCTCAAACGCTGATACGTACATTATATCAACAACGATTGACATCAGTGCCGAAGAATATTGAGTACTCTATTGGCTTGTCAAAGAATATAGCATCGTTTGTTGTTTTGGTGAATGTGCTAATTGCAATTTTTGCTATCGCTCTCGGTTTTATCTTGACACGATCTATTACAAAACCAGTAGAACGATTACGCGGTGGTACGCAGAATATTATGAAAGGTATTTATGAGCCTATTATGCTGCGCCAACGAGATGAGTTTGGAGATTTGGCGAATGATTTCAACCAAATGTCCAAAATGCTTCAAAATAATTACAACCGTTTAACAGCATATTCAGAAATATTAACAGCGTTGAACGAGCATGAATCTTTAACAACCTTAGAACAAGCCAGTTTGCAAATATTGTGTTTGCACACTGGTGCTTCTATTGGTGCACTGTATCTTCTTGATACTGATTCAAAGATATTAAGGTTAGTCAGTGGATACGCCCTTCAAAACGTCAATAATAGAATAGAGTACAAAATGGGGGAAGGAATCCCAGGCCAGTGTGCCGCGATGAAGCAAACTATTGAAATCAGCGATTTCGTTGCCGCTAAGGATTTTATAATTGATACGGGTCTCGTGAATGTTGTCCCTGCATACATTCTGGCGGTACCTGTTTTATTCCAAGAAAATCTTATTGGTGTGATTGTATTGGGATCAATGAAATCCTTTGATGTACAAAGGCGAGAGCTTATGGATAATTCCGCTCCGCAAATCGGTGTCGCAATTACCAATGCTATGAATCTAGAATCAACAAAGAAACTTTCAAGCGAAATTGCAACAAAGAATAATGAACTAAATAGCAAAAATGCGGAATTACAGAAAGCGTATCGGGTAAAGTCTGACTTCCTTTCGAACATGTCTCATGAATTACGAACTCCTCTGAATTCCATTATCGGCTTTACATCAGTTTTACTGGCACAACAGGGTGATCCACTTACTGCCGATCAAGCAAAGGCATTAGAAAAAGTTTTAAAGAACGGTAAGCACTTGCTTGAGCTCATTAACGATATTCTTGATTTCTCAAAAATTGAAGCAGGCAGAACGCCAATCAATATGAGTTCAGATGAAGTTGCGAATATCGTCTCAAATGCAATGGTGACCGTTGAACCTATGTTGATGGGGAAAGACGTAAAGCTTTTGCAAGAAATTGAACCGGATTTGCCAATGTTAAATACTGATACACTCAAGGTTAAGCAAATCCTCTTGAACCTCTTGAGTAATGCTGCGAAGTTCACAGAGCATGGGGCTATTACAGTTACTGCTAAAAAACATAATAGTATGATTTCAATTTCTGTCAAAGATGACGGTATTGGTATTGAAGCACAGAATCTTGACCGAGTGTTTGAGGAGTTTCAGCAGATAGATTCGAGTAATGCTAGAAAGTACAAAGGCACTGGGTTGGGTCTCGCGATTGCTAAGAAATATGCTCTCCTTCTTGGTGGAAACTTGACAGTGCGTAGTGAATTCGGAAAGGGTTCTACTTTCACTCTGGTGATTCCTCCGGTGATTCCTGATGAAAGGTTACCAAAACCAATTGACGAAACGCCGGCTATAAAAAGTGCTGTTGTTGAACTAACTTCAAAATCTGTATCAGAAAAATCGCCTGCATCATCAACCGGCGTTCTTGTCCTCTGTATAGATGATGATCCAGAAGTTATTGATTTGCTCCGTCGCTATTTGATTCCGGAAGGATATTCTGTCAGAGGTGTTAATTCTGGAGATGAAGGCATTCGATTGGCACAGGAACTCCATCCCGCAGTTATTACCTTGGATATTATGATGCCGGAGAAGGATGGCTGGCAAGTATTGCGGGAATTAAAAAGCAATCCAGAAACGAGCGATATTCCTGTTATCATTCATTCAGTGGTCGAAAATCGTCCACTGGCGCTTTCACTTGGTGCACTGGAAGTAGTTACAAAACCTTCTGAACCAAAGGAAATATTAAGTATTGTAGATCGCGCTTGCCATTCCAGCAAACAGCCAATTATGATCGTCGATGATAACCAAGATTTTGCCGATTCGTTAAAGATTTTACTTGAAGTTGAAGGATATAAAGCTGTAGCTTTGTATAGCGGTGAAGATTCACTGAAGAATATTGAAACCATTAATCCATCATTAATAATTCTCGATCTTATAATGCCAGGTATCGATGGATTTGCAGTTGTTGAACAGTTGCGGTCTCAAGAACGATGGCACAATCTTCCGATTGTGATTCTATCAGGAGCCGATATTACAATCGATCAACGCCGAAATTTGAATAGAAACATTCAAGATTTTATAGATAAAGGACACTTCTCGAAGGAACTTATTTCGAGTACGATTAAAAAAATTATTTCTCAATCACATAGATAAAGAAAGAGCGGAATATTCTATGGAAACTATTGAACCTACTATTCTCGTTGTGGATGACACAGAGGATAACCTTGATTTGCTCGAATTTGCTCTCAAGCGGAAACCGGTTCGAATGCTGCGTGCGAGCAGCGGCAAAGAATGTCTGCAACTTGCAGCACAGCATCATCCTGATGTCATTCTTTTAGATATTCAAATGCCAGAGATGGATGGGTTTGAGACGCTGAAACATCTGCGTGCATCAAAAAAAAGTGCTGATATTCCCGTAATCTTTCTCACGGCGAAAAGAAAAGACGCTTTAAGTATTGAACAAGGTCTTTTACTTGGGGCAGAAGAGTATTTAACCAAGCCTATTGACACAGACGAATTATTAGTGCGCGCGCGTTCACTCGTTCGACTCAAGAAAATGGAAATTGAACTTGAGCGAACAAAAGCAGACTTTATGGCAATGCTCATACACGATATGCGGAGTCCAATAGGTGGTGTCAGCAGTATACTTGAGTTATTAGAAGAACCATTGCTCAGGGGCGAACCGATACAAGAAGTACATCGGGAATTGCTCACATCCGCGGAAGAAGCTACCAAACGATTACTCCATTTGATTAATGATATGCTCGATCTTTCAAAGTTTGAGGCCGGTAAGATGAATTTGAGCCGCGACCTTGTTAGCATTGGCAAAATAGCAGATAGAATAATGAAACAGATGAATCCTCAATTCAAACAGAAGAGTATTCACATCAAGCTCGTGCTTGAAGACAATCTGCCACTTATTTCTGCTGATGCAAATAAAATATCGCAAGTATTTGCTAATATTCTCAGCAATGCGCTAAAATTCACTTCATCAAACGGAACTGTTCAGATTGTAATAGGAAAAATGCATGAGAGCACTAATGCAGGTGAATGTGTATGGACGGCTATTAGTAACACCGGCATAGGAATCCTACCGGAAGAATTACCAACGATTTTCGAACGTTACAAACAAGGAATTGCTTCAGAAATTGTGCAGGCAAAAGGAACCGGGTTAGGACTTGCAATCTGTAAACTAATTGTTGAAGCACATGGCGGCAGTATTACGGCGGAAAGTGAGCCTAAAAAATTGACAGTATTTCGTTTCACACTGCCAGTGAATCCTCCTGGTGAAAACTAAGAGGACATCTTCTTTAACGTCTAAATAACCGGGAAAGACTATGTGGGAACAAAAACAGCTAGGGATTGTGAAAGAAGTTGTCAATGCAACAATCGTTGTTCTTCTTGACAGAGAAATTACGAATATGACCAAGAAGATCGGTGAAAGGATTTATTATATCGGCCAGATCGGCTCCTATGTGCTAATTCCTATTGGTGCCATTTATATTATCGGCATGGTTTCAGGTATCAAGAAAGAAGAGACCCGTGAAGATGGAGTAAGTTTTATTCGATATTTGATGACAGTAACACTAGTAGGGACAATTCGGAAAGGAAAATATGAGACTGGCGTCTCGGTTATGCCTACGGTTGATATGATCGTCTATTTATTGGAAGATAAAGACATTAAATCAATATTTGCCGCATATCAGCAATACAATTTCTCTGTCGGGCAGCTTTCGCTATTCGAAAATGAGCGTGCATACTTGGACCCGAATAAATTTTTTGGAAAACATCTTGCAGTTCTTGGCTCAAGTGGTGCCGGCAAGTCATATTCTGTCGCTTCCATTCTCCAAAAAGTTGCTCAATTCGCGGATACGCATATTGTTTTACTCGATCTTCACAATGAATATCGACAAGCATTTCCCGAAACTGGACAGTATTGTGAGATCGCATCGCTGGAACTTCCATTCTGGCTGATGAACGCTGAAGAGATGTTAGAAATGTTTGTTGAACCGTCAGATGAAAATGCATCGATCCAAGGAGCTGTTTTGCAGGATCTTATTTACGCTGCGAAGAAAGCGAAGAATCCAACACTTGCGGATGTCATTACGATCGATTCACCGGTAGCTTACGATTTAAAAGAAATTCGTTCGAAGCTGCATTTTATGGATACTGAAAAGATTACAAGTCCAGTCGGAATGAAAGAAGGAACATATTTCGGCAAATTTTCTCGTTTATTGATACGCCTCGATAATAAAATGAACGACCCTCGTTATGCATTTATGTTTCAACCCAATATTTGCGTAGAGACAGAATCTGTAGTTCCGTTATTTATGACATTGTTTGGACTTGCCAGCAAGGCGAGGATCACGATTTGGGATATGAGCGGCGTGCCTTCCGACGTTGTAAAGACAATTTCAGCTCTCATAGCGCGAGCGACTTTCGATTTTAACTTTTGGAATCCTCAACGAAATGATTTACCGATACTGCTTGTTTTTGAAGAAGCACACAATTATCTCTCGACCTCAACAGATGGATCGAAAGCAGCGCGACGCACGGTTGAGCGAATAGCAAAAGAAGGAAGAAAATATGGCGTTAGCTGTATGATTGTCAGTCAACGGCCGTCGGATATATCAGAAACGATTCTTTCGCAATGCAACAATTTTATAATCCTACGACTTCTCAACCCAACAGATCAGGCATATATCCGCCGCCTTGTACCTGATTCATTTAGTGGCTTGGATAGTGTCGTTCCACTTTTACGTCAGGGTGAGGCAATTATTATTGGAGATGCTATTCCAATCCCGCAACGTGTACAAATTGATTTTCCAAAACCAACCCCGCACAGCATGGATGTTAAATTCTTCGATAAGTGGAAACAATCTGGTAAGAAGACGGATATTACAGATGTAATGGAGCATTGGTGGAATCAAAAGAGAAGCTAACCAAGAAAGCAATAGAACAAACGTTGTATTGTGCAAAAAATACATCGAGCCCTTGAATTGAATTATTTCTTTATACATATTAAATCTATAAACCATCCCAAAAATGATTCTAAGTCACCCTGAGTCATGTTGAGCAAAGTCGAAGCACGAAGGGTGACGGAATATGCCACAGATCAGACTTCGATCCGCCTGCAAAAGAATTTTTTCAGTGGGCAGGCAAGCTTAGTCTGACAGCGAATAGTATTTTTAAGATAGCTTCTAGTAGATTTCGATATGAAGATTATTAATTCGCAATATATTGAAGGAAATGAAGTTAAAAAACTGCTTCAGTGTAATTGTTGTCGCTTTTCTATGAATGGACGAGCCAATTACAAACAAACGCTGTGAATATTTATAATTTTGTTTTTATGAAAAAAAGCTCGTCCAGATTAATCAGGATGAGCTTTTTTATTGGAACCTATTTGAAATATAATGCATTATTACTATTACATTATTTAATTTGAAAAGGATAAGAAATGAATACCGAAATGAAATATAACGAGTTCGCAAAAACCTTGAAAGAACGGCGCGACGATCATTCTTTAGGATTCCAGATGAAAAAGGGGACTCAAGAATTTATTGATAATATGCTTGCCGTTTTATTTCCACACTTTTGCAAGGAAGGATTCTATACAACGGAGGAAATTGAATCGCGCCTTGTATTGTTAGAACGTGATTTAAAACGCTTGCTTATTCCAATATTGAAAGGTATGCCTTTAAATTTGGATTCGATAGTGACGCAGTTTATGCTTGCGCTTCCAAATATTCACGACAAACTCTGGCTTGATGCTGAAGCAATCACTAGTGGTGATCCGGCCGCAGAGAGTATTGATGAAGTCATACTTGCATATCCAGGATTCACAGCTATAGCGTATTATCGCTTAGCGCATGAATTTTATTTAATGCATGTTCCGATATTCCCGCGCTTGATCACAGAATATGCTCATCAAATGACCGGAATTGATATTCATCCGGGTGCGCAAATTGGTTCGTCATTTGCAATTGATCATGGAACAGGTATTGTAATTGGTGAATCTTCAATCATTGGTGATAACGTTAAAATGTATCAAGGCGTGACACTTGGGGCGCTGAGCGTGGACAAAAAGTTTGCTAAATCAAAACGCCATCCAACCATTGAAGATAATGTGGTGATTTATGCACAAGCAATTATTCTCGGCGGGGAGACTGTTGTTGGCCGTCATAGCGTAATCGGAGGCAATGTTTGGCTTACAGCGAGCGTACCACCTTTTTCATCTGTCTATCAAGAAAGCAAAGTCACGGTACGTCCGAAAGAATTGACTGGTGCTCCAATCGATTTCAGTATTTGACCAAAAAATGAAAATAATTATAAGAACGAAATCTGTTCTGAAAACAATAGGAAACACATCTTTAGAAATAGAATTCATGACATAAATAAAAACGAAATAAAAATCCCGCAAGACGGGATTACAATTTCAGGCTTCTGGCTAACAACGATTTGATTGGGAAATATTAATTTGCCGAATCGGGACTTAAATGCTATCCGTTAGGCAGCGAAAGGAGCTAGTAATGAACTTATCGATCGATTTCCAATCGGAATCTGACTATCTGGCTTGCACGGTTACTGGAAAGTGGATTACAGATGAATTGAAGGCTTTCATCGACACAGTCCCTGCTGAAATAAAGAATTACAGATGTAGTCGTGTTTTAGCTGATTTGTCTCTAGTTTCAGGGCCTCCACCGGAGATGGATCGCTTTGACCTTGGGGAATATATTGCATCTGTTCTTCGCAATGTCAAAATAGCGATTGTATATCAAAAAGTGTTTAAGAATAAATTTTTCGAAAATACTGCAATAAATCGCGGTGCATTGCTTAAGGTCTTCCCTGACAAATCGGCTGCTATACATTGGCTATTGGCAAAATAATAGCAACTATATAAACCTTTTACTGCCTAGCTTGCGGCTATTCTAACCCGCTTTCAATATTAATTCTAATGTAGCGGGATGTCTAAGATGGCACTGCAAGCGATGATAACATGGTACGAGTGCAAATGTGGGATTTAATTAGCAAACGGATGCTACGGTAGTAACATCGCAGCCGCAACTACCGACGTCCATAAACCATTCTTATCGCCTTCGGCAGATTGAGTTACGTTGAATGTGCGGACAATCTTGCCGGACATTTTGAATATTTTTTCCCGCTCATCCCATTCAGTATTCGGATCAAACTGCACTCCAAGTGTTGTAGCAAGCATGGAAGCTGCAAGGTCTTCTGCATACTCACCGGCACGCTCATCGGTCTCGCCAAAAGGATGGTGCTCTGAAAGATATCCATAAACAGAATCGTCGGCAGGCTGTGCAACTCCGATCGACGCGGCTATGAGACGATTGGGTTCGTTTGTAGCATTACGTGCCATCACACAAAAAGTAATTTGACCTGAGCTTAATTGCTTGATGCCTTCATCCTTCGGAATACGTTTGCAGCCTGGCGGATATATGCTGGAAACAGAAACGAGATTACAGATTTCAATTCCTGCGTCGCGTAAGGCAAGTTCAAAAGATTGCAGGTAATCTCTATGGCGTCCAACGCCTTTTGTGAAAAATATTTTAGTGGGGGTGAACAATTTATTTTCTCCGCCAAATAGTGAATAATTAACGTTTAACTTTTAGAAAACGCCGCTTCCCGACTTTGAGTATAAACTCGTCCTTATCCGGCACGAGCATGTTGGGATCGGTAACTCGCTCATCATCGATGCTGACACCGCCTTGATCGACGAGCCGCCGCGCTTCGCCTTTTGAAACAGCAAGTTTTGCCTCAGTCATCAAAGCAATAATATTGATTGATTTAATCAGTTTGAATTCTTCAATATTGTCCGGAATACTTTTTTGAATAAATATCTTGTCAAATTCTTTTTCAGCATCATCCGCTGAAATCTGAGAATGATACATCCGCACAAGCGTTCGTGCAAGTTGCCGTTTTATATCCCGCGGATTATTTTTTATATCCTCTAAAGAGGATTTGATTCCGGCTAATTCCAACTTCGGTACATCTGTGACCAATTCAAAATACTGGTAAATCAATTTGTCAGGAATGCTAAGCGTTTTTCCAAATATTTCCTTCGGTGAATCGCTTATGCCAATATAGTTATCTAACGATTTGCTCATTTTCTCGACACCGTCAGTACCAACAAGGATCGGCATAGTCAAAATAACCTGCGGTTCCTGACTATATTCCCGCTGAATATCCCTTCCGACTAAAAGATTGAATTTTTGATCTGTTCCTCCAAGCTCGACATCTGAATGGATAGCAACCGAATCCATAGCTTGTGCCAGGGGATAGAGAAATTCGTGTACGCTGATTGGCTCGCCTGCTTTGTAGCGAACTGTAAAATCATCCCGCTCCAACATCCGAGCTACTGTGTACTTGCTGGCGAGTCGAATAACATCCGCAAAGCTCATTTTGTTCAACCAATCAGAATTATATTGCATCGATACTCTTTGTTTAGAAAGTATTTTTTCCGCTTGTTCGAAATAAGATTGACCGTTACGATGTGTTTCTTCAAGTGTCAACGATGGCCGTGTCTTGCTCTTTCCCGAAGGATCGCCAATCATTCCAGTAAAATCGCCGATGATGAGAATTGCAATATGACCGAGATCCTGAAACTGCCGAAGTTTTCTAAGAACAACAGAATGACCTAAATGTAAATCAGGACGGCTTGGGTCGCAGCCAAGTTTGATGTTGAGTGGTTTATTTGTTTTGATGGAGTGCTCAAGCTTTTTGACGAGGTCTTCTTCCGGAATGATTTCCGAAGCACCGCGCTTGATAACATCCATTTGTTCATTAATGGTTGGGAACAATTCTTAAGTTCTACTCCTTCTCGCTCTTGCAATGTCACGCTCTGCATCACGTTTGGCAATTGCATCACGCTTATCATAACTCTTCTTGCCGCGCGCCAATGCCAGCTCGACTTTTGCGTAGGGTCCTTTAAAATATACCGACAATGGAATGAGTGTCAATCCTTTTTCCTTCATCCCGACGATAAGCTTACGTATTTGTTTCTTTTGTAAGAGGAGCTTCCGTCTACGGCGAGGATCATGATTATTGATGTTGCCTTGCTCGTATGGACTTATATGCATTCCTTCCAACCACACTTCACCGCTACGCAATTCAGCATAACTATCCTGTAAATTTGCATTGCCTTTGCGTAACGATTTTACCTCGGTGCCGGTGAGAACAATACCAGCTTCCAACGCTTCGAGAATAAAATATTCGTGCCGCGCTTTGCGGTTGCTTATGGAAATGCGCTGTGGTGCTTCAGACATCCGCTTATATTTTTATTTTAACATACCTGAAAAGTAAAAAAGAATCAATCGGAAATCGAAAATTAAATTATGGGAAATATTTATTCTAATATTGGATGTGTAATGATGATGGGAATCAAATTCGCCGGTGCTTAGTAGGTTATCGTTGCGAGGTTCGCTTGTTGTCGAAAAGCAACAATTTCGTGATGATTGCAAAAAATAATATCGATCATGGAAGGGAACTTAGATGCCATTATTAATCGTTAATAAACGAGAATACATGAAGTGGCGCGATTGGCTGTTTTGCCTTTCGGGGCATTTCTGGCTATATTATTAAGAAACGGTCGAAACCTTCTCATTTGGAAGAAATCCTATGGCAGAACGGCAATATGATGTGACAGTGATTGGCGGCGGTCCTGGAGGATATGTGGCTGCAATTCGTGCCGCTCAGCTGGGCATGAAAGTCGGTTTAATTGAACGGGAAAAGCTTGGCGGTGTGTGCCTAAATTGGGGATGTATTCCATCGAAAGCGTTGCTTAAGAGTGCGGAACTTTATAATGCTTTTAAGAAATCGCAAGAGTTCGGAATAACTCATACTGGGTTGTCTTACGATTTTCCTAAAATTATTGCACGAAGCCGCGGAATTGCTAATCGCGTTTCCAAAGGTGTTGAGTACCTAATGAGGAAGAATAAAATTGAAATTGTCTCTGGAACTGCAAAACTGACTGGAAGAAATTCGATTGAAGTAACAAAAGACGGCAAGATCACCGATACTATAAAAACGAAGAATATTGTTATTGCAACCGGCGGCAGACCGCGCCCACTTCCAGGAATTACCATAGACCGGAAAAAGATTATTACAAGTTCCGAAGCAATGACATTGCCGGAGCAACCTAAGTCGATGATCATCATTGGCGGCGGTGCCATAGGTGTCGAATTTGCTTACTTCTATAATTCTTTCGGCACAAAAGTGACGATTGTGGAGATGCTGCCATCAATTCTACCGATGGAGGATAAAGAGATCACTAAGATTCTCGATGCAAGTTTGAAGAAATCTGGTATTGATATTCTCACAAGTACAAAGGTTGAGGGTGTGAAAATCGATGATATCGTTACAGTAACGGTTTCTGATCAGGAAGGGAAGAAAGACATCATTGCGGACATAGCGTTGATGGCTGTTGGCGTTCAGGCAAATGTAGAAAATCTCGGATTAGAAGCACTCGGCATTAAAACAGATCGCGGCTTTATTGCAGTGAATGAATTTGGGAAAACGAATATAGACGGGATCTATGCAGTCGGCGATGTAGCAGGGCCCCCGTTGCTTGCACATGTTGCATCGCATGAAGGAATTATATCGATCGATCACATTGCAGGAAAAGCGAAACATGGCATCGATAAAACAAATATTCCAAGCTGCACATATTGCCAGCCGCAAGTTGCAAGTGTTGGATTAACTGAAGATGCGGCAATTGCAAAAGGATACAAAGTAAAAATTGGACGTTTTCCTTTTCGTCCTCTCGGGAAAGCAATGGCAATCGGCGAAACTGAGGGAACTGTGAAACTGATTTTTGATGAAAAGTACAGCGAACTGCTCGGTGCGCATATTATTTGTTCTGAAGCGACAGAAATAATTGCAGAACTTGGAATTGCCAAAGCTCTTGAGACAACGTGGGAAGAACTGCACAATACGATGCATGCACATCCAACATTATCAGAAGCAGTTATGGAAGCAGCAGGGCAAGCATTTGATGTTGCGATTCATATATAAAAATATAGTAAGAGAAGTATATTGATCCCTCTTCTTATTTCTAACCTTGGTCGCACACGGTACGCAGAGGTGTGGAAGCTTCAACAAGACGTATGGACTTTACGGCATTCGAACAGCATCCAGGATATACTCCTTTTGACCGAGCATGAACATGTCTATACCCTCGGCAAATCAACGAACGACAATCATCTGCTGGCATCAGATGGAGAACTAAAAATTTCTGGTACGGAAGTTTTCCATATTGATCGTGGCGGCGATATCACGTACCACGGTCCCGGACAGATTGTCTGTTATCCCATCATCGATCTTCATAATTACTTTTTAGATATTCATCGCTATTTGCGTAGCCTGGAAGAAGTGATTATCCGTGCGCTTGCTGCTTTCGGAATTTATGGGCAGCGGGAAAAAGACTTGACGGGTGTTTGGGTGAACAACGAGAAGATAGCTGCCATCGGAGTGAAGGTGAACCGATGGATAACAATGCATGGATTCGCACTCAATGTTAATACAGATTTATCGAAATTCGATCGAATCATTCCATGCGGCATCTTTCATAAAGGCGTAACATCGATGCAGCGAACGATGGATCGAGAAGTTTCCATCGAATCTGTCCAGAAGTCGATAGTGAAATCTTTTGCGGATGTGTTTGAATGTCAACCTAATTGGATAGAAAGAGAAAAATTGAGCTCGACGGTTATGGAATTTCATCCATGTCTGTACAAAGAGAATAAATTGTCTCGGAGTATGCCAGTTGATTGAGATATCAGCAATAAAGTTTGTTCATGACTTTTAAGGAGCCTCAGCAGACGTGAGAGGTGCGACGCAACCAGGAAAAACAAGTGATGTGCATGTCATTGGATTGTCTAAAGAAGATTTGATTCATGCATATCGAATTATGCTTCTTTCCCGTCGGATTGATGAAAAGCAATTAATGATCCTGAAACAAGGGAAGTCTTTTTTCCACATCGGGGGAGCAGGGCATGAAGCAGCACAAATTGCGGCAGCAGCGGCATTACAGCCGGGATACGACTGGGCTTTTCCTTATTACCGTGACCAGGCCTTTGTTCTTCAATATGGTTTGACACCGGAAGATATTTTTCTTGCTGCATTCCATCGTGAAGACGACCCAGCGAGTGGAGCTCGACAAATGCCGGGGCATTTTAATAAGAAGCAGCTGCGAATTATTGCGCAGTCCAGCCCCACGGGAACGCAATTTCTACAAGCGGTTGGAGTTGCGCTAACAGTCAAGAAAGAAAAGTTGAATGAGGTCATCTATGTCTCTTCCGGAGAAGGGGCGACAAGCGAAGGTGAATTTTTTGAGGCGATAAACTGGGCAGCGCGTGAAGCGCTGCCTGTGATTTTCTTTATTCAGGATAACAAACTAGCAATTTCGGTTCCTGTGACTGCCCAGACCGCCGGTGGTTCGATTTACGAAGTGACAAAGGGTTTCAAAGGGCTTGAACGTTTTCAATGTGATGGTACTGATATCGTAGAAACATACGTGGCTATGCAAAAAGCTGTGCAGCGTGCGCGAGGAAACAATGGTCCAGCATTGATTCATGCACATGTCGTTCGTCTTCTGCCGCATTCCTCGTCAGACGATCATCGCAAATATCGTACAGCAGAAGACATAGAGCTAGATCGTCAGCGCGATCCAATTCCAAGATTAGCTCGCTTCCTTATGGAGCAAGGATATTTGCTTGATGATGAAGCACGTAAGATGAAGGAAGAAGTGAAGCGCACCGTCGATGATGCCGCAGAATGGGCAGAAAGTCAATCGCTTCCGGATCCTTCAACAGTTTTGTATAATCTCTATGGAAGCTCTTACACTCATCCGCCGAAGGAATTTGTTGAGCCAACACATACGGGAAACAGAATTGTTATGATAGATGCCATCAACCATGCTTTGGACGAAGAAATGGGAACCAATCCAAAGATGGTAACGTTCGGCGAAGATATTGCCGATGGAAAAGGCGGAGTTTTTACAGCAACAAAAGGATTGCTGACAAAATACGGAAGCGAACGGACATTCAACTCACAACTGGCAGAAGCAAGCATTGTCGGCGCTGCAATTGGAATGGCATTAAATGGGTGGACTCCTGTTACAGAAATTCAGTTTGGGGACTATATTTGGCCCGCATTTATGCAGATCAGGAATGAATTAGCAATGATGCGCTATCGTTCAAATGGTTCATGGTCCTGCCCTATGGTAATCAGGGTCCCGGTTGGCGGATATATTCATGGAGGGCTTTACCACAGTCAGAGTATCGAAGGATTTATGGCGCATATTCCCGGAATTCGATTGGCTTTTCCATCCACAGCTGCCGACGCAAAAGGATTATTGAAATCTGCAATTCGCGGAGATGATCCTGTGATTTTTATGGAACACAAAGCATTGTACCGGCAAGGATATGCTTCCAGTCTCGAGCCTGATGCAAATTATATGGTGCCGTTTGGTGTTGCAGCATTACGGCGTGAGGGAAACGATATAACAATTATCACCTATGGAGCAATGGTGCAGCAATCATTAGAAGCAGCACGAACGATGGAGGCAAGCGGTGTGAGCGTAGAAGTCATTGACCTGCGCACACTGAATCCACTGGATGAAGACACAATCTACAAATCAGCGAAGAAAACGAATAGAGTTGCAATCATTCATGAAGATACTCTCACAGGTGGATTTGGGGCAGAGATTGCAGCGCTCATAACTACGAATTGTTTTGAATATCTCGATGCACCAGTTGTTCGAATTGCTGCTTTAGATGCTCCCGTACCTTATAGCCCGCCGCTTGAAGATGCTGTTCTGCCTAACAAACAAAAAATACTTGCAGCACTTGAACAGCTCGCTCGTTATTGAGAGAAATACTTATGCAAGTTGAAATCATCATGCCGAAAATGGGTGAAAGTATTTTTGAAGGAACAATAATCCGCTGGATAAAAAAGGTAGGCGAAAAGGTCGAGAAAGAAGAAACGATTCTCGAGATCAGCACGGATAAGGTTGATTCTGAAATTCCTTCACCGGTACAAGGTATTTTGACAAAAATTCTTATACAGGAGCAGCAAACAGTTCCAGTGGGGACGGTTATCGCGTATGTTGAAACAAATCTATCAGCCGGCATTGAAACAGCTGGTCAAACTGAAGTGGCAGCTGCTGAACAGGATTTTTCAGAAGACACGAGCGTATCCAGATCAAATATCTTGTTGCACGCTCAAAATCAAAAGCAAGACAGGCAACGATTCTATTCCCCCCTGGTAAAAATGATAGCGAAGAAGGAAGGAATTGAACAGAATGCTCTCGATAAAATTGTAGGTTCGGGATCGCATGGCCGTGTCACAAAACAGGACATTTTAAATTATCTCAAGAACCGTCCTGATACTACAAAAACCTACGGCATCCGCGCTATTGATATCTCGGAATTAGACAAAAAATATCCAGAGCCAAAGTATCACCTCGTCCGCTTGGACAATATGCAGAAAAAAATGGCAGAGCACATGGTGCGGAGTGTATCCACTTCTCCGCATGTGACTATTATCGATGAAGTGGATTTGACAGAGATTGTGAAGTTTCGTTTGAGTATATTACAACAGTTCGAAAGACAGACAGGCTTTAAATTGACATATATGCCTTTCTTTGCATTTGCTGCAGTAAATGCCCTGAAGGAATTTTGCATCGTCAACAGTTCACTTGAAGGCGATGTGATCATATATAAAAACTTCATCAATCTTGGTATTGCCGTTGCCGCACCGAACGGATTAATTGTTCCTGTGGTGCGCAATGCTGAAGAAAAGGATTTTATAAGTTTAGCGGGGTCATTGACAGATGTCGCTGCCCGTGCCCGTGCTAAAAAATTATCGCCTGACGATATCGTCGATGGAACATTTTCTATAACGAATTATGGCATCTTTGGGAGCATAATAGGAACACCGATCATCAATCAGCCCCAGACAGCAATTCTTGGTCTCGGTGCAATTAAAAAGAGGCCAATGGTATTAAGCGATGATCAGGGCAAAGATGTAGTTGAGATACGTTCTATGATTTATTTGACACTGACATTTGACCATCGTATCATTGATGGCGCTATTGGCGGGCAATGTTTGTCTCGTATAAAATGGCACCTGGAACATTTTGATTTTCAATTAGTACAAAAGTGACAACTGATATTCATGATATAACGGAAAACAAAGCACCGCTATCGCGACAGCAGCGACCCGAATGGCTTAAAGCAAAAATCCCGGGTGGAACGGAATATGCCCGTCTCAATGACATAATGCGTTCCCACAAACTCCACACTGTTTGCGAAGAGGCGCGATGTCCGAATATGGGAGAGTGCTGGAATTTAGGTACTGCAACTTTCATGATTCTTGGCGATATTTGTACTGGGTCATGTGGATTCTGTGCTGTGAAGACCGGCCGGCCAGATTATAGATTGGATTGGGATGAACCGCGCCGCGTTGTAGAAGCAATTGAGCTGATGAAGATTCGACATGCAGTCATCACATCAGTCAACCGCGATGAGCGCAAGGATGGCGGTGCGCCGATATTTGCTGAAACAGTCAGACTCATACACGAACGTGTTCCATATTGTAAGACAGAAGTATTGATACCGGATTTCAAAGGCAGTGAAGAAGCGCTCGACATCGTGCTTGCTTCAAAGCCGGATATTCTCAATCATAATTTGGAGACGGTTCCTCGATTGTATAGAACAGTGAGACCGCAGGCAAATTATCAGCAATCGCTTGAAGTACTACAACGTGCAAAACAAAAAGGTTTTATAACAAAGACAGGATTAATGCTTGGTATCGGTGAGCACACAGAAGAAATATTAGAAGTGATAAAAGATGCGCGTACTGTGGCATGTGATATTCTAACCCTGGGACAATATCTCCAGCCGACGAAGGAACATCTACCAATCGACAGATATGTGCATCCGGATGAATTCAAGATGTTGAAGGAAGAAGGATTGAAGATGGGATTTCGGCATATAGAATCCGGACCATTGGTTCGCAGCTCATATCACGCAGCAGGACAGGTCTGAGAATCTTATGATAACAAAATATGGATATGATGTCTTTTTTACGATAGCCGCTGTTTGTTTTGTTATTATTTTACTGGCGCTTCTCTTTATTGAACCGAAATCTTATCGTTATTCAATCATTGTGGTTTCGCTTGCTGTTCTTGGGTTTGCCGCAAGTTTTTTTCGCGATCCCGAACGCATAACGCCAAAAGGTGAAAATCTTATCATAGCACCGGCTGATGGGAAAGTCGTTATTGTCAAGAGAATACTTGATAACGAATTCTTTCATTCGGATGTTTGGCAAATCAGCATTTTTATGTCACCGTTCAACGTTCACGTCAATCGTGTTCCGATTTCAGGAGTGGTGAAGCACACGAGATATGTAAAAGGGGAATACTTCGCTGCGTTTGAAGATAAAGCGTCAGAAAAAAATGAACAAATGATTGTGGGACTTGAAAATACAAATAGGAAAGTGATGTTTAAACAGATTGCCGGTTTCGTGGCAAGACGAATTGTGTGCCCGCTGAAATCGGGTGATACAGTCATTGCAGGAGAACGGTTCGGTATGATTAAATTCGGTTCCCGCGTTGATGTGTTTTTACCGCTTTCCGTTGAATTAAAAACACATATTGATGATATCACAATTGCTGGCGAGACAATCTTGGGTGAATTCACTCAGAATGAATTGGAGAAAAAATCTAAATGAAAATTACTCGGGCGTTTGTCCCAGGTCTCTTTACAGCGCTTAATATCTTTTGCGGCTTTCTCTCGATTATATATACAAGTCAAGGGCAGTTTATTATTGCGGCTTGGGTGATAATCCTTGCTGCCGTTTTCGATTCACTAGATGGCATTATGGCGAGAATGACTCATTCATCGAGCCAATTTGGAGTCGAACTTGATTCTCTTGCAGATGTTGTTTCTTTTGGCGTTGCGCCTTCGTTCATGGTCTATCAAGCGTATCTCTCTACTATAGAACCATGGGGAATTCTTATTGCAGCCCTGCCTGTTGTGCTCGGCGCAATTCGATTAGCACGGTTCAATATACAACTTATCGGTTTCGATAAAGAATATTTCAATGGACTGCCGATTCCAATGCAAGCGATAACCATTTGCGCATTCATTCTTCAATTTGGCTATGATAAAATAAGTGGAGACAGTTTAGCAGGCATCGAGCTTAAAGTACTTGTCGTTGTTCTCTCTCTCTTAATGGTAAGTCATGTGAAGTATGACACAATGCCGAAACTCTCAAAGGTTCAGTTGAAATCACATCCATATAAAATTATTATCATTTTTATTGCCTTACTCGTTTTAGCATTCTCTAAATTATTGTTAGACAAAAACTATCTTTTTCAGATACTAATGCTTTACGTTGTTTTCGGTTTATTTAGGGCGGCAGCCGTTTGGATAAAAAAAATATTTATTAAAACAGATAATGTACCTGTAAAGGCAGAGTAAACTATAAGTATTGACATATAGGAGATAAACGTGTTCCATTCAAAAGTATTTGTGACATTGAAGAAATCTATTCTTGATCCACAGGGGAAAGCAGTGGAGCAAGGCATTCATTCACTTGGCTTTGAGTCAGTCGGCAATGTACGGATTGGCAAGTACATTGAGATGGATATTGATACAGATTTGCCTGATGAAGCAGAGCGTATGGCAAAGCAAATTTCCGAAAAGCTCCTTGCAAATCTTATTATGGAAAGTTTTTCTTTCACAATAGAACCGATAAAAGAGTAAGCGGAAAAACAACATGGCTAAAGTAAAAATTGGAATAGTTGTTTTCCCCGGATCAAACTGTGACCATGATTCGCATTATGTGGCAGAGACAATTATGGGGCAGAATGCACGCCTAATCTGGCACAAAGAAGCGTCAATTGGAGATGTGGACGTTGTCATTCTTCCCGGTGGATTTTCATATGGCGACTATCTTAGATGCGGTGCAATTGCGCGCTTTTCTCCGGTGATGAAAGATGTTGTCAGGTTTGCAAACACTGGCGGATTGGTGATCGGCATCTGTAATGGTTTTCAAGTATTGACAGAAGCCGGATTGTTGCCGGGGGTTTTATTGAGGAATAAATCCTTACTTTTTATATGTAAATATCTGCATCTCCGGGTTGAGAACGCAAATACAAAGTTCACAAATAAATGCACATCGGGTGAAGTGCTCGAAATTCCGATTGCACATGGCGATGGTAATTACTTCGCTGATCCCGAAACATTAAAACGAATAGAAGATAATCAACAGGTAGTATTTCGCTACTGTGATCGGTTGGGGAATATTACTGATGAAGCAAATCCAAATGGTTCATTGAATAACATTGCAGGTATTATCAATGAGACCGGTAATGTTTTAGGTATGATGCCCCATCCTGAACGAGCTTCAGATCCTGTCCTGAAGCATACGGATGGCAGAAAAATATTTGAATCAATAGTCCATAATTTTATTTATCAACAAGTTTAAGGAGTTATGCCATGTTTGGAAATATTGGTGGAAGTGAATTATTCCTTATTCTTCTTGTCATTTTAATCTTCTTCGGTGCAAAAAAATTGCCGGAATTAGCTAAAGGATTAGGACAAGGAATTCGTGAATTTCGTAAAGCCGCAAAGGATGTTCAAGAAGAAGTCGATAAGGAAGTTAAAAAACTTGATGAGAAGGATGAAACAAAACCGCAAGGTTAATTGTTGACTGAAAATAAATATTTCTATTTTAATAGATAAGGAATAAATACTATGGGTAATATAGGTGGTCCAGAAATTATATTAATTTTGCTTGTCGTGTTTGTATTCTTTGGCGCAAAGAAGATCCCTGAAATAGCAAAAGGGCTTGGCGAAGGAATACGCGAATTTCGTAAAGCAGCGCGTGATGTACAGGCAGAAATTGAAGAAGAGGCAAATAAGCCCGATAAAAAGAATGATACTAAACTATAGCCTGGATACAGATTTCTTAAATCCGCACACATACAACAATTCGCATAGCGAGATCCGTGAAATCATTTGATGTTCTAAAAAGAGAAATTGCAGAAGGAACAACAACCTGTGAGAAGATCACAGAGGAATACCTTCGAGTAATTGATGAGAAGAAGCACTTGAATGCACTCCTTGCTGTATTTCCAGATAAAGCTATGGAACAAGCTAAGTCAATAGATAAAAAACTACAAGATGGAAATGCAGGTCCATTGGCAGGAATGGTAGTGTCTATAAAGGATCTTATTTGTGTAAAAGATGAGCGTGTGACATGCGGATCAAAAATTCTTGAGAACTTTTTCTCGTTATATGATGCTACTGTTGTTCAACGTTTGCGTAACGCAAATGCCGTCATCATCGGTAAAAATAATATGGATGAGTTTGCGATGGGTTCTTCCACAGAGAACTCGGCATACGGGCGTGTGAAACTTCCACAAGACGAAGATCGAGTTCCTGGCGGATCAAGCGGGGGCTCTGCTGTTGCGGTACGTGCAGGCATGTCAACAACATCTTTGGGATCTGATACTGGCGGTTCTATTCGTCAACCGGCAGCATTTTGCGGTGTTGTCGGTTTGAAACCGACGTATGGACGTGTGTCTCGTTGTGGACTTGTAGCCTTTGCTTCGTCTTTCGATTCAATTGGTCCTCTTGCGCTGACAACAAGAGATGCGGCTAATGTCCTTCAAGTAATTGCAGGTCACGATCCGAATGATTCAACTTCGGCAAAAGTGCCTGTCCCGAATTATATCTCGCAGTTGACAAAGGATGTAAAAGGTATTCGCATTGGAATTCCAAAAGAATATTTTGGAGATGCGTTGGATTCAGAAATACGTCAGGCAATAGAAAAAAAGATCGGCATTTTACGTGCAAATAGTGCAACGATTGAAGAAATAAGCTTGCCGCATACTGAATACACGATTGCTACTTACTATATTCTTGCTACCGCTGAAGCATCGTCTAATCTTGCCAGATATGATGGCGCTCGATATGGTTTCAGAACAGAAGATGATGCAGATCTTTCTCAAATGTATATCAAGTCACGAAGTGAAGGATTTGGTGCGGAGGTAAAGCGCCGTATTATGCTTGGCACGTATGTCCTTTCTGCAGGATATTATGACGCATATTACCGGAAAGCCCAGCAAGTTCGGCGACTTATCAAAGAAGATTTCGATAAAGCATTCTCACGTGTTGATTGTTTGATCGCGCCAACTTCACCCAGCACATCTTTTAAAGCTGGCGATAAGATGGATGATCCTTTGCAAATGTACCTTTCAGATATTTATACGACCTCGGTAAATCTTGCAGGCATTCCAGGTATTAATATTCCATGCGGAGAAGATCATCAAGGATTGCCGATTGGAATGCAAATTCTTGGACCGCAGTTTGGCGAACCGATAATCTTAAGAGTTTCAGATTTTATAGAAACAGCTAACTAAAAAACTTGTCACAGAATAGAATATCAATCATATGAGTATACTTGTTGATAAGAATACTCGCCTCGTTGTGCAGGGCATCACAGGCAGCGAAGGAACATTTCATACAAAGCAAATGATGGAATATGGAACAAATGTCGTTGCTGGAGTGACTCCGGGAAAAGGCGGCACAAGTTACCTAGGAAATGAAAAAGATCCGTTGCCGCGTCCGGTTTTTGTATTCAATACCGTAAAAGAAGCGGTACAAAATAAAAGAGCAAATGTCTCTATCATTTTTGTTCCTGCTGCTTTTGCAGCCGATGCAATAATGGAATCAGCTGACGCCGGAGTAGCACTTGTAGTTGCGATTACGGAGGGCATTCCAACAAGTGATATGGTGAAGGTCTACGAATACGTTACTAAAAAGTGTGTACGACTTATCGGGCCAAATTGTCCGGGTGTGATTACTCCGGGAGCAGTGAAAGTTGGAATTATGCCGGGCTTTATCCATAAAACAGGACATGTTGGAGTGGTTTCGAGGAGTGGAACATTAACGTACGAAGCTGTCTCACAGCTCACTCAACATGGTATTGGACAATCAACGTGTGTTGGTATTGGCGGTGATCCGATCATTGGCTCGCGATTTATTGATATTATTAAACTTTTCAACGAAGATAAAAAAACCGATGCAATTGTAATGATCGGCGAGATAGGCGGAACTGCAGAAGAAGAGGCAGCGGAATATATCAAAAAGCATGTAAAGAAACCGGTCGTTGGATTTATTGCCGGACAAACTGCACCTCCAGGACGACGGATGGGACATGCCGGTGCCATAATTTCTGGAGGAAAAGGAACAGCCGAAGAAAAAATGCAAGCAATGAGCAAGGCAGGCATTATTGTTGTTGAAAGTCCAGCTGTAATTGGCGAAGCGATGGAGAGGGTATTGAAGAGAGTTCGCGCAGTTAAAGTTAAAAGGAGAAGTGTAAAAGGGAAAAAGCAAATGGCAAAGGGAAAGAATATTATAAAGATTGTCAAACGTAAGTTGACAAAAAATAAAAAGTGATATTAAAAAAAGTTAAATTATTAAGAATATATGTTTTTTGAAAGAGAGGTATTTCTATTATGAATAAAGAAGCGTCTGAACAAACACTTGTGCTTATTAAACCTGACGCATTAAAGAATTCTTTGACGGGTTATGTAATTACTCAGCTTTCAGAATTTCTCACAGGGTTGCATTTCTCTGCAACGAAAATTGTGCAAGTAAGTAAAATGCTTGCTTCCGAGCATTATGCCGAACATAAGGGAAAAATATTTTACCCTTCGCTTATAGATTATATAATGGGACTTGCTCATTACCGTAATGAGCCCTGGAAGCGCAGAGTGATAGCGCTTGTGTATCAAGGACCGGATGCAATTGCAAAAATCAGAGATATTGTTGGTCCGACAGATCCGCATGTCGCGCGCGAAAAAAAACCAGGATGTATTCGTGCCCTGGGCATAAAAGTACCTCTCAAAGATAATACAGGAAAAGTGATTGGTGAAAGAATGGATAATCTTATCCACGCTTCAGCAACAGCTGCAGATGCAGAGCGAGAAATTAAACTATGGTTCAAGCCAAGCGATATTCCACCTTTGATGCAGGTGTATCCCGTCATAGTAAGTGATGAGTATTATTATTTTAAAGATGGCAAGCTTTCTTTAACGCATGAGCCAGGCAGGGCTTGTTTGATTGCTCCGGGTGATTATGTTTGGGAGTCTGATATTAAAGCGCTTCGCTTACTATATAAAGGTTTAACTTCTAAGTGTTCAATTGAAGCAGTAGCAGCCAAATATCTCATAAACGAAAACCGTTAGAAGCTGACTTTTTTTGGGAAGGTAAATTGGTGCAGAGGCTAATGTCCAAGGAAAATTGGTTCACGTAGAAAGACTGAATTTCCTTATTTATTATTTTCTTCATTATTAAAATCTTTCACCTCAAATCTAAATTGGGACTTTTCTGTATCACTCTCGATATAACAAAAAATATTAGAGCTTGTCTAAATAGACTGACAGAAAAAAAAACCGGGCACAATGAAGCAAATTCTACATTATTCCCTAACATGGGAAGAATGGATTATAATACATAGGACAATTCTGATTGATATTGCAATATTGAAAAACAGGCATAGAATTTGTCATACTAATAAGGAGATAGTTCAATCTAACATAGAAAAAATGGTTGCATTCAAAATGAACTGAGTGATATTCGTCACCATAAATGTGAGTACTTACTGACATATTATTCTAAGAAAATGCTGCGAAGGTAAAAAATGCTGATTTTATAAAATCGCGATTGTATGCCTTGATTTTAATTAGGAGCTTTTGTACACTCAATCAGTTAAAAAGTGAAGTGCAAATTATAGTTTATTCTTTTTAAGAAAATAACTTCCGGAACAGGAAATAGAGTGCAAGTAGATTTAAAATTATATCGTCCGTAGATGTGAAGGAGAAAGTATGAATACCGGACAGATGATGTTGTCAATTTTAGCTGTGGTTCTTTTGGGAACAACTATTCTTACAACAAATAGAACCTCTCTCCAACAAGGCACTATTTTGCGACAAGCACAGGTAGGTATTTATTGCGTTTCTTTAGCTACTTCTTATATTCAAAAAGCAATGAGTATGGATTTTGACGAGGGTACAGTTGTCAGACCAAGCGCCTTAGCTACTAGTTTAAATCCAGGAACAGCGACGTTTACATCGACATCGGATTTCTCAGCAAACACAAAATTCTTAACATTAGCAGCAAACTTGGGTCCGGATACTGCTACCAGTCATAATATAAATCCTCCCAAAGAGTACGCTAATAAAGACAGTTCGTATGACGATTTCGATGATTATAATGGATTCAGTATCGATACTTCTATTACAAATGTTGATAGGTTTCACGTTAGTGCAAGTGTATATTATGTTACTCAGCCTACTATCCTTGTACCTACGCCCACTAAAACTACAACACCGACATGGCTCAAACGTATGGATCTTTATGTTAATGGGTCAGTGAATCGCACGGCCGCTCAAGGTACAATTAATAGCAAAGACATGGGCACAGACACAATTAAATTCTCTTACATCAAAAGTTTTTATTAAGAAGAATACTTATGGGAAGTTCAGTATGGTTTGATATCATCGGCTCGATGACAACTTTCGGGTTGCTTGTACTTGTAGCACTACGGTTAAATGCAGCTTCAAACGAAAGTACAGGTGCATATTATGATAATTATATGCTTCAAACTAATATGCTTACGCTCACTCTAATGCTCGAAACTGATCTTAGAGATATTGGGAAATATTACACTCGGACAAATACTGCCCCCACACCTCTTATAACTGCTAAACAAAATGAATTTAGTTTTATAGTGAATGGAAATACAATTGATTGGATAGTTGGAGACACTATTGAGTATAACTCAAAAATAAATCCACATCTTCGCTATTTACGCAGAAATGTCAACGGTGTAGAACATAAAATGGATCTTGGTTTGACTAAGATGGTGTTCAAGTATTGGTATATTACGGATGCTACAACTGCATTACCTTCTACTGTTCCTGTGGATAGCTTTTCACTTGTTGGACCGGTGGACGTCTCGATCCAGCTTGAGAGTCCATATAGATTGCGACAGAATGATAGTCTTTCATATACGCAAGACACTACACAATACGAAATATATTGGCGCCAAATACGGTCTATAGCCAGGTCTACACTCGTTCAGAGTCAATAAGATAGCAAGGAGAATAATCATGGGACGCACTTCAATACTAATGGTTATGGCATTTAATTTAATTTTTATGACGATGGGTTTTAGATTGTCATCACTTACATCGTCAGCGTATGATAAATATATGACGTATTATTCTATTGAACAAGCAGGCCTTGCCGCAGAAAGCGGAATTAATATTGCTATTTCAAATTCATATTGGTCGCGAGCGACTGCTCTTTCAACTACACCATTTTCGTCTGGGGTTGGGATACCAGGGACAATAACGCTTTCAGAAGCTTTAATAAAAAGCATATCAGGTGATACAAGTGGCTTTAACTTAAAATCAACTTCATCAGACAACTACAGCCAAGTAATAACTAATGTAACAGTGCAGGGTCAGAGTTTTGCTGAATTTGGTATGTTCACTTCAAGCGAAAATAGTATCCAATGGCAAACAGGAGATACATGCTTTGGTCCTTATCACACGCAGGATAATATAACTTGTACCGGGACGCCTCGATTTTATGGCCTGGTTACAACAAATGGGAAAGTTACAGGTGGCTCTCCATATTTTAAGTATCCTGTTGTTCCAAAGACTAACATCCCATTGGATGGAAAATTTGATGATTTAAATGCTTATGGGGCTGTAGGTGGAGCAGATTATACAGGTGTGAAAGTTTTTGTTGAATTCCGTCCCGATGGATCAATTTGTGTGCGGACAGTAACAAATGCAAGTACTTCGGATGGATGGCTCGCATCAGGAACTGGATTTTCCACTGGCACTATAAAAGCATGTACAACCTATGCTAATGTTAGTCAATGGACATCGAATAGTGTTGTTCTTGTTAATGGATCTGAACTGCATGTGAAGGGAGTATTAGAGAAAGTAAATCTAACTCTTGGTGCAATAGGTACCGGGAGTATAGTAATGATTGATTCGTCGATTGTTTATAAGGAACCTCCGCCATGCAGCCGCAACCCTTCAGCTATAACTACTAGCATGTTGGGAATTGTAGCTCAAAATGATATTTTAGTCACAGACACACAACATCCCAACAAGACATCTGGCGGTTCTCCTGATGGCATCAAAAATTACGCCGTGGCAAATAATAATAATGCTGGTGATGTGACTATTGATGCAAGTATGTATAGCTCAAGTGGAGGATTTGGTGCAGAGAATTATTCAACTCGAGGAAATGACGGAACGCTTAGGGTTGTTGGAGGGATTCAAGAATTAAATCGAACGGCGGTAGCACAGGGCACAACGGAAGGATTTCTAAAGAGTTATGATTATGATTTAAATCTGCAATACACTACGCCGAAAGGTTATCCATCAACAAGATTTTTAATAACTAATTGGATTGATAGTACAATAATAACTAATACTACCTTTTGGCTGGGTGAGAACCATTAAAAACTTATTAAAAATATGGTGCTTACAGAAATTGTAAGCATTTTATTTGTTAGTGGAATATAACAAAAATCGCGAAGTGCTATTGGCACAAGTGGAACAATCCAGACAGGCGAACTATCCTTACAGTAAGTCGCGATAACCTCTGAAATTATCGTTGCCTCAACTTTTCTCTAGTGAAGTGCGTTAATTTGGTTTCCTAAAAGATTGGCAAGATTAACTGCTTCATGGGCAGCAGGAATAACTTGTTTATCATTGGATACTTTCATAATAACTTCCGAACTCGTAATGAATGTAATTGCGTTTGACTTCATAAATGAAACTATCGCATTGCGCAATTGTTCATTGTTAAGCAGGGTTAAAGCCTTCTTCTCATTATCTGTTGTAACTTCAATAGATTTATCGAATTCTGCATAACTTGTGCCAAAGCGGGGGATTGAAAGTGCCGATCTTCGCTGAATGTTGCAACTAAAAGGAATATTAATGGGCAGAGACGCAATAATCAACACGAATGCTTTATCCATAGCACGCGTTCCTCCCGATACGCCCGCGTTTCTACCTCTGCGAGACTTCCCCCCGAAAATTCTAATTGTCACTCCGGAAACTTGGCCTCGAGCTGCATACCATACGGTACCCAACTGTGGATGAGTGCTGACGACAGGTGTGAGTTTTAAAGCTTCCTGTGCCTTCTTAACTGCTTTAACGACTCCGCGTTTTGCCCGCGATGTCATCCATACGAATAGAACAATCATTCCGATAATTATACCTGCAATGATCACTGCACGAATAAAATCAGCATCCATGTAATTATTCCTTTCAATATAACAATCAGGTAAAATGTAATAAATTGTTATGAGAAAAAACAATAAGTTATCATTTATATCTTATGGAACGCAACATGAGCAATATTCGGTATCCTAACCTGCTTGTAAATGCTCATCGAGCTTATGCGGAAAGGGATGTTGTGGCCAGAAATCCAAAATAAACTGATAGCCTATCTTGTAATAAGTCCCGAGGCAGTTTATTTAGATATCAACAAAGTAAAACTTAAGGTCTTGTTTATTCTTCTCAAATAATATACAAACCAGCATGTTCTAATACTTGCGCTACAACTTCATCTAATTTTGCATTTGGTATACGAGCGCCGGCAGCATTCTTATGCCCATTCCCGCCAAATTCCTTTGCCAACTCATTAACCCAGATATCGCCTTTCGAGCGGAAGTTGATTTTCACAATTCCATTCGTCTCTGAAAACATCAATCCAATTTGAACTCCGTCAATTGACAAAGTGTACGGCACAAACGCTTCAGTATCCATTTCTGTAGCATGAGTTGAATCAAGCATTTCATGTGTAAGAACGATGTAGGCAAGCTTTCCATCATGTGCAGTTTGCATATTTGCAAGCGCTAATCCAAGCAGGTGAATGCGATTGATGGAACCGCGTTCATAGACATCTTCGTAAATTGCAACAGGGTTTGCTCCCATCTGAACAAGTTGAGCAATAATTTTATGTGTTTCCGTATCTGTTTTTGGATATCGGAATGATCCACTATCAGTCATAATTGCAGTATAGAGTGCAATTGCTGTTTCGCGATCGATGTTGCTGCCGATCAAGTAACTTAAAAGTCGAAAAATAATTTCTCCTGTAGCCGTAGAAGAATCATCTAAGATATAGAGATCGGCAAATTCTCCCGGTTCAAGATGATGATCGATGCAGATCTTTACGGCTTTGCTCGATAAAAGAACCGGCTTCATCGTTACTAATCTATCGAGGTGATTAGTATCCAAGACAATAATCACTTCCGCATTTTCTATAATTTGTGAATGCTGGGAGGGATCGAATTGAATGATAGGATAAAATTGCGCAAGGAATAGATAATTTTCAGGTGTTGCACTATAATTTAGAATCGTTGCTTGTTTTCCTTGTTGCTTGAGATAGATGGCAAGTGCAACTTCGGTGCCGAGACCATCGCCATCTGGATAGACATGTGTAGTCAGTACAAAGCGCGAGTGCGATTCAACAATTGTCCGAAATGTTTCAAACTGAATTGGCAATGCGAACCCTCATTTTATAATAGCCATTTTAGTGAAAAAAGGTATGATCTCTTCCTCGCAACCACACCCCGCGTTAAGGGGAAAAAAAATTATTGAATTGTCCAAGTTTCTCCGGAATTTAGAAGCGATTCAATATTTCCTTCGCCCTGTGTCGTTTTTGAGAACTCAATTTGGTGCTGCATCTCGGTTTCATATGTTGGCCGCTCAATAGAAAGAAACACACCAATTGGTCGAGGCAGATGTGTGTGATAAGTCATATCTGCAAGAATAAATGAGAGCGTTGTGTCATTCTCATTGTGCACAAGCAAATCGTTAATCGAATGTTTTCCGTTTTTGAGTGAAACAATCTCTGGAGTAAATCCATTCAGTTTAATGCCTTTGTCTTTCTCTTTGCCAAAGATAAGCGGCTTGCCGTGCTCAAGCAAAACTACATTATCGTCTTTTATGTCCTTATCAGTGAATTGCGAGAAGGTTCCGTCATTGAAAACAATGCAGTTTTGATAAATTTCAATAAACGAGGTTCCAACATGTTCTGCGGCACGTTTTAGAATCAGTTGCAAGTGCTTTTGATCCCGATCAATTGTTCGTGCCGCAAAAGTTGCACTAGCACCAAGAGCAAGTGATATTGGATTGAAAGGGTAATCTAATGAACCAAACGGTGTAGACTTAGTAATCTTACCTTTTTCTGAAGTTGGCGAATACTGGCCTTTCGTCAATCCATAAATTTGATTGTTGAATAAAAGAACTTTGATGTCGATGTTGCGGCGAAGCAGGTGGATCAAATGATTACCGCCAATACTCATGCCATCGCCGTCTCCTGTAACCACCCAGACAGAAAGATCTGGACGGGCAAGTTTTACACCCGATGCGATCGATGTGGCGCGCCCATGAATACTATGGAATCCGTAGGTATTCATATAGTATGGGAACCGGCTGGAGCAGCCGATGCCGGAAATGAAAACTATTTTATGTCTTGGAATTCCTAAATCCGGCATAATGCGCTGTGCCTGAGCAAGGATCGAATAGTCGCCACACCCTGGACACCATCGAACTTCTTGATCGCTCTGTAAATCCTTTGATGTGAACTTGTCGGTTCCTGAAGAAGTCAATTGCAATGGAATATTATTAATAAGTGTGCTCATGATTTTTCCCTTTGTAAAATCTCACCGACTTTCATTTCGATCTCTTCTGTTTTAAATGGTAGTCCCTGTATTTTGTTCAGTCCAACCGCTGGCACAAGATAATTAGATCTCAAGATTTTGATGAGTTGCCCTAAGTTCAATTCAGGGACTAAAATAGTATTGAACTGAGATAATATCTCGCCAACATTCTTTTGCATCGGATTAATGTACCGCAGGTGTAGATGTGAAACAGAATGTCCCTTTAATCGATGACGCAGCACTGCGGCTCTGATAGCTCCATAAGTGCTTCCCCAGCCAACCACCAAAACATCTCCTCGCTGATCGCCTTCAACTTCTGCTAATGGAATATCATCTGCAATACGTGAAATTTTTTCTGCTCGTAAACGCGTCATAAGATCATGATTCTTTGGTGAATAATCTATATTGCCGGAGAGATTCTGTTTTTCCAAACCACCTATACGATGTTCAAGTCCAGGTGTACCGGGGATTGCCCATGGCCGTGCAAGCGTCACTTCATCTCGCGAGTATGGGAGAAATCCTTCGGGATTAGTTCTGAAATGGGGAGAAATATCTGGGAGTTTCTTATAATCTGGAATTAACCATGGTTCAGAGCCATTGCCGAGATATCCATCCGTCAAACAAATAACAGGAGTCATATATTTAATTGCGATACGCGCAGATTCAAAGACAGCGTTGAAACAATCTGCTGGCGTAGCGGCGGCAACTAATAGGGATCGGAGCCTCACCATTGCGCCCATAAACGACTTGAAGCAAGTCTGCCTGTTCTGTTTTCGTTGGTAATCCAGTGCTTGGTCCACCGCGCTGCACATCCACTACAACGAGCGGCAATTCTACCATTACTGCAAGTCCAAGCGCTTCAGTCTTTAATGAAAGACCAGGCCCGCTTGTTGTTGTTGCACCTAACGCTCCGGCGAAAGAAGCGCCAATCGCAGAAGTGATTCCTGCAATTTCATCTTCTGCCTGAAAAGTTTTCACTCCAAAGTTTTTGTGCATGGAAAGTTCGTGCAGAATTTCACTTGCAGGTGTGATTGGATAGCTGCCAAGAAAGAGGTCGAGGTTTGCTTTCTTTGCTGCAGTCATCAATCCCCAAGCAGCGGCTTGGTTGCCTGTGATATTGCGATAATTTCCCGGTGCAAGTTTTGCCGGTGCAACTTGATAGCGGACTTTAAATATTTCTGTTGTCTCAGCGTAGTTCCATCCGGCTTTCAACACGCGTGTATTTGCATCGCGAATATCTATCTTTTTATTAAATTTTTCGGAGATCCACTTAAGTGTTGTTTCAAGAGGAAGATTGTACATCCAGTACATCATCCCCAATGCAAAAAAGTTTTTTGATCGGTCAACAAGTTTGCTGGAAAGGTTCATCTCCTGAAGTGCGATTGTTGTCAACTTTGTAATATCAACTTCATATAACTGATAGTCAGAAAGTGAGCCGTCTTTCAACGGGTTGGTGGCATATTGTGCGAGTTTAAGATTCTTATCATTAAACCCGTCGATATTAACTATGATTGAGCCGCCTTTTACGAGTCGAAATAGGTTGACTTTAAGTGCAGCTGCATTCATTGCAACAAGAACATCACAAAAATCGCCGGGTGTGTTGATTTCAACACTCCCAAAGTGAATTTGAAATCCACTTACGCCGGAAGTAGTTCCTTGCGGTGCACGAATTTCTGCAGGATAATCAGGCAGCGTGCTTAAATCATTGCCTATAAAAGCAGCTGTGTTAGTGAACTGAGTACCAGTTAGCTGCATTCCATCGCCGGAGTCACCAGCAAATCGAATAGTAACTTCATTAAGAAGCTGGGGTTTATTTCCTGCCATTATATTTCTTTCTTATTTGCCAAACATTTTAATGTATTAAAATCATCGAAAGAAACGTACCCATAATTTTTTTATCTACTTATAAAACATTCTATTTGTAAAAATAAATCCCTACTTGTAAGAAAAAAGGCAGCGTATGTAACGCTGCCTTTACAATTATACTTTTTACAAAGAAAGGAAACGCTCTGTTATTCCCTTACAATCCATACCTTAATTTTACCAGTCACGCCTCCAGAAAGTTTAACTGGAACATCGTAAATGCCGAGGGCTTTAAGAGGCTCTTCAAGCTGTATCTGACGTTTATCAATTGCTATTTCTTTCTCGATAAGTGCGTCAGCAATCATTTGAGCCGTAACGGAGCCAAATAGTTTTTCTTCTTCGCCAACTTTCATTTTAATCGTGATTGAAATTTTTTCAAGATTTGCAGCAAGGGTTTCAGCTTGAGTATGTTCCTTATCTGTCCGACGCGCTTGTTGCTTTTTCTCTTCTTCTAATTGGCGAAGACTGCCGTCAGTAGCCTCGTATGCAATACCGCGAGGTATAAGATAATTACGCGCATATCCATCTTTAACAGAAACTACTTCGCTGACGTGGCCTAGCTTTTCAGAATCTTTTCTTAGAATTACCTTCATTGTGTACTCCTTTTACATACATTCATGATAAGAATCGCTTAACTCACAGCGTCATTAACAAAGGAAATTAAAGCTAAGTGCCGCGCGCGTTTGATAGCAGTAACAAGCTGACGTTGATGATGTGCGCAAGTTCCAGTAATACGGCGCGGGATAATTTTCCCTTGTTCAGAAACGAAGCGTTGAAGACGTTTCTCATTCTTGTAATCGATATAGACATCTTTTGAATCACAGAATCTGCATGTTCGTTTCTTCCTCTGTTGTTGTTGGCGATTAGTTGATCGCTGTCCATTTGGAGAAGAGTCGCGTCGATATCCGCCGCTGCCACCACGCTGTGGTCCACTTTGTGATCCTCGCTGCTGTCCTCGTGAATATGGTGTTTTTGATTGAGATGACATAGCCATTATGTTTGTCCTTCCTTATCTTTCGTCGTGAAAAATCAAGCTTCGTTTGGTGTTATAAAATCTATTGGAGTTTCTAAAGCCTCGGGGATATCGGAGTCCACGTCTGGAATAGCTGCAATAAGCGGCGAACCGCTTGTCGATGGAATTGCCGGTGCTGATAGTTTCATCAGATCATTTCCAGAGATACGGGCTTGCAGTGCTTTTTTATCTAATCCAATAATAAGAAAGCGAATAATGTTCTCTTCGAGCAGAAAGAATCGCTCAAGGCGTGCAATGAGATCACCGGAAGCCTTGAACTCACAGACAACATAAAAACCATTGTTCTTCTTTTTGATGGCATAGGCAAATCGCTTGCGTCCCCATTTTGCCAGCTCCATGATCTCACCGCTATTTTTAATGATGACTTCTTGTACTTTCTCGATAATGGCATCGATTTGCGGATCATCGAGGCTGGCGTTCACAATGAACGTTGTCTCATATATGTTTTTCTTTTTTTCCATAGATATGTTCCCTTTGGACTTGTTATAATTAGGCCCGCTCAATACGAAATTAATTTTCAAATGAGAGGGCAGGGTTGTTTAAGTAAATAATTCTTCCTCTTGTTTGGCATTAAACTTATTCATTGCTTGGTCTATGCCATCCATAACAAACGATATACTGGCGTCTCTAGCTCGCTCAACCATGTTTTCCACTATTCTCAACTCGGATTCTGGAAACCTGTCGAGCACGAAATCTTTCATTTTCGATTTCTCTGGCGGCATACTCATAGAGGCAATTCCGCATCGTAGTCTTGCAAATTGATCGGTCTGCAAATGATAGATAACAGACGATAGTCCATTATGGCCGCTATCGGAACCATCTTTACGGAGTCGAATTGTCCCTAAAGGCAACTGAAAATCATCACATATTATCAAAATGTTTTCCAATGCGATTTGTTGTTGCTCAAAAAATTCCTGAACCGCGATTCCGCTATTATTCATATAAGTCACAGGTTTTAAAACCGTGACCTCGACATTCTTCAAAGAACATTCTGCCAACCAAAACTCGCCTTTACCAGCATGAAATTGTGTATTCATAGATGCGGCAAGTTGATCGGCAACAAGAAAACCCACATTATGCCTCGTCTGGACATATTCATTTCCTGGATTTCCCAAACCGACGATGAGATACATAAAATTCTGATGAATAAAAAATTACTTCTTCTTCTCTTCAGGTTTCTTTTTTTCTTCAGTTTTTTTCTTTTCTTCAGGTTTCTTTTTCTCATCCACCTCTTCGGCACCTTCTTCGGGTTTCTTGCCCTTGGAAATAACTTCAGGTTCGGCAAGTGCTTCAGCAGTCGGTACAACGGCGGTTATCGGTTCTGGTTCTTTCACTACCACAGGCGGAACGACGGCAACAATCGTGCTCGTTGCGTTTTCCATAATTGTAACATTTGGAATAGTTAAATCTTTCACGTGAACAGAATGGTTTATAGCCAGATCTTCGACATTGATTTCTATGTGATCAGGTATGTGTTTTGGCAAGCATGAGACTTCTAGTTTGTGTAAAACATGCTGTAAGATTCCACCTTCGCGAACTCCCTTTGGAATGCCGCCCGTCAGCTTTACTGGTATCTGGATAGTGAGTGTTTCATTCTCGCTCAAGCCGAATAGATCGAAATGCACAGGTTTCTCAGTAACGGGATCAATTTGCACATCTCTTAAAACGCATAGGTGAGACGAGCCATCATCCAATTTTAAGTTGATAACATGCATTTCTGAAGTCGAATACAAAGGTGCGAGTGTTGGTGCAGGCAGTGACACAGGGATATTTTGCTGTCCATGCCCATAATATATTCCAGGCACTTTACCTGTTTTACGAATTGCGCGGACACGTTTGCCGATATTTTTTCGAATTTCCGCAGTTAAAGTTATTTCAGACATTGTGTATCTCCTTGTTAAGTCTTGTCTTTATCAATATCAAATAGTGAGCTGATAGATTCATTCCTGTGTGTACGAAGAATCGCTTCTGCAAATACATGAGCTATAGAGCGAATATGAATCTTATCACTTGTTTGTTTTAATGGAAGCGTATCGGTAACGACGACTTTCTTGACGACCGAATTCTCTATTTTTTGGTACGCGTCGCCGGATAAGACCGGATGTGTGCAGGCACCGAAAATTTCCTTCGCGCCATTATTGCGCAATGCTCGTGCTGCGTTGACGAATGTTCCGCCGGTATCGATCAAGTCGTCAACAATAAGTATAGTCTTTCCTTCGACGTTACCGATAATATTCATTATCTCTGCTTCATTTTGTTTCGGACGACGCTTATCTATTAAAATCAAATCTGCACCAAGCCGCTTGGCGTAGGAACGTGCCATTTTAATGCTTCCAACATCTGGAGAAGCAACCGCAAGATTTGAAATATCCATTTTTTTGAAGCACTCGATAAGTACAGCCGATGAATACAAATGATCCATGGGAATATCGAAGAATCCCTGGATTTGCGCTGTATGTAAATCCATTGTTATCACACGATCAGCTCCAGCTTCCGTAATCAAATTTGCGACTAATTTCGCGCTGATTGCTACGCGAGGCTGATCTTTTCTATCCTGACGCGCGTATCCGAAATAAGGAATAACTGCAGTAACACGTTTTGCTGATGCACGTTTTGCAGCATCAAGCATAATCAATAACTCCATCAAATTCTCTGCTGGCGGCTGTGTCGGTTGAATAATAAAGACATCGTCACCACGGATGTTCTCGATATATTTGACCCAAAGTTCGCCATCGCTAAATGTTTGAATGGCGGCTTCTCCAAGAGGAACATTTGCTTCTTTGCAGATTTGTTCAGCTAATGGGCGATTTGCCCGTCCCGAAAAAATCTTCAGTTCGCTCATTGAATTCCTTTTTCGATTATTTTCATTTTATTTCTTTCCATAGAACAAAACAACGCTGGGGTGCCAGGATTCCTCCGGAGGAGTCCCTTCGGGAGAACCTGGGAGTGTCTCGCAAAGCGGGATGCCTTATCGCCTATACTACACCCCAATAATTTCCTTAAAGGTTGAATTTCCATTAAGATTCTTTAAGTATCTCTCTCTTGCCATAGCTTCACTTCGTGTCGCATAATTTTCCGAATACACGAGTATAAGCGGAACTCGATATTTCGTCGATTGTACTCTTCCTTCGTTATGTCTGCGAAGGCGTGATAAAAAATTGTTCGTTTGTCCAATATAGAATCTATTGTCTTTTAAACTTTTGAGAACATAGATAAAAAACATTTTTATCTCAATCAACTTGCTGGGGTGCCAGGATTCCTCCGAAGGAGTCCCTTCGGGAGAACCTGGGGGTGTCCCACATAGCGGGATACCTTACCGCCTAATCCATCTCAATAATTTCCTTAAAGGTTGAATTTCCATTTAGACTTTTGAGAACATAGACAAAAAACATTTTCTTCCAATCAACTTGCTGGGGTGCCAGGATTCGAACCTGGGAGTGGCGGCTCCAAAGGCCGCTGCCTTACCGCTTGGCTACACCCCAATAATTTCTCGATACAAAACCTGAGAGTGTCCCGCAAAGCGGGATGCCTTACCGCTTGGCTACACCCCAATAGCAACGGGACTACTATACAAAAAAACCAACTCCCGAAGAGTTGGAATAAAAATATATTGAAAAAACACCTCTAAGTCAAACAAGAAAAGAATACTAATGATGTTTGATTTTATTGCCGCAATTACCTAATTTATTATTAATGTAAGTTAAAACGGAGATGAAAATGATCACTATGCGAGACCAGACTAATTTAAAAGTGTTAAGCTTACCGGATAAGAGAGTATATATTCAAGCTTTCTGGGCATTCACATTTGCCGTTCTTGTGGCAATCGGAGCGCAAATTGAAATACCGAACCAACCAGTACCATTTACAATGCAAACATTTTTCGTCCTATCAGCTGGCGCATTATTGGGAAAACGAGGTGGTGCTATAAGCATGGGCATTTATTTAACTCTTGGTGCAATTGGTTTGCCAATTTTTGCTGGCGGTGCGTTTGGATTGTCAAAAATATTGGGGCCAACCGGCGGATACCTTCTTTCATTCCCTATTGCAGCGTTTGTTATTGGTTATCTTACCAGACTTCGTAGTGAATACTGGTGGATGATGATTTCTATGATCGTTGGGTCCTTAATAATATTCTCTCTTGGTACTATTCAACTGAACTTTCTCTATCTTCACAACTGGATAAATTCTTTTCAAGCTGGATTTTTGATATTCTCATGGTGGGATGGAGTAAAGATCATTGCTGCAGCAACAATTACGTATTCTTATTTCCAGCGAATGAAGATGCACTAATCATTATATTCGGCGGATGATTAGTAAGTATTGAACATTGTTTTATTAGGATGCAGGAGTATTTATGGATCGAAGAACCTTCTTTAGAAAAAGCTTTGGTGCCTCTGTTGTCGTTGGTGCTGCGCTTACGGGCAAATATGAAAATCTGTTTGCAACCGCTTATGATTCCGCAAATGTTCCGTTTGATTTGGTGGCAGTTAAGGGCGGTGAGCCGGATGTAATGTTGCAAAAGGGGATGGAAGCGCTGGGAGGGATTCGCACCTTTGTCAAGAAAGGACAAAAAGTAGTAATCAAGCCGAATATTGGATGGGACGTCAGCCCAGAACGCGCAGGCAACACAAATCCAAAGTTGATAGCGGAAATTGTTAGTCAATGCCGCAATGCCGGAGCAAGCGAAGTTTATGTGCTTGATCATACATGCGATAATTGGCAGCGGTGTTATAAAAACAGCGGGATAGAATCAGCAGTAAAAGAAGCAGGCGGGAAGGTTGCGCCGGCTCATACTGAAAGTTATTATCATGAAGTTTCAATCCCAAACGGAAAGAGTCTTACTAAAGCAAAAGAACACGAACTCATACTCGGGGCAGATGTTTTTATTAACGTCCCGGTACTTAAATGTCATGATGGTACCAGGATGACAATTACTATGAAAAATCTCATGGGAAATGTCTGGGATCGTGGTATCTGGCATCGCACCGATTTACATCAATGTATTGCAGACTTTGCAACATACCGCAAGCCGACACTTAATATTGTTGATGCTTACAATGTGATGAAACGAAATGGGCCTCGCGGTGTTTCTATAGAAGACTTGGTATCGATGAAATCTCTGCTCATTTCTACAGATGTGGTAGCTATTGATACTGCTGCAACAAAACTATTTGGTATGAATCCATCCGATGTCCGTTATATTCAGCTTGCCGCCGATCAGAAAGTCGGCAGGATGGATTTGGAGAATCTCCGCATCAAGCGAATAACAGTTTGAGGTGATTTGTTGCAGTGGCTGAAAAAAATTCGTGTTATTATTGCTGCAGGGTTCTTTTTCGCAATAAGTTTCCTCTATCTTGATTTTGGCAATATCTCTTCTTCAGGATTGCATACATTTCTTGCCTCATTGCAACTTGCGCCCTCTTTGATACGGACAATGATTTTTTTCAGCAGTGCATCCATCGGATTGTTCTTTGTTCTGCTTCTAACTTTTCTATTCGGTAGAGTTTATTGTTCAACAATCTGTCCGCTTGGGATATTACAGGATGTTACAATACGCATTGCGAAACGGATCAATCGGCGCCGTCGGTTCCAATTTAAAAAGCCATTCTACACAATTCATTATATTCTATTCCTTTTCGCAGTGGTATTGGCATTCATTGGAAGCATGATTCTTTTAAATCTTTTTGAACCTTTCAGTAATTACGGTCGAATTCTTTCTAATCTGGCAAGTCCATCTATTGCTTTAGCAAATAACGTGCTCGGAAATATTTTTGAATTATTCGGCCTATTCTTTCTTTCTCAAATTCCACTTCTTCATGTTAATATTATATCGGTTATTGCATCTTTATTTTTTCTTGGCTTGATTTTATATCTTTCTTATTATCATGGAAGATTGTTTTGCAATTTGCTCTGTCCGGTAGGAGCATTGCTTGGAATTATTTCAAGATTCTCAATATTTAAAATAGTAATAGATGAAAATAACTGTAAAGAATGCGGTCTATGCGAGAGAGTGTGCAAGGCAAACTGCATCAATAGTGATTCAAAGGAAGTTGATTTTGCTGCTTGCGTTGGATGTTTTAACTGTATTGATGCTTGTCCGACAGTCGGAATGAGTTACGAAAGAAGATGGAAAAAAACTTCAAATATTTTACCGATTGTAGATGAGGGGCGGCGAAAAATACTAAAAACATCTATTTTACCCGCACTTGGCTTGCTATTACCGGAGATAGATAAGAATAGCAGTGCAGGAATGAATCAAATAAGGATCGATGAAAGTCATCGTCATCCCATTTCTCCTCCCGGCTCGAGAAGCATAGAACATTTTTCAAGCCTTTGCACGGCATGCCATTTATGTGTCAGTTCTTGCCCAACGCAAGTATTATCTCCTTCTTTTCTTGATTATGGAATTGCCGGAATATTTCAGCCCAAAATGAATTATGCAGCAAGCTATTGCAATTTCGATTGTGTTATTTGTAGCCAGGTATGTCCGACAGGCGCTATTCTACCGATTGATATAAATATTAAGAAACAAGTCCAAATAGGGCGAGCTCACTTTGCCAAGGATGATTGCGTAGTCGTTACAAAGAAAAGAGATTGCGGCGCTTGTTCAGAGCATTGTCCCACAAAAGCAGTGAAGATGGTACCGTACGAAGAATGGCTCGTCGTTCCGGAAGTAGATGATGAAATCTGTATCGGTTGCGGTGCCTGTGAGCATGCCTGCCCTGCCCAGCCGCGGAAGGCAATCTTCGTAAATAGCAATCCTGTACATTTAACAGCAAAGAAACCGACGATAGAAAAGATTAAATCATCGTTTGATAGCAAGCAAGAATTTCCTTTCTGAAATCGCTGTAATGTTTTAATGTTATGAAATCGCAGTTCTATCTGATTATTTAAACCTGCATAATTCATGTAATCTCGTCTTTATTGTTCCACACTAATAACTCATTATTTATTTGTCGCTGGTCGTTGATTGATATTGCATTTTCATAATATTCAAAGTACACTCATACAAATTTAACAATGTACTCTACTGAATATTAATAGAAATCAAATTAGTGAATAGTCACAACACAGTTCTCATCGTGGAAGATGAGGAAAACCTAAGGGATCTTCTAAGAATGATGTTGGAAGATAGCGGAATTAAGGTTCTCGAGGCAGTGGATGGCATGGAAGCTTTGGAAATATTTACGGCACATAAGGATGAAATCGGAATCGTATTAAGTGATCTTGGTTTGCCGCGCCTTGGCGGCTGGGAGGCATTCCTAAAAATGAGGGAGGTAAATCCAGAGTTGAAAGGAATTCTTGCGAGTGGATTTTTCAACCCGGATGTGAGAATTGAGATCATCAAATCAGGGGCAAGAGATTTTATCCAAAAGCCGTACAATGCAGCTCAAATTATTGAGATGATTCGCAATTTGCTTAACGAGACAATATAGAATAGGTATTAAAGCGACGCTTGATTTAAGCGGTTAGAAATATCTTTGAGGGAAGTCCAACTCTCCATCAATTCCGGAATATATTCGGAAGATGTTATAAATGTCCAAATATACGCCACGATAGAATAAATACTGCCGGTAGTAAAATCGTCTAGATCGATGGATATGTAGAGAACAGCGAGAAAGATAAAAAGTAAAATGAATCGCATCACTCCAAAATTAAGCGCACCCCAGTTTGCAATCTTCTGTTTAATGCTTGCTGATTTTGCATAGTAACCATGGATTTCTTCCGGTTTCTGCGTAGAAAACACATCGTACGCATTCTCAAAAATATCATGTGAATCTTTCTGTAGTCCGCTGACTTTTCGCGTGTAAATTCCATTTATTAAAAGAAGCGGTAAGATAATAGTTAAACAAGTAATGGAGATTCGCCAATCGAATATCGCAAGCGCAATGACAGCCCCGCCAATCTGGACAACTTGTTCAATGATCTCCGGAATACGATATTGAAAAAATGTAATATATTGCTCTGACAACTGTGCAAGCGCTGCAGTCTTTGAAGCACGGAACTTTTTTTCTTGCGCAACAGTAGAAATGTCTGTTGCCAATTGAGTGAACATCGCGAGATAGATTTTTTGATCGACGATTCGCCGGATGACTCCGGTGCCGGAATTAATTGCGAAGACTCCAATCCATAAGAACAGAGGAAACAGTGAGGCATTAATACTGCCAGCCTGGCCAGAAGCACGTTCAATTAAAGCATCAATAACTTTTCCGAATACAGCTGGTTCAACAATCCATGCAACATGCTCGACGATGACAAGACTTATAGCAACAGTGATTCCCTTTTTGAAGCGGGTGAGAAGTTCTGTAAGTTTCATCGTTGTATTCTGTTTTATTGTTTACGAACATTTTGAAAACTCATCAACGATTCTTTTTTGACGGCTTCGTTGCCAATTTGAGTGTTTTAATTTCAAAAGGTTTAAATTTGATAGCCAATTTTGATCTAGTAATTTTGTGCAACTTTTCGTCATTTTCTAGTAAATTGCATTCCGTTGCACTCGATGCATCAATTCCAAAACGGAGCGACGTATCTGTCGGAACACCATGCGCTTCATGCATTCTTATAATGACAGCATCGCTATCTTCGGCCTTCTTGACCGCATCGACAATAATGTTAGCCTTTGAAGATTCAAAGAGTGATGGAATACTATCTACTTGAAGATTCTGAAATATTAAAATTGAATTATTAAATTCCCGTGCCTTATGAACTGTTCCGCCTTTTGCCCAGTCACCGCTATGGGGAAATAGAGAATAACTAAATGTATGTTCACCTTGATCGATTACACTTTCATCACAATGCCAGGGTTCGATAGGATTTGGATAACGGGGCGATCTTAAAAGAGTCAACTGGAGTGTATTTTCTTTTGCATTGTACCCATATTTGCAGTCATTTAGTAGGCTGACGCCATATTTTGTATCAGACATGTCTGCCCATTGTTGTGCAGGCACCTCAAATTTCGCGATATCCTCATCTGTACGTGGTTTCGATGATCGATTTATTGCACCAAATTGGATCTCATATGTCGAGTCCGATATTTTCATATTGAACGGGAAAGCAACCTTCAGCAGCACTTGCTTTTCCTCCCAACGTATGTATGTTTGGAAATCAATCCGCGGCGAATGATGGTAGAAATGAATATTCTGGGAGAGAATGGATCCGTTTTCCGTTTTGAGCTCAAACCGAATTGTTGCGCGTAAAGGACCCTGCTCAATTATTTTACATTGCTTGAATTTCCACAAATCGATCCGGTGTTTTTCATATTCGGCATCAATGTTCCATGCCTCCCATTGCTTGGGCACATCACGGAATGTTGCAAAGGAATTTCCGATCTTGCCTTTTTGAAATAATTCACGCCGTAATTGCTTTGCATAAAGTGATTTGAAAATGCCCTTGCCACCTAAGCGAATTCTATAAAAAGGTGTTTCTAACTTATTTAATGATGTCGGCCAAAGTTCTAACGACTCTGTTTTGTTTCCATGTGTGCGGACAATAATATGCTTGAATCCAAAAGCGGGGATGTTCTCTATAAAACAAAGAATTGTTTGCCCTGTCTTTGTTCGCTTTACAGTCTGATAAACGATGGGATTCCCATCCGAGTTTTCAACAGAAAGATTCTTTTCATCCGATTTTACAAATACTTCTACATATTCATTTCGCTGCCAGCCGAGTGAGTTAAAAAGCGTAAAATGAAACTCTGATTTGCTTTTCTTAGCAGGCAGGGATAATCCTTGAATACAATTACTAATTACATCCGTGCAAATCATCTTGATGTCTTTATAATCCCGCTTGGCATCTTCGTAAACATCGGCAATTGACGTGCCAGTAATTATATCATGGGATTGATTGAGAAGCAGTTTCTTCCATGCTTCTTCAAGTTTCTGTTTTGGATAACGTCGTGCAGTTGTATTTTTTCCAAATAACATAGCGAGAGTAGAGAGAAGCTCGGAAGAATAGATAAGAGTTTCACTTTCACGGTTCTCTTTTTTAAGTTTAGCTTGGGTCGTATATGTACCACGATGCGTTTCAAGATAAAGCTCGTCGTTCCACGTTGGAAGGTCTGCCGATTGTTCTTCTAATTGTTTGAAAAAATCTCGAGCAAACGAAAGCTGAGAAGACGGCAATCCTAAGATTGTTTTGAGTATAACGGCAAATTCAAGGTTTTCTTTTACCGGTCCGCCGCCGCCATCACCGAATCCATAGGTTTGGAGGACTGGTGGTATTGTTTGATCCAGCTGTGTTTGATTTACATTCTTCAGGATAGACTTCGGCGTAATATGACCTTCAAGCCCAACTGGCGAGATGTGTGAAAGAATTTTTGTCTTATCAATTCCTTGCCACCAAAACGACGTGTGCGGAAATATTGTTTTGTCGTTCCATAAAAGTTTGGAAGAATAAAAATTTGTTATTCCGGATTTCTTAAGTATTTGAGGCAGCGACCAATTAAAGCCGAACGAATCAGGAAGCCAGAGTATATTTGAATCAATTCCAAATTCTTGCTTGAAGAACCTTTTTCCAAATATGATCTGACGAATAAGCGATTCGCCATTCGGTATATTGCAGTCGGCTTCAGTCCACATCGAACCAAGCGGTTCCCATTTTCCTTCCGTAATACGTTGATTAATTTGCCTATATAAATCAGGATAATGCCGTTTTGTGAATTCGTATAAAATTGGCTGACCCTGGGAGAACTTAAATTCTGGAAACTCTTCCATCAATCTCAATACTGACGAAAATGTGCGGCCGCACTTCCTTGACGTTTCATGAAGTGTCCACAACCATGCAGTGTCGATGTGCGAATGTCCGATGAGATAGACAAGTCCAGGAATTGTCGTCTTAATATCTGTGTCAAGCGTGTTGAGAAGAAAATTATATGCCCGGCGGATTGCGTTAGGATATTCTTCACTGCCGGGTTTAAAGTACTTTAAGAAGATGAGCGTTCGGTGAATCAGCTCGCGAATTTTTTTCGATTCGTACGATCCGTGATCTATCAGTTTATCGAGTTCCTGGAGAACAGTCAAAGCACTATCAAGGCGGCGTGCAGTTGTGTCCAATACCGCGAGTTCCGCTATAGAGAAAGTGTTGTGTTCATGTTTTCGTCCGCTATATGCCTGAATGGCAATAACAAATTGCTCGTTGAGTTTTGATTTTTCACAAATTAAAATCTCTTTGTGATTATGGTCTATACCATGAAATGGTTTTCCATTGAGGTAAAGAAGTGCATCGGGAAAATCAAGAAGTAAGACTAACGGTTTTCCAGAAAAATCCTGTGTTATCGTAATCGTTTGTCGAAACCAGTACGTTTTATCGTACTTCCCCCATTGGAAAGGAATTCGAATTGACGTCCACGATTTATCATGCAATGACGCTGACCCACCATCGGGAATGTCGCCCTCTTTCATCCTCCAATCCGGAAGAGGAGTTCGCAATGGATAGATTGAATCCTTTATATGAGGATGTATCTGCTCGAGCAGATCAATTGCCATAATTTGTCACTTTTAGATAATGTTAAGAAAACGTGGTGGAAAATATAGATTCTTGATGAAATGAGCAAATAAAATTTAAGAAATAATAAAAAAATATATTTTAATGGAAAAGCCTGATACTAAAAAGTAGCTGTTGAATTTGATCTGTTGAGAGCACAGAATCGTGAGAAATGCCGAATATTCAATAAAAACGCAGAAATAGTTAATATTGGTAGATCTTTGCGTTTAACCCTGGGAAAGTCTCAATGCAATTGGAACACCGAAGGTTTTCTTAAAGAAATTTTTTGAATGCAACACGTTTAAAACTGTTTAGGTTGAAGTGAAGAGTGCAATTTGATGAAGTAGCCTTAACGGGAATCGAACCCGTATTTCGACCTTGAGAGGGTCACGTCCTAAACCGTTAGACGATAAGGCCATTAAATTGCGAATTTCAAATTTTCAATTTCGAAATTAAAAATCCGCAATTCGCAAATGTGTGCTGCCCCGCTAGGGGTCGAACCTAGACTTTCCTGATCCAGAGTCAGGCGTGTTGCCAATTACACTACGGGGCAATAAGATATGTCAAAATTCTTTTTACTGGAAATTTCGATTGTATTACCTTGCAATAATATTATACAAAACTATTCTCTTTTTATCAATTGAGAAGCGTCATCTTAATATTTTTACGCTTGATCATTGGAACAGTATTGGCATATAAAAATAACAAATGGTTAGTCCTTGCGATGATTCACATTTAGTTTATTTTCGCAATACACAAATAATTCCAATAGTATTGACCTGAATCAAAGGTATATATTGGTTTTAGGGTATGTAAAAAATCATTGTTATTATAACCGCCGCGTCGCGGATACGGGTCACGATACATATTAGAGAAATCTACGATATATCGAATGTTCTCTTTCTTCAAATACTCTGGAACATTGTTGGACTTTATGTATGGATAAATACTATTGTTCACCAATCCATCAAGATTTATCACGTTACCACCCTCATAATATCCGATAATCCCTGCGTTCCAAGAGGCAACCTTACCATCTAATTTGTTCTCTGATAAATACCTGGCCGCTCTCGACGTATACTCCTGATGTGGATAGTACGGTTGATATTTAAAAGAAAGATTATACAATATCGCACAAACAAGAATCAAATAAGCCGGAACAATATTCACTTCTTGCACCGTATATTTGCCTATAATAAATACTGGCACAAAGAAAACTCCAACATACCACCCCTGTACATCAGCGCTGTTCCAATATAATCCAGTGAATACAAGAATAAGAGACAAAGAAATATTTAATTCTTGAAATGCTTTATTATTGTACCTGTTGCGGATTATCAAAATAAACGCAAGGATAATTATAATTACAAAAACAATTTTTTTCGCTTGAAATGAATAAGCATAAAAGAAATTTGTACTCAGGTATAGAGAATTATTAAGCAATACATTAGATGAATAATACTGTACCCATTCATGTTTTATTAAGGCACTCGACTGAATAAATTCTCCGGTTATAATAAAAGTGTGCAGAACAACTATTCCTATTCCAATTATACCGATGAGTAATATTTTATAATTGTATTTCTTCGATAAAATAAGCTGTATCGTGAATACTGTCAGTGGAATTACAATAAACTCCGTTCGCGCAAGTCCACCAAGCATTGAAAATATCAATGGATGCTTGTCGTTGATAACACAATAGGAACACAATACTACTAAGCAAAATTCTGTAAGTGAGATCGAATTATAAATAAATATTGGCGTTGTGATGAGAAACAATAGCCACAACATCGTAATTGCACTCTGTGTCCTATCAGCATAGATTATCATTCCTACTATTATTAAAAAACTCATTGCCAATCCAAGAATTGGAAAGGTATCTACCGATGGTCGAATTATAAAACTGATTACAGCTAATAAATAAGCCCATAACAAATGGAATCCGCTTGTTGCATGTATTCCATCGAATGTCCATTTTCCAGAATTTGCAAAATGTCTCGCCAATGTGAGATAATAAAAGCCATCATCGGGAGTGAACTGCACAATATTTGTAGATAGTAACAATTTTATCGGTATATATAAAAACAAGGCAATTACACCTATGAATTTCCACTTAAAAAGTGTCATTCTTCTCTCCTTGTTTGGGCATTTTAATTACAATCTCCAAGATATTGTGCCGATTTGGTGCCGGAGCCACGCAGCTTCTTTCGCAGTCAACCCGCGAATAGAACCGCGCAGGTTTGTTCCTTGCCATGCGTGCTTCTCATATGCTTCATCAATGAGCTGAAACAAAAGATGAATTTCTTTAGATGAAGTATTTTGATGCGTATTCCGCGGTTTATTATTTCTTTGGTGGCGCTGCAAGTGGATCAAACCGTATTGTTTTATCCCAGATGTGTTTTTCCTTTTTAATGTAATCCTGATATGCTGCTTTGATAACCACGTAAATCCACAATTGGCAGTAGGAAAAGTACATGAGAACAACAATGGCAAGATTTTTAAGGTTATCTTCATCGTCGTATGAAATCGCGAGAAATATTTCAAAGATGAACAAAATTAAAGACGTTACCCACACAAAAGTATAAGGGCCAGGTAAAGAAATTGTCACCAATTGAAATAAACTTACAATGAATAGTATGTCCGAGAAAACGACAGCGAAAAAGAAAATATAGTAGAGTGAGAGTGTGTACAGCAAATCAAACGCCAATCTTTTGCTCTTGAAATGTGGAATTTCTTTCCAGAATTTTTTTGCGACATAATTGTTACCCCGTACCCATCGCATGCGCTGTCGAATCCAGACACCCCACTTTTGCGGTTCTTGTTCGTATGTTATTGCATAGGGAATAAATTTAATTTTGTAACCCGCTTCGTAAATTCGGATGCTAAGCTCTGAATCTTCTGTTAAAGCTTCCTCATCCCAGCCGCCTAATTTTTGTATCAGATGGCTCCACATTACATAGTTTGTTCCCGGTAAAGTTGAAATGCCATGCATCTGCCACCTGCCCGCTTGCAGCATCAATTGGAAGCTGAGTGTCTCGATGTTGATGAAGCGCGTAAGAAGCGTGGCTTTCTTGTTTACCGTGCGGAACTTCCCAATTACAGCTCCTAACTCTTTGTTGTCTAACAATTGTGCAACAAGATACCGAAGTGAATCTTTATCCGGTGTGTTGTCAGCATCGAAGATAGCGATTACATCGCCCTTGGCTTGTTTAATACCAAGGTTAAGCGTTCGGGATTTCCCTTTGCCGCCTTCGCCTTTTGGTATATCAAATAATTGTACGCGTGAATCTAATGATGCATAATGAGTTATAATATTTTTCGTATTATCCTCTGATCCATCATTAATAACGATGATCTGAAGCTTGTCTTTTGGATATTCAAGTCGAAGCATTGATTCAATGGTAGCGCCGATCACCTTTTCTTCGTTATGCGCCGGAATCAAAATCGAACAAGAGGGATAGTCAAACGAACGTTTATCCGCATCGCGTTTCTCGCGCAGTGAATGAACGCAATTAATATAACCAAACACTGTCAGTATGAACTGGTAAGCGATTGTGAACCAGATTAGAATAACCGCAATAACAAAAAGAAAACTAAGATCAACTTCAAGAACTGTCATGAAATATTACACCTCTCGATTTTTTGAATTACGCCTGACAAATTTCAGATACAAATACATTAATAGAAGCAATGATATCGCAAGCGCACTGAACACCGCAATTGCTGTTGTTGACCAAAAACTAGTATAATTAATTCCGTATGCAAACCGATCACCTGCAATAATGTTTGCTCTATGGCTGCCAGAAGGAAGGAAGATACTGAAGCAATCGTTTCCTTTCATCGCTGTGAAATCCACTGGAGAGCCATCGACTGTTACAGATGTAGGCAAGTTGCTCAAGGAAATCAGCATGCGCGCATCGGAAACGTAATCCAGATTAACATCCCGCAAACCGTAACTCAAAGACTTGATTTCTCCGGTTGCAGACATGATGCGTGTCTGGAGCTCATGTGTAGAGAAGTTGCTTTTAGTCTGCGGTGCCAATATAATCGAATGCTCGCCTGCCGGAATCACGTATCGATTATCTCGAAAAGGCGGCAGCGGGGTTCCATCCAATGTGATTTCAGTTATTTCTTTTGGAAGACGCAGCACGAATGAAGATGGTGTTTGTACACTTATTCCCGATTCGGTGAAACGATAATGAACGTCGCTTGCGAGTGCGTTTGCAAAGAGACTTAAATCTTGAGGATTGACACTTGACTCAGAATAAATTGTAAAACGTGGAGCGCCAAGTGAAGCAGAGCGAATGAGCTGGAAGCTTTCAGTTCCAGTTTGAATAAGTGTCGGGAATGGAATGATTGCATCCTTATTGCGGAAGTTAAGGATGTTCAAATCTAACATTAGTTTGGAGGAATCAATCAGTTTACTGTACTGCTTTCCCATATCTGTATAGCGACGCGGATCAAGCGACCATTTCGATTGTGGATCCTCAACTTGCAATGTAAATCCATATTGCTTTTGAAGGTCGAGAACGCTGTGCATATCAACTCCGAATTGTTCGCGAAGTTCCGGCGAGCCAAAGCTGTCGAAAGCCGTGACAATGATTTGGAATCCTGGTTTTGTCTTTGCCAGGTCGCTAAATGCATTGAGCAATATCTCGTAAACATTTCTAATTTTTTGCACGCGATAGTTGATAATTGTATTCTTCACAGCCGCATTAGTTTTCCAAAATGATGGAGAAAGCGAATCAAACGCAGCTTTCAGATCGATACCAAACTTTCGTTTCAATTCAAGCTTTGCAGACGGATGGCCGGGAGTAAAAAGCGCTGGTTGTTCAAATCCTTTGCCTGATTCAAAATACAATTCTGCAAGATTAACTCCGTCCCAATCGTATGATTCAAGAAATGTGCGGAACTCTTTTGTCATCTCTTTGATGCAGAGCGTATCTGTCAATGCAATAGGATATCGCCAAGATGGTTTTGCGTCATCACCATTTACATTTTTTTCCCGCCACTCCGGATGATTAGTCCAAAACATTTGACTTATTTGCGGTGGCTCTAACCATGCGTAAACAAGAATGCCATTCGCATGCGCAAGACGGATCAAACGAGCATAATCATATGTGTATTTTGGATATTGTTGCCATCCCCCGATATGCACGATGCGGATGCCGTTTGAGACCCACGACTTGATGAGGGTCTCGATACTATAGAGAGCTCGATATCCAGGCTCGAAATAAACTTCGACCTGTTCACGCCTAACAATCGGACGCAGTTGAAAGAATCGGCGGATATAATCAATGAAGAACGGATATTGAGAATATCCTTGCTGTGAATATGGATCGAAACGCGAGTTGATATAAAGAATTTTTCCCTTACCGTAATGTTTGCCTATAACCATCGGCGTCTCGGTTACTTCATCGGCACAGAATACCTTATCAAGATTGTCGGAGTCAAATTTATTCACAAGTTCAGCGTACCGCCAAACGATTTGTTCTTCGGGGAACAAATTGTCCCGGACGCGGCGTACATTGATACGTGTACTGGCATATTCAATTCCAAAATCTTTCGCAAGGTCGGTCTTAGTATCAAGAACAATATTCCCGCCCGATGCCACATAGTTTGTTATAGTAGAATAATCTTCATCCGTAAGTGAATCTACGATTGATACAGGAACAATAAGAAGGTTGTGTTGACCTAAATGCAGAGGTTGTCCAAGAAATACAGTGTCGATCATTATGTTGACACTTCGAAATGCTGATGCAAACGATGCTTGATCATTGAAAAATGCACCGCGTGCGAAGTGATTCCATAGCAGCATTACACGGGCCGGCTTCCAATCTTCTTCCTTTGTAAAAATGTTGTCATAAACACGGTCTGCTTTAGAGACGGCTTTCTCGAGGAATGTCTGTTCGCGTTCACGGAATTCTATCGGTTCAGCTTTATAGAACTCGTCTGGCTCTAAAGTTATGTGCTTCGTAATATTCCCAAGGAGGCGCTTCTCAGAAATTTTTCGATCTCGCACTTCTCCTGTTTTGTCAAAATATGCTTCCGATAAATATTGATCTTGCAGAGTAATAGAATAATCTTGTGTGCCGGAAAGGATTACATGATCCTTCGATTTGACCCAATTTGTTTCTTCTCGCATATCAAGAAAAGTGTATCCAAGTTCTTCAAATCCATCGGCAAGTTGTTTTAAAAGATCAAGATCAAGGAATTCGTGAAAGAATGCACCAACAACGCCATCGCGAATATATAATTGTGCTTTGGCATACTTTAAAATTAAATCGACGGAGGCGCGGCTTGCTTCTTTGTCCGGATTTAGGGGAACATAACCAAGATTTTCAGGGTAGATCTTTTGTCCAAACAAATCCTTATTAATTATGTAAGGGAAGTACTGGCTGTAGTCGGCGTCTTCCATAGAAAGTCGTTGTTCGCAAGCTGTACTAAAATATTTTGCAATTGTTTTATATAAAATGAAAGAAGCGGTATAATGAGGCGTTTCCCAAACGAGAGGATAGAGCCCATTCTTCATAAATTCTTGAATCCCCATTTCAATTTTACGGGCATCGCCATCTTCTGTTTCGCCTTTTATGGGTCCGCTTGTATTGTCATCCCAGAATTCGTAATCTACAGCTGTTACACCTTTGTATTGATGAGTGACACCGTGCATCACTATGGTTCCGCCGTTATGTACCATATACTTCAGAGCATCAACGAGTTCCGGTTTATCTGACAGGCTTAAACGTGTGCCTTCACCTGGATCGACGAAAAATGGAATCACTCCAACCATAAACGGTATGCCGCGGCTTGAAAGAATGTCTGCAATCTCGCGAAGGTTGTCAGGATTATCAAATACCGATATATCCTCGATGCGAATAAAAGCACGATGCGAGGTTTCATGGTTTTCATGAAGAATGTCGTGCAGAAAATCAGCAAAATAATTATAATGATCACCGGGAATAGCATATGCGAAAGGCGAATCAGCAAAGTATATAAGGTTTTTTGCAGAGATGGCGTATGGTGATTCTTTCTGCTTGGCGGTTGAATACGCTTTAGCAATAACCTTTGAAATGTTTGGGTGGCTGACATGAATCATGCCGAGGCGAGGTTCGCCCTTTGTGAAGACCGTACCATTTGCCGTTACTTGATCGAATTTTGTGATGGAATCAATTCCACTTACAGTGAAACCGAATCTCTTTTTCATATCGTATCGCTGGCAGAATTCTACCATACCGGTGTTCAGCCAGATAACCGGTTTGTTTGTGTTATAAACATCTAAAAGAAATTTCGTCGGTACCTCATTGTGAATTTCAGAACCGATATAAAATGTATAATCAAAATTATTTAGCTCACCGAATTTATACTCTTTATCACCCGTAATTATTACTGATGTATTAAAGTGTCCCATTAATTCAGCAAGTTGGCGACCATCTCCTATTGCGTAGTTCTTCAAACTTGATGTGCCTTGCACAACTATGAGAATTTTCTTGAGTGGTGGTTTGTCTGTTGAAAGAGCAAGGGATTTCTGATATATGGAATAAGTGAAAAGGAGAAGTAGAATCCAGAAAGTCTTTATCATGAAGCCTTTTATTAATCTCATTGTTCTATCAATATATATTCATTTTAATGAGGATGATTAGACAAACAGCCCGTAAAGGGTTGAAGTGTATCGCACCATTGCAGGCTGTTTTATGAATCACTTGTTCTGTACTGAAGTTAGCAGATTATTGGAGTGGAATCAAGAATGAATCGATTAATTGTGTGTAACAAAACATCTCGTTTTAGCCCAAACTTGGATTTTGTTTGCAATTCCCTTTTCCACAAGGTACATTAGCATTTAAATATACTGATAAATCTATTTTTGCACTTGCTAAGTCTCTATTGGAATGAGTCATCACGTATCTGTAAGGAATTATCATGCCGACTCAACTCAAGTGGTTTATCTTGTTTGTGATCACAGAAGTTATCATCGTTGTTTTCTTAAACCGATATATGCCTGAACGCGTAGACACTATATATACCGACTGCCATATTTACACGATGGATGCAAACAGCACCATCGCAGAAGCAATGGCGATTGTGAATGACAGGATTGTTGGAATAGGGACAGGCGAGTACATCGAGCGGAAATTTAAGGGGAAAAATATTATCGATCTGGGCGGAAAGACGGTATTACCCGGGCTCATTGATGCACATTGTCATCTTTACGGGCTTGGTCTTTCTCGAATGACAGTTGACTTATTGGGGACACATTCTGAAAAGGAAGCAGCAGAGAAAATTGCTCGGCGAGCGGTTGTGTCAAAACCTGAGCAGTGGATTCGCGGAAGCGGTTGGGATCAAAATGAATGGCAGTCGAAATCATTCCCGACTAAGAAATCATTGGATGCGAATGCACGGAATAATCCTGTCTGTCTCGTTCGTATTGATGGACATGCTTGCTGGGTGAACAAGCGCGCTTTAGAAATTGCCGGTGTAAATAAACAAACGCCTGATCCGCCCGGTGGCAAGATCGTACGTTATGCCGATGGAGAACCAACCGGAGTCTTTGTTGATGCAGCAATGGAATTGATCTATAAATTCGTACCAGAACCCAGCGAACAGGAAATGCGCGAGGCGATTCGACTTGCGACAGAAGAATGTGCTTCAGTAGGACTCACATCGGTTCAAGAAATGGGAGTGGATGCGAGGCAATTTGAATTATACAAGAAAATGATCGATGAAAACATATTTCCTATACGCGTATATGCCGCAATCGATGGACCAGGGGAGTTGTGGAATAAAATAAAAAAGGAAGGAAAGCTAATCGGGTATGGAAACAACAAACTTACTATTCGCGCATTAAAAATATATATCGATGGTGCACTGGGTTCTCGCGGAGCAGCTTTAATCGAACCATATTCTGATGATTCAAACAATCGTGGACTGACAATGCTTTCAGAAGATGAATTATCTAAATTAGTAAATGAATCACTGGATTATGGTTTCCAAGTCTGCACGCATGCAATTGGCGATAGAGCAAATGCCATTATTCTTAATGTGTACGAATCAGCATTGAAAAAGCATCAATTGCCTTTTGCAAGATTGCGTATAGAGCATGCTCAGGTACTATCACCAGAAGATATTCCCCGCTTCAAGCAGCTTAATGTTATTCCGAGCATGCAGACGATACAATGTACTACTGATATGTATTGGGCAGAATCACGGCTCGGATCAAAACGGATTCGCGGGGCGTATGCTTGGCGATCATTGTTAAATACCGGTGTTGTTATTCCAGAGGGTTCAGACTTTCCTGTCGAAAGTTCAAATCCGTTCTTTGGAATTTATGCTGCGTGTACTCGGCAGGACAAGAATGGAATACCGAAAAATATTGATGATATGCGCAAATATTTTCAACCTCCTGCCGACGGATACGCTGATACAACGGCGTTTGTTAATGGATGGTACGCTTCAGAGAAAATGACGCGGGAAGAAGCAATCCGTGGTTACACGACATGGGCTGCATATGCGGCATTTGAGGAAAATCTGAAAGGGTCACTTGAACGCGGAAAACTTGCAGACTTTATCGTTATTTCAAAGGATATATATCGATGTCCCGTAATTGAGATACCGGCTATCCAGGTGGAGTCGACTGTGCTTGGGGGTAAAGTCGTGTATACGCGCCAATAATAGCCGTTCGTATGCTAAGATTTAACGAAAGAATAGGGTTATTGTTTTTACCATGAAAAGTTTGTAGTATAGAAAAAAAGAATACTAAAGTATTTCTAATCGAAAAATAATCTAATGACGTATAAAGTTCTCGTAGCAGATGACGATGAAGGACAGCGCAAATCCCATGGTTTTGCTCTCGAAGTTGTCACAGCTATTTTAGGAGACGAGATTGAAATCGTTGAAACAACTACGAGTGTGGAAACATGGGCAAAGATAAAATCTGAAGTTTTTAATCTAATAATCCTTGATAACGATTTTAAAGATAACAGCCTGAAAGGGCATCTTCCCGGTATTGCACTTCTTCAATTAGCGAAAAAAGAAAGTCCGAATCGAACAACGCCGACTTTTTTTTGTAGTGCTGATGCATACGATACATTAAAATCGATGGTTGAAAAACATGGGGGTATTTATCTGCCAAAAGTTGGATATGACATTGAAAAAGTTGCACAGCTCTTTGCCGAGAAAATGAAGAAGTAGCAGTAGGCCGCTCGACGATGTTGAATAAAAAGGTCACATAGTGTGACCTTTTTTGTTATAGAAAGAACATGAATTCGCACGAACAACAATCGAAAAATGAACGTTACCATATCGTTGAAGGAGCGCTCTACATCAGTACAGGAGCCCTAATTCCTGTACAGACAATGATGCCTGCGCTTATTAAACGATTAGGCGGCAGTGATATACTTATCGGCACATGGCCTGTTGTTGTATATCTTGCCTACTATATGCCGCAGGTTATTTCGGCAAACTATTTGGGCGCGTCGCAATACCGTAAATCTGCAGTTATTAGATATGGATTCATTCAGCGTTTGGATATTCTTCTGCTTGCCTGTGTTATTGCATTGTGGGGAGCTTCTGCACCGACACTTTCCCTTACGTTACTATTTCTATTATATATTTCTAATCAGGCTACGTCCGGTACGATTTCTCCCATCTGGATGGATTTCCTTGTAAAAACAACTTCACCAGAAAGAAGAGGAAAAATAATGGGCTGGCGAGTTACTCTTGCCGCCGTGCTGGCTTTTGTAAATAGTTTCATATTAACAGCGATGCTTACGATTTTCCGGTTTCCATATAATTATGCTTCAGCTATAGGACTTGCGTTTATATTTCAAATGAGTTCTTTGGCGACACAACGCAAGGTTGTAGAAGAGCTGCCTTCTCCTGTTTCAATTCCTGTGCATCTTTCAGAATTATTTTCTCGTGTACGGTCAATTGTTGCAGTAAATCGTCCCTATAGAAAATTTCTAGTTGCTTCTGCTTTGCTGACAATCAGTTTTTCATCAGCCGCATTCTTTACTATTACAGCTATAAAGCGATTCGAAATTTCTGAATACGTAATTGGTGTATTCACAATCCTAATGATTACCGGACAGATCATTAGCGGTGTACTATTAGGTTGGCTTGCTGATGCAAAAGGAACTAAGAGCGCCTTAGTTGTCTGCGGGGTAAGCCTGCTGCTGGCAATTGCAATTGCATGTTTAGCACAATCTGTAAACTGGTTCTATTTTGTTTTCCTTTTCTTCGGCGTAAATGTTGGTGCTGAAACAGCAATGCGGTACAATTTTGCCGTTGAATGCGCACCTTATGGAGAACGCCCAATGTACGTAGGATTGATGAACGCCTGGTTCGCTCCATTCTACCTTGTTACTCCTCTCGCTGGATGGTTGAGCGCATTCTATGGTTACAACTTTGTCTTTGTGTTCTCATTAATTATTGGTCTTGTCGGCTTCGTTCTATTAGTACGCATGCCAAATCCGTATATGAAACTTGCGCTTTCCTCGAAATAACTTTACATTTTTCATAGAAAATATTCTTACCCTATTCTCAACAAAGGAGTTTGCAGTGTATGAGAAATGTTTAAATGAAGCCGAGTTGATTCTCAGGGATGAACAAGAGCCTTTGGTGCCGGTTCGTAAAGTATGGGAAGAGGTCGCTCACCGTTCTAAGACCAAAGGATTCGAAATCGCATCCTTATCAGATTTTAGCGCGATGCTTGAAGCTGATAACCGTTTCCAGATTGTACCTGCGCAATTAAAAATTCAGGAGGATGAAGAAATCTTGCCGGATATTGAAATCGCGGATTCAGATATGGAACAACTTGGCTTCTTTTCAGAAGATCGTGTGAAGTTGCGAAGCAGAAAAATTGTTGAAACTATCATCAGTGAGGACGAAGAGGAAGTAGGGAGTATTCGACGAAGGGCATTTGCCGGCCAGATCATGAAATCAAAAAATACTTCAGTCAACAAAAAAACGGCAGTCGCACCAAAGAAAACCGTCAAATTAGCATTGAAGAAAAAAACTTCTCATCAAAAATCTAGATTAGTAAAACGGACGAAACCAGTTAAAAACCAAAAATCGAAAGCGCATAAGCGGAGCAAGAAATAAATCAGTATGCCAGAAGATAAGACACGAGTATGGACTGTCCGCGAATTAATGAAATCTGCAATAGAGCACCTTCAACGTAAGGGATTTGAGGATGCCCGTCTCAACGTTGAACTCCTTCTTGCACATGCGTTAGACATACAACGCATTCAGCTATATCTCCATTTTGATAAGCCTCTTAAATCAGAAGAACTTAAGCAATTCCGAACATTATATGAACGACGATTAAAGCGAGAACCGGTTCAGTATATTATCGGTTCAACGAGTTTTATGGGACTTCACTTTGCCGTCGATTCACGAGTGCTTATTCCACGCCCTGAAACAGAAACTCTCATCGAACAAGCGATGTTGTTGTGCCAGCGATATCCTGACGATGCACAGATTCAAGTGCTAGAAGTTGGAACGGGAAGCGGGAATATTGCGGTATCTATTGCAAAGTATATCAAACATGTACAAGTTACGGCTATCGACGTTAGTAAGGAAGCATTGATTGTTGCTGAGAAGAATGCGCGACTGCATTCTGTTGATTCACAAATCCAATTTTCTTTGGTCGATGTGTTTGATCGAACAGAGGAATTATTCCAAAAAAGATTTGATGTTCTCGTGAGCAATCCTCCTTATGTTCCGAAAGACGAGTGGGAACAACTACAAATAGAAGTGCGAGATTTCGAACCTTCGGTAGCATTGACCGACGGCAAGGACGGATTTAAATTCTACCATCGCCTCATTGGAATTATTCCTGATATTCTCAAGCCCGGCGGAGGCATCATGTTTGAAGTCGGTTTTAACCAGGCAGAGAAGGTTGCACGTGAATTGAAGAATGCTGGAATAGATCAGCTTCAAATTACAAATGATTTACAAGGAATACCACGCGTTGTTTCCGGAATTTGGACAGGTTTACCATCGAATCTGATAAGTCTAAATTGATTGCGAACCTTACGCGAGAATAATAAGAAAGATATTCAAGATAGCAAGTAAAATGAAACTTTTTCAATGGTGGGTTTCTTTTTACAATCGGATAATTACTGCCATGCGTGTGTTAGTTCAGCGAGTGAAGCGATGTTCAGTTACTATTGAAGGAACATTGCATAGTTCCATCGAAAAGGGGATGCTTATCCTGCTTGGTATAAAGAAGGGCGACACAGAATCCGATGCGGAGTATCTTGCTGAGCGGTGTTCGTCTCTACGTATCTTTGAAGATAAAACAGGGAAGATGAATCTTTCGGTTAAAGATGTAAAGGGCGAGGCGATTGTGGTTTCGCAATTCACACTTTACGGTGATACTCAAAAAGGCAACCGGCCAAGTTATTCAGATGCTGCACCTCCGCAGATTGCTGAAGCTCTATACGACCATTTTAACAGACATTTAAAAAAACATTTGGACGAACAGCATGTTGCTTCCGGTATATTTCGTGCGATGATGGATGTAGAGCTTGTCAATGATGGACCAGTAACATTGATGCTAGAAAGCAAGAATCGATAGTTATAAGGGAAATTTACCTTTGGGGATTGAAGCCCAAAATTCGAATCTGCATGTAGTTCTTCTCTTTCTAGATGGGGTCGGCATCGGAAAGAAAGATGCGGATATCAATCCATTCTTTCGTGCACGAATGCCAACGCTGACTGCGTTGTGCGGAGGAGAACTACCGCATACGCCATTTAAAAAAAAATCTACAGATCAGACGGAAATAACTGCGATTAATGCAACGCTTGGGGTATCTGGTTTGCCTCAAAGTGGTACGGGTCAAACTGCGATTTTTACTGGAATTAATGGAGCAAAGAAATTCGGGCGACATTTTGGCCCATATCCGCCATTAATTCTTCATCCGATTATTGCTGAGAAAAATATATTTCATCAATTGAAAACGATCGGCAAATCGGTTGTATTTGCGAATGCTTTTCCACAACGTTTTTTCGATTACACAGAATCCGGTAGTCGACGGCTTACAGTTACAACGCTTTCGTGTCAGCTCGCCGGTATTCCACTACTTACTGGACAAGAGCTTCAGAGAGATGAAGGAATTTCTGCAGACTTTATTCGCACTCAATGGCCTGAACTTGGACATCCTGATATTAAACCGATCGCGCCTAAAACGGCAGGCAAGCATCTATCCCACATTGTGGCACGGCATGATTTTACACTGTTCGAGTACTGGCTAACCGATCATGCTGGTCATAGTCAGAAGATGGCGTTTGCAGTAGAAGTACTGGAACGTTTAGATGAATTTTTATCCGGTTTTTTAGAATCATTCGATCCTTGCAATACATTATTATTGATTGTCAGCGACCACGGCAATATTGAAGATCTTTCTACCAAGTCACACACACGCAACAGAGTGCCATGCATTATTGTAGGCAAGCAATGTCATCAATTGAAAAATCAGATAAAGAATCTGACGCATATTACACCTGCAATTGTCAGATTATTTTTTGATTCGTGAACGTGCTATGTTCCGAAACCGTCCAGCATTGCGGTTGGTTCTTTTATTTTCTGCCGGAATTATTATTTCGGGGTGGATTTCACTGTCTCCAACCTGGTCGTTCATACTTATCTTTATTCTTGTTATCATCGCTGTAATATTCTTACTGATAAACAAGTGGAATAATATTACAGATTTATTGCTCCAATGTGCGGTTATCCTGCTTGGCATTTTTCTTCAGACACTTCAACAATCAAATTCTAATTCACGAGAACTTGAACCGCGTATCAACGATGAACCGCTGATTCTATTTGGTACAATTGATTCCGAACCTGCGCTGCAGGAGCGTCGAATTAGCTGTGTTGTTTGTGCGGACAGTATCTTTCGCCGGGGAAAGATTGACCGAAATTCATGTAGAATAATGATTATGATTAGGTTTGATAAAAAGGATCACTACAAAGAAGGAATAGAATTTGGGAAGAAGATAGAAATGAATGGAACGCTGGAACCATTTCCGTTTCAGCGAAATCCTGGAGAATTCGATTATGGAAAATATCTTGGGATGAATGATATTCAAGGTGTTGTAACAGTCAAAGGATTAGATAATGTGCGAATCTATGGAATGGCGGATGGAAATGCCTTCCAGGCTTTGACCTATTCGATACAGCAGAACTTATACCGTATCATCGATCGTCTCCATTCTCCCCGCCATGCAAGTTTCTTGAATGGAATAATATTCGGGTATCGCGCTGATATTTCATCGGATGTAAAACAATCTTTCATGGATACGGGTACGATTCACATTTTAGCAGTATCTGGTTCGAATGTCGCATTCGTCGCAGCTATTTTCTTCTCAATACTTGGCTTCTTGCGGTTACCGCGGAAAGCAGTTGGTGGTTTGGCAATTCTGGGACTTGTTGCGTATATGTTAGTTACAGGATCGAGCGCCTCAGTTGTGCGTGCAACAATAATGGCAATTGTTCTTTTATGTGGAACATTGTTTGAAAGAAAAGCAGACATTTACAATACAATTAGTATTGCCGCGCTTATTCTTCTTTTCTGGAATACTAACACATTATTTGATGTTAGCTTTCAGCTGTCGTTTGCAGCAGTTATCTCTATTGTATATTTCTATCCTCGCCTTGAAGCGCTTATCAAGAAAATTCCGGAACGATTTGAAGAAATTAAGGGTGTTGATGCCGTGTTGAAATTGTTCGCTGTTTCGCTCGCTGCTCAATTGGGAACAGTGCCTTTTACCGCGTACTATTTTGGCCGCGTGTCAATTATTTCCTTGGTAGCGAATATCCCGGTTGTGCCAATAAGCGGACTCAATACATTTATTGGAGCTGCGGAAATCATGTTTTATCCCATCAGTCCGTGGATTGCAAAATTATATGCGGCGACAAATGATTTCTTAGTTTGGTTTCTGCTTGGATTCGTTAAACAGGCAGCAAGTGTTCCATTTGCGTATTTTGAAGCATGGCATTTCAACGTTGTATTTGTTGTCGGATATTATATTTTGGTAATCGGTGTCTTCAATCTGAAATTACCGCACGTTCGTGCATGGTTGCTCATCGTTATTTTAATGCTGAGTAACTATGCACTCTATTCAAATATTTGGTTTCTGACACCTCCCAAATGTACAATAACGGCTATTGATATTGGACAGGGTGACGCCATTTTAATTGAATTCCCAAATAATAAAAGGATGTTGATTGATACCGGCCCATTGTCTCAGAAATTCGATGCAGGCGAACGCACCGTTGTACCATTCTTAAAACGAAAAGGAATCTCAAAGCTCGATTATTTATTGATTACACATCCCCACATTGATCATTTTGGAGGTGCAGGATCAGTTCTCAAATCACTCCGCGTTGATACGATCATTATGGCATCTTTTGCCACGAACAATCATCAGGTAAAAGATGTTTTAGAAATTGCTGAAGCGAGACATACAGGGGAAAAGATAGTAAGAACGGGAAGTCAGATTCAGATAGATTCAAACGCCCGAGTGTATGTTCTACACCCTGATTCGAATCACGTAGCAGAGAAGAATCCGAATAATTCTTCTGTAGTGGTGAAAATTATTTATGGCAATTCATCGGCAATGTTTGTTGGTGATGCAGAAGTTGCAACCGAGCAAAGAATTATGCCGCGTTATGGTGCGTTTCTTTCAAGCGATATTCTGAAAGCTGGTCATCATGGAAGTATTACAAGTTCAAGCGAAGAGTTTCTAAAAGTTGTACATCCTCGAATAGCTCTTATCTCTGTGGGAAACCATAATAAATTCCGCCATCCCTCACCGTTCACTATTTGGCGATTAAAAGCCAATTCAATAGATATAAAACGGACTGATAAATTAGGAGCAATCGTGTTTGAAAGTGATGGTGCGAAATGGATACAAAAAGAATGGAGGCAAAAGCTGTAGAGTCCTGTCCCCAGACAGGACTAACATAAAGTAAATGGATTTATCTAAAAATGTCCGATGAGTCATCGGACTCTACAAAACTTTGTTTCTACTTTCCTTTTTCTATATATTCCAGCTATGAATTTGAATCAAGCCGAAATAAAATATCTTCGATCACTTCAGCAGAAGAAGTATCGAGATAGTGAACGTAAATTTCTTCTTGAGGGTTGGCGTCCTCTCCAAGATGCATTAGATTCAAATTTCTCCATTGAAATGATTGCCGCATTACATGGAGCAAGTCAAAATTCCGAGCACCAATCAACACTCGCACTCGCACAGAATCACGGTATTCCTGTAAAAGAATTGAAGGAAGTGCAGTTAAGACAGATTTCTGATACCGTTCATTCCCAGGGAGTCGTAGCTCTTGTACATCAACAAATTGAGGCGTTCGACATAAAATATATTTACTCAGCAAAATTCATGGTCGCATGCGACAATATAAATGATCCGGGAAATTTAGGTACTATTCTTCGCACGTGCGATTGGTTCGGTGTTGATGCTGTCCTTTTAGGCGAAGGATGTGTTTCATTATATAATGAAAAAGTTCTTCGTGCAACTGCAGGCTCTATTTTTCATTTGAAAGTGTTCGAGGATATTGATTTAAAAACTGTACTCTCTAATCTTAAATCTGAGAGTTTCAAACTCATTGCAACTGCTCTTAATGGGACACCGCTTAATTCTTCTTCACTTAAGGAAAAATCTATTCTTATTTTAGGAAGTGAAGCGCATGGGGTGAATCCGGATATTCTTCAGCATGCCGATGAAATATTAAATATTCTGCGTTTTGGCAAGGCAGAATCACTTAATGTCGGAATCGCTTGCGGCATATTTCTGGCACATTGGAGAAATCAGTTAGTGAGAAAGTAATTTCACATCCTGCAAATCCTACAATTTGAATTCAACTAAAATTCGTTTATCTTTTTTGTAACAAAAGAAAGAGTACCTCTGTCAAGTATTGTTAATCAAATTGTTGAAGTGTGCGTTTTTGGAGTGTTCAATACAGAAACGTATTTTCTTGTTCTCCAACGTGCAAAGGATGAAAAGCTTTATCCTGGACTGTGGCAAATTGTGACCGGAACGATGAAAAAGAACGAAAGCGCATTAAAAGCTGCAATGCGCGAACTAAAGGAAGAAACAGGGTTGTCTCCTAAGCGCTGCTGGGCAATTCCTTATGTGGACACATATTTTGACCTTCCGAAGGATACAATTCAATTAGTACCTGTGTTTGCTGCTGAACTCGGTTCGTCATCAACACTGCGATTATCCTCAGAACATCAATGCTTCGAATGGCTGCGATTTGAAGATGCGAAAAAAAGACTCGTATGGCCTGGCCAAAGGCATTCTATGGAAATTGTCAATGACTTTATAATCGGGAATAAAGAAACCGCCCAATTAGTAGAAATTGCATCATTTTAACATCGAAAGGATAAAATCGTGAGTTTATTAGTTGTCGGTTCTGTTGCACTCGACACTGTCGAGACACCTTTTGGAAGTGTAAAAAAAGCGTTAGGCGGATCAGCAGTGTACATTTCTGTTGCGGCAAGTTACTTCACTGTGCCTATACGTTTAATCGGTGTGGTTGGCGGAGATTTTCCGAAGGACCATATTAAGTTCATGGAATCGCGACAAATAGATTTGGATGGATTACAGGTCATAGAGCGTGGTAAAACTTTTCAATGGGGTGGCAAGTACCATTATGACCTAAATGTTCGTGATACACTTTTCACGGATCTCAATGTTTTTAAAAATTTCGATCCAAAAATTCCTGAAAGATTCAAGTCTTCATCATATGTCTGTCTTGGCAATATTGATCCGGTGCTTCAATTACAGGTGTTGAATCAAATCAACAAACCGCGACTTGTCGTTGGCGATACAATGAATTATTGGATTGAGACAAAACCAAAAGAGCTAACAGAAACCATGAAATTTATGGATGTTATAATAGTTAACGACTCCGAGACGCGTCTGCTTACACAAGAACCGAACCTTATCAAAGCAGCAAAAAAAATTATTAAGATGGGACCACGGATTATCATAATTAAAAAAGGCGAACATGGTGCAATGCTTGTGACAGATGAAACAATCTTCTCGGCACCGGCATATCCATTGGAAACTATTTTCGATCCGACTGGAGCTGGCGATGCCTTTGCCGGTGGTTTCATTGGCTGGCTTGCACGAACTGACGATATCTCTTCTGAAAACCTCAAACGCGCTATAATTTATGGCAGTACATTAGCTTCATTCTGTGTGGAAAAATTTAGTGTGGAAAGTCTGCGTGACTTGAGTTATCTCAAAATTCACGACCGATTTCATTCTTTTATGGATTTATCACGATTTGACGAGAAATAATTGCTATGAAGCCGTTAGAATGGATAAACGGCAATATCCGATTTCTTGATCAGACAAAACTTCCTCTCGAAGAAGTATTTATTAAAACTGATGATTTTGCCGTAGTAGCCGAAGCAATTAAACGTCTTGCAATCCGCGGCGCGCCGTTAATTGGTATTGCGGCGGCATATGGTGTTGCGCTTGCAAGTCTTAAGTTTAAAAGGAATAAAGCTGACGAAATTCGAGCCTATCTTCAATCTGCAATAGATATTCTTGTTTCTACGCGTCCGACTGCGGTAAATCTTTTCTGGGCTTTGCATCGACAACGCAATGTGTTGGATGCATGGCAAACAAATTCTATCGCTGAATTACAAAAAGGTTTGTTAGATGAAGCATTTCTAATTCATCAAGAAGATTTTGAAATGTGCGAGCGCATTAGCTCATTTGGTGTTGAACTTCTGCAACAATCTTGTTCCGTTTTAGTTCATTGCAATGCGGGTGCTCTTGCTACCGGCGGACGCGGCACAGCGTTGGGTATTGTTACCAAGGCATGGGAAGAAGGAAAACTCAAATGCGTCTATATTGATGAAACACGGCCGCTCTTGCAAGGTGCAAGATTAACGGCATGGGAAATGAAGCAGGCAAACATTCCAGCAACGTTGATTGTAGATAGCACTGCAGCGGTTCTGATGAAGCAGAGAAAAATTGAAGTAGTTATTGTTGGTGCAGATCGAGTGGCAATTAATGGCGACGTTGCGAACAAGGTGGGAACTTATAATATTGCGGTATTGGCGAAGCACCACGGGATTCCATTTTATGTTGCCGCACCAATTTCTACGATTGATTTTCAAATGAAAACAGGCAAAGAAATTCCTATAGAGGAACGAGATGGAAAAGAAGTTACCGAAATATTCGGCAAACGAATCTCACCAGAGGATGTGGCGGTCTATTCTCCAGCCTTCGATGTTACGCCGAACGATTTATTGACAGCGATTGTTACAGATAAAGGAATCATAAATCCACCATTTTCTGATTCGCTCCGGCGTTTACAATCATAGAGTTGATATGCTCATAAAAACTGAAGCTATAATTCTCAAAACGATGAAATACCGTGATACGAGCAAGATTGTTACGTTCTATACAAAGGAATTTGGAAAGTTGAAAGGTATTGCTAAAGGAGCGCGAACAGCGAAGAATAAGTTTGGTTCGGCATTAGAGCCTATGACGCATTCGATGCTTGTTATTTACAAAAAAGAACACCGCGATCTTCATCTGATTTCTCAATGTGATGCCATCGATTCATTTAAGAATCTTACAGAAGATTTAGATCGAATGACCACCGCGTTATCGGTAGTTGAACTTATTAATCAAGTTACGCATGACGAAGAGCGAAATCCAAATCTATTTGCATTGGTTAGTGAAACATTGGGCGAACTAAATTCAAGTTCTAAAAATTACTCAGCGTATTCATACGCATTCCGATTACGGCTTGCCTCATTGTTTGGATATGCGCCGAACTTAGAAGTCTGTGGCGAATGTGGAAATCCTATTACCATAAACAATGGTGAAAAACAGTATGCATTTCAAGTTGCCCGCGGGGCATTATTTTGCAATCGTTGCTATTCGCCAGGCGATTCATTATTGAGCATTGGACGGAACATTGCCTCTATTTCTATTCCAGCACAGGTGTTACAGATTCTGCGGCGATTGTTAGATGTTCAGATTAATAGTCTCGGCAACCTTGAGTTTGATGTACACGTCGGGAACCAAATTGATGAGATACTACGTCTATATTTACGATATCACTTTGAAGGATTAAAACCCTTGAAATCGACGGAATTATTTCATCATAATAAAGCTGTAACAAAATAGGAGTAAAATTTATGTCAACCAAATCAACCTTAGCAGCTGTATTTCTCATTAGCCTTGGAATTATTTTTGGAGTTGTGCTGGTATCAAGCTTTAAGGGCGTTGATTTCTCATTTGCTGGAGAAGACGTCAAACTTGGTGCTCAACAGGCTCCAATCAAACCGAATTCCACATTGCAGGCTTTAAATGAAGCATTTCACAATGTCGGTAAGACAGTTACACCATCTGTAGTGTATGTGGAAGTGGAAATGAATGGAGAATCAGAATCGGATTCACAAGAAGATCCTAATCAGTTCTTTTATAAATTCTTCGGCCCAAATTTTAAATTTGATATGCCAAAACGAGGACCAGAAAAAGGAGCTGGTTCCGGCATTATAATTACATCAAATGGTTATATTCTTACCAACAATCATGTAGTTGCCAATGCAAAGAAAAATGGAATTAAAGTGACACTGAATGATACGAGAGATTTTAAAGCAAAACTTATAGGTACAGATAAATATACTGATATCGCCGTTATTAAAATTGATGCGGATAATTTGCCAGTAGCCGTGCTTGGCAATTCCGATGACGTCGAGGTTGGACATATCGTGTTTGCTATCGGTGCACCATTAAATTTAAGGTCGACCATGACGCAAGGCATTGTAAGTGCACTGGGTAGGAATATTGGAATCATCGGAGATGCCTATGGTATCGAAAATTTTATTCAGACAGATGCTGCGGTCAATCCCGGCAACAGCGGAGGACCACTTGTAAACATCAATGGAGAAGTTGTTGGTATCAATACTGCCATTGCGACAACAAATGCTCGGTATCAAGGCTATAGTTTTGCTATTCCCCTGAATCTTGCTAAGCAAGTTGCAACGGATTTAATCAAGTACGGAAAATTCCGGCGCGGATTCCTTGGAGTGCAAATTAGACCAGTGGATGCAGTCTATGCAAAAGCAGCCGGACTGGACAAGACTAAGGGTGTTGCGGTTGAATCGGTTACCAAAGATGCGGCAGCCGATAAAGCTGGTGTAGAGTACGGTGATATTATTCTTTCGGTCGATGGCAAAGATGTAAATTCCACTCAAGAGCTGCAAACATTAATTGCGAGTAAACATCCGGGCTCGACTGTCACTCTCAAAATATGGAGAGATAGAAATGCCATTGAGAAAAAAGCGACTCTTGGATCTCATGATGAAGAAGGCGATTTAGCAGACAAAGGGAACAGTGGAAAAGATGAAACTGAGTCTGATGTCGCAGTAGAAAAAACGGTCGATGTAAAGGAAATTGGTGTCACCGTAAAATCAATCGATTCAAAAATAAAGAAACAATATGAAATAGAGAAAGGTGTTCTAATATTTGATATGGATGAATCAAGTCCAGCAGCAGAACGCGGATTGAAGAAAGGTGATATAGTGACGGATATTGGAAATCAAAAAATATCAACACCGGAACAATTTGAAAAAACGATTAAAAAAATGAAACCGGGCGACGCTGTGATGTTACGAGTAAAAGGGGAAGATAAAAAAATGCGTTTTGTCCCAATTGAGATGCCAAAATAAGCACAAAATATCTGCACAATAGGCGCATCCGCCTTTGACGGATTCTGGGCTGCGCCGAAATTTCCGCGCCCCACAATTTATAATTTTCTATTCCGATATTATTATCGAACGGGTAACACGAAAGCGCTCAATATGGCATTACTCACATTACAAAAGATGGCTGCTCTCAGTCGATGCCATCCCTCGCAGCGGAGGCTTGGTGGCTAAAGTCACGTTTATCCTTGGCGTAAGGCACTTTGATATACAACAAGTCAACGACAGGAGGCAAAGCATGCGTCTGCTCGAAGTGCCTCGTTGGCCGATCAAAACTGTCAACGTTCTATGGAACGTTACCGAGAACCCGTAGAGATCAATGAGTCAAACTCGCCAACGGACGCACTCTGACCAAAAGCTCCTGTAGAAATTCGATAGGTCGGTTCATCGCGATGAAATGGTGGTCACCATAAAAACGCACGAATTCTTTGTGAGGCGCCTTGATCTGCTTGAAATATAATTCGGCAAGCTCGATCGGCGTCATATGATCGGCTGTTCCTTCGAAGAAGAAAATCGGGACGAAAAAATTGAGACCGAGCGAAGGAAGATCCACTTCCTTCGAACCGAGTATCCAACCGAGTTGTTGTTGGGAAAAGGCATAGCCGTCTTGCCAGGCCTTAGAAAATTCTGGCGAAAGACCTGGCATCGGCGCTTTTCGCGGTACGGCGGGATCACCTGAGCCAGCGTAGAGTTTGATCGCCCATTCTCGTAAGGTGTCAATGACGGCGGGATCAAGGTACGGCGGAGGTCCAATTCGCCTCAAGGCCGAGAGAGCCTCGTCATTGTGCGTTAAGCGCGCTTGTGCCAGTTCATGGACGTAATTCAGTTCTTCGTTCTGTTGCATATTCACGACCTGCCCAGTCCCAACGTATGCCGCAAAAAGCTCCGGACGCTGTTTGATCATGTGAATGCCAAGAATCGAGCCCCAGGAGAAACCCACCAACACGACTTTGTCTTTGTGTAGGTGGGAGCGAAGAAATTGGACAACCTCAATTCCGTCTTTGGTCATCCTGGGAATGGTCAAGGTTCCGGCTTCAGAATCGCCATTCTTTAGATAAGTCATACCAGTACCACGTTGATCCCACTGGACGACGGTAAAGTACTTTTCCCAGGATATCCAATTCCCTGACAGTGCCAAGGTCGACGCGCCCGGCCCGCCGTGCAAAAAAAGAATGACTGGATTGCGGCGATCGTCGCCACGAATCACTATCCATTGTTGAATGCCGCCGATGGGAACTGTACATTCCTTCTTGTAGTCTATTTTGTGGTTGAGCGGCTGTCGGTACGTTCACTCTGGGCTGCCCGTACAAAAGGAAGGCATTAGCAGCCAGCATAAGCATGACCGAAAGACGGCCGATTCGCTGAACAAAATCTAAAAATATATACGACATTGTGGGTCTCCTCGATCAGTGGTGGCTAATTAGTGAGTCGCCCGTCTTCGCTATCGTAAGGTAGGCTCGTGGCCGATTGGATAGCTTTCCTGCAAGTCACTAGACTGTTTGATTGGTACCAAGAGTCCGGCTGTGTGCCTCCAGTTATATAAATCGTATATCCAGTAGTGGAAATAGTAATCTGGGCAATTAAGCGTTTGGCTAATCCTGTAAGAAGCAGCAATATGAAGAGGTAAAGAATAATCTCAAAGCGGGCTCTGCCCCACTGGATATATCGAAAAAAGTCTTTCATCTGCTCCTCCTTTGGTAAAACGAGTGCAGCGTATTCCGTGACAATTTCTCTTAAGACAATGTTGTTACAATGTGCGCTATGGCAAATAAGTTTTTGTGCATATGCATTGTTTTTAAGGTTGCTTTGACATAAATAAATTACGATATATCATTTTGATTGTCAATTGCAGCTTTTTGTTTGCCTGCCAATTGAATCTCCTTCGAAATTTTGTTTTATTAAATACGTAATAATAGAAAATAATTCGCCCTTGTAATATTAATCAAAAGAACAAACCTATGATCCGCTATCTAACTGCAGGAGAATCACACGGCAAAGCACTCGTTGGTATTTTGGAAGGAATGCCGGCTGGTGTCGAGATTTCTGCCGAATACATTAACCACCAATTGTGGCGGAGACAGCAAGGATATGGCCGTGGCGGCAGGATGAAAATTGAAACGGATAAAGTCGAGATTCTTTCAGGCGTACGATTCGGCAAAACGCTCGGCTCTCCAATTGCTTTGATGATTCAGAATAAGGACTGGCAGAATTGGACAGGGAAGATGTCTATAGATGGCGATGGAGCTGGAATCGATAAGATTACAATCCCTCGCCCCGGTCATGCTGATTATTCAGGCGCAATGAAATACAGATTTGATGATTTACGTAACGTAATTGAACGGGCGAGCGCGAGAGAGACGGCAATGCGTGTTGCTCTTTGTACCATCATTAGAAAATTCTTAGAGGATAATGGCATCTTCATCGGCAGTCATGTTCTAAGTATTGGTTCAGCAGTAATGAAGAACAGAACGAAAATCGATCGAAAGATTATGAAATTGATCAGTGGTGAGCCGTATACGGCATACAAAGTGGCTAAAGAGGCAGACAAATCCGAAGTGAGGATGCTTGATAAATCAACGGAGATTAAGGCAATAACAGAGATCAAGAAAGCAAAGAAAACAGGTGACACACTCGGTGGAATATTTGAAGTCATCATTACTGGCGTTCCAATAGGATTAGGAAGTTATGTGCAGTATGATAGAAAGTTGGATGGTCAGCTTGCTCAATCGCTAATATCGATTCAGGCGATTAAAGGTATTGAGATTGGAGATGGATTTGCGAATGCGATGAAATTTGGTTCTTACGTGCATGATGAGTTCACATTGAAAGATAATAAAATTACGCGTGTAACCAATCGAGCGGGTGGACTTGAAGGAAGTGTTACGAACGGACAGATAATAGTTCTTCGTGCTGCAATGAAACCGATTGCCACGCTCGCTAAGCCATTGAAAGCTATAGATCTTGCGACGAATAAATTAGTGGAGTCCCGATATGAGCGATCTGATGTTTGTGCTGTGCCGGCTGCATCAGTTATCGGGGAGGCAGTAATTGCACCGGTTTTAGCAAATGCATTCTTAGAAAAATTTGGCGGCGATTCAATGGAGGAGATAAAAAAGAGTTATAAAATGTGATAGAAGTCGGAATTGATTTCACCGGCAAATTAAATTTAATGCTCTGCATATAGGGCATCATTCTGAAGATTCCAACGGATTAGTAGACTTTACAGGAGTGACAATATGCTTAATCGAAAGTTACTTTTTTTTCTTATTTTCACGTTGTTATTCTATATAAATGTTTTCTCGCAAGGGGATGATTCAGTAAGAAATGCTGTTTGGGAAAAGGAATTCTGTTCCATACCGCGTCCTGAGAATCTTCGCAACATGATGCAATTGCTGTCCGCTCATCCTCACCACGTTGGTTCGGCATATGATAAACAAAATGCGGACTGGATACTTTCGAAGTTCAAAGAATGGGGATGGGATGCTCATATCGAAACATTCGATGTGCTTTTTCCCACGCCAAAAGAGCGTTACCTTGCGCTTGTTGCACCCGGTAACTTCATTGCAAAACTTCAAGAACCTCCGCTTGCGATCGATCCGACATCAAGCCAACAGGACGAACAGCTTCCTACGTACAATGCTTACTCGATTGATGGCGATGTAACTGCACCGCTTGTGTATGTAAATTATGGTATTCCTGACGATTATGAGCAACTTGAACGGATGGGTATTTCCGTCAAGGGATGTATTGTGATTGCACGATATGGAGCGTCGTGGCGGGGCATTAAACCTAAGGTTGCAGCTGAGCACGGTGCAGTCGGATGTTTGATTTATTCGGATCCAGGCAGCGACGGGTATACTCGGGGAGATGTGTTTCCAACTGGAGCATATCGCCCCAGCGATGGAGTGCAACGAGGAAGTGTCATGGATATGCCGCTGTATCCTGGAGATCCTCTTACGCCAGGAGTCGGTGCTTCGGAACATGCCAAACGGCTTTCTATGAACGATGTGCAAACACTAACGAAAATTCCCGTTCTTCCCATTTCATATGCCGATGCACAACCTCTGCTTGCGGCTTTGAACGGTCCAGTTGCACCGGATTCCTGGCGTGGAACACTGCCGATTACTTATCACATCGGGCCAGGTAATGCTAAGGTACATCTCAAGGTATCGTTTAACTGGGACAGGAAAAAAATCTACGATGTTATTGCAACCTTACGTGGGTATCAATTTCCTGATGAGTGGATTATCCGAGGGAATCATTACGATGCATGGGTAAATGGGGCGGAAGATCCCATCTCAGCACAAGTTGCATTATTGGAAGAAGCACGCGCATTCGGTGAGCTTCTGAAAAAAGGATGGAAACCGATGCGAACCATCGTCTACTGTGCTTGGGACGGAGAAGAAGAAGGACTTCTCGGTTCGACGGAATGGGCTGAGGAACATGCAGACGAATTGAAACGAAAAGCGGTGGTATATATCAATTCGGATGCAAATGGCAGGGGGTATCTCAGTGTCTCCGGTTCACATTCACTTGAAAAATTTGTGAATGATGTCGCGCACGAAATTCACGACCCGGAAACAAATCTTTCAGTATGGAAACGCCTCCAGTTACAGCGAATCGAACACGCTACTGCCGATTTACGTCAGGAGCTTCGTGAACAAAAAACGTGGAGAATTGGTGCGCTCGGATCCGGATCAGACTATACGGCATTTCTCGATTTTCTAGGCATTGCATCACTTGATGTGGCATATGGCGGAGAAGATGGAGGAGGAGTTTATCATTCGATCTACGATGACTTCTATTGGTACACGCATTTTTCGGATACCTCGTTTGCCTACGGATGTGCGCTCGCTCAAACTGTGGGAATTGCGGTAATGCGTTTAACCAGCGATAACCTGTTGCCGTTTGAATTTATAAACGAGGCTGCAACAATAAGACGTTACACAGATGAAATTCAGAAACTATTGACCGCGAGACAAAATGAACTTCGTGAACAAAATCGAGAAATTGAAGAAGGTGTATTCGCTGCTACGGCTGATCCGAAAGTGAAAATGATCCCGCCGCACATAGAAGAAATTCCGCCATATTTGAATTTTGCACCAATACAAAATGCTGTGTACGCGCTTTCAAAGAGTGCCGAACGATACCATCGAGCATTAAAGAAAACTTCGTCGGAGACGAAAAAATCGTTCGAATCGGTCAATCGAAAGCTCATAGAATGTGAGCGGAAGCTTACAAGCAGTGAAGGATTACCTGGACGGCCCTGGTTTAAACATCAGATTTACGCGCCTGGGTTTTATACAGGCTATGGTGTGAAGACTATTCCAGCAGTGCGAGAGGCTATAGAGCAGAAACAGTGGAAGCTTGCCGAGGAACAAATCTCGAAAATCGCAGTTATTCTTGAAGGAGAAGTTGATATAATCAACGCTGCGGCTAAAGAGCTGGAAAGCATCGTGAATGAATAGATTCAAAGTCGCAAAATAAAATCACGAAAAGGAAGAATTTAGATTTAAAGTATCTACTATTCATACTAATTATCTTTAGTTAAGTTTATTGCTACTGAGAAAAAAATAAAGATAGCATGGCAGAATCCATAATCAATTTATATTATCTAGTATAGAGCTACATCTTCATCTGTTCGATTTATCTGCAGCATCCCTTCCGTCATCAATATTTCTTTCCGGCCTTTGCTGATAATTATTAAACATGTATATAATGTTTAGGCGAACTGCCTGACTGTTTTGCATTGTGCTAATATTGTGAAGATAGAAATCAGTACCGAACGTTTGATAATCGTATTTATTGCTATTCAAGATATCGTTAACCGACAAACTAACCTCAAGTTTTTCATTTAAGAATGACTTTCTAAAGGAGATCATAGAGTAGGAATATTGATTGTTGATATACATTTTGCTTTCTGTTCTTGGTGTAATAGTAAAATACATATTTGCATCAATATCATACCATAGTTTCAATCCGAGTGAAGCGTTCAATGATTTGGAATAGCCCCAGTCGGATAAATCCTCATTTAGATAATTGCCGGTGGTCTTGCTGTACCTGTAGGTAAATCTGATATTAATCATCGAAATACAATCAGGCAGATGAAACAAAGCCATCGGACTATTATAATATGGTAGTGATAAGTCTACACCGTATATTTTGTTGCTGTTTAAGTTTACTGGGTAGATGTTCGATATACTGTCTTGAAGATTTGCCATTACATATTGGTATAATCCGGATGAAAAACTGTAATATGCATTAATGTATTGAGACAAACCAAGTGCATACGAATTTGTGTAAGAGGGCTGTAAATCAGGATTTCCTGCTTTAAAACTATTTGGTCCGGTGTATATCTTATATGGATTTACATAATACAACTCTGGATACTTTACTCTCCTAAAAGCGTTAAAGTAAATCTGAAAGAACTCGTTTATTCTATATGAAATATCTAAGTTTGGAAAGAAATTTAAAAAACAATGATCATAATTTTGATCAGTGGTAATCTGGTTCTCTTCTGTTGATAGATATTCCATTCTACAACCAGCCCTTGATCCAAATTTACCAAAATCCTCTGAGTACGAAATATAACCCGCATGAATATTCTCTTTGTATCTGAAGAGATTACTTAGTCCTAAGCTGTCCTGCCATGTATTAGTCAGATAAGAATAGTCAAGCGAATTGTTTTCGTCTTGTCTATGACGATAAGTGAAATTATATCCGGTCTCGAACGTTCCAATTTCTGAAGGAACAACATATTCAACTTTGAAGATAAAGGTATTTGCATTCTCAACAGTCCCACTGTTAATCAATTGTGGTAGGTCGGGTTGATAACTGTACATAGTATTCAAGTCATCGAATGAACGATTGTAAATGTTGGAGAAGTATGCATCGAATGTCAACTCTTTTTCAGGTAATGCGGATTGCGAATCGGACTTGCCGAATTTCTTTTTATAGAAACCGTAAAGAGTATAGTTGCTCCTTGCGTCATCTAAATTGCTCAGATTTCCTAAGCTATACTCTGGAATGGAAAGATTATTTTCAACTACACCGTTGCCGGTAGTGTTTTTGTTATCTTTCTGTCTATTATAAGAACCGACGAATGTGAAAGTATTATTTTCATCCAGATTATAATCAAATCCTGATTCAATATTTCCGAAAAAAATGTCGCTATTAGTTGATGAATTAGAATTCAAGTAATGAAAGCTCGTGGCGTTGTAATTATCTTTTTCATAAATAGATTTAGCGATGAATTTGCTGAAGTACCCGAGACTTGAAATAAAAATGTTTAATTTATTTACCTTATAGTTTACATTCAAACCGCCGTAATTATTTTGATTTGAGGCAACATTTATATTAAGAGAACCACTTATATTATCATACGCACTTTTTTTTGTAATTATGTTAAGGATATAAGTTCCACCTTCAGCACTTTCTCTAGCGCCTGGGGATAAAACGACTTCAACCTGGTCAAACATCGCTGCGGGAAGCTGAGAGAGTGTATTATCCGGCATCTTGAACGGATGCCCGTCCTTTTCCAATCGTACAGCTTGTCCTCGTACAGAGATAGACTTTGATTGAGGATCAACATCCACCAGTCCGGAATTATTCAACACATCTGTCAAAGAGCCGTTGTTTCCCGGGGCCTGGTCGATATTAATTATTTGTTTATCGGCTTTAAATTCAATCATCGGCTTAATTGTTTCGACAACTACATCGGGCATTACTATCGTTGTTTCAAAAAGCTTAACTATACCTATGCGTGAAGTATTTTCTAATGAGATCGAATCAATTATTTTTGTTTGATACCCAACTATCGAAAACTTCGCGCGTATTACACGCTCTGGAATTTTTTCTATTTCATAATAACCCTTTGCGTTAGTTGTTGCTCCACCGATTACCTTCCCATCTTTTCTCGAAATTATTGTTACATTAATATTTTGTAAACTGGCGCCCGATACCGAGTCGACAACACTCCCCATCAACTTGTAGCTATTCCTTTCCTGTGCGAAATCCTGAAAAGATAGCAATATGAAAAACAATATTAGAGTAACTAAAGATTTCAATTTGTTCACCTTACTATAGAATTGGAAATGTTTCTTAGAATAACATCTTACCTATCAATTTATATTTGAGCAAAAATCCCCATTGCCTGCTATCATAGCTATTTATGTTTGCTTACTCCTTTGGGATTTTGCTTGTTTACGATTCAATAGAAGAGATAAGTAAAAGATACAAATGCAATTAAATATGATTTTCCAAAGGTTAACTTTGATTAATCGCTGGAATCCTTTGGAATGATTAATACAATCTATGAAATTCCAAATCAGTTATGCACATCTTGACTCTCGGTGCAAATTATGGTATATTTTCAATAGAATCAATGATATTTAATGAGAAATTTGTAGTCCAACAATCTAATAGTATAGAGGAGGTGCATAGGTCTTCAGTGTCTTTGAAAGAACCGTTGGTGCAGACGGAAAATTGAGCCGGAAAGTACTTGTACTTAATCATGATTATGAGCCGTTAAGCATCTGTAACGTCAAGAAAGCAATCATTCTTTTATATTTAGGGAAAGCAGAATTGATTGCAGCGTGTGATGGTAGAAAATTGCGTTCTGTTTATACATCGATGCCTTATCCAAGCATCGTTCGCCTCTCTGTCTATATTCGGTTGCCCTATAAGAAAATTGTCCTTTCCCATAAGAATATATTACGCCGTGATGGGCATTTATGTCAATATTGTGGAAAAACCGAGTCAATGCTCACTGTTGATCATGTTATTCCGAAAGCGAAGGGCGGTCCAGATACCTGGGAAAATCTTGTTGCTGCATGCGTTTCATGCAACAATAAAAAAGGAGACCGAACATTACATGAAGCACAAATGAAACTTCTACGCAAACCTATTCGTCCCAATCACGTAATGTTTATACGGCACTTCGTTGGCACGGTAGATGACCATTGGAAACCGTATCTATTTATGAATTGAAGAATAGCTATTGGCTTTTACCTAATAGCTAATTACTAAAAGTTATTTGCATCGAAAGGAATTAATGTTCTTTTGAATCAAAAGAAAAAAATCATTCTTAGTGGCATGCGCCCAACGGGAAAACTGCATCTTGGTCATCTTACAGGCGCATTGGAGAATTGGGTAGCGATGCAAGGTGATTATCAGAATTATCATCTCATTGCCGATTATCATGCGTTAACAACAAATCCGGATACATCAGAGATTTATAGTAATTCCATCGACATGCTGATTGATTGGCTTGCCGCTGGGATTGATCCAGTACAAAGCCCAATGTTCCGTCAATCGCAAATCAAAGAGCACTCAGAGTTGCATCTAATTTTTTCCATGCTGATTACTACTTCGCGTCTTGAACGAAACCCAACGTTGAAGGAACAAGTTCGTGATCTTTCAATGGATAATGTAGTATATGGCCATCTCGGCTATCCGGTACTGCAGGCAGCAGATATTTTGCTTTACAAAGGAGATGTAGTGCCTGTCGGTGAAGACCAATTGCCGCATATCGAAATTACGCGTGAGCTTGCAAGACGTTTTAATGTTCAATATGCTCCGGTTTTTCCTGAACCAGAAGGAAAAATTACAAAGTTCGCTCGCTTGCCCGGTTTAGATGGAAAACGAATGAGCAAATCGATTGGGAATACAATTCTTCTTTCAGATTCGCCCGAAGCAATAATGAAAAAACTGAAGACAGCTGTGACTGATCCACAAAAAGTTCGTAAAGGCGATCCTGGTCATCCCGATATATGTTTGGTTTTTGCCTATCACAATAAATTCAATCCGGCAGAGGTACCGGAGATTCGTGCCAATTGTGAAAGCGGTAAACTTGGATGTGTGGATTGCAAAATGAACTGTGCAAAAAAAATTATAGAGACGCTTGCACCGAGTTACGAGAAGAGATCATATTACGAAGAGCATATGGATGATGTAAAGAACATTCTTGCTGATGGCGAAAAACGCGCTAAAGCAGTCGCGAAACAGACGATGACTGAAGTCCATGAAGCAATGAAACTTGGGTAGTTATAATGTACACAATTAAACTGAATGATTTTGAAGGGCCGCTGGATCTTCTTTTATTCTTCATCAAACGGGATGAACTGGATATCTATGACATTCCGATAGCAAGTATTACGAGAGAATTCTTAGATTACATGCATTTCTTGCAGCAATTTGATTTGGAAATTGCTGGTGAGTTCTTAGTAATGGCTGCTGAGCTAATGCAGATAAAAGTCAAAATGCTTTTACCGCCGGAACAAAGTGATGAGGAAGAACTTGACCCGCGTGCAAATTTGGTTCAGCGTTTGGTGGAATATAAACGTTTCAAGGAAATGTCTTTGCAAATGAAGAATCGAGAAGAAGAACAGATGAAAGTGCACTACCGCGGTTATCATTCTGCCGATGAACATGTAGTAGAAGAAGAGACCGGCGAAGATATGATCCGCGATGTGACTTTCTTCGATTTGATTGCTTCATTCAAATTTGCAATGGATCGAATGCCGAAAAAATTCGTTCATGAAATTGAAAAGCTTAATGTAACTATCGAAGAACAAATAACTTATATCGAAGAATTCTTTTCGCGGCGTTCTGAAGCGACCTTTTATGATTTGGTCAAAGACTTTACAGAACGAATTCGTATTGTAGTAACATTTCTTGCCTTACTAGAAGTTATACGGGCTAAGAAAATCATCGTCAGACAATTAAAGCCATACGGCGATCTATCTATTATGAGAAATGTGAATTGACCGAAGAACAGATAACCATAGAGAAAACTGAACTAAAAATTCCGACAACAATCAAGACATTGATCGAGGCATTAATCTTTGCTGCCCAGGAACAACTTTCTATTAACCAGATTCGTTCCATCTATGAAGGTGAAAATGTACGGAGTGATGAATCAAGACATATAGAACCGGAAGTTATTCGACAAATTATAACAGATCTGAATAAGGAATATACAAAGCAGGATCGGCCATATCGCATTGTGCAAATTGCTGGTGGATATCAATTTGCTACGTTGCCAGAATATGCTGAATGGCTTGGAAAACTATATAAAGAACAGGGGCGAAGGAAACTTTCCCAATCCGGCATTGAAACGTTAGCAATCGTTGCCTACAAACAGCCGATTACAAAAGCAGAGGTTGAAAAAATTCGTGGTGTCAATTGCGATTATGTCCTCAAAACTTTGCTGGAAAAAGAATTGCTAACTGTAACGGGACGAGCTGAAAGTGTCGGACGTCCTCTTTTGTACGGGACAACAAGAGAATTTCTTAAACATTTTGGATTAAACGATATTACAGATTTGCCCAGGCCTCGAGAGATCGAAGAAATTCTTGGTGAAAGCCAATTTGAAACGGAACGCAGAATGCTGGAGGCCCAAGCTGGAGCTGAGGAGGCACGAAAAGATCAGGAAGATTTTAAATCACGGTTGCCGCACATTCCCAAAAAGAAACCGGAACTTGATGAAAAAGGCGTTGAAATCGTTCCTCATAAAATAACACGTGAAATAAGAATAATGCCTATTGAAGAACGAAAGGCATTAGAAGAAGCAGGACAAGAAAAGATTGAGTTCACTCCGGAAAATACTCCAGCAGAGCAACAGTTACCGATTGATAAAGCAGTAGATGAAAAAACACAATCTGAAATTATAGACATCTGTAATGAACCAAAAAGAACACCGGAAATAGAAATACAAAGTGGAGAAATGTCATCAACGACAGAAGAATTAATTCAAGACGACGACCAAAACACTTCGGAAGCAGGGAAACCACAACCTCCAAAGGGACAGGCGCAAAAGCGTTGGAAGGTATGGAGAGAAAAGATTCAAGGGTTCATCAAGAAACTGTTCGCTTGAATCGATATCTTGCAATGGCTGGAATTGGTTCGCGCCGAAAGAATGATGAATTAATCCTTTCAGGTGCGGTGAAAATCAATGGCAGATTGGTTAAAGAGTTAGGTGTCCAGGTCCAAGTTGGAAAAGACAAGATTTCAGTTCAAGGCGAATTGGTGAATCTTGAAGAGAAACTCGTTTATATTATCTTCAACAAACCAAAAGATACAATTACGACGATGAGTGACGAAAAGGGGCGCACCACCGTTATGAAATATGTCCATGTCAAACAACGCATTTATCCTGTCGGACGATTAGACAGAAATACAACAGGTGTTCTGCTGTTTACAAATGATGGCGATCTGGCAAATGCGTTAATCCACCCAAAATTTGAAATTGAAAAATTGTACCGCGTTACGCTCGACCGCCAAGTTAATGATGAAGATTTGAAGAAACTGCGAAAAGGTGTCCAACTTGAAGACGGTTTAGCTAAAGTACATTCTGTCGAAATTATTGATGGTTCTAAGCGAAAAAAAATACTTCTTGTCTTGCGGGAAGGAAGAAACCGTGAGATCCGAAGGATATTTGAAGTCATTGGGTATGATGTACGGCAACTCGACCGCGTCTCTTTTGCTGGGCTTACACCGCTTGGCCTTCCTCGCGGAAATTGGCGATTTCTGGATCGAAGTGAAATCAACTACTTGAAAAAACTTACAGGCTCTACAAGCAGAAAAGAGATAGATGAGATTTACTCGTAATAGCGGAATTCTTCTGCATCCAACATCATTACCAGGGCCTTTTGGCTCTGGAGATCTCGGAGCATCATCTTATCACTTTATCGATTGGCTGTCAAAAAGTGGCCAATCACTTTGGCAGATGCTCCCAATAGGTCCAATTGGTCTTGCAAATTCTCCTTATATGTCCCTCTCAGCGTTTGCAGGTAATCCAATTCTTATAGACTTATATGAATTATTTAACTGCGGTTGGTTAACGAAAAATGAGCTTGATTACACTCAAGATCAAATCGCGTAACCGTATTAATTATTTAGAAGTTATACTGTTTCGGATGAATATACTTCAGATCGCATCTCAAAGATTTTTTAAACAAGGAAATTTAGAGAATCAGAGACAATATGCGGCATATTGTTTAGCTGAAAAATCATGGCTGGATGATTATGCACTCTTCCAGGCATTGAATTATAAATATAATGGCGAAGACTGGACTACTTGGGATCAGAATACATCAAAACGAGATTCAAATGCTTTGGAAAAAGTATCAGAAGAACTACGGGAGCACGTAGAATTCCATAAATTCACTCAATGGTGCTTTGATCGGCAATGGAAAAAATTAAAGTTGTATGCGAAAGAACATAACATCAAACTTATTGGAGATATTCCTATTTTTGTTTCACAGCATAGTGCTGATGTTTGGTCGCACCCAGAAATGTTCAATTTAGATGATAATGGACTGCCTAATGCAGTTGCAGGTGTTCCACCTGATTATTTTAGTAAAACAGGGCAACGTTGGGGTAACCCATTATATCGCTGGGATACTATGGAGAAAGACGATTATAGATGGTGGATTAATCGATTTCGTAAAACGTTCGAATTATTTGATATTCTTCGTGTTGATCACTTTCGAGGATTTGAATCGTATTGGGAAATTTCGGAGAAAGAAGAGACAGCTAAGAACGGTCGGTGGGTAAAGGGACCGGGCCTAAGTTTTTTCAAAGCTGTGAAAGCGGAGCTTGGCACACTTCCGATTATTGCCGAAGATCTTGGAATTGTGACACCGGAAGTAAATGCACTTCGTGAAAAACTACATTTTCCCGGAATGAAAGTTTTGCAGTTCGCATTTACTGATGGCCCAGAAAATGCTTTTCTTCCGTATCAATATGAAAAAAACTGTGTGGTTTATACAGGCACGCATGACAATAATACAACTTGTGGCTGGTATGAAAAAGCGACGCTGCATGAACGCGATTTCGTACGACGCTATTGCAAAACTGATGGGCATCAAATTAATTGGGATTTGATCAAGCTCGCTTTGCAATCGTCGGCGGATATAGCAGTGATTCCATTTCAAGATGTTATAGGACTTGGAAGTGAAGGAAGAATGAATTTCCCAGGCACTATTGAGGGAAATTGGGAATGGCGTTTCACATGGGAACAAGTCGGACCCGAACCTTGCTGAACGGCTCTATGAATTGACTGCATTGTACGGACGATGCAATCCAAATCGGCTTAATCTTTTGTAGAAAAAAAATAATTTTGAATTGAACACTTTTGATTATCGGAATTGATTATGATTGAAGACAAAAAACCTCATTCTACTGAACAAGAACATGAAGATATTAATGTCCTTATGTTGCGCCGACGGGAAGAATTAGAACAACTGACTAAGCTTGGCATAAATTCATATCCATATGAATTTATGCGAGATGCATTTTCTAAGGAAATCATCAATCATTTTAAAGATGATGCACCACGGCGCATAGTATCGATTGCCGGTAGAATTATGTCTATCCGCAGGATGGGCAAAGCTTCGTTCTGTCATATTCAAGATTCGCAAGGGCGGATACAGATTTATTTAAGACGTGACGATATCGGTTCATCATACGATGCTTTTAAACTAATGGATATTGGCGACATCATTGGTGTTAAAGGTTTTGTTTTTAGGACAAAGATGGGAGAAATTTCTATACACGGGTCAGAACTTGTTATTCTATCAAAATCGTTGAGACCGCTTCCAATTGCAAAAGAAAAAGTGGATGAGCAAGGAAACAAAACCATCTATGATCCTTTTTCCGATAAAGAGTTACGCTATCGTCAAAGGTATCTTGATCTTGTTGTTAATCAGGATGTGCGGCAAGTTTTTATAAAGCGGTCTAAAATGATTAGTGCCATTCGGAAATTCTTGGATGAGCGTGGATATTTGGAAGTGGAGACACCCGTACTCCAGCCAATTTATGGTGGTGCATCAGCGAGGCCGTTTATGACGCACCATAATGCGATGGATATGAAACTTTATATGCGCATAGCAGACGAACTTTATCTGAAGCGATTAATTGTCGGTGGCTATGATGGTGTGTACGAAATCTCAAAGGACTTCCGTAACGAAGGAATGGATAAGACACACAATCCGGAATTCACGATGATGGAACTCTATGTTGCATTCCACGACTACCGGTGGATGATGAATTTAGTAGAAGAACTTGTCTCGAACATAACGATTACACTTAATGAAGTACCTATTGTGAAATTAGGAAATCAAGAAATTAATTTTACTCCGCCCTGGAAACGAATTACAATGTTCGATGCCATTAAAGAATACGCCGGTAAGGATTTGAGAGAAAAGGATGAGAATGAACTGCGGACTATTGCGAAAGAGTTGCACATTGAAATAGAACCCAATATGGGTGTGGGCGGTATCATTGATGAAATTTTTAGTGAGAGAGTTGAGCCGCATTTGATTCAACCGATATTCATTACAGATTATCCGCTTGAAATGTCGCCGCTTGCAAAGAAGCATAGATCAGAACCTGGATTAGTAGAGCGTTTTGAAGCTATTGTTAATGGAAAAGAGTTATGCAATGCATTTTCGGAATTGAATGATCCAATTGACCAGCGAGCTCGATTTGAAGAGCAAATGAAACTACGTGCTCGTGGAGACGAGGAGGCGCAGGTACTGGATGAAGATTTCCTTCGGGCGCTTGAATATGGCATGCCGCCGACAACTGGTCTGGGTATTGGCATCGATCGACTCGCTATGTTAATGTCGAATCAAGACTCAATAAGGGATGTTATTTTCTTTCCTCAAATGAAACCAGAGTAATGCTTGCAGGAAGACATTCACGGATAATAACAGGGAAGGCTCTATTACTTAACAATTTATACAACCGTATTCAGTTTCTTCGGAACTCATATCTGAAAGAGAATTGTTAGCATTTCAGTAACTCTTAAGAGGTGTATCCGTATTTTAGAAAGAATCGCGGTTTAGACCATCTTTGATTTTCCGCTGATTTCACGTATCTTGTCATAGTAATCGATTGTACGTATAAGATGTCGGATCAAAGAAAATATATTCAATATATGATGTTGCCATCAATAAGGAAGAATGTAATGAAAAAGAGGTTTTCTTTAGTCACAACTGCGGCACTGGTTGTTGTTAGCATTTTTGCCGGTATGGAAATCAATAATCTGATTTCTGCCGATAATATTTATGAGCAGATTAAGAAATTTGGCGATGTTCTAAGCGCAGCGGAGAAGTCATATGTTGATGATGTCGATACCGGAAAGTTGACAGAAGCAGCGATTGTTGGAATGCTTAATACGCTTGACCCGCATTCAGTCTATATTCCGCCTAAACAACTTGAAAAAGTGAAGGAGGACTTCAAGGGCAAATTCGAAGGAGTCGGAATTTCATTTCGTGTACTGAACGACACAATTACAGTAGTTGAACCAGTCGCAGGAGGACCATCAGCACGAATGGGCGTGCTTTCCAATGACCGCATCGTCAAAATTAACGACACATCTTCTATTAAATGGACAGACGAGCAAGTGATGCATACGCTTCGTGGACCGAAGGGAACGAGAGTTAAAATCTCTATAGTTCGTCCAAGTGTAAAAGAAATTCTTGAGTTTGTCATTATACGAGATGAAATTGCTATTACAAGTATTGACGCAACACTGATGATTACCAAAGATATCGGCTACATCCGTGTGAATCAGTTTAAAGAAACGACGCATACGGAGATGGAGAAGGCATTGCAAACGCTCAAAACTGAAGGCATGAGCAAGTTGATTTTGGATTTGCGTGATAATGGCGGAGGATATTTAGAAGAAGCAGTTCGCATGGCAGACCAATTTCTCGATGCAGGGCCTGTCGATAAACCGCACAAAATTGTTTATACAAAATCACGAAAACCAGAATTTGAAGAATCGTACACTGCAAAAAGCGGAGATCCTTATGAAAAACTTCCGCTTATTGTTCTTATCAATAATGCATCTGCAAGTGCAAGTGAAATTGTAGCCGGCGCTATTCAAGATTGGGATCGTGGATTGATTGTCGGTGAAACATCATTTGGGAAAGGATTAGTACAACGTCAGTGGGAATTACGGGATGGTTCGGCATTTCGATTAACCATCGCAAGGTATTATACACCAAGCGGACGTCTGATTCAGCGATCATATCAAGGAAAAGACAAAGATGAGTACCAACTGGAAGCATTCCAGCGTGATGAACAAGAAGGCGATAATCTTGAGCATAAGAATGATGCAAAGTCGACAAAAGAATCCCAACATAATGGGCAAGAAGATGACAGCCTTGAGCAAACTCATAACACAAAACCGGACACGACTATCCCCATTTTTAAAACCGGTGGAGGTCGCACAGTACTTGGGGGAGGCGGCATCACTCCTGACTATATTGTCAAATCTGAGAAGGTTACAGGGTTAGTGCAGACTGTTTGGCGGAGAAATCTTTTTTATGATTTCTGTAAAAATTACATGGAAGGTCCAGGGTTTGTTCTTCGAGCAAAGTACGGCAAGAATTATGAGGATTATAAATCGAAATATGCAATATCGAATGAACTCATGACAGACTTTCGAAAGTTCATCGAGGCCAAAGAAGTCAAAATTGATGAAAAAGAATATTCAAAAGATCTCGATTTCCTGAAAGCTCGCCTCAAAGCGCAAATTGCACAAATGATCTTCGGCTTAGAAGGATACATTGGTGTAATGGTCGGTGTTGATAATCAAATTCAGAAAGCCTTGACTCTTTTCCCTGAGGCAGAAAAAATTGCCAAATTGAATTAAAGAACAATTTAGGAGAATGTAAAAATTGCGGTTATTTATTCCATTAGTTATTGCATCAATATTTTCTTTACAGATAGCGATGGGGTCCATTCTTCATACAGAAAGACTTGTCTCTCGATCTTCAAATCAGGATTCGGAGCCAGTGCAGCAGAATGAAGGAATGCTGCAAGTTGGCGAAGAATTAGAATATAGCATTCACTATTCTTTCTTCAGTATTGGAACAATTCATTTTAAAGTGACTAATAAAGAAGAACGGAACGGAAGAGTGATTTATCATGCTTATTCAATGATGGATTCCAATCCATCGTTAAGTTGGTTGGTTAATCTACATGTCCGATTTTACACTGAAATGGATCAGGATGCATTCACTTATGATTGGTTAAGTGAAGACAGCACAGGAGAAATAATAACATATCGAAAAATGCACTTCGATTACGAAAAACATAAAATGTACTACGAAAGGGGAGAAAAACTTAGAACGGGCGAATATAGAAAAAACGACGAACGTACTATTAATATCACTAATAATTGCCAAGATGGATTATCGCTTTTCTATTATGCACGCGCGCACGCTTGCGAGAAAAGGCAGACAAAAAATCCAACATTTGTTGATACAAATGAAGTAACAACTAATATCAATTTTGGTGTCGAACATTTAAATGAAGAAATTGATGCAGTTAATTATCCAATTGATGTTATGAAGTTAGAGGGAGTGGCGAACTTTGTTGGGGTATTCGGTTTAACGGGTGGATTCAATGGAGTTTTCAGCAATGATGTCGCGGGCATTCCAATTACGGCACGATTGAAGGTTATACTGGGAAGCATAAAAGTAGAACTTAAAAACTGGAAACGAGATAATTGGATACCGCCAAAAGCTGCAAAATAAAAATGACAGGAATAATTCCATATAATGATCAGATACCGGCATTGCATGCATCAGTATTTGTAGCGGATGGTGCAAAGATTATTGGTGATGTGAAAATTGGTGAAAATAGCAGTATATGGTTTAACGCTGTAATTCGTGCTGATGTAAATTTTATTCACATCGGTTCACGTACAAATATTCAAGACAATTCGGTTTTGCATGTTACATCGAAAACTGCGCCATTGAATATCGGCTCCAATGTTACTATCGGACATAATGCCGTTCTACATGGATGTACAATTGACGATTATTGTTTGATCGGAATGGGCGCTATTGTGTTGGATAGGGCGCATGTTCATCAGAATTCTATGATAGCAGCTGGAGCAATTGTATTGGAAGGATTCGATGTGCCGGAAGGGACGCTTGTGGCGGGAATTCCTGCTAAAGTAAAACGCACTTTAACGGAAGAAGAAAAGCAATTTATATGTCAGTCAGCAGCGAATTATGTTGATTATGTTCAGGCATACCAATCATGAACAATCGAAGAGAAATGTTATGAAACTCACATTTTGGGGCGTTCGCGGTTCAATTCCAACTCCTGGCAAACAAACGGTTCGCTATGGTGGAAACACACCTTGCTTAGAACTTCGTCTTGATGATGATCGGCTGATTATTTTTGATGCTGGCACAGGTATTCGAAGTTTCGGTGACTATCTCATCAACAACGGAGAATCTGTCAAAGCGCATCTTTTCATCTCGCATCCGCATTGGGATCATATTCAGGGATTTCCTTTTTTCAAACCGGCATTCAGTCCTGGAAATGAACTAACCATTGTTGGAACAGATCGTCCGGAGAAACCGTTGAGCGAAATTATTTCAGAACAAATGAACCGTATTTATTTTCCTGTGCAGCTTCATGATCTTAAAGCAAAGATTAAATTCGTTCCAATTACAGAAGAAGGGGAAATGAAAGTTTATGATGCTATAGTGAAGATGATTTATGTGAATCATCCCGGATTTGCGCTTGGGTACCGCGTTGATTATAAGGGAAAGTCATTAATCTATATCAGCGACAACGAGCCATTTGATAAGGCATCCGCTGGTACAATGAGTAATTTCGAATCTAAGGTTAAGGAAAAATTTATGACAGGTACTGGTGATCCGAATCAAAGAATTTTCGATTTTTGTCGTGGTGCAGATGTACTAATCCACGACACGACCTATACGCCTGAAGAGTATATTGATCGAGTTGGCTGGGGGCATTCTGATTATTTATTTGCATTAAGATTAGCGGCTGAAGCAAACGTACGGCGCTTATATCTTTTTCACCATGAACAGAATCATAGCGATGAAAAAGTTGACGATATATTGAAAAAGTGCAAGAAAGAAATTCGAATACGGGGATACAAGTTTGAGTGTGAAGCGGCTATTGAAAATACAACGATTGTCATCTAAACTTGACATTCACTCATGTGGAATGTATATTGGCGTGGATTGATTTCTGAAAAATGTGTTTGAAGATGAATAAACAATTATTGGAAAAATAATTTATTTGGCAGAATAGGAATGAAATTCAAATTTAAAAATGAAGATATTGCGAAGCTTGCGCAAGTACTGGAAATTAGACCGAAGCGATTAGGCGCGAATGTTCGCTTCGAAATTGAAAACAAAGAACAACGACGCAGGTTGGCCGTCGAAATATATTCTGACATCGACATCGGAAATCGGAAAGGAAATCTTATTTCTGTCTATACGCCAACTGCGCATCTTCAGCTGCATTTCTGTACAGGATATGTTGTCAGCAAGATGTTGGGAGAAATTACATTTATCGGTGAATCAGATGGGAAACTTTCCGGATTAACGATTGAGCGCGAAGGTGGATGTTCGCTGTATGCAAATGTTGATCGGAATATTCTATCTGGTGATTTTACAAAATTAGGTCCCGAAGTAATGCTTTCTGGTATTGCATTGTCATTAACCGAATCGATTCTTCCACCCACCAGTCAAAAGAAAAATGTGTTACAGGTGCGGGGAAGGAGTCTGAAGCGTAGATGACAACACGAATGATTCTTCTTTCAACTAACCATCCTCATCTGCGGTTTCCCAGCAAGGAAGTTTTACGCACATTAAATATTGTTTATAAAGAAGAAGGGAAAAAAATCTCGGCACTTGCAGTAATTTGTACATCCAGCAGTTTTATCCGCAAGATCAATAGGGAATTCCTTGCACATGATTACATCACAGATGTAATCGTATTTCCGCTGGGTAAGGACGGGGGTGTTGAAGCAGAAATTTATATCAATCTTGATGCTGCAAGAAACCAAGCGAAAAGATATAATGTTACATATACGCAAGAAGTGCAGCGGCTGTTGATTCATGGTGCGCTTCATTTACTTGGATACGATGATAAAACAAAACGGAAACAAAATATGATGAATGCGCGCGAAGAATTCTACTTAACATTGATAAATCGAAAGGCAGGGTTATAATACCCATGCAAGAACGAGTCGTAGAAATAATCCTTTTTCTAGTCAACGAACTGCATTCCAATAAGCGCCTCAATGACGTGGATGTATCATCTCTAACGCGCGATGGATATACCCAAAGTGAAATATCATCTGCATTCTCTTGGTTGCTTGAGCGGCTTTCTGCAGGAAAGCCAATCACGGATGTAACCAGCGCAGCGAACTCATCTCACCGCATATTAAATGATACCGAGAAAATGGTCGTAGGAATGCAGGCATATGGATATTTGATTCAGTGTCAACAACTTGGACTTCTTAAAAATGCAGATGTTGAGACCATCATCGAACGGATTATGATGGCGGGATTTTCAATCGTCGGTTTACCAGAAATGAAATCCTTTGTTGCAGGATATCTATTTAACGCGGAAAGCGACAACGGACAGATTTCACTTGGTACTAATGATACAATTCACTGAAGAATAGGTCGTATGGAAAAATCTCTTATTATTGTTGAATCACCTGCAAAAGCAAAAACGATTAACAAATATTTAGGGAAGGAATATTTTGTTGAAGCATCGGTTGGACACATAAAAAATCTTCCTAAGAGCAAATTGAGTGTCGACATCGATAATGATTTTTCTGTTGTGTATGAAACTATCGCAGGGAAAGAAGATGTTGTTGAGCGTATAAAAGAAAAAGCTGCGAAAGCGAAAGCCGTCTTTATCGCAACTGACCCAGATCGCGAAGGTGAAGCAATAGCGGCACATATTGCTGAAGAAGTGAAAAATGACAATAAACATATTAAACGTGTGCTCTTTCACGAAATTACCGAGACTGGCGTCAAAGAAGGCATGGCGCATCCTAAAAAAGTCGATATGTGCATGGTGATGTCGCAGCAAGCACGGCGAGCGATGGACAGAATTGTGGGTTACAAAGTAACACCTTTCATTTGGAAGACGATGTACTATGGACTTTCGGCTGGACGAGTGCAATCAGTGGCATTGCGGTTGATTTGTGAACGCGAAGCAGTGATCCAAAAATTTTTACCTCAAGAATATTGGTCGCTGACAGCTGAATTCACAACACAGCATGATGACAAATTTCTTGCTAAACTTGTAAAAGTTGCAGGTGATGATCCACGCATACCAGATGAAACAACGTCTAACGGCTACATGGCTGATGTTCGGAAACAGAAGTACGAAATCAGCAATGTTACTCGAAAACCGGTAAAACGAAATCCACCTGCACCATTCATTACAAGTACGTTGCAGCAAGAAGCTGCAAAGCGCCTTCGCATGTCTGCTAAGCGGACGATGATGCTGGCGCAAAAGTTATATGAAGGCCAGGAAATAGGTGAGGAAGGGCTGACAGGACTGATTACTTATATGCGTACAGACTCGACACGATTAAGCTCGGAAGCTGTAGCACATGTACGTGAATATATCTATAACAATTACGGCAAGGAATACTTGCCGAAAGAACCCCGCCTCTTTAAGAAAGGCAAAGCATCACAAGATGCACATGAAGCTATACGGCCAACCTCTATTAAGCTGACGCCTAAGGTTGTGAAGAAATATCTGGATAAGGATATGTTTGCGTTGTACGAACTTATTTGGAATCGCTTCATTGCATGCCAGATGGCGGTTGCAGAGTTCGAACAGATTACAGTCGAGGTGATAGGCGGAGATTACTTGTTTAGAGCGAGCGATCAACTTCCAACATTTCGTGGTTTTCTACAAGTATATGACGATATAGAAGAAGAAAACACGGGGGAACAAGGAGATACTGATCCTACGTCTAAGCTTCCAGTTAATCTGGCGAATGGTCAAGCTACGCAACTTACGGATCTTCTTCCACTGCAGCATTTTACAAAACCGCCCGGTCGATATTCAGAAGCCACTTTGGTAAAAGAATTAGAATCGCTAGGTATCGGCCGTCCAAGTACGTATGCTATGATCGTAACTACAGTTATTGATCGAAAATATGTTGAACAAAAAGAACGAAAGCTCTATGCATCAGATCTTGGCATGCAAGTGAATAAACTGTTGATCAGTCATTTTCCTGAAATCTTTAATGTGAAGTTCACAGCAAAGATGGAAGAGGAATTGGACACGATCGCTTCTGGTAAGCAGGAATATTTAGATGTTATGAAGGATTTTTATGGGCCTTTTCACCAAGCGGTGGAAAAAGCCTCAGGGTTGGCAACAACAATTAAGAAATCTTTGCAGGAAAAAACTGAAGACGTATGCGAGTTATGTGGAAAACCGATGGTGATAAAGTGGGGGCGTAATGGAAAATTTATGGCCTGCACAGGTTACCCCGGCTGTAAGAATACGAAGCCGCTTCCGGGAGATGCAGAGAAAACACAGCATATCGTTGGTGGTAAGTGTGAATTGTGTGGAGGAGATATGCTGGTTAAGGGCGGGCGATTCGGAACATTTTTAGGATGCTCAAATTATCCAACATGTAAAAATACAAAACCGATTTCGATGGGCATAAAATGTCCAAAGTGCAAAGAGGGAGAACTCATCGAACGAAAAACGAAAAAAGGGAAACGGACTTTTTATGGATGTTCAAAGTATCCGAATTGTGATTTTGCATCATGGGATAGACCGGTAGCACAAGCGTGTACCTATTGTGGGAATGAATATGTCGTTGCAAAATATTCACAGGCAAAAGGTGAATATATAATTTGCCCCTCGTGCAAACAGGAAGTTAATCAGGCAGAAGCGGTCGCTTTTGCTTAAAGAAAGCGATAGCAAGGCAACAAAAGGGGTTATGGAAAAAAAAGTTAGAAGTTACCTTGAATATTTGGAAATTGAAAGGAATTACTCTGCCCATACAATTCAGTCGTACGAAACGGACTTGCTGAGTTTGGTTCAATTCCTCAGCCGTGAGGGAATTGATTCATTTAATAAGGTACACAAGGAATCACTTAGAGCATTTATTGGCTCATTACTTGACGAAGGATTCAGCCAGCGGAGCATTGCGCGAAAAATTGCATCGATGCGTTCATTTTTTAAATATCTTTGGCGTCAAAAAATAATTGATGGAAATCCCGCATTGGTATTGATTACACCGAAAATCGGAAAGCGGCTTCCATCTTTTTTAGATGAAGAGTCAGTTCAAAAACTTCTTTTATTACCCGATAGAACCACTGCAAAGGGAAGAAGAGACGCAGCAATTTTAGAATTGTTTTATAGTACTGGTATTAGATTGAACGAATTGATAAACTTAAATGTCGGCGATCTGAAGCAAGAAGAAGGTCTTATCAAGGTAAGAGGGAAAGGACGTAAAGAACGCATTGTTCCTATAGGCAAAAAAGCATTGGAAGCGATTGACGATTATCTTAAAGTGGAAAAAGGATTATCAACGAAAACCATCGCCCAATTGAACGAGTGTCCGTTATTCATGATAAAAGCAGAACGCCGTATGTACCCCCAGGCAGTTGGAAGAATGGTGCGGAAATATATTGGAATGGTTTCAGAGATCGAAAAGAAAAGTCCTCACGTCTTGCGGCATTCATTTGCAACACATTTGTTAAATCACGGTGCCGATTTGCGCGCTGTCAAGGAATTGCTTGGTCATGAAAGCTTATCGACAACACAAGTCTATACACATGTGTCATCAGCACGGATGAAAAAAGTTTATGACGATGCTCATCCCAAAGCATAGATTCAAGATCAACGTTTTGGATCGAATTAAATTAAGATGGAAGGAGGATGTACTATGAATATAAAAATCACATCGCGTCACTTTAAACCACACTCGACACTGACTGAGTATTCCGAGGATGCGATAGAAGATCTTTCACATTATTACGACGGTATAATCAAAGCCGAAGTGATCTTTTCTTATGAAAAATCGCGTGACAGTGTGAAGAACGCAGAAATATCATTGACGGTGTATGGCGCCGTATTAACGGGAATTGGTTCAAGCGAAGCGTATGAAAAATCTATTGATATAGCAATTGCCAAAATAAAAACTCGCCTAAAAAAGTACAAAGAAAAACTTCATGAAAAAGATCGCAAGGGAATAAGAAAAATAAGAGAGAAAGAATAAATAACCCGGGAGACGGGCAATGACACTTAAAGATATTAAAGAAACAAAAAAAAATAATATGACGGTAGGTTTCTTATTCGATGTCAATAAGCAGCGCCTAAAGTTAGAGAGCGTCAATGGCGACGTTGGATTTGAGCGAGAAATTACAGATAAGAACATCCACCGGCCCGGTTTAGCGCTTGCAGGTTATGTCGAATTATTCACATACGACCGTGTTCAGATTTTTGGCAATACAGAAATTCGATATCTCAACCACTTGACATTTGATGAACGTATAAACGCAGTCAAAACAATCTTTAAATTTGATTTACCTTGTATTTTTGTTACAGGTGAGAATAAACTCGACGATGAATTGGTAGCGATTGCCACAGAACACCATGTTTCGGTAATTCTTACACCTTTAGAGACAACGAAATTTGTCTATTTTATTAGCGATTTTCTCGACGATCATTTTGCTCCTCAAACTGTTTTGCATGGTTCTTTTGTGGACGTCGATGGCATCGGGGTTTTGATCACAGGACGTTCAGGTATAGGCAAAAGTGAAATTGCGTTGGATCTTGTTGAGCGGGGGCATCGCCTTGTTGCTGATGATGTTGTAATGGTTACACGCAAAGGTGAAGGAATTTTAATGGGCGCCGGGTCGGATGTTGTAAAACATTATATGGAAATTCGAGGTCTTGGTCTAATTGATGTTCGTTCTATCTTTGGTATTAGGTCTATTCGTTTTCAGAAGAGAGTTGAGATTATTGTTGAACTACAAGAATGGCGAGACGATATCGAATATACGCGCACAGGATTAGACCATGAGAATATTTCCATCTTGGGTGTTAGTTTGCCTCACATCAAACTGCCCATAGTTCCTGGAAAGAATATTACTGTCATAGTTGAGGTGATTGCTATGGATTATCAACTCAAGCACTATGGCTATGACTCAGCTAAAGAATTTGCAAAACGACTTGATGCTGCAATTGCCGAAAAAACAAAGGGTAAACGGGTCATTAACTATTTTGATCATGATTTTGAATAAGATGAAAACGATTCTTGACAAAGAATCGATAATTTCCTATTTTCACCCAGCAGCTTATGTGCTGCAATATATGTGCTAGTTAACAAATTGATTGAGGATATGAGAAAAACAAAACTCTATCGATTTTCACTGGAATCACTTAATTTTTATGAGGCACGTTGGACACGAACTCGCCTTATATTATCTGGGTTTTTTCTAGGAATAGTCATTTTCTGTTCTCTCTTTATCGTCAATCAATATTATAATGATGTTTTTGGACTTGGATTCATTCAGAATAATTCTTTGGTGAATGAAAATAGAGTGATGCAAAATCAATTGCAATATCTTACACAACGGCTTGATGCTATTCAAAAGCAATTAGTTTTACTGGGCAATAAAGACAATGAATTACGACTGCTCGCTGATTTGCCAAAATTAGATGAGGATATACAAAAGGCAGGCATTGGTGGAACAGATGAACGTGTCGATTTTACTTCATCATCCAACATAAACACATTACTGAATAATTTGCGCGAAACCGCAAATCAAGCAGAAGGAGAATTGCATCTTCAAGCGACAAGCTATGAAGCGATTGGAAGTGCGTACGACCAGAACAAAGTTCGCTTTGCCCATCTCCCCGCGATCAAGCCAATGAATGGATTTTACAACCCGCATGGCTTTGGTATGCGTCTCCATCCAATTTTGAATATTGTTCGCAAACATGAAGGTATCGACATCGAAAATGAAGTTGGCACTCCAATTTATGCACCAGCGGATGGTACCATAGAGTTTACGGGGCATCAAGGTGGATATGGAATGACCCTTGAAATTAATCATGGTTATTCATTGAAAACGTTATACGGACATCTTTCACAGATTCTCGTGCATGAGGGGCAACAGGTGAAGCGCGGTGAACTGATTGCTCGTTCCGGAAATTCAGGACTTTCGAATGCACCGCATCTTCATTATGAAGTACGAGTGAACGGTGTAGCTCAGAATCCGATAGATTATTTTTTTGACGATGTAAATACAAAAGATTTTCAAAATTAGTTAAATGACTGATAATATTTCTTTGAAGAAATGGAACGACAATGATTTGGACCATCGAGCTGGCTACATATTTAGATGATGCTCCATGGCCTGCGACAAAAGAAGAATTAATCGATTACGCTGTACGAACTGGAGCCCCAACACAAGCAATCCAAAATTTGGAAGAACTTGATGATTCCGATGAGCCGTACGAAAGCATTGAGGAAATATGGCCGGATTATCCAACCGATGAAGACTTCTTCTTCGAGGATGAGAAAGAGTACTAGAAACTTAGCATTTGAATAAAGCGTTAGGGTACTTCGGGATTGTGAGATTGAATAGAGCCCAGCACTTACCTGCTGGGTTTTTTATTTCTTGATTTTCTATGCACAAATTAATTCCAATCATATTGATCATTATTTTCTGCACTTCTTTATCGACTGCACAGGTTGCAGAACCCGGATATGAAGTGGGTGCCATCCGCTTTGAAGGAAACAAAGAACTCAATTATGATCAACTTCTAAACGTGATTCGTACACGTGAAACTCCGTGGGCGGTGCAAAGATGGATATACAGCATATTTAACAAAGAATTTCTTTTTGGACAAAAACCGGAATACTTTGATCCTGTAACCTTTGCTTCAGACTATCAGCAGCTCAAAAATCTTTATAAGGATAATGGATTTTTTCATGTGCAAGTGGACACGAACATTATTGTCCTGCCGGATAAAGATAAAATTTTTCTAACATTTTCTATCATAGAAGGGCACCGCTCGCTGATTGACACTATCTTGTATAATGGTTTAGAGAATCTTCCGCCTGATGTGCAGAGAGAACTTTTCTTGAATCAACAAATTACAATAGGAATGCCTTATATCCAGGCCAAAGTAGACGCAGAATATAAGCGTATTATTGACTCGTGTTATAATAACGGCTACGTCAACGTGGAGAAAATTAAAGTTGGCGCCGTGCGCTATGCATCCACAGACAATATTTCACTTGTCTATATCTTCAATTTAGGGAAACGATATTCTTTTGGGAATATCTCTATTGTACAAGATACCACATCTCATCAGTATATTGATACAAGTATTGTGCTTGAGCATTTAGACTTTTCTGCTGGGGAATTCTATAGCGAAGGAAAGAAAATAGAAAGCGAAAGAAATCTCAATAGGTTAGGCGTTTTTGAAGCAACAAAAATTGAAAATGCTACTCTGAAGAGTTCATCAGACAATACGCAAATTCCGGTTAGGGTACTTGTCCGAACCAAAGCATTTCAAGAGTTGACACCTGAAGTTGGTATTAACGACGAAAGCGGTGCCACTAATATTCTTATGGGTATCGGGTATAGTCATCGCAATTTTCTGGGCGGTGCAAGAAGTTTTTCCTCGAACCTTCAGCTTAATGTCCAATCGTTTCGATTCGGAACAATATTTAAAGAAAATGCCTTGAGAGATAGTTCTCTAATATCAAAAATAGAATGGACAACACAGCTCGTTCAGCCATATTTTATCAACAACAAAACAAGTATTAGTTTCGCATTTTCAGCTATGCTGGATAAACAGTCAACGTACTATATTCCAAGTTTAAGTTTTCGTTCTGGAACGATCTCACAAACAGCAACTTATACCAAATTGTTTATTGATTGGAATCTCCAATTGAGCGATCCAAAAACAGTTGCGACACAACAGGATAGTTCTGCCTTTTTTGAATCTTTAGGATTTGAAAAACAATTCAATTCCTTTATTACACTTACACTCCAACGTGATAAACGAAATGATGTTTTCAACCCCTCAGGAGGTACCTTTCAATCGATCTCAATTGAGGAAGGTGGTATTGTCCCAAGAGTATTAAGTGTGGGACTTCCTTATTCTCAGTATGTAAAGTTAGTTTTAGATGGAAGGTGGTATTGGAATCCAGATAATAAACGCGATCTTATTTGGGCTGCACGTTTACGCTACGGAGCTGCCCTCCTCTACGGAGATTCACCATTAAAGGATATTCCATTGACTCAACGTTTTTATTCAGGAGGGAGCGAAAGCGTGCGTGGCTGGCAGGCAAGAGCTCTTGGTGCACCGGGAGATACACTAAGAAATTTAGGCGGAAATGCATTGTTTGAAGGAAGCATTGAAGCACGATTGAATCCTTTGAAAGATGCAGGTTCTTTAGGATTTCTTGATCTTGAAAAAATTTCGTTTGTTCTATTCTTCGATTTCGGCAATATTTGGCCTATATCTCAAGAAATGCGTTTAAATGAAATCGCGATGGCATTTGGATTCGGAATACGATACAACACTATTGCAGGACCTATTCGCATCGATTTTGGCATGAAGTTGTATGATCCAGATTCAAGACAATGGGTAACACAAAAAAGATTCATTCCAGAGACCGTTAGCCAAGGTATTATACATTTTGGTGTAGAGCAAACCTTTTAAGATCTTGATTATATGAGTTGGTCATCAATTGTCGGACAAGAACGCGTTAAAGCACTACTAAAGCGCACATTACAAAGCGGTCAGATTGCACATGCATATCTTTTCCACGGACCTGAGGGAATCGGAAAAGATGCTTTAGCAATGGAATTCGCAAAAGCATTAAACTGTGTCGAAGGTAGTGTAGAAGCGTGCGGTATATGTGCTAATTGTCAGCGGATGGATTCGTTTCAACTTCCCAATATAAATTTGGTTTTCGCGCTTCCTGTAGGCAAGAATGAAAAAAATGGAGATGATCCAATCGACGTGCTGACAGAAACACAGGTTGCTGAAGTGCGGGCACAGATTCAGACGAAAGCAAAAGATCCATACCATCGTATTGAAATTACTAGGGCAAACTTTATTAAAATTAATAGCGTTCGAGATATCAAGCGCGAAGCGGCTATGAGTCGGATAGAGAATGGAAAGAAAATCTTTATCATTTTTAATGCTGATATGATGAATGCAGAAGCAAGCAATTCTCTCTTGAAGACATTGGAAGAACCGCTTCCCGGTACGATTCTTCTTTTAACGACATCTGCAAAAGATCAGCTTTTGCCGACGATTATCTCTCGCTGCCAATTAATAAAATGCGATCTATTATCTGATGCAGAAATTGAAACTGCACTTATTACTCATGATGGCGTTAATCAGAATATTGCTAGGCTCGCGGCGCAGCTCAGCAACGGAAGTTATAGTAATGCACGGCGGTTTAGTGCGCAGGACATGGCGGGGGAGCGAAAGGAAGTCGTCGAATTCATGCTCTTGGTTCTTGGCAAACGTAAATCAGCGCTAATTGATGCAATTGATGAACTTGCATCATCAACAGATCGGCCTGGCATTAAACGATGGCTTAAGCTCCTGCAGTCATGGTTGCGTGACGCCTTACTTATTCAACAAAAAGCTCATGCTCTTATATTGGAAGACGAAAAACAAAGAATGGAAAACTTTATCAAGAATTTTCAGCAAGCGAATCTTATTGCTGCGATTCAGTCAGTCGAGAAGGCAATTGCTCATCTAGACAAAAATGTCTACCTTCATCTTATTCTTACGACATTAGCAATTGATTTACAAAAGAATATTACGGAAGTACCTATAATATGAAACAACCATTTGAACGAATTCTTATTACGGCGGCGTTGCCATATGCTAACGGCTATTTGCATCTTGGCCATCTTGCAGGTGCATACTTACCTGCAGATATCTATGCACGGTACCAACGTCTGAAGAAACGCAATGTTCTTTTTATTTGCGGTTCAGACGAGCACGGCGTCGCAATTACTGTTTCAGCAGAAAAAGAGAAGACGACACCGAAAGCTATTATCGATCGTTATCATCCCGCAAATAAATCAGTATTTGAAGCGTTCGAGATGAGTTTTGACAACTATTCGCGCACTTCACTTCAATTGCACCATGAGACCACAAAGGAATTCTTCAGAGAATTTCATAATCGCGATATCGTTGTCGCTAAAAAGGAACTACAGCTCTACTGCGAGAAAGATAAAATGTTCCTTGCCGACCGATACGTGGAAGGCACTTGTCCGAAATGTAAGTCAACACAAGCACGCGGTGATCAATGTGAAAACTGCGGAACATGGCTGAATCAGGCTGAACTCATAGACCCAAAATGCAAACTCTGCGGAACAACTCCGGTAGTACGCGAAACGACACATTGGTATTTCCCGCTTGGCAAATATCAACAGAGATTAGTGGCATACATAGATGAACGTAATAAGCGCGACGGATGGAAGGATAACGTTCTTCGTTACTGCGAGAGCTGGTTTAAAGACGGTTTGCAGGATCGTGCAGTAACGCGCGACCTGAATTGGGGCGTTCAAGTTCCGGTAGCAGGATACGAAGATAAAGTTATTTATGTCTGGTTCGACGCAGTGCTCGGTTACATTTCATCTGCAAAAGAATGGGCATCTTTGAATAACAAACCTGATGCTTGGAAAGAGTTTTGGCAGAAGGAAGACACAAAATATGTTGCGTTCATCGGCAAAGACAATGTTGTATTCCATTGCATAGTATTTCCAGCGATGTTAATGGCATGGAATGATGCGCACGTTAATCATTATGTGCTGCCGGAGAATGTTCCTGCAAACGAATTCTTAAACTTCGAAGGTCAAAAATTTTCTAAGAGCCGCGGCTGGGGAATTGATGTTCAAGATTTTCTAAAATTCTTTCCGGCGGATATGTTGCGTTATGCTCTTGCAGTTAATTTACCGGAAACACGCGATAGCGATTTCTATCTTAAAGACTTTCAAGCACGTATTAATAATGAACTTGCTGATATCGTAGGAAACTTTGTTAATCGTACTCTGGCTTTTGTAGATAAAAATTTTGCTGGGAAAGTTCCGATACTTGGCACACTCAATGCGCTTGATGAAGAAATAATTGGCACTTTAAATCAAACTCCAATTAAAACCGGAGAACTATTTGAGCAGTATCGATTCCGTGAGGGATTAATGGAAGTGATGAACCTCGCGCGGGCAGCAAATAAATATTTCAATGATAATGAACCTTGGAAAACACTTAAGTCGAATCCGGAAAGATGTGCCACAACATTGCACATTACAATTCAAATTGCCCGTTCGCTTGCGATACTGCTGGAACCGGTAACACCTGCTACATCTGCAAAAATATGGAAGCTTTTGAATATTGACACAACGTCGAGGGATGATGGATGGGATTCTGCTTCTGAATTTAGATTGAAAGATAATCAGCAACTTAATAAACCGGAAATTCTTATTAATAAAATAGAAGACAGGCAGATTGATGAGATAGTGAAATTTCTAGAAGGTGAGGCAAAACCAGAAGCGTCTCTTCCTATCACTCCATTAAAAACAACAATTACTATCGATGATTTCAAAAAGATTGACCTTCGTGTTGCGCGTGTTATCGAAGCTGTGAAAGTGCCCAAATCAGATAAACTATTGAAGTTGCAAGTAGAGATTGGCAACGAACGCCGGCAGGTTATTGCAGGAATCGCAAAGTATTACAAACCGGAAGATTTGATCAATAAGTTAATAGTCGTTGTTGCTAATCTTCAGCCTGCAAAACTTATGGGTCAGGAATCGCAAGGAATGGTTCTCGCTGCCAGCGATGAATCCGGCAATTTGACATTGGTTGGCGTGCAGTCGGAAATTTCTACAGGAGCAAATGTAAAGTAAAGCGTTATGCCAAAACAATATGTTTCGGCATTTTGAAAGAATGGTAAAATCAATATTATTTAGGAGTGTTGCATGAGTAAAATCAAATCATTGCTTGGCCCTATGCGTGTACCATTTTTGATCCTGGCACCTGCGTGTGTTGCTGTGGGCGCGGGAACAGCCTTCTGGCAAACTCATGCAATAAGTTGGGTCCAAGTTTTTATAATTATTATAGGCGCGCTTGCAAGTCATATTAGCGTAAATGTATTTAACGAATATTTTGATTTCAAAAGCGGACTTGACGCTAAGACTCAACGCACACCCTTTAGCGGCGGCAGCGGCACACTGCCGGCACATCCGGAAATGAAGCAAAACACTCTTTATGTTGCTTTAGTATCCTTCGTTATTACTGCGGTAGTGGGGTTTTATTTCGTATGGCTGAGAGGCTTCCTCTTATTGCCGCTTGGTATTATGGGATTGATCTTATTAGTAACTTATACTATTTGGTGGGCATATAATCCACTCCTGTGTTTGATAGCGCCTGGATTGGGTTTCGGAGTTTTCATGGTTATGGGGACACACTTCTGTTTGACAGGTTCATACAGTTGGATATCCTTCGTTGCTTCTCTTGTTCCTACATTTCTTGTAAGCGACTTGCTTCTTCTCAACCAGTTTCCAGATGTGGATGCCGATAAAAGTATTGGACGTAAACATTTCCCGATTACAATAGGGCGGCAAGCCAGTGCAGTAATATATGGCGTCTTTTTACTGTTAGCGTATGTCTCGGTAATAATTGGTGTGATTTTTGTTTTATTACCTCACTACAGCCTGCTTGTTTTTTTAACAGCTATCCCTGCTTGGAAAGCCTATCAAGGTGCATACAAAAATGCTGAAAATATCCCTGCTCTGATTCCCTCGATGGGCCTAAACGTAGTTATCAATTTGACAACGCCGATTTTACTTGCTGTGGGGCTTTTTATCGGATAATAGATCAAACAACTCAAAGGTATAGCGAATATAGTTGTTGGGGAAATTGGTTATAGGCGGAACATGTCAGAGGTGATTGTTAAACAATTTAAAGAATTAATTGAAACAGGCATAAAACTGGCGCCAATCGGTGGTTTTGATTATTCTGGATACAATGCACGCCTGCAAAATAAATATCTTGAGTGGCGAAAGACGTGTTTAGAAGTTCTCGAGTCATCAGGACCGATTGGATTTCCGTACAAACAGAAAATTCTTGGTGATACACACGGCGGATTATTTTATCAATCGTCCGTGAATTTAATTCTTACTTGTATAAATGAGTTGTACGAAAAACTGAAGGCATCGCCGGATCTTGTGTCTGCCCCCGTTCCCATTGCAACTACTGAATCTCCAACAGTTACATCATCGGAAACCGGTGGAAAGCGCATCTTAAAACCACCTTCGAAAAAACCTGCCGAATCGCAGTTACAGACAAATACGCAAATAACATCTAACGCAGAGAATAAGAAAGTGTACGTGATTGGAGAATTAGATGAACCATTGCGCGTTCAACTGTTACAATTCCTTAATGAAATTGGATTAGAAGAAGTTACTATAGAACGTCAACACGGACAAATGCTTCCCTTGGAATCACTTCAAATGGATGCGGGGATAAAATTTGCTTTTTTTGTTATCAATACAACTGATCTTGCATATGCAATGTTCGAGATTGGACATTTTGTCGGCAAGCTTGGCAAAAATAAGGTTTGTGTGCTTCACAACTCAGACGTTAACTTTCCATTTAACATGCCGGGTGTATTGGTAAAATTAATTACGGTAAAGTTGGAAGAAGCGAGTTTTGGTTTGATGAAAGATCTTAAGGCAGCCGGATATCAAATAAGTTTCTAGGCACATGTTAGGTTAGCAATAAAAACTTACTACAATGGAAAGTAAAATAGAAGACTCAAAACTCAAGGTGCATCAAGTGCTTTCTGTCATAAATCAAGCATGGCGATCCAATACTCCTTTTGAAATGTCTCAATATTTACATCCCGATGTCGTCATGAAGTTTCCTGGATTTTCAGGCGAAGTAGTGGGGCGCGATGCACTTCTCGCAAGTTTTGTTGAATTTTGTGCAAATGCACGAGTCCTTGAATATCAGGAAAGTAACGAACAAGTAAACGTGATCGGAGATTGTGCAGTAGTGAGTTTCCAATTCGAGATGCTTTATGAACGAGCGAAGTATCAGGAACGATCAAAGGGTAGAGATCTTTGGATATTCCAATATATTTCTGATAAGTGGGTTGCAGTATGGCGAACAATGATGGAATTAGAAGAAGTGCGAGAAAATCATAAATAACAATGTGCTGCCTAATTAGCAACTTCAGGCTGACAGTTGAAAGCCGAGTATGTTAAGTCCCGATGTACGGGATCCTCGATTCGATCGAAGATCGAATCTGGACTTACTTGTTCGCCATCTTTTTAGCGGAGCCCCCATCCATAGAAGGATAATTTGTTGAGAGAAAATTATTATTATTTACCATATTGTGAATAACAAAAGAGTTTCAATCTTGCATTGATGGGATAAAATATATTTCGAGCAATTTGAAGGATGATGGATTTGTCCATTGTTCACTTGAATCCTCAGTTATCCCTGTCGCAAATGATTATTATGGAAATATTAAAGAGGAGTTACTGCTACTTCGAATTGAACCTCTGATCCTTAAGTCACAAGTTAAATATGAAGGTGCAAAATCAGAAAAAGGTATCAATACATCACATTTATCAAGTTCGCAGATATTTCCCCACATTTACGGACCCATTGACCTCACAGCAATAGATGGAATTGGAATTCTAGAGAAAAAAGAATCTGGCTATATATGGCCTAATGAATTTGAACCGAAAGAGAGATATTTGCACAAAGAGAAGTGAAAAAAGTATTTGGTACTGGGACAGGTCAAATACACCGTATGGTTAAATCAAGTACTCAGAATTATACCCAAGGTAATGAAATTACAGTATCACTAAGATGATTCAAAATATGCCAACAGAAGAAGAATTAAAATATCCAATCGGTAGGTTTAAGTTTGTCCAGTCAACACCTGAACTTCGAGTTGAACAAATTCGTCAGTTTAAGACCGCTCCGAAGTTTTTATATAATGCCGTTAATAATCTTACTGAAAATCAACTCCTCAGCACATATCGTCCTGGTGGTTGGACTCTTGCCCAGGTTGTTCATCATCTCGTTGAATCAGATGTTAATGCATATCCTCGACTTAAATACGCACTTACATTAGATGTACCGGATGTGATGGTGGCAGAACAAGCATTGTGGGCAGAATTGCCCGATGCAAAATCTCCATCAATTGATTTGTCACTGACTCTGTTCGAAGCAATCCGTAATCGTTGGGCAAATGCATTTGAATCGCTTAGCCCGGATTCCTTCGATAGACAATGGCGGCATATTCGGTATGGTGTTTTAACAATCGATTTCTTACTTCAGCAATATTTGTGGCATGCCCGGCATCATACTGCTCAAATAAGCGAACATCGTAAGCGGATGGGTTGGTAATGTAAAAGAGAATTAACGACTTAGAAATTATATTTCCGAAGAAACCCAACTAGTAGTTGATTACATAAAATTCTTACATACCGTCCACCAATCCCGCCATATTCTCGTAGAATATTTTCTTAATGTCAAGTATCGGAACACGCATTTCCTGGACCAATTTGAGTTGATTATCTACAATGTCGTAGCGGTAACCGCGCGGCAGCAGACCTGAAGCTGATCCAAATAAGATTCTCTTTGCAGTATAAACTTCTAAGAATTTTTGAAACACACGGCGCATATCAGGTTTTGTCGGATGCTCGGTAATCCAGGAATTTGATCCGGCTGTATCAACATAAACATTCGGACATTCTTTCCCAACTTCTAAAGTCTCTTCAAACATTCCGGAGCCAAAATTCGGAATGATAAATTTAATACCGGTAAATTTCTTTGCTACTGGTATCAAATCTTTAGGATTAGCGAACTCATCGTTCGTTATTGTAGGGATGCCGGTGTACTCTCGTGGACGCATAATCAATTTGCCAAAATGTACAAAAATAATGCCGCTACATTCCTGAATGAGGTTGTAGAGAGGATAGAGCCACTCATCGGTGACATTAATTTGATAAAGCGAAGGGTAGAGCAATACTCCTTTTAATTTGTTTTCCTGCATCCGCTTTGTGGCATTCTCCATCAACATATTAGAATTTGGATCGACCACAAACATCCCCGAAAAGCGAGAGGGGAACACCTTAATTGCTTTTATGATCGATTCTTCATCTCCGGGGATACTGCTGAAAAGCATCAGTCGTTCTAACTTCCATTTATCGATAATATCAATCCAGCGCTTGGCAAGTTGCTCAGGATCTTCACCGGGGATTTCGATGTGTCCTTTCGAAGCTATATTCCTCAGCTCAGCATTGATGTCTGCGCGATTAGGCTTTTGCTTCACTAAGAACTTGAAAAAAGCATTCGAGTAGAAGTGAACGTGAGCATCAAATATTTTAAATAGACCAATCAAATCAATTGTAAGTCAATAATGATGAAAAGTTGTTTTATCATATACAAATATTTATCAAAATAATTAAATATTGCCAATAGGGACAAATATTATTTGGATTACGATTCTTTCTTTGCAATATAGATGGAAGCGATACCGAATGTCTGTGGGAAACATGTCGCAGTTGCGAATCCCGCAGAACGCATTATACCACAAAAATCCTCTCCATCAGGAAACTCCCATATTGTGCTTGGGAGATATTCGTATGCCGAACGATTGTTTGAAACGATTCCTCCAAGCAATGGGGGGATGTAGCGTAAATATATGTGAAACATTTGCTTTATCGGAAATCGTCTTGGTTTTGAAAATTCTAAGATCATTGCGCCTCCGCCTATGCGTAGAACACGATAAAATTCTTTCAATCCAAGTTCAAGATTCGTAAAATTTCTTACACCGAATGCCGCCATCACTACATCAAATGAACCTGACTCGAAACGCATATGTTCCGCTTCACCGGACTCAAGCGTGATAAGTTGTTCCAGATTCCGAGATCTAATTTTATTGCGGCCTATTTCAAGCATTTTGGGCGAAATATCGATGCCGACAATATGTTCAGGATTTAACTGCACTGCTTCAATAGCAAGGTCGGCAGTGCCCGTGGCTGCATCAAGAATCTGTTTCGGTCGAATCGGTTGAAGCAGCCTAATTGCTCTTTGCCGCCAAATAATATCAATACCCGTACTCAGCGTATGATTAAGAAAATCGTACCGAGGTGCAATTGAATCGAACAGCGAGCGCACAAACGTTTGTTCATATACCTGCCGACTGGATAAATGATAATTTGTCATCTGCAATTATAAGATTGAGCCAATAAGCCTATGAGTTAATCACTCATCTGCTTATAGAATTATCGGCTTTAAGATTCATTTACTCGTCGGCCTATAGGTATCTATTACCTAAAATATACACAAGAGAGCTAAGAATTCCAAGATTAACCGCGTTACTAAACTGAAGAAGTATCTTGAATAAAATAAAAGATTAACGTATTATTTCATTAGAGGACTGCCGAGCGGATGCAAACTATGATACCACGCTACATCGATTCTCATGCCCATCTTTTCTTTGCAGATTATGCTAATGACATTGATGACGTACTCTTGCGTGCAAGAGAAGCCGGAATAGACGTTATTGTTGTTCCGGGAACGGATCTGAAGTCCAGTCGGGAAGCTGTGATGCTTGCTGATACACACGAAAATATTTTTGCATGCGTGGGTATCCATCCGCACGAAGTATCAAAAGCAGCCTCTCAGGATTTAGCGGAGATCGAAAAACTTTGCGATCATAGGAAAGTAGTCGCTGTTGGTGAAATAGGATTGGATTATCATTATGATTTCTCGCCAAGAGAGCTTCAGAAAAAATTCTTTGAAAAACAAATAGGAATTGCTGTAAGAAAAAACTTGCCGGTTGTTGTGCATATGCGCGAATCAACTGAAGATACTTTCTCTATCGTAGAACAGATTGTAAATACAAATCCAAATTGGAAAGAGAGCGGCAAAGAACCGATGCGCGGAGTATTTCATTGTTTTCCGGGAACAGCAGAACAAGCAGCTTATGTATACGGACTTGGTTTTTTCATTTCATACCCCGGTATTGTTACATTCAAGAAATCAAATAGTATTGAATTACTGAAGCATATTGGAATTATTAACATCTTACTCGAAACGGATTCTCCATATATGACGCCAGTCCCATTGCGTGGAAAAAGAAATGAGCCGGCGAACATAGTGTTGATTGGACGTAAGATAGCTGAGGCGCTTGGTATTTCTGAAGAAGAAGTGGCTCGTATTACAACAAAGAATTCTGTTCGTTTGTTTGGACTTAGTCGTTTAGAATTGGATACCATGAGTTTAAACCAGGAAAAAAGATTGTGAAGAAATTAGCATTGATTATTCTTGTATTATTTTTTTATTCTCCTCAAAACGCACAACCGATTTCTCCGAGTGAACGTGAAATTCTTCAACTGCAAGATCAACGCTCTTTAGGCAGTGGAAAACTTACTTCCTATCTAAAAGATCAAAATGTTCAACTACGATATCGTGCTGCGATTGCACTTGCAAACCTGCAGGATTCTTCAACAGTTGAAGAACTTGCAATATCATTAGGAGATAATGACAGAGAAGTCCGCGCAGCTTCAGCGCTTGCATTGGGACAAATTAGAACAGAGAGATCAGCCGGTAAATTGCTTTCTGCAATCTCGTCCGAAAAGGATGCAAAAGTCATTGCAAGAATATTAGAGGCGATAGGTAAATGCGGCTCTCCCAAATTCCTGGATTCGCTTCTTGCTCTCAATGAACTGGATTTGATAAGACTTCCTCAAAAAGAATTTGCAATGTGTATCGAACGGTTTGCAATTCGTCAAATTAGAACAGAGCGGTCTATTTGGAAATGCTTCGAGTATGCAAGCAGCAATTCACCGGAAGTGTGCTCCGCTGCGCTATTTGCTCTTTGGAGATCAGCGCCAAACGGATTAATTGATCTGGAAATATCGAAACACAGCGAAGAACTAATTTCGTTGGCTGAAAATAATAATCCAGGTATTCGAATGCATCTGGCGACGCTGCTCGGAAGATCGAAATCGAAAGATTCGCAAGAAATCTTAGATACTCTTGAAAATACAGAGAAGAAATTTAATGATTGGCATGTGTGGGTTCAAATAGTTCGCGCATGCGCGGCTCTTTCTAAAACGACTGACAACATGCTGTCGAAATATCTTGAATATTTTTCAATGAAGAATAATCACATCAAAATTGTCGCTCTGCAAGCATTTAGCATCTCGCCGTTTCCGCTTGTTGAGCAATCAGATTTATTCGATTCTGTGCGATCAACGTTGCACGGTCTTGCAAATGATAGTAATGAAAATGAGGCTGTGCGTGGAGAGGCACTTGTTGCGCTGGGAAAACATTTTCCAAAAGAACTTGAGTCGTTTTATACTTGGCTTGCCAGTAGTCAAGTCGCTTCGCGGCTGAAGGCTAAACTGCTGGAAGGAATCGCGCAACAAATAACTAAGGAACATCTCACGATACTTCGTCATAATCTTAATCACGAATCGAATCGCGTTGCAATGGCGGCTTGGGATTTTATTAGACCAATGCTCAATCCGGCAGTTAAAAATAAACTTGATCTCGATTCAAATGAAAGTAAATATTTACTAAAAGATATTTTTAAGGAGGCAAAAAGTGCACTGGCAAAAAATGATATAGGAATCACGTCTATTGTCGCCAATATGTTTGCCGATACGATGGTATTTAGTAATTTTAAGGATGCCGGGCTTACTGACCAGATTATTTATGAATTTATCTCTGCATTTGGAAATCTTACTCATAATGATGATTTAGAAGCGAAGCAGGCAATACTTCAAGCATTAGGAAATATGAACAGCGTGCATGCTGTTCCATTTTTAGAAAAAGAATTATCGGACTCAGAACGATCGGTCGCCGATGAAGCCGCCGCATCTTTGCGCCGTATCACAGGTAATGATTATTCAAACAGATTGCCTCATCGAACGATTACAAGCAGAACTGAAGAAGATTGGGATATTCTTGAAAGTGTCAAACCGAACCAACGCGTTCGCATCGTAACCAATCGTGGTGAAATTATACTTGAGTTGATGAAAGAGCAAGCACCATTCACGGTATTGAATTTTGTGAAGTTGATCAAGAAGGAATTCTATAACGGTTTGTGTTTTCACCGTGTAGTGCCGGATTTTGTAGTCCAAGGAGGCGATCCTCGAGGCGATGGCTGGGGTGGTCCAGGATATCAAATGCGTACAGAAATATCAACGGCTAATTACGAGCGTGGGAGCTGCGGCATGGCAAGTGCCGGAAAGGATACGGAGGGAAGTCAGTTCTTCATCACTCATATTTCTACGCCGCATCTTGACGGACGCTACACTATCTTTGCAAAAGTAGTAAAAGGAATGGAAATTGTTGATTGTCTTCAGGTCGGTGATATCATGAAGACAATTCAGTTAGTGCAGGAATGACGGCGAACTACTATTTCATTTTCCATTCTTGATAAGTGGACCGGTGTTCTTGATCGTACGTGGATAGCGTTTCATACACACTGCGGTCGGGGTAAGCTTGGAAGGCTTCTGCAATTTCCTTGTACTTTGCATCAAAAAATTGTTTCACAACGACACTAGTAGAATTTTGATGAAGGCGAATATCATTGATTGACGCGATAGCTGCGAGCATATTATCAAGCCCTTTTTTCGAGTCTGTTGCCAGTAAATCAATGCCATCAAAATGATAATTGTTAAATGCGGTGCGAAAGGCATTAAACTTTACATTAGAAAGTTCATCTGTAATACCAAACTTATTATATCCGGAAGAAGATTGCTGCCAATCTTTTGCTGCTGATGAGTTAGATGCAAGTTGAACTGTATTTAACGCTTTTTGAAAACAGGGAGATCCGGACATAGGGACGTAGGTTTCCAGGTCATATCCAATAATTAGATACGCATAGAAATCAAGAAATCCTGTCAAAGGATCAAAAACCATTTCGTCATGGTTAATGCGTTGGTTAGGAGTGTAGGTGAAGTTCCAATTATTATCCATAATTCGCATAACGAGTGTTGTGCGGTCGGATTTTTCGTCGCCGATATAAATTGGGCGCTGGCTTGACACGGCAACCTGTACTTGATAATAATTGTTGCTTGTAGCCGATGTAAAAAAAATATCCAAACTGCATTGGATTTTTTCTCCGTCAAGGTCTTCGTTGGTGAAGCGTGTGTTATTCATATAACGCTCAATATCCTGAGCGAAAGTTCGCAAATAGCCGCGCTGAGCTGATTGGATAGATTCTATATTGATCGTGACAGTGCAGTTGAGTTCTTGAGAATTAAGGAGAGGTGTCGCGACTAATAAGAGAGTGAAAAGTAGGGCTACGGCTTCAAAATTTTTCATAGGGGGCTCATTCCATGTTTAGATTAAAAAAATATACCCAAATTCTACTGCCTCGGCAAGTAAAAAGGTCAGGTTACGCAATTATCGCTTGCTTGCTCACCAATTATCCACACCTTTTTGCATTAGAAAATAATGGACTGGGCATAAAAGCGATTGGAATGGCAAATGCCTTTACAGCGCTGTCAGATAATTGCTGGGCGATCAACTACAATCCGGCGGGCCTCGCTAGCTTGACCGCCTTTCAATGTTCTGCGTTTATTGTTCCGCAACAGTTCGGATTACAGGAACTGCAGACAACAGCTCTTGCGGCAGCGAGGCCTTTTTCATTTGCGACAATTGGAATTAAAGTGGAGAAATTCGGTTTCGATTTATATAAGGAAACAGAATTTGGACTGGCAGTCGCCTCAAAAATTGATGGAAATATTTCAGGAGGATTAAGTTTTCAATATCAACGGCTAGATATTGATCGATATGGCACTGCCGGCAATTTTTCCATAAATGGAGGAATAATTGCTCGTGTGTTGAAGAACGTCGATGTTGGGTTCGATATAAATAACATTACCGGTGCAACTATTGGAAAAACTGATGAGAAGATGCCGCAAGTGTGCAGCTTAGGAGCTTGCTTATCCCCCCTTAACGAATTTAAAGTATCAATTGAAATGGAAAAGGATATTCGTTTTCCTGCGAGTATAAAAATGGGCATAGAGCAAATTGTGTTTGATGTGATTGCATTCCGCGCAGGGGTAGCAAATAATCCAGACAAATATTCATTAGGGTTTGCTGTCAGATATTCGTTTTATGAATTTGGATATGCAGGCTACAGCCATCCTGATCTCGGCTGGACTCATCAGATTGAACTTTCTTTCAAGCTTGATAAATAAATGATATTACAGAAAATCATCTTTATGCGCTTTTGAATATGAAATGTAACAGAACAAATAACACCACTCCATATCCCCTTTTTCCTCATTTGAGGAGAGGAAAAAGGGGAGGTGGACAAATATAAAAGACTATAATCCTTTAATAAAGAATAACCATTGCAAAACATCAGTAAGTAACTATGCGCACTTTTGCATTTATCTTATTTAGTACTGCTGTTGTATCTCTTGCCAATGGGCAAGAGCTATCGTCAGCAGATACGTCGGATTTATGGGAAGACATTCAATGGGAAAAAATATTAGAGACTAATATTCAAGCTGATGAAAATTCTACTGCGGCTGAAGAAACGATTATACTTGAAGACAATCCGCTTAATCTTAATACGGCTTCAGCAGAAGAGCTGCATCGAATTCCGGCAATGTCAAATCTTATTGTATCCCGTATTATTGATAGGCGCAAACATAAACGATTTACTTCTATAGATGAACTTTTAGGGATCGAAGGAGTGACACCGGAGTTTCTTTCCTTTATTCGTAAGTTTGTAAGAATTGAAAAAAGAAATGAAAGTTCAGACATTAACGCCTCTTTTATCAGCAGGACATCGACAGAAATTGAAAAGCAGCAAGGATATCTCAATGGCGCGTATCCGGGCTCGCCGGCAAAAGTGCTTAACCGATTTCATCTTTCGCTTGATGAAAATAAACCGTTTTTATCATCTATCATTTCTGATATGGAAGTTGGCGTGTTGACTGAAAAAGATCCCGGAGAACGAAGCCTCACAAATTTATTAACTTATTTCACCAGCTTTTCCGTGCCATCACTCGCTGCGCGCTTCATAGTTGGGGATTATCAGATGGAGGACGCTGAAGGATTGATCTTTTGGAATGCATCAGCGTCTGTAAAGGGAAACGATGTTATTGCACCTGCAAGGAAAAATGGCGGCGGAATTCATCCGCACCTTTCATCCGACGAAAATTCTTTTTTCCGGGGGATAGGTGCTTCGATCGGATTAGATAAATGGCAAGTGCAAGTTCTGTATTCCAACAAAGCACTAAATGCAACAATAGATTCGCTTGGATA